>DATKUK010000091.1:0-3126 GCA_035530655.1 Phycisphaerae bacterium
CGACGACTACGACAGCGACGTACGGAGCAGCACGCCGGACATCGGGGCCGACGAGACGGGCCAGGCGCCGCCGCAGCCGGTGGTGCAGTTTGACGTGACCGGCAGCAGCGGGGCCGAGTCGGTGACGACGGTGAACCTGAGCGTCTCGCTCAGTGCGTCATACAGTCAGGCGGTGACGGTGGACTTTGCGGTGACGGGTGGTACGGCCGTCAATCCGAATGACTACACGATTGCGGCCTCACCGCTGACGTTCAACGTCGGTGTCACACAGCAGGACGTCGCGATCACGGTGGTCGACGACGGTCTGGTCGAATCGGATGAGACGATCCAGGTGACGTTGAGCAATCCGGTCAACGCCACGCTGGGTGCTAATACGGTTCACACCTACACGATCAACGACAACGACGCGTATCCGACGGTGGACTTCGATCTGACGGCCTCCAGCGGCGATGAGTCGGTAGCGGCGGTGAACCTGAGCGTCTCGTTGTCGGCGGCCTACGACGAGGCGGTAACGGTCGACTTCGCCGTCACGGGTGGTACGGCTGTTGACCCGGACGACTACACGATCGCAGCCTCACCGCTGACGTTTAACGTCGGTGTCACACAGCAGGACGTGGTGATCACGGTGGCCGACGACGCGCTGGATGAGTCGGATGAGACCATCGAGGTAACGCTGAGCAATCCGAGCAATGCCACGCTGGGCGCCAACACGATCCACACCTACACCATCCAGGACAACGACGCTGGGCTGCCGGCACCTTGGGACAACCAGGATGTGGGCGCTCCCACCGCGGGTAACGCCGGTTACGCGGCGGGCGTCTTCACGATCGAAGGCAACGGCGACGACATCTGGAATAACTCAGACAACTTCCACTATGTCTACCAGCCGTTCAATGGCGACGTAGAGGTCGTTGCTCGCGTCGAGAGCATCGAGAATACCAATGTCTGGGCCAAGGCCGGTGTGATGATCCGCGAGACGCTCAACGGTGATTCGATCAACGCGATGATGGCCGTCACACCTGGCAATGGCACGACGTTCCAGCGTCGGACCACGACTGGCGGTAGTAGCACTAGTACGGTGCCCGGTGACGGTATTACAGCGCCTTACTGGGTGCGGATCGTTCGTAGCGGCAACACCTTCACAGGATATAAGGCGAGCGACGGCAGTAGTTGGGTAGAGGTTGGCTCGGTGGCGTTCACCATGTCGGCCGACACCTACGTGGGCCTGCCCGTGACCAGCCACAGCGACGGCGTGCTGTGCACGGCAGTGATCACTGATGTATCGGTATCGGCTCCGTCGGCGTTGCCGATGGTCGAGTTCGATCTGACCAGTTCCAGTGGTGACGAGTCGGTCACGCCGGTCAACCTGAGCGTGTCGCTGAGTGAGCCCTCGGTCAGCACGGTGTACGTGGACTACGCGGTGACCGGCGGCTCGGCCACCGGCGGCGGGGTGGACTACACCCTGGCGGCCGGCACGCTGACGTTCGACCCGAACGACGTGAGCGAGACCATCGACATCAGCATCGTGGACGACGGCTTGGTGGAGTCGGATGAGACCATCGAGGTGACGCTGAGCAATCCGACGGGCGCCACGTTGGGCGCCAACACGGTCCACACCTACACGATTCTCGACAACGACGCCGCGGGCGAGCCGGAGACGCTATTCTTCGACGACTTCGAGAGCGGCAGTTTCACCGCCGGCGGCTGGACGACCAGCGGAAGCGCCTCCGTGAGCAGTCGCGCGGAGTACAACGGCGTCTACGGCGCGAGGCTTATCAGCACCTCTTCGATCACGAAGGCCCTCAGCACCGCCGGCTATACCGACATCCACGTGACGTTCTGGCGTAGGACTCAGGGTTTGGATTCCGGCGAATACCTGTATTGCGAGTGGTCGGATGACGGCGGCCAGAGCTGGAACGAGCTTGGCAGCACGCAGAGCACCTCCTGGTACCAGGAGGACTTCACGTGTCCGAGCGGGGCCAACAACAACCCCAACTTCCGGTTCAGGTACCGCCAGAACGCCAGCAGCACTCGCGAGTACGGCTACCTGGATGACGTGGAGATCATAGGCACGCCATAGCCACAGTAAGAACGGCAACGGCGGCCGGGCGGGGCACCATAGGGCGCGCCCCGCCCGGCCTTGCCATGCCAGAGGACTGCCGCCGGCGATGCGACGAGGGTGAGCCGCAACGTGGACCTTTCGTGGACGGCCGGCGCCACCAGGCACGACGTGTACTTCGGTACGAACCCCAATCCCGGACCGAGTGAATTCCAGGGCAACCAGACGCAGACGACGTTTGATCCCGGGTACCTGGGCAAGAACACGTGGTACTACTGGCGGATCGACGAGGTGAATGCCGGCGGGACGACCACCGGCGTGGTCTGGAGCTTCAGGACGGGCGTTTGGTAGTGAGCGTGGAGCCGATCGGCTATTGGCCGGGCGGCTCGATGACGCCCAGCGGCCTGGTTAGCCGGGCCGAACCGACGTAGGTATCGCAAACCGATGGCGTCGTTACGGCGAACGTGCTGTAGCGACGCCATCGTGCTGCGCCCCTGAGAGACAACCGCCAAACAGCCATGACCCGGGGACCTGCCCGCGGTGTTCGCCGACGATGGTGGCGCCGGCGGCGATGGATGGGTCCGGATGGTTGGTGGGGGGCTCGCGCGGCGGCGCCGATTTTTTTACCGTTGACCCCGTGCATCTAGCCCGGATATTTCACGACACCGTTGAGGTTTTCTGAAAAAAAAGACCTCTCGACCCTGTATGATAGGGTTTAGTGAAAAATCCAGCATACAAGGCAGGGAGGCTTACCGATGACAGAGGGTACATCATCCAAGCTGGTCTTTTCCAGGCTCAAACGGCAAAAAGTGGAAGGGTATTTCGACGGGGGTCGGCTGACCTCGGACGCCGGGGCGATGCTGCTTCGGGAGGTGGACCGGCGTCTGGGACTGACGTCGGCGCTGGCGGCGTGCATCACCGATCCACGTTGCGTGAGGCGCATCCGGCACGATCGGCATCGTATGCTCACTCAGCGTGTTTTCGGGATTGGGCTGGGTTACGAAGATCTCAACGATCATCAGAGCCTGCGGGACGAACCGCTCTTTCAGGTGCTGGTGGCACAGCGT
>DATKUK010000092.1:0-10455 GCA_035530655.1 Phycisphaerae bacterium
GTCGCGGCTGGGCCACTCCTGCGCGCGTAGCAGCGAGCCCGAGGCCCAAGCCTTGTGCGGGATCTTCACCCTAAAGGCAGAGCAGGAAACGAATTGCGGCTTACCAGCTCCACTCGCCGCGCGTGCGTCGAAGTCAGCCGGCCAATTTGTCTGCCCGCAGTCTTGGCCGGCCAACGGCGGAGATTTTCCGCCCCGGACGTGGACCTACATCGCCATGGGCTGCGCGCACGTGTTCACGCGTTCTTCCGCAGTAACATCTGAAGAGCGATGGGTTCCTCATCCATGCTCTACGCGTGGGCATGCTTGCATCGCAACCGTGTGGTGCGCACCCGATCGGGCGCAGCGCAGTTTCCGTCCGAAATTGCGGCTGCACAAGACAGGGACAGGTCCCGGCGCGTACGTGTTTAGCGTGCTTGAGCGGTGGGAGCAGGCGTAAGTAGCGGGCGGAGGTAGTCGACGAAGTCGGCGCCGCGTTGGTGGCAGGTGGCGCCGAGGCTGGTGAGAATCTCCCAGGTACGTTTGCCTCTTTCGGTTTTGCTGCCGCACGAGAGCTTGCGTGCGACCACCGCCGGACGCAAGGCTCGTTCAGCTCGATTGTTCGTCGCCTCGACCTCTGGATGATGCAGGAAGGTAAAGAGCCATTGACGGCGTTTGCGAAGCCGACTGGCCACCCGCTCCTCGTCCGGGTCGAGGCGGTGGCGCAGTAATAGAGCGGCAGCGCGTTGTTCGAGGCTGCCACGAGCCTGGGCGAAGGCCGGCGGAGGCAGGTTGGATCGCACCCGCGCCAGCATCATGGCCGATTCCAACAGCATGGCCAGATCGTCGAAGAAGGCACGCTGATCTAAGTTCGACTTTCGCACTTATGCGGCCTGTTTGACCGCGTGGATGAGGGACTTCAGGACGTTTCGGCTACCCCGCCCGGCAAGGGGGAGCGACGAAACCTGCTCGCGCACGCTCTCCTACGGCCGATCCATTCAGAGGCCGAGCGCGGGGAATTCTACACGTGGATTGAGGGTGCGTAAAGAACTTCCATCCCTCTAAGCCCCGATTCGATGGCCACGCAGGTTCGTCAAGTTGCCGTAAGGCGTAACGACTCGGGGCTCATGGCTGTACTGCTGCCCTTTCCGCCTGGGCCCCTTTAGCACCACAGCCTGGCGCCCCTCCCCCAGTGCCCCCCACACCGCCCTGCCCACCACCAGGCAGACACCTTTGCCGTGATCAGCGCGACTGGACTATTGAGCCAGGGCGGCCTTGTTGGCGATCCATTGCCGATTACGGATCGGCGAAGCCGTTAAACTGGGCGCCAAACGCTCGTAACTGCCTTTTTTGGCATCACTTATCCTCCTCCCGCGGCGGCAAGATTTCAGTTTTAAGCCCGGATTTTCCAGATGACGCTTGTGGTGGTGTATAATGAAACGACAGTTTCTCATATGAATACAGGCGAAGGTGGACCTCAGGCCGCTGAAATCCGGAGAATGCAAAGGGTGACGCACGCCAGCAGGCGTTGCGGGTCGAGTTCGACAACCCCATCAAGCTGGAGTTCCACGGCGCGACCGTTACCTCTGATGAGGGATTGGTCGCGTATCGCGAACACGATGAAGCGCTGAGGCCGACGGCGATGGCCGACGACATGTCCCGTGATCTTCGCCGGGGCAAGTACACACAGCACGACTTGGCGGTCTTACTGCGGCAATCCGTGTGCAGTCCTCTGCCGGGTCACGAGGATGCAAACGCCGCGGAACGACTTGCGGTTGATCCGGCGATGCGTCAGGTAGTGGGTGATCGGGCCAAGGACCGCCAAGCCGCATCTACGAGCCGGATGGGCCGATTCGAAACAGTGATCCTGACGCCCAAGAGGAACCTGAAGGCACTGATGGATTTGCCAGACACGTGGGTTGATCGCGTTCGCAAACGCCGCGTCTTGGGCAAGTTGATCCTCGAGATGGACGGTTCGGTCAGGGAGACCTGCGGCCAACAGGAGGGGTCGGCGTACAAGGGTGACATCGGCTGCGCTTGCTCCCATCCGCTGTTCATCTTCAACCAAGACGGCGACCTGGCGCGGGCGGTTTTGCGCCATGGCAACGTGCACAGCGCCGATGATTGGCGTTCGATGCTGGAGTCCGTCGTCAAACGATACAGCAGTGACGACGTCCCTAAGTTCCTCACGGCTGATGCGGCTTAGCATAAAGGAAAACGCCATGCACAAGAAAAATGCAGGAACCACTGTGATCGGCGCCTTGCTCCTCGTGGCCGGATGTAATAGTCCGTTTCAGCCCCAGATCGACGCACTGAGGGCTATCGAGTCCAGACTCAAGTTTTGCCGAAGCCTGCTGGATCAAATCCTGGCCCGCCCCCCTGGACCTGACACGCCGGCAGCAGACCTGAAAGATGCTACCAACGCGATCCATGCCATAGGCGACGAGCTTGCCGACCTCGACAAGCGGGCGGGTTACGCGATGGATGAGGTCGTTGACGCCCATCTCAGAGATTCGGCCCAGCCCATCCAGCCGGCGGCCGATGCTCTTAGAGGTGTCCAGATTACCGCTGGAGGCATCGCCGAGGCCATAGACGACTTCCTGGCCTCTGTGCCGGCGAACCTGGCGCCGCCGGAGTTTCGCGAGGGCCTCGAGGACATCCAGAGCATTCTGGAACAGGGGATGGCTGTGGTCGGATTGGGATACTATCGACACTACATTCCCATCCGATTTGTCCAGTTCGTCACGAGGTCCTCGCAGGTGCTGGACGAGCAGAGGCTGCAGTACAATATCGCTTTGGCGAATCAAATTTTCTTTCCTGCCAGAATGCGTTTCTTTCTCCGCGAGGACAACGTTATCTCGACTTCCCAGTTCGAGGACCTCTATCTTCGGGATGCGAACGGCGAATACATTCTGGATGATGCCAACAACATGCAGCACGAATATTACACCTGGCCGGACGATCTGAGGTGGGCGCCGCCGATCAGAGGTATCCACTTTCCGCATTGGGTGTCGTGCCCGGACTTTGTGCGTCCGGCGGGCAATACCGAGACGCGGTACTGGGCTCAGATGAGGGCTGGAACGTACTGCTGTCCCGAGGGCGAGATTCTGGTTTACATAAACCAGGGCAAGTCCAACGGCGGCCAGTATCCGTGGTACTCTAGGATTATCGGCATGACGTCTGGTCACATGGCCCGGGCCAACTCAAATCGCAGCAAATTCGTATTCGCCCACGAGCTGGGACACTACTTTGGTCTTCCCCATACGTTCCCCAATCACACTCGTTACTCGATGGACTACGATCTGGCGCAAATGATAAACTGTCCCGAACATGGTGATGACCCGCCCACCAACCAGAGAAGGTTTTACACGACACATGAGCATCTCATCAACCCCGAGACGGGCCTGCCGGCCGAGCTTTCGCTCTTCTGGGATATGTTCTTCGTTCCGACGTGCATCCCGGGCACCATGGATACAGGGGTATATCAGATCTTCTTTGACAGCAGGGAAGAGGCTGCGCAGTACGAGGCCGACCTTCAACCCATTCAGGAGTGGTCAAACGGACGCCTGTACCGCAAGACGCAGGCTTGTTGTGGGCAGGCCGCCCAGTCTGTAAAGCTGGCGCTGACGGTGGCAGCGGGCTGCCAAGGCGCGGAAGGCGATTTCAGCGACTGCGTCTGCCCGGCCGAGGACTTCTGCACGGGGGACCGCGTTGTTCGAGCTTTCTCCAGGCCCGGCTCGACGCCGGACACAATACACCTGAACGTCATGAGCTACGGCTACCCGATGGCCGACGGGTCGGACGTGCCCGACGGCATGGTCGGGATGCCTTTTCTCAGCAAGTCGCAACTGGAGCAGATCGAGAGAGTCATGGATCCTGATAATGACGTTGAAACGAGGTACTTCCCCGAAAAGTATGGCTTACGACCGCAGCTCGGCAGCTGCACCGCCTGTCACGATCTGGTCGGTTCCTGAGGCACGATGCGAACCTCCTTATTGCTGTTGTCGGTCTTGCCGGACTTCTCCTTCGACAGGATCATGACCTTCAAGGACCGTTGATCGTTTGGCGATGCTTGGGGGCCTCAAGTAGTCGCCTTCAATGCGGCCGATCCTCGTCGTCGGTCGGGCCAGGTGCGCGTGAGTCGTCGAGTCGGCGGACAAACCGGCCCTCGCCGGCGATGATCACGGCGACGGTCTTGAGCAGAATCCAGGCATCCAGCCAGGGCGAGCAGCGGTCGACGTAGAATACGTCCCACTTGATCCGTTCGGGCCAGGGCAGGGCGGTGTTGCCGTTGACCTGCGCCAGCCCCGTGCAGCCCGGCCGAACCTCCAATCGACGGCGCTCGAAATCGTCGTACTGTTCGACCTGCTCGCCCAACGTGGGCCGCGGACCCACAACCGACATATCGCCAACCAGCACGTTGAGAAGCTGCGGCAGCTCGTCGATCTTCGTCCTGCGCAACACGCGGCCTACCGGCGTGATCTCGGGATGGTCGAGGGGCACCAACTCCTGCGGATCGGGCTGACGCCCGCCGCGCATGGTGCGAAACTTCAGCACGCGAAACCGTCGGCCGCCGCGCCCGGCCCGGTCCTGAGTAAACAGCAGCGTCCCGCGACTGGTGAACTTGATCGCCAACGACGCCAGCAGCAATAAGGGGCTGAGAATCACCAGAATGCCGGCGGCGGTCACCACGTCTGCGGTGCGTTTGAATGGGGCATACAGCCGGGCTGCCGACATGCGCGTTCGTTTCGTGGACACTCTTGCGTCGTATGCGTTAGGCCCCGAAGAGCCAGTGATGGGCCCAGACTCGGACGTCCGGGCCGAGGTAGACGATCGTCACCGCCAGCACGGACCACAGCACCACCGTGGCGATGAACGGCAGGTCACTCAGGACCACGTCGGTAGGCCCACTGGCCCGACCCGACTCGACCAGCATCGCGTAGCGGAAGATGCCGTAGACCACGAGCG
Organism: Phycisphaerae bacterium; assembly: GCA_035530655.1. Classification (GTDB taxonomy): domain Bacteria; phylum Planctomycetota; class Phycisphaerae; order UBA1845; family DATKUK01; genus DATKUK01. The sequence goes on from DATKUK010000092.1 coordinate 4,945, forward strand.
GACCGGTATAGATCAGGTAGTTCGTGCCCAGCTCGGCTACCGTTCGGTCGTCCATGCAGTACAAGAGGAACGTCACCACGGCAATGCCGGCCGTCACGCTCAGAAGATGGTTGAGCAACTCAGGTGTATAGCGCAGCAGCGTCTTGCGATGCAGGCCGGCCTCAGCCGCATCGGCAAAGGCCGCCAACTCGCACCGTCGCTTGCTGAAGCCCAGGAACAGGCAAAGCGTAAACGTGCAGGTGATCAGCCACGGCGACACCACCACGGGCACGGCCACCGCCCCTGCCAGCGCCCGCAGTACGAAGCCCGCGCTGATGGCGATTACGTCGAGCAGCATCCTGCGCTTCAGTACGAACGAGTAGAGCATCATCAGGGCGAAGTACGTCAGGCCCACGACCAGTACGGCCGACGAAACGGCAAGCAGCATTGCCACGCATGTCGCCAACAGCACGAGGGCGACGACGACGGCCGAGACCGGACCCACCGCACCCGAGGCGATTGGTCGATTGCGCTTGCGTGGATGCAGGCGGTCCTCCTCGCGGTCCACGACGTCGTTTACGACGTACACCACGCTGGACAGCAGGCAAAAAGCCGCAAAGGTCAGCAGCGTCCTGCCCAGGACCCCCGAATCGAAGACCTGGCGCGCGAACACCGGCCCGGCGAACACGAAGACATTCTTGACCCACTGTGGTGGGCGAAGCAATCGAACGTAGTTGACTATCATCCCCATGTTTGCGTTTCAGGTGGCGCGGTGCTGAGGACCTTCCGGGCAGCCCACGCTACGGACCTGCCGATTGGGAGCAAGCCGGTTGTGGCCGGCCGGCGGCACCTTGCCCATCGCTGGCCAGCTCGACCGTTGTATCCTCACCCGGAAGCCAGGCTTGCAGGATCACCTCACGCCGCGCCAACAGTGTCTCCAGTACGTATTGACTGTCTTGCGGGTGGCTGAACTGGGCCTCGTTTACAATCGCCTCGAGTTGTGGACCGGTCAGCGCTGCGATCTTGCGGGCCATCCACGCCGCGTCGTCTTCGGTCATGTGACGGAAGGCTGAGTTGGGAAGCTGCGGCCTCCATTCGATCGGATCGAAGCGGGAGTCGAATCGGCCCACCCCGCGAGAGACGATCGGCTGGTTCGGGTCGTATCCGGGATTGTCTCGCCCAAGGCTCACCACGGTGCGGAACTGCCACTGCACGTCCCACACGTGCCGCCAACCCCGCCAGGGCGGTTTGGGCTTGCCCTGCCAGGCGCCCAGTGCACTGTCGAAGTCCAGCAGGTAGTAGGTGGCTACGTCGTGCGCGACGGCGACCAGGTTGTTGCCGTCCACGCGGTCCACGTCGTTCAGCCACGCGCAGGCCACACGCAACGCCCTCATTTCGCGCCGGTAGCGGAACCAGTCGAGCTTCCATCGGCCGGCAACCCTTCCGGGCACCAGCGACGAGGCCACCGCCCGGCGCCCGTCCAGATCGCCGCGGCCGGTGCCTTCGAGCGTCACCAGATAGTTGGCGGGCACGTGGTAGCCCATCGTCCAGAGGATTCGCGTGCCGATGATCTCGGTGCCGGTGGCTAACTCGGGCCAATCGGCGTGGTCGACCTTGAAGAAGTATTTCCGCCCGAATGCGTCCGTTCCGAAGAACGTGGGCCGCAACCCCCGACGCCTGAAGGCTTTGACCGTAAACGGCGGTTTGGGGGGCGACTGCGTGCACGGGCCGGCGGCCATCTCGTCCGGGCTCAGCGACGCGATCTTCCGGTTGGTGTAAAAGGATCCGTCCGGCACCGAGCCGCCCGACTCGACGTTCCACGCGCCGCGCTCGCCCGTCTCGCCTTTGACCAGGAGCGGCTCGAACAGGTCGCGTACCGGATAGAAATAGGAGCTTTTGAGCACGCCGACGAAGTAGAGCTCCGTGCGGGTCTCGGGCGAATCCCCCACTGTAGCTGTCGTGTTTGTGTGCCAAAGCTCGGCGCAACCCACCGCCAGCAGCGACGCGGCCGCCACCAGTCCTGCCACACACGACTTGAAACCCGCACAGATGCCCAATGTGCCCGTGAGTCTAGGCTCTGGCGGGCGGCCGGACAAGACGTTTATCCCCGCCTCCGCCGGCGGCGTAGGTCGGGCCGCAACGAGCGGCCGCCGGGCGGCGGCGTGGGCAGGGCGGTCGGCCGTGCTGCCAAACTGACAGGTGGCCCGCGCGGCCTGCCCGCACTTTTTGGCAGGCGGCCGTGAGTGCAACACGGAAAAGGGCGGTTTGCTTAAGCGCCGATAAGATGCTTTATAAGCGTAGGTTACGGCCTCACATCGAAGGCGCATCGCCCGACATAGGACAGTGGCACATGCTTTGCAGTTAGCGGAGGGTGCGGGCGGAATACGCGCCCCCAGGCCGTTCGGTGTGGGCTCGCCGACGGCGACAGATGGTTTTGAAGCCTTGTGGGTCAGGCAAACGTGGCGTTCAAAAGGAGTGCGGGATGGCCAAGCTGAAGATTCGTCCCCTGGGAGACAAAGTACTTGTCAAGCGTCTTGAGGCCGAGGAGAAGACGACCGGCGGCATCGTGCTGCCCGACACGGCCAAGGAAAAGCCCAAGCGGGGCACCATACAGGCGGTGGGCGGAGGCAAACTGCTCGACAGCGGCGAGCGGTCCAAGCCGCAGGTCAAGAAGGGCGACGAGGTGATCTTCACCAGCTACGCCGGCACCGAGGTGAAGGTCAACGGCGAGGAGCTGTTGATCATGGATGAGTCGGACATCCTCGCGGTCGTGGAGAAGTAGGCAGGGCTCGGGCACCAGGTCGCCTGCCGCGCCCGGGGGGCGCCGCAGTGGGCCAGGCCCAGATGAGGTAGCCTGCAAAATACGATATCAGCAAGCAGGAGCGAGATACGATGGCAGCCAAACAGATTGCGTTTGATATGGATGCCCGCGAGGCGATCCGGCGCGGCGTCAAGAAGTTGAGCAGGGCGGTCAAGATCACCCTCGGGCCTTGCGGCCGAAATGTGGTCCTGGAGAAGAGCTTCGGCTCGCCCACGGTGACCAAGGACGGCGTGACGGTGGCCAAGGAGATCGAGCTGGGCGATCCGAACGAGAACATGGGCGCCCAGATGGTCAAAGAGGTGGCCAGCAGGACGTCGGACGTCGCTGGCGACGGGACGACCACCGCAACGCTGCTGGCGGAGGCCCTCTACGACGAGGGTCTCAAGAACGTCGCCGCCGGCGCCAACGCGATGGAGCTGAGGCGCGGGATCGACGCAGCCGTCGCCGCAGTGGTTGAGGCCCTCAAGAAGGCCAGCATCGAGGTGACCGGCAGCGAGCAGATCTCCCAGGTGGGCACATGTGCGGCCAACCAGGACGAGCAGATCGGCAAGAACATCGCCCAGGCCATGGAGAAGGTGGGCAAGGACGGCGTGATCACCGTCGAGGAAGGCAAGAGCATCGACACCACCGTCGAGCTGGTCGAGGGCATGCAGTTCGACAAGGGTTACCTCTCGCCGCACTTCATTAACAACATGCAGGACATGGAAGTCGAGCTGGACAAGCCCTACGTGCTGATCCACGAGAAGAAGGTGTCGGCCGTCAAGGATCTGGTACCGGTGTTGGAGAAGGTGGCCAAGGCGGGTCGACCGCTGCTGATCATCGCCGAGGACGTCGAGGGCGAAGCGCTGGCCACGCTGGTGGTCAACAAGCTGCGCGGCATTTTGCAGTGCTGTGCGGTCAAGGCGCCCGGCTTCGGCGATCGGCGCAAGGCGATGCTGGACGACATCGCGATCATGACCGGTGGCCGGGCGATCTTCGAGGACCTGGGCATCAACCTCGAGCACCTGGAGCTGACCGACCTCGGTCAGGCCAAGAAGGTCGTGGTCGACAAGGAGAACACCACGATCATCGAGGGCGCCGGCACGAGCAGTGCGATCAAGGGCCGCATCGATCAGATCAAGCACGAGATCGACGCAACCACCAGCGATTACGATCGCGAGAAGCTGGAAGAGCGTCTGGCCAAGCTGGCCGGCGGCGTGGCGCAGATCAACGTAGGTGCGGCCACCGAGGCCGAGATGAAAGAGAAGAAGGCCCGCGTGGAAGACGCGCTGCACGCCTGTCGCGCGGCGGTGGAAGAGGGCATTCTGGCCGGCGGCGGCGTGGCCATGCTGCGGGCGGTCAAGGCGCTCGATGCAGCCGCCAAGAAGGTCAAGGGCGATCAGAAGACCGGCGTGGACATCGTACGGCGGGCGCTGTGGGCGCCGATTCGCCAGATCGCCGCCAACGCCGGGCTCGACGGCGCGGTGGTGGCCCAGAAGATCTTCGAGAGCGAAGAGGGCGGCAACTACGGCTACAACGCGTTGACCGGTCAGTATGGCGACATGATCAAGATGGGCGTGCTCGTGCCGACCAAGGTGGAGCGCGTGGCGCTTCAGAACGCGGCCTCGATCGCGTCGCTGCTGCTGACAACCGACGCGGTGGTCAGCGAGATCAAGGAGAAGCAAGACAAGAAGGCCCCGCCGGGCGGCCCCGGTGGCCCGGGCGGCATGGGTGGCATGGGCGGCATGTACTAGCCCGCGGGTGTGAGCCCCAATCGAGGCTCGAGCCCGACGTCCAAAGCAGAGCAAGAGCGATTCGCAGCCGGCGGTTGGCAAGCCCAGTCCCGGCTGCGGTTGTTTTTGCGCGTCGCGCGTTGACGCGAGAACCGGTTGGCACAGATCGTTTTCGATCTGCGGGCACGATTGCGTGTGGCGCATCCGTCGCACCTTGCGGGGCGATTCACGACCTTCGGCTGGCTGCGGTAGAGGGGAACGCCTGGCGCGGTTTGCCGGAGGGTGGCTGGTGCGCACGAGTTGACGGCCTTGCTGTGCGGGAGCGTGCCGCTCATTCGGGAGACGCCCTGCATCTTGACGCAAAGATGTCGCACCCGCGGAGCCCTGGAACCCAGCAGAAAACACCCAACCTATGCCTGATATGGTCTTGGGGGTGGGCTGCGCTGGGACCTGGAGCCGGGCGATCAGGCGCTGTACACTGCATGTGTCCAAGTAGCGATTCTTGGCGAACATCGCTGCTCGGCGTCCCTTGAGTTTCTGATGAGGTTGACCTTATGGCGAAGGAAACCGACGAGAGAAGCGCCCGCGTCGAGTGGCCGCTCGCCGTGTTTCTGGACACGAACGTGCTCGATTCTCTTCCTGAGAGCCTCGAGTCGGGCGAGCTGTCAAAGTTGGTGAAGCAGGCGAGTCGCGTGTACGTGCCGGATGTCGTTGCACGAGAGCGGGTGAACCATAGGTACACGAAGGCGTCGAACGGCGCGAACGATGCCGTCAAGGCTAGGCCCAGAATAAGCGATCTCCGATCGCGTTTCGCACAGGAAAAGGCCTTCAAGCGGCGGTATACTGTAGTTTGATAGAAAACAACACCCGCCGGCAAGGAGGCCTTTCAAGTGAAGCATTCTACACGATCCGGACGTCGCCGTCAGCGCCCCCGAACCAAGAATATCCGACGGCATCAAGACCAGCCGATGCTGTGGCCGGAGGCCTATCGTCCGGTCT
>DATKUK010000093.1:0-71704 GCA_035530655.1 Phycisphaerae bacterium
CGTGAAGCCAAGGTGCTGGTGGAGGACTACTGGCTGCAGTACAATCATCGTCGGCCGCACAGCTCGCTGGGCTATCAAACACCGGCGGCCTTCGCGGCCCGATGTACCAGGACAGACGAATCGTCGGGGGCTCTGCCCCCAAACCCCCGGCTTCTTCCCCTCCGGAAAGCACCGGAGGACAAGAGCCGGGAACGTGTTCACACTGGTCCGACTCTCATAACAGGTGGTACATAAAACGGGGGCAGGTCACTCCGACTGGAGGTGATCGAGCTTCCAGGCCAACATTGTAACGTGGTGGAAGCTGCTTGGCAGAGCACGACGTGGCTGCTGGATGTCGCACACCACAGGCAATCCGCCGCCCTCGGATAACCGCCGGTCGGCTGTCAGCAGGTGCCCAGGATCGAGTCAACCTTCCCCTCATCCACATCCATGACGTAGCGGATACCACTGACTTCGGCTGCTTCGTGTGTCAGGGCGGCCAGGTCGTCGCGAGAAATATGCTCCAGGGCAAACTTCCGGCTGCCGGCCATAAGCTGGCGCAGGCCTTGGTCGAGACGTTCGTAGTAGGTGTACAGGCCCAGGGCGCCGGTGGGGAGTTTCTCGAACTGATTCTTGCCCAGCTCCTTTCGCAGCGAGCCGGCCGTGACGAAGATCTCGTCCTTCGAGCTGCCGAATCGCTCGATGTAGACGGGCACCTGGTTCTCTTCAATGGTGCGCCCGATGGTCTTGCCGACCATGGCCGCGGCAATGGGGGCGCGGGCCATGCCGACAAGCTTGACGAAAGGCGCGCCCATTGCCAGCCCCTTGAAGATCTGGTCCTCGAAGGCGAACCCGCCGGCCACGGCAAGGGCCGGAAGGTGGTCGCCCCGATCGGCCAGCTTCTTGGCGTAGCGATAGAGCAGCGAGTGCAGATGTACCGGCGGGATGCCCCACTCGTTCATCATCCGCCACGGGCTCATGCCCGTCCCGCCGCCGGCGCCGTCGATGGTGAGCAGGTCGAGCTTGTATCGCGAAGCGAACATGACGGCCCGCGCCAGATCGGCGGGCCTGTAGGCACCGGTCTTGAGGAAGATGTACTTCGCCCCCGCCTTGCGGAGTTGTTCGACCCGCTCGGCGAACGACTCTTCCGTGACCATCCCGACACGGGAATGCCGCTCGAACTCCTTAAACGCACCTCGCTCGAACTCCTCAATGACGTGAGGGTCGGTGGGGTCCGGCAAAACCAGGTAGCCCCGCTCGTGCAAAACCTGCGCCTTGGCGAGGTCGCGTATCTTCACCTCGCCGCCGATGTTCTTCGCGCCCTGGCCCCACTTGAGTTCCACGCACTCCACGCCGAGCTTCTCGATGGCGTATTCCTGGACGCCCAAACGGGTGTCTTCGATGTTCGCCTGCACGACAATTGCGCCATACCCGTCGCGCTGGTGGTCCTTGTAGAGCTGAACGCGTCGCTTCAGGTCGGACGTATCGACGACCCGCCCGTTCTTGAACACCGCTGCCGAGTCCATACCGACCACGTTCTCGCCGATCGTCAGACCCGTGCCCGCCAAAGCCGAGCCGATGGCGAGACCCTCCCAGTTGTTCTTGGCGATGTTTGTCGAACCGATGCCGGGAATGATCCAGGGCCGACGGAACTTGATGCCGCTGTCGTGGCCGAAGGTAAGTTCAAGTCTGACGCCCGGGAAAATGGCCTTGTCGCTGTCGGCCTCGACGCCATGGGCGCCGACTGCCGTCCCCATGATGCTGAAATGGGAGTAATCGACAGGGTACGATTTCTCGGCCGCCGTGGTGATCACGCCGAACGGCTGCGGGTAGATAACCTCGTGCCCGCGATAGGCGCTCTTGCCGATCTCGCACATGCCGATGCAGCCGTCGACGCAGGTGACGCACATGCCCGAGGCGGGCACGACCGAACCCTCGGTGCGGTTTTTCGTGAGGGTCGCCGCCGAAGCGTTCGTCCTGGAATACGTAGCGATCATGGAAGCCGGCTCCTTTACAGGTCTAGCTGTCTCTGGATATTTCGCACGCCACACAGGGTTCCATGTAGCACATCATGTCGTCGAACGAGTCTTTCTGGATGCAGGGCGGGGCGAGGTTCGCGCAGCCACCGCAGACAGCCTTCTCCGGTTCGCTGTACGTGCAGCGGAGCTGACAGGCGGGGCAGACGTAGATACAGCCGCCGCACTGCCGGCAGACGTCCGACTTGGTGTCGAACGGCGTGCCGAGGCTCCTCTTCGCTCCGCGGCCGCGGAACCCGATGGCCTTGGCCATCATCTGCTCTTCGCACATCCGCACACACCGCCCGCAGAGGATGCAGTCCTCGTGTTCCTGCCGGAACCGCTGCCGACGGATGCCGTGGGCCGAGGCCAGATCCTGGATCACCTTTGACTGCGGGCACGAGGCGAGCAGCAGCTCCAGAACCATGCGCCGTGCCCGAAGCACGCGCGCCGAGGCCGTCCGCACTTTGAGTCCCCGCTCGGCCGGGTACGTGCATGATGTGACCAGCCTGACCTTCGGGCCCTCGCCGATCTCCACCACGCACAAGCGGCAGGCGCCGTAGGGCGACAGCCCCTCCATGTGACAGAGCGTCGGGATCGGAAAGCCCAGGAACGTCGCAGCCTCCAGCAGTGTGGAGCCCTCGTCAACCGACACGTCCAGTCCGTTGATGGTCAGCGCAATCATGCCGATGTCTCCCCTAACGCCACGCAGTCAGGCTGAGCTTCCTTCCCCCGCCGGCTGAAGGTCAGGTCGCATCGCAGGCACCGTCGGGCTTCGGCGCGTGCCTGTTCCGCGGACAGGGCCATCTCCACCTCCGCGAAGTTCTTTCTCCGTGACTCGACGGGGATGGTGGCCGGCTCGGTTCGCACCGCGTTTTCCCGCTCGTCCTCGCCGATCTCGGCGGGCTCCAGGAAGGCCTCGGGCAGCCGGATGCGCGGTTCGGGGGCAAGGGTCTCGCCGCGAAGGTAGCGGTCGATCACGGCAGCCGCCTTCTTGCCTGCCGCGATGGCGTCGGCGACGGTGTTGGGGCCCGTGACCAAGTCGCCGCCCGCGAAAACGCCCTCACGGTTGGTGGCGAAGGTCCGGGCGTCGACTGGCAGCCGTCCTCCCTTGCCGAGGTTAATGCCCATGGCAGAGAGACAATCGCTTTCGGGACGCTCGCCAATGGCCACGATCAGGGTGTTCAGTGAGATGGTGAACTCGGAGCCCGGAACGGGAACCGGGCTGCGACGCCCACTGACGTCGACGTCGCCGAGACGGTTGCGGATACACTCGATACCGACCAGGCGCCCCGCCTGCGAGTAGATCTTCACGGGCTGGACCATCGTCTCAACCCGGATGCCTTCCCTCACAGCCGCCTCGATGTAGCGAATCTTCACGGGCGACACGAGCGTCTGGAGCTTGATGCCCTCCTCGATGGCGGCCTCGACCTCCTCGGCGTAGGCCGGCATCTCCTGATCGGTCCGGCGGTACAGCAGGCTAACTGACTGGACGTTCTCCTGGCGGATGGCCACACGGGCGGCGTCCACGGCCGAGTTACCGCCCCCGATGATGGCCACGTGCCCGCCAGCCAGTTCCTCGCCGCGTAGGTTGAAGGCCTTCAGGAACTCCATCGAGGAATACACGCCGGAGATATCCTCTCCCTGGAGGTCGAGCTTCCAACTCTTGTCGGCTCCTATGGCCAGGAAGACGGCCTTGAAGCCCTCGGCGAAGAGACCGTCGACGGTTACGTCGCGGCCGAGAGCGGTGGAGCAGCGGAGCGTAATGTTCTCGTCCAGCAGCGACTCGATCTCCTGACGCACGATGCTCCGAGGCAGGCGGTAGGCGGGGATGCAACTGATGAGCATTCCGCCGGGCTCGGCCTCTGCCTCGAATACGGTGACCCTGTGCCCGAACCGCGAGAGGTAGTGCGCGGCCGCCAACCCGGCAGGCCCGGCCCCCACGACAGCCACCTTTTGCGGCTTCCCGCCTGGTTTTGCGGGCTTGGCAGGCTTGTACGCCGAGGGGCTGACGCGGTCCGTTACGAATCTTTTCAGGGCGCGAACGGCCACTGCCTCGTCACCGCTGGCGGCGAGCTGGCAGCGCTGCTCGCACTTGCGGTCGCAGACCCGCGCGCAGATCGAGGGAAACGGGTTGGCCTCGCGGATGATCTCATAGGCCTCCTCATATCGGCCCTTCTCGATGAGCGCTACGTAGCGCCAGGCCTCGGTGTCGAGCGGGCAGGCGGACTGGCAGGATGCGCCTACCAGTTCGCTGCACACGAAGGCGTCGCACTTTCGGTTCGCCACGTGTCGCTCGTACTCGCCGCGGAAGTAGCGAAGTGTACTGAGCACCGGGTTCGACGCCGTCTGGCCCAGGCCGCACATCGTGGTGTCCTTCACAGCGACCGCGAGTTCCTCCAATAGCTCGATATCTTCCGGCGCCGCCTTGCCCTTCGAAATGTCGTCGAGGATCTCGTACATCCGCTGCGTGCCCTTACGGCAGGTGAAGCACTTGCCGCACGACTCCTCCTTCAGGAAGTTCATGAAGTACTTCGCGACGTCCACCATGCAGGTGTTTTCGTCCATGACGATCATGCCGCCGGAGCCCATGATGGACCCCGCCGCGGCGAGGCTGTCGTAGTCGATCGGCAAGTCGAACCGGCTCACCGGGATGCACCCCCCGGACGGTCCGCCGGTCTGGACGGCCTTGACCCGGGCCTTGCCCACCGGTCCGCCGCCGATGTCGTAGACAACCTGCTGGATCGTGATGCCCATGGGCACCTCCACCAGGCCGGTGTTCTTGATCTTGCCGACTAAACTGAAGATCTTCGTGCCGGAGTTGTTCTTCGTGCCGATCTTGGCGAACTCCTGGGCGCCCTGGCGGATGATGACCGGAATGTTGGCCCAGGTTTCGACATTGTTGATGGCCGTCGGCTTGCCGTCGATCCCCTTGTGGATCGGGTACGGCGGGCGCTGACGCGGCTCGCCCATCTTGCCTTCGATGGCGCGGATCAGAGCCGTCTCCTCGCCGCAGACGAACGCGCCGGCACCCCGGACCACCTTGATGTCGAACGAGAAGCCGCTGCCCAAGATGTCCTGGCCGAGCAAGCCGAGCTCTCGAGCCTGCGCCAAGGCCACGGTCAGATGGCGGATGGCGAGGGGATACTCTGTACGGACGTACACAATGCCCTCGGTGGCCCCGGTGGCATAAGCGCCGATGATCATCCCCTCGATAATGCTATGTGGGTTGCCCTCGAGGATGCTGCGATCCATGTACGCGCCGGGGTCGCCCTCGTCGGCGTTGCACACCATGAACTTGCCGCGCCGGCCCGGCTGCTCGGCAAGCATCTGCCACTTCAAGCCGGTGGGGAACCCGCCGCCGCCCCGCCCGCGAAGCCCCGAGTCCTTCACCTCCTGAATCACCCATTCCGGCCGGCGGTCGGCCAGCACCTTCTCCCAAGCTGTGTAGCCACGCTGGACGATGTAGTCGTGAATCCGCGTCGGATCGATCTGCTGGTTCGTGTCCAGGATCGTCCGCTTCTGGTATCTGAAAAAGGGTATCTCGTCCCGCTGCTGGTAGACTTTCCCCGTGTTGGGGTCGCGGTAGAGCAAGTCCTCCGCGTAGCTGCCCGACAGGGCGGCTGACATGATCTTCGGCACGTCACCTAGCTTCACCTGCGTATAGAAGGCGCCCTGGGGCACGGTAAGGATAAAGGGGCCCATTTCGCAGAATCCGTGGCACCCGGTGGTCTGAATGGCCACCCTGTCCTGGAGGTTGTTCTGGATGATGTATCCCTTGACGGCCTGGATGACTTCACACGCCCCGCTCGCACGACAGGCCGTCCCGGCGCAGATGGCGATGCCAAGCTTTCCGGTGTCCCGGTCGGCAAGCAACAACGCTCGCAATTGTCTCAACTCGTCTATGGAAGATAGCCTGGGCATTCCCATTCCTTTACACCACAATCGTCGACAAGCTCCCGCGCCTGCGCTACGTCAATCATGTCAAGTCCAACACGCGGTTCTCGCACCCTCGGCGCGAGCAGATCTGTACGACGCCCCCGCCGCGAACCATCATCGGCACTGTCGGCGCCTCGCACTCCGAACACGCCGAGCTGCCGGCGAGCCGCGCGTGGCAGTGAGGGCAGTAGAAGGCCGCCACCGTGCCCGGAGGAATCTCACATTCAGCCGCGATGTTGGGGCTTCCATACAGCGACGACAGCCTTAGCCAGCCGTGCTGGCCGTCGAAGGATATGCTGCATCGGATGGAAGACCGGCCGTCGATGGGAAAGTCAGCGTCCATCAGGCTGTGATTGCAGCAGGGGCAACTGACCTCAATAGGGAAAGTGCTCCCATCTTCGCCGGCCTTGGCCTTGCCGATTCCCGCCGAGACTTCATCCAGGAGCAACCGGACCTTCGATCTCCTCACCTTCGAGAAGTAGTGGCCGTCGATGACAACCACGGGGCCCAGAGCACAGGCTCCAAGGCAGTTGACGGTTTCCAGAGTGAACTCCCCGTCCGCCGTCGTCTGTCCCACCTGGATGCCGAGTTGGCGCTCGAACTCCTCAACGACCCTGGGGGCGCCCCGGACGTGACAGGCCGTGCCAAGGCACGCGCAGACCAGGTGCCTCCCTCGCGGCACCAGGCTGAATGCACGGTAGAACGTAGCGATGCCGTAGACATCCACCAGGGACCAACCTGTTTCCTCGCTCAGAAGTCTCAGGGCCTCCTCGGGAAGATACCCGTGCCGGGCCTGGATCTCCTCGAGGACGGCGATCAACCCGCCCCGGTCGTCCCCGTGCCTTGCCAAGATCCGCAGTAGGTCCTCCCGATCCACCGCCTTCGGCCTCGGTGGACCTGCCTGATCCGCAGTCGCCAGTGCCTGGCTCATCCTACCGATACTCCTCGCAGTGCCAGATCCCGCCCTCTGGTTTGGGCGAGGTACAGGTCTCGGCATTGTCGCAGTTTATGCACAGCCCCGTATGTTCGTTCGTGCTCTGCCTCTTCGTCGGCTGCATCGGCACAGCGCGGGCTGGCGGCGAGGTTGGAACCGAGACGAACACATCGAACTCCTCGCAGAAGAAGATTGGGCGTCTCGGCGAGCTGCGGCCACCGCACGCCTTCGCGTGGTTGCAGTTGGAGCACAGATCCCGGTAAAGCCCGGACGCGTCGGAACGCCCCACAGCATCCAGCGGCATGTTTGCGGGATCGGGAAAGACGTGTTCGGTCGACATGATCCGATCTCCTTAGCTCCCGACGGCCTTGCCAAAGCTCCTCTCCTTTCCTCTGGAACGCGGTCTGGAGCCCAAGGCCCAGGACGGAGCTTTGGCTCTCGGGAAGCGATGAGTGCATGTGGCATGCCATCTCGTCCTGCCAACGGCGGGCGGGCGCGGAGCCACCGGCGCAAGACCTTATAAATAAAGGAGTAACGGGTTTCGAAAATGCCACCGAATAGCTGCACGAGCCGGCAATGCTCGGCTGCCCCGGGCGAGCGGGTGGCTGGGGAGTTTTGAATCACCGGGGTGGAATTCCCCGATCTGGTGCCCTCAGGAGCCGGGCCGCGATTCCATGCGCTTCAGCTTCTCCCGCAACGTCTTACGGTCGATCTGAAGCACCTCGGCAGCCTTGGTCCTGTTTCCCCCCAGGCTCGCGAGGACGTTCCGGACATACTCAGCCTCGACCTCCGCCAAGGAGCGGGTAAGGTCCTGCACACCGGTGGCGGAAAATCGTAGCGCCGCCGGCAGGTCCGGCACTTCGATACGGTCACCGTCGGTCATGACGACCAGATGGTGGAGGACGTTCTCCAGTTCTCGCACGTTGCCGGGCCAGTGGTAGCCATTCTTCAGCACATGCATCGCCTCATCCGAGAAGCGGGGCGCCGGTTTGCTCGACTCGCTGGCATACTTCTTCGCGAAGTGGTGTGCCAGCAGCAGGATGTCGTCCCCGCGTTCCCTCAGCGGCGGCAGTTGAATCGTGATCACATTCAGGCGGAAGTACAAGTCCTCGCGGAACAGGCCCTTCTTGATCAGGTCGGGTAGCGATTTATTCGTCGACGCGAGAACCCGGACATCCACCTTTCTGCCGCGCTTGGCGCCGACCATATAGACTTCCCGATCCTGCAGCACACGAAGCAGCTTCACCTGCATGGCCAAGCTGGTCTCACTGACCTCATCAAGGAGGATCGTGCCGCCATCGGCGGTCTGGAAGAAACCCGCGCGAGACTCCCCGGCGCCCGTGAATGCCCCCTTGACGTAGCCGAACAGCTCACTTTCCAGCAACCCCTCCGGAATACCGCCGCAGTTAACCGGCACGAATGCTGCGGCGGGTCGCTGGCTGCTGTAATGGATCGCTCGAGCGACGAGTTCCTTGCCCGTACCACTCTCTCCCACGATGAGTATGGTGGCGGAGCTGGACGCGGCTTTGCTGATGGTCTTGAAGACGTCCAGCATAGGCACGGAGTCGCCGATGAGCCCGTACGGCCTGGCCGGCGACCGCTCGGCGGCGGCGTAGCCAAACCGGCGTAGACGCAGCTTTTCCAGCGATCGACGGACTGCGGCCAGCAGCTCCTCATCCGTAAACGGCTTGGGCAGGTATTCCTCCGCGCCAGTTTTGACGGCCTCCACGGCTCCGTCGATGGAAGGATACCCCGTGATCATGATCACTTCCGTATCTCGGTGATTGGCCCGAACGTGCCGCACAAAGTCGATGCCGCTGACCTTCGGCATCTTCCAGTCTGTTATCACCAAGTCGATCGGAGTGCTCTCGGCGATCCGGATCGCCTCGGGCACACCGGGCGCAGTGAAGACCGTGTATCCCGCTGCTGTAAGATTCCGCTGCAACACCTCGACCGTGTTCGGTATGTCGTCCACAACGAGAATCGACATTTTTTCACGTGGTGACATCATGGATCCGGTTTCCACTGGCTCTCCTGCTGGCGTTCACTGGAAGCTCGACGTCGAACCGGGCGCCCTGGCCGGGAGCACTCTCGACGCGAATATGGCCGCCATGGGATGTCACGATACCGTGGGCCATGGGCAGGCCCAGGCCCGTGCCTTCGTTGACCTCCTTGGTCGTGAAGAACGGGACGAAGATTTCCTTGAGAACCTGTTCGCTCATCCCGGTGCCGTTGTCCTGGACGGTGAGCAGCACGCAATCCGCAGAGGCGCGCGTTGCGACCTCCAACACGCCGCCGTCGGGCATGGCGTGGATAGCGTTGACCACCAGGTTCACCAAGGCCTGACGCAATTGCGAGGCATCGGCGGTGATCTCCGGCAGATCCGGCGACAGGTGACGCACGACGGCGATGCCGTTTCTGACACACCTTGGCTCGAGCAGGCCTATCGCTTCTTCGGCCACGACGTTAAGGTCCAACCTGGCCTTCTGCGGGGGCATCTGACGCGAGAACAACATTAGGCTGTTGATGATCTGTCGCGCATGCAGGCACGTGGCCACGATCTTTGCGAGATCCGGGATGACACGTTCGGGAAGGCCGGGCTGCTTCTGCGCCAACTGGGCAAAGCCGAGAATGTTGCCCAGCGGCTCGTTCAACTCGTGCGCGACGCCCGCCGCCAACTGCCCGATCGTCGCCAGGCGATCAGCGTGACGGAGTTGCTTTTGCATGCGGAGACGGTCTTCCTCCGCCTGTCGCCGCTCGATGATGAGCGCGATTTGACGGGCCACCGCATCAATCAGATTTCGCTCTTCTCTCAAAAACGGCCCCTCGTACAGTCCGGGCTTTTCCTCGACGTACACCACATCGACGTGGCCTCTCGGCTCGCCGTTCACCACGATCGGAGCTGACTGCACCTGACCGCCTGCCTTGAAGTTGACGGTCACGTAGGACTGCCCGTCAAAGACAATTCGCCCTGCCGTTATGTCTGGATACTGCCAGGCGGGAGGTAGCAGCTCGACGGCGCCTTGCAGGATCTCCGCCACGGATATGCCGGAGCGTTCCACAAGCTGCGCCAGGCTGTACAGGCACGTCAGCTCCTTCACTCGCTCGCGTAGGGCAGCGTCCTGTGTTTGCTCGTTCCCCATCCTCTCCTCGTCTTGGCTGGTATACGCCTGAGCACGCATTTGCCCAAGCCATCACAGGCTCTCGACATATGAATACTAATCGATTGCGGTCGAGATTTCACGCGCCTTCCACCCCGGGTCCGCGACAGTCCAGGCAGCCTTGGGGTGGTCCGGTCGGGTGTTCCGGTACCGTTCGCAGCGGTCGCCCCGCGAGAGCCGTAGCGCCCGCAGCGTCACGATCGACTCAACGCCGGGCAGGAGCCGGCTTGATGGCCCAGAAACGGCGTTTTTTGAGCCAGCCTGTCCAATGCGCCGTCATAGAGCTAAGCTGTTACGACTTCGCTGCAAGCCGCTTCTGACGGTCGGGCGGATCCGTTGCTTGGCGGAACCGCGCACTTGTCCAATTCAGGCTGACCCGGTACACGTGCGAGATCATCAGACGGGCCCAGGCCGAGGCGACCCTCCCGAGACCGTTGAGCGTGCTCACGACGAAGGTTTTGCGCGACTGAAGGCGCATTGTCCAATCAAGGGTCACAAACACGATGAACCACCAGACCCCGTTGCCTTGAGACTATTCACGGCGTACAAGAAAGCGTGATCCGCGAGGCAACAGGGGTGGCGTATTGGAGAGACCTATGGCAGAGCCCATGTACCCGGTCTACTACGATTCGCGCAAGGCCTTTGGCAAGCACTTCAACGCCTACAGCCGGCAGATGGGCCTGAAAGCGACCACTCCTGCGTCGCTGAAGGCCTGGACGAAACGTGCGAGGGCGAAGCTGGTGGATCTTCTGGGCCTCGAGCGGATGCAGCCAGCCGCACCCAGGCCCCGCAAGACCGAGTCGGTGGATTGCGGCGATTACAGCCGCGAGCGTTGGCTTATCCAGACGCAGCGGGACGTGATCATGCCGTTCTACGTCCTAGCGCCGAGAGGGGCGAAGGGACCGCTGCCGGCGGTGCTTTGCCCGCACGGCCACGGAGGCGGCGGCAAGGCGGCCGTGGCGGGGGTCCACGCCTGCGCAGAGGTGACCGCGGCAATCGCGAACTACAACTATGCCTACGGCGTCGATTTTGCTCGCGCGGGCTTCCGCGTGTTCTGTCCCGACGCGCG
Organism: Phycisphaerae bacterium; assembly: GCA_035530655.1. GTDB lineage: Bacteria > Planctomycetota > Phycisphaerae > UBA1845 > DATKUK01 > DATKUK01. The sequence continues at coordinate 11,098 of DATKUK010000093.1, forward strand.
TGGGTTCGGCGAGCGGCAAGAGAAGGAGGTCCGCCAAGCGCCCCTCAGCTCGTCCTGCCACCACCTGCAACTGATGGCCGGCCCCTTGGGCATCCCTGTGGCCGGTCTGTGGGTCTTCGACCTGATGCGACTGGCCGACTACGTGCTCTCGCGGAAGGACGTGTGGCCGGACAGGCTGGGCTGCGCGGGCCTGAGCGGCGGGGGTCTGCAAACGCTTTACTTCAGCGCCATTGATACCCGCGTAACCTGCGCGGTGGTCAGCGGCTACTTCTACGGCGTGCGCGACTCGCTCCTGATGATGCCCGGCAACTGCGACTGCAACGTCATTCCACGTCTGTGGGAGAACTTCGACATGGGCGACGTCGGGGCATTGATCGCACCGCGGCCGCTGTTGATCGAGACGGGCGATCAGGACCCGCTCAACGGCGCCGGCGGCCTGAAGAACGTTTCCTCGCAGTTGAGAATCACCCGCAGGGGCTACCGGCTGCTCGGATCGGGCGACCATCTCAAGCACGATGTTTTCGCCGGTCAGCATCGGTGGAACGGCACCGAGGCGATCCCGTGGATGCAGCGATGGCTGGCGTAGACATGCCCGGACGGGTGCCCCGTTCTTTGCGAAGCAAAGGGTGGGGTATTGCCTGTAAAGGAGCCCCTAGATCCATCCTGACACTCTTTCCTTACTTCATGGCGCCCGTTCACAGTACTGGTCAGCGGGCGTCTATCTCTCGCCCCCGCAAAGCCTTGCGGCGCCCCCTTCGCCCCCGAACTGGCCCGTCGTTTTGCCCCCGCTTGTTGACGATTGTCTCCGCCAGCCTGCCAATTGTGCATGCGCGGGCACGACCTGGCTGCCAGAATTCGCATCAAAACCAAGGCAACGTTTTTAGGGGACTTCCGCCTAGACTACGTCGGTCGGCAGCCAGAGTCCGTCGCGACCGCTCGCTCGGAGCGCGTTGTCTACACGCTCCCCCAGGTCACTTCGGGGCCGGTAGACACTGCAAGGCTTGGAAAGCCATGTTCGGATCAAGCAGTGGGAAGACCCAGGATTCCCCCACACCATGACTGAAGGCCTCGGGGTAGTACCCATGTGTAACGGCTGTTGTGACAGTCACGGAAGGAACCAGCATCGAAAGGACCCAACACGCGACCTTCTGAAGCTTGGAGCCCATGGGTGCTAGGTGTACATCGAACCGCTGAAGCAAACCCTCGTCGCTGCATATCTCCTTGGACAGTGCGCTCAGCGTCGACTTGTACCCGAATGTATCCATGTCGACAATCGGCCAGTCCTTCACGACAGAGGCGTTGATCCGCATGAGAGCCTCCAGCCGCCATGAGTTCCCCTCAAGCCTTGGTCTTCCCGCAATAAACACATAGGCCGAGTAGTCCTGTTCACCAAGCACAGCCGCGAGGCGCGCACACTTGAACGGGAAGAACGCGACAAGCGCATTCACGCCGGCAGCATCAAACCCCTCGTGGCCAGTGACTATCTCCGCGTGGTGCGTACCACTGTACAGCCACGGCATCTCATCTGCTTTCTCCGCAATAAGAGTGTCTTCATCTACATCGCCTGCTACCTCTCTGAGCAAACCTTCCCATTCCTCTCTCGTCGGTCGATACTCCCCGGCTTCACTGTACGCTATCGATACATGTCTTGAATGACGCGTGAGCCGATCGAGGGCAAAGAAGATTCCGCGAGTCGTCAAGGCAGAAATATCCACGATCAGCTCATTCCCACCGACAAGCTGAGCCGCCTCCCTTGCCCAATCTTCACCATCCTTCAACTCTACTACCTGCCACCGGCCGGAAGCCACACGACTCGCCAATGCTTCGAATTCCTCGCGAAACTCGACATTCAAGTCCCCGTTATCGCCATACCTTCCCAGAACAAGGGCAGGCACACTGACTTTCGTGTCTGCCAATCGCCGCAAAAACCCAATAGAGCGCTCTTCAAACCCCTCTACTACAAGCACAGCAGGCACACGGTCATTATCGGCCCGCCACGTAGAAAACGGTATTTCCTCAATGGCCTTCTCGATATACCACTCGCACAACCTCGTCTCAATGTTGCTGTCTCCCGTCAAGTGAAAAACCCTCCCTCGTCTTCTGACAGGCCAGGGCCGATAGACGTTGGATCGCGAAGCCACTTCTCGTAGGTCGCCACAGTGATCGCGATGCACCCCCTTCGGTTCGGACTGAAGGGAAAGCACGGCGCAAATAGTCGGCGTATGTAAAGCTTCCGCGTGGGCTCACCTAGTCGGCTTTTCCCATACCCGCCGTCCACAAGCACACTGTGCTTGAGCAGCCCGCGGTGAATCGCCAAAGCGTCTCCTGAAAGACACCCAGCGCCTTCGATCTCAATCCTCAATCGCTCGTCCTTGGTCTTCTTCTCACCCGAGGCAAGCAGGTACTTCCTTACAAGCGCACCAATGCGAACCGCGAACTCATGAAGCTGCTCTCCGTGCGGTGGGGTGCGCTTCAGGTCGCGCAACTGCTGCCTCGCGAAGCGTTTCACTATGAGATCCTGTTCGGCTGCCGTTAAGGGCTCCTGAATACTCGCCCAGTCGTCTCCCACAAGGGCACGTAAGAGCTCGATCACGTAGCTAACGTCCCCAGAACATAGTCGACATACCAACCCAAACCCGAAAAACCGGGCGTCGCCAGCGCGCCCCCTACTTTTACCGGAGTGTCCATGTGTGGCTATATTACATATATATGCTCCGAAGTGTCCCTCATGTGGATGTTCTCCCATCAGGTCCTTCAACTGCGACACACTACCATGGCCTGTCTCTTCACATCTCGCCTGCAGCACCTCTTCGAGGAACTCACGTCCCTCCTCCTCACTGGCGCTGAAGTAGACTTCGCCCAGGTTCACTCTGGTAAGCTCTCGCCCCTCACGATACTGCCGGGAGAGCGTATCACCAAGTTCAGGACCATCACCTTCGCTGGTTATCTTTACTCGGATCTCGCTTGATGGATTGAACAGCACAGGGTTATAGGCGCGTTGCACAAACTCCTGTACAACCGTAACGCTGTAATCATCAAGCATGAAGTATATGTCCCTTGATTCTCCCAGCGGAATGGTCCTAATGGCGCGGGCAAGCAGCAACAACACATCCGATCGGCATAGATTGCTCGGGAGGTAGTCCTCGGGGCGCACAAGATTCGAAAGGTCCACGACACGTTTCTCAAGGCGCTCCATCACAACATCAATGTCGGCCCACGCATTGGCACGCTTGCCCCCTACGCTCTCTCCCAAGAGATCATTGACTATCCTGGCGACAGCGTGCAGGTTCGCCCCGCTGATCTCGGCCATCCCTTCAATCCGAAGCCATACCAAACTACGGATCACCTCTAGAGCGAACTGTGCGTTGAAGTATTCGCGACAGAAGTCCTCTGCTCTTTCCGGAGCCCTGCGTTGCAGATACTTATAGCCTGAACGGAGAAACGGTGATCGAATGTCGTAGCAACTCACGAGGAAGCCAAGAAAGGGCGTCTGACTCAGCCGCGTTGCCACTGCCTCGGGACGAGCCTCATCCCGACGTGGCCACGCCTGACTCTGAATTGAAAGATGGCGGAGCAACATTGTCTTGCCGCAGCCACGTGGCCCCACAATGACAACAGTCTCGGATCGCTCAATTCTCGATGTCCATCCCAGTCTATCACGGAAAAGGAGCACAACATCCTGGGGCTTCAGATTCAGCGCATTCGAGTTACCAAGGGGGTAGCGAAACGAGAGCTCACTTTCTGCCTGCATGACTTCAAACGCCGGCCGCGCGTGGCCCGTCGAACTCTCAGCCAGGGCACGGTCAATCTCGCCCGCGATCTCCTCAGGGCGATCAGCGCGTCGAGACACGTCTGTGTCCATCAGCCGGTGAGCTAGTTTGCGCAGGCTTGTGACGAGGCTGCGGTCAACCTGGCTCAACTTCGGAAAACGGATGCGCTGAAATGCATCTAGAAGTCCGTAGATATGTTTACCTAGGTAGAAGTAGTCGCCCCGCTCGTGTTCATCTGGTCGGTCCAGAATCAGCGGGCGAGTAGAGCCAAAATCAATTAGCACCGCTTCAAACCGATGCGTTGATCCTTCATCAGAAGCCACTGGCCTCACCAGAACATTGTCGTCATGCAGGTCATAGTGCCACAGGCCCCGCCCATGCATTCGCGTCAAAGCCCAAGCGATGCCAGAGAGAACAGCAACAACGTCGGCTCGGCCGAGGTCTGCGGGAGGCAATTCAGTAAAACGTCGGAGCGGCTGAGCATCAGGAATGTAGTCGAACAGCATGCACACCACCTCAAGCCCAGTTCCCCGCAAAGACAAAGTTGTCGTAAATGCCCGGACAAAACGGGCGATGTTTCTGTGCGGAGAGCATTGGACGAGAGAGCGTGGCTCTTGAAGTGGATTTCGTCCCGGCTTAATCCGATGGGAAGGGATGATCTTGACAGCAAAAGCTTGAGGCAGTTCATCCTCAACTCTGAGTGTCCAACCATAGAACCCTCTCCCCAGTACCTCAGTTACACCCATCCCCTCAATACTGAGCGTCAGCAGGTCAGCGGAAAGGTCTATGGGAGCTCCACAGGCAGGGCATGTCCCATCGCGTCTAGTTGACTTCCCCGAGCAGAACAGGCATCCGTACTCTTTGCTGGACATAGGTTGACCTATTCATCTTGTTGTGTTGGCTTGAACATATTCCGGGATATTGCCTCAACACGGTCCATGACATCGCTCACCGCATACCCCGCCACAAAGGCGATGGCGTACATCAGCATACGGCCCTCCGTCGAAATGTCGATCCTGTCCGCCGCCACCATGACTTGGAGCCCGATGAAGCTGAGCATATACACTAGGGGGCCCAGGATAGCCCCAAGCACGGGCCTGGATACATAATACACGAGATATCCGTAACCCCAGACGATAGGTCTGTGATGACCATCTGTATGTGGTCCCCTTTCTTCTGTTATTAGAGCGTGATAGTATCTTCGAATGGTCGCGATGGACGCGCCTAGAAGACCAAACGCGCCACAAAGCACATGCGCCCTCAGAACTGGAGACTCACTGAGTCCCGGAATGAGATCAAGATGAAGAACGATGATAACCACGGGAGTCGCGATGAGGCAGAGCCCGAGGACTGCCCCTATGATGTAGCAGCTGTAGTGTCTTCGGACGGCCATAACGCCCTGTTCCTCATCCGACATCCCGAGAAGCATCCGCTCGGAGTACGCAGGTGGCTCGCGGCCTCAGCACTTCGAGTATATTGTCTCGTTTCCACGTCCTGAACGCTGGCACCCTATGGGCTCGCGGGATTATCCACCGGGCCCTCGCTATCGCCGATATCTGCTCCACAGACTGCAGGGGGGAGGGTCGAAGCCTCTTATGTTCTCCACGAAGAAACTGGGCAGAGTTTTCTCCTAGACTGCACATAAACACTTCGCGCCTTATATTGTGCCGGAGCAGGTCTCGATTCTGGCCAAGTAATGCAAGCACACGCCGGATGGCGCGAAATCGCCAGTTGGGGCCGTCGCCAAATCGGTTGTTGCGTGCGTAGGGATCCTCCTTGGCCGAAAGATAGTGGCGCATTAAGTCGAACAGATCGTCTGGAACGTGGAAGTGCCCCCACCCGCCGGTGAATCCGACGGACTGGAAAAAGCGGGTACCCTCAAGTACGAGGCGATTGTAAACGGCTGAGCGACCGAGCGCAGAAGTGGTAGTGACCAGCGCGAGCTGCGGCCGCCTGCATTCGCCGGAGATGATCCCACAGGAATTTCGATATCGCTTGCGAAACACTGCACGTACGTTGGACGAGCGAATCAGACAAGCGAGTAGCTTCCCCGCAAGCAACGAGTTGTAGGGAGGAACAGCCCCGAGTACATACGCATCCAGAACGCAGGCAAGGCGATGGGATCTGTCGGATGCGGTCCACCCAATTGCATCGTCTCGCGCTTTCAAGTTGAAGACAGGATCCCCAAGGGCGATGAGGCCGACAAGCTTGTCGTTGCTACCATCCCAGACGATGAATCGAATCCTCCTCCCAAACCCTTGCGACACAGGAACACTCCACGTAAGCGCAGCCAGACGGAATAGGTCGGATTGCCAGCTTCCGCCTCGAATGACTTCCAGACGGGGGGAGATTCGGTCAGGATCGACCGCATCACCGTCAGCGAAGCAATCCCGCAGAAGTGGCCAAGAGCGCGCTATGAAGCCCGACTCTTTGAGAAGCTTATCACGACGCTGGATAGCGTGTACCGTACGTATCGCGTCCTTGGAGTCACCAGGGGCAACCAAGAGGCCCTCTTCGTCCTTCTCAAACCCAAGCGTCTGCAAATGGCGACGGAGACATCGCTTGATCTGTGACTCAATGGTCAGTAGAGGAATGGAACGCTTCATCATCGGGCCTCGGTACGTGGGAATGATGCTCCAAACAGGCGAAACGACCTCTTGTTAGACGACGGCGAACGCTGTGTCAAGATTAATGTGGGAAGCACCAGCGTGCACCGTGTTGAGCTATAGCGGCAGCTTCTGCCGTCGGAGGCGGGAAGGGCATCGCCCACGTCGAGAAGCCGCGGGTCGGTGTCGATGTTCATCGTCAGGCTTAGCCTGCCGCGCGCGCACGCCAGCGGATTTGGCTGCGGATGCGGTGAGGCAGCGATCGGGGCCGTCGCCCGAGAAACCTTTACTCTGCTGTAACCTCTTGTATGTGCTAGGCATATGTCCTTTTCCCGGCCGGATTTTTTGCGGATTGGATGTGTACAAGTGTTGACAGATAGCACTATATGCCGACACTATTACACATGGCCAGGACTGACCGCGACAAGGTGCTAGACATCATCCGCCGGACGGGCATGGTGCGTCTCCGCGACCTGCGGGAGCGGGGGCTGCACCCCGAACACCTTCGTCGGCTTGCGGCAGACGGTCTGATTCTGCGCGTTGCCCGCGGCGTGTACGTTCCCGCCGACGCCGAGCCGACCGGGAACCACTCGCTGGCCCAAGCCGCAAAGCAGGCTCCGCACGGGGTGATCTGTCTGCTCTCGTCCCTCCGCTTTCACGAAGTCGGTACACAGAACCCGTTTCAAGTCTGGATGGCTGTGGATCGACGTGCCCGCAAGCCGCAGGTGCGTAGTCCTCGGCTTCGTGTTGTTCGTTTCTCCGGGGCGGCTTTGACCGAGGGCATCGAAGTGCACAACATCGAAGGGGTCTCGGTTCGCATCTACAATGTCGCGAAAACCGTCGCGGATTGCTTCAAGTATCGCAATAAGCTCGGCCTTGATGTGGCGATCGAAGCTCTGCGAGAGGGGATCCGAGGCCGTCACTTCACGCGGGATGAACTCTGGCAGTACGCCAAGACCTGCCGCGTAACGAACGTGATTCGTCCTTACCTGGAGGCGACCGTGTGACAGAGGCCCGGGACAACCCGGCGGCCAGATCGACTCGTCAGCGATTGCTCAACCGCAGCCGCGAAACGGGCGACGACTACAACCTGCTCCTCACGTGGTTCGGCGTTGAACGGCTCCTGTATCGGCTAAGTCGCTCCGAGCATGCCGACGCCTTCATTCTGAAGGGAGCGATGCTTTTCGCCGCCTGGACAGGCACTACCTATCGCCCGACACGTGATCTCGACCTGCTTGGCTTTGGCGACGCGTCGGCTGAGCGTCTCGTCTCGCTGTTTTGCGGCCTGTGTGCAACCAGGGTCGAGGACGACGGCCTTCGATTCGACCCCGAGACCGTGACCTGTGAGCCGATTCGTGATGAACAGGTATACGGCGGCATGCGGGTCAAGTTGCTGGCCTTTCTGGGCAATGCTCGTATCAGCCTTCAGATCGACATAGGCTTCGGTGATGTGGTGACGCCCGAGGCGAAGTTGACGGAGTTTCCGACGCTTCTTGACCATCCGGCACCGGTCATTCGAGCCTACCCGGTCGAAACTGTTGTCGCCGAAAAGCTCGAAGCGATCGTGTCACTCGGCATGGGCAACAGTCGGATGAAGGACTTCTACGACCTTTGGGTCTTAACCCGTGAGTTCGATCTGGATAACGCCGTAGTTGCCGAGGCCATCCAAGCGACGTTCAAACGCAGGCAGACACCGATACCCGCGACGCTACCGGTGGCCCTCAGCGAGGAATTCACGGCGGATCCGACGAAGCCGGCTCAGTGGACGGGTTTTCTCACTCGTTCCGGCTTGGCCGCCGATCTGGAGTTGGCAGACGTGGTCGCCGTGATTCGAGACCGCTTCGCACCACTGATTGGCGTCAAGACGTGAGCGCCAGCGTCTACCTATTCGTGCTCCTTGCCGACGCCATCGAGCAAAGTAGTAATTACCACTGTACTGCCCAAACGCTGTCGTAAGTCGTTTAAAAGTGTCGGTGTGCCGCTCGGGTTTGCACCCACGTTGCGTACAGAGTTGCGTCAGAATACTTTCGCAGTTCAGCCGAAGCAGGGCTGATCGAACCGCCCTCACGGCCTGGAAACGCCGGTTCGCCGACGTGTCAGGCAGCGACTGTCGGCCGGCAAGCCGGCGGTCGGCTGTCAGCAGGTGCCCAGGATCGAGTCAACGAATCCTCACCATTGCCAAGGCAGGCAAAGGATGGCGAACCCGTACGCTCATCGTGTCCCCCAGGTCCAGAGAAGGACCTGGGCCACCCGCCTCGTGTGTCAGGGCGGCCAGGTCGTCGCGGGAAATATGCTTCAGGGCAAACTTCCCGCTGCCGGCCAGCGCGCATTGACCACAGTCCAGCGGTCTTACGCTTCACACGCTCGACGAGCTGGGCTTTGGCTGGGACTTCTCGCTGATGGATTATCTCTCGTATGCAGCCGATCCGATCCCGGCGGGTCAGCCGCGGCAGCCGGGGTCTTTCACCGACACGACGCGGTTCGGAGGGAGGGGGACGGAGACCCCGTCCTTCCTACCCCTGCCACCCGCCAATTAGCGCAGCACAATCATCTGATACGTCTCGAAGTCGCGTAAGTCGATCACGATGTTGCCGCCGTCGTGGGCATGTCACCCAGGCGGCTGGCACGGTCCGGCACAGCCGGGCCGTGAGTTCCTGAATGTGCAGGCTGCAAAACCGGTGGCGGGCACCATGCCCAATCCCGGCAATTCCGGCGTGAGCGCTCAGTCGAACGCGCCCGGAGCGGGCATGTTCTGTGTGGGAGCCCCGTTCCTTTCGGTGGATGCCATTCCGGCAACTTCGGGCGCGGACCCAGTCTAACGCGCGAGACTTACCAGCCGGTGCGGCGACGTGACAGCAACGTCCGAAAGCCTCACACGCTCCAGGTCGCTCACGGACTCACCGGCCGCTCGACGTCACCGCAGTCGCGTTCGATGAAATTGCCCAGCCGATTCAACAACGCCGTCGTGATGACCGTACCCCATCGTACCTGCGGCGTTAGCAGCGCGTTGGGATTGTCCGGCAGACACGAGGCCTGTTGACCCAGTACCCCCATGCTCAAGATGACCAAACCCACTCTAGCCCAGCGGCGCATAGCCTGTCCCGTCGGATCGGTAACCCCCGCCGATCCGGCGTAGACCATCGGACACAACACGCTCCTTGCCGAGTACCGACCGCACCAGTCGTGGCACGCCCCCAATTCTCGGACGTCCACCCCTCACGACGCTCGATGGTCGACCACCCCGCGCCGGTCCGGGCGCCCCACGCAGCCTCGGTTGACACCGCACATGCCGACACGCACAGTAGGCACGAACCTCGCCCTGGTCGTCGATGCGCGAGCAACTCGGAGCCCCTGCGATGCCCACCGCCAGCCAGCCGCCTGACGATCCGCACGGTCGCGCCGCCGCCACATATCACGATGCGGTAGATCAGCCGGGCGCCAATCGCATCGATGGCTCGCCAGCGGCCCGCGCCGTGCTCGCACTGCTCCTGTTCGCCTTCGGCGCCTATCAGTCGGTGCTCTTCTTCGGCCACACTGTTACGCCGCACCCCGACATGTGGCCCTTCGTGCGAACCGGTCATGAGTTGCTCGCGTTCGAGACGCCCACCAGCTTCAAGCGCGCTCCCTTGGTCGGGCTGCTTCAGGCAGGCCTGAGTCGGTGTATGCCCAGGCCCCACCCCGATCTGACGGCTGCGTGGCTGTTGAACGCGATGCTGCACCCGCTCTCTGTCGTTCTGCTTTGGCTGGTGGCACGTCGGATCGTTGGCCAGGCCGGCTTCTGGGTGGCGCTACTCGCGTCGATCAATCCCTGGCTCGTGTACATGCTCACCGAGGGCATCGCCGAAACGACGCTGCTGTTTTTCGTCCTGGCAACATGCTACTTCGTGCTCCGGCACTCTCGATGGAGCTACCTGTTCGCCTGCCTGGCCATGATGGCAAGGTACGACGCGGCGCTGCTCTTGATCCTCGCCTTCGCAGCGGATATCGCGCACAGCAAGACCGCCCGCCGGCGCGTCTGGGCCGTTGTAGCCGCGGCCCTTGCGGCTCTGCCGCTGGCGATTTGGCTGCTTGCCACCTGGAGCCTCTGGGACGCCCAGGGCCAAACCCATTACCTCAAAGAGCTGGGGGCAGCCAGCGGCGGCCGAATCGTGCTTGCAGAGTGCGTCGCCGCATTATGGCGCGTCGCGTTCTACCCGCTACTCGTGCCGCCCATCCAGCTTTCCGACAACGCCGCCGTCCTTTTCTACGGCATGGCCAAGATCCTCGCCGCCCTCATTTTCGCCCTGGGAATCTTTCACATCGCACGCCGACGGCAATGGGCCGTCCTGGCGCTGGCGGGCTTGCTCGCCGCTTACCTACTTGTGCACGCCGCACATTCCTTCGTGTACCCGCGATTCTTTGTGATCGTCCATTGGATCGCCCTTGCCATCTGTGCGGCCGGCCTTCAACTTGTAGCCAACAAACTCGCCGGCCTCATTCGACCTCCGCAACTCCGGTCGGTTCTCGTGCTCTTCTCGATGATCGTCGCCCTGGCCTGGGTCGTCTGGCTCGCCCGCTATCTGCCGCAAATAGCGCCGGTCTGCCCGCCGTCCGCTTCGCTGCCATACGTCGCTGTCGCGTTAATCGCGTTGGTGTGCCTGCTGTCGACGGCGGCTTCAGGGGCTCGACACGCCCTGCCAAACCTGGCCAAGGCCGCCTGGGTGGCTCTGATGGTCGTCTCCAACCAGTTCGTCCTGGTCCCCACCGTCGGCGACGGGCTGCGCAATAGCGAGTTCAGGCAGTTGGCCGACTGGTACGCCGGCACCGCCCAGCCGGGCGAGGCCCTGGCCTGTTCCCAGCCCGGCATGCTCCGCATCCTCGCACCAGGCCGAGCCGCCGACCTGGTTCACTTCGAGTCGATCAAAGCAGACACGCTTGACCAGTTCACGCAGGAGTGTCGCGCCAAGGGCATCGCCTACGTCGCATGGGATTCCAGGGTCGGCCTCTACCCACGCACCCGCAGCTACCGCCTGTGGCACATGGCTCGACTCGTCCTGCTCGGCGAGCCCCGTGATGTGGGCCCCTATCAGTTCATCACCCAGCTCAGACACGGCAGGCAATTCATAAACGTCTTTCGTCTCCAGCCCCCCTAGCGCCGCGCGTCGGCGGCTCGCCCCATGCGACCGCCGCGCACGACGTTCTTCGCGCGAACATCGTCGGATATCAGGTTGTCGGCTTGATGCAACCCCGGATCCGTCGGCGACCTTCAGCCCCCGTCGCCATGGAACAACCCCATCTGGTCATCCTGCTCAGCCATCCTGTCCGGCTTCGGCAAACCCACATGCTCGTACGCCGTCGGCGTGGCGCATCGCCCCTGACGCGTGCGGATCACAAACCCGATCTGGAGCAGATAGGGCTCGACTACGTCCTCCAGCGTATCGCGCTCCTGCCCCATGCTCGCGGCGATCGCCTCAATGCCCGCCGGCCCGCCCTGGTACGTCTGCATCAGGATCCTGAGGAACGCCCGATCCAGCTCGTCCAGCCCCAACGCATCGACCTGCTGAATCTCCAGCGCCTTGGTTACCACCTCGCGCGTAAGACGTCCGTCGGCACGCACCTGAGCGAAATCGCGACCTCGCCGAAGCAGCCGATTCGCCACCCGCGGCGTGCCACGCGATCGATTCGCGATCGTCTCCAGCGCCCCATCCTCCGCCGACACCGCCAGCTTCTTCGCCGACCGACGCAGAATCTCCGTCAAATCCTCCGTGCTGTAGAAATCCAGGTGATAACGCAGCCCGAACCGATCCCGCATCGCCGCCGTCAGCAGCCCCGCCCGCGTCGTCGCACCGATCAACGTAAACCGCTTCAGCGCAAAGTTGATCGTCCGGCCGCCCAATCCCCCCTCGATCGTGTAGTCCACGCGAAAGTCCTCCATCGCCGGATAGAGAAACTCCTCCACCACGTTCGCCAGACGATGTGTCTCGTCGATGAACAACACGTCCCCCGTCTCCATATTCGTCAGTAGCGTCATCAAGTCGGCCTGTTTGGCAATCGCCGGGCCCGACGTGATCCGAAGCGACGCGCCCATCTCGTGGGCGATCACATGGGCAAACGTGGTCTTGCCCAAGCCCGGCGGACCGTCCAAAAGCACGTGCTCCAACGGCTCGCCACGCTTCTTTGCCGCCGCCATGGCGATCTCAACCTGCTCGACCACCTTCCGCTGACCCACACAGTCCTTGAGTCGTTGGGGCCGCAGCGACTGGATGAACCCCTCCTCATCCACACTGCTCGATTCACCCGAGATGATTCGTTCCCGCGCCACGCTTCACCTGTCCCCCACACCGACCACCATGCGCCCACGCGCTCGCCGCCGCTACCCTTCCGCCCCCGTCTTCACCCGATAGGCAACCTCCACCCACTGTTCCACCGTCTCCAACTCCGCGTGCAACTGCCCCGCCCGTTCGATCCATCGCTCCACGTCGGCCCGCGCATCACCCCACTCGGTCAAAACCCGAATCGCCAACCGCTGCGGTTCGGTCCAGCCCGGCCTGCGCTCCTGCGACTCGACTTGGCCTGCCGCCGCGCCGACCGCAAATGCCCCCACCTTGCCTTTCAGCTCGGCAATGATCGTCTCCGCCGCTCGCTTGCCGATCCCCGGCAGCCGCGCCAGATGCACCGCATCGCCCGCCTCGATCGCGCCGGCCACCGCCGCTACCGGCTCGGCCAGCGCGCGCAGCGCCTTGCGGGTCCCCACACCCTTCACGCTGATGAAACGCCCGAAGAATACCCGATCCTCCGGATGCAAAAACCCCACCAGGCGAGGAATCATGTTGCCCCCAGCCGCATTGCCCTCCAGGAATTGCAGCGTGTGCAACGTCACCTGCTGCCCCCGACACGCCGCCAGCTCGCCCACCGCGTAACCCGGCACGAGCACCTCGTACCCCACCCCGTCCCGCTCCAGGACGATTGCCCCCTCACCGATCTCCGCAACCGCGCCGGTCAATCGCGCGATCATCTGGCAGCCCTCCGCCCCCGACGCTGCGTCGCGCACAGCGCCACCGCCAGCGCGTCGGCTACGTCCGCCGGCTCCGGGATCCGCGGCAAAGCCAACGTCCGTACGATCGCCCGTTGCATCTGCGTCTTGCTCGCCTGCCCGTTGCCCGTCAGGCTCTTCTTGATCTCGGTCGCCGAGAAGCTCAGCACCTTCACGTCGCGCCGTGCCGCCGATGCCAGGATTGCACCCCTCGCATGCCCCATCATGATCGCCGTCCGTGGATGTCGATAGTGCGAATACAACGCCTCCACCGCCATGACCCCCGGCTTGTGCTCGCCCAGCAGCTCCTCGATTCCCTCCGCCAACTTCGCCAGACGACCCTCCAGCGACCCGCCCGTTCCCGGTCGTATCACCCCCGCTTCAACTACTCGCATCGATCCGTCCACAGCGTCCACCACCGCATAGCCGGTAATCTGCAAGCCTGGATCGACGCCGCAAATTCGCATGGCACGCGTCCCCCGGCGATCTGGCGGCCGCATCCGATCAGGTTCGACGCCACACCGTTCCGCCGGGCTTGTCCTCCAACGCAACGCCCGCCTGAACCAGCTCGTCTCGGATTCGGTCAGCCAGCTCGAAGTTTTTCACCTTGCGAAGCTCCGCCCGGAGCCCGATCAGAACCTGCATCACGGCGTCCAGGCTCTGTCCGCCCCCAGCCTCGGCGTACTCGTCTTTCACCACCCCCAACACGTCGCCCCCCAGCCGCCGCAGCGCCTGATCCGCCGCAGCCAGCTCCGCCTGGTTGGCCCCCTCCGCGAGCAACTTGTTGCCCGTACGGACCAGCTCGAACACCGCCGCCAATCCGCCCGCCGTGTTGAAGTCGTCATCCATCGCCGCTTCGAAACGCTGCCTCACCTCGGCCAGCGCTTCGCTCGTCTTCGGACGCACTTCACCCGACGGGGCCGACCCCATCGCCTCGCGAATCGCGATCACCGCATCGCGAATCCGCTGATAACCGCTCTCGGCAGCCACCAGCGCGTCGCGCGAAAAGTCCTGCGGGCTACGGTAATGACTCATCAGCACGAGCTGCCGCACGACCATCGGGTCGTACCCTTTGTCCAGCCGCTCGTGCTCGCCCGAAAAAAGCTGCTTGAGCGTAATAAAGTTGCCCAGGCTCTTGCCCATCTTTTGCCCGTCGACCGTCACCATGTTGTTGTGCAGCCAATACCGAACGAACGGACAGTCGTTGGCCGCCTCGGACTGGGCGATCTCACACTCGTGATGCGGAAACTGATTCTCCAGCCCCCCGCCGTGGATATCCACCGTCTTACCCAGGTACTTGCCGCTCATCACCGAGCACTCGAGGTGCCAACCCGGATAGCCCTGCCCCCACGGACTCACCCACTGCATGATGTGATCCGGCGCCGCGTTGCGCCACAGAAAAAAGTCGGCCGGATGACGCTTGTCCTCGTCCACATCCACGCGGGCGCCCGCTTCCATCTGGTCCACCCGCCGACCGCTCAGCTTGCCGTATCCCTTGAACGTCGAAATATCGAAAAACACCTTGCCGCCGACCGCGTAGGCGTGACCGGTCTCGATCAGCTTCGCGATCATCTCGATCTGCTCGGGAATGTGGCCGCTGGCGCGCGGCGAGATGTCCGGACGAACCACGTTCATCGCGTCCATGTCGTCGAAATAGCTCTTGGTGAACAACTCCACCAGCGCCATCGGGTGCAAACCGCGGGCCCGCGCCTCGGCGTCGATCTTGTCCTCGCCCTCGTCGGCCATCCCCGCCGTGTCTTCGGTCAAGTGCCCCACGTCGGTGATGTTCTGCACGTACAGCACGTCGTAACCGCGATACCGCAGATACCGCAGGATCACGTCGAAGCTGACGTAGCTCTTGGCGTGACCCAAATGCGGGTGCCCATACACCGTTGGCCCGCACACGTACATGCCTACCCGAGGTGGGTTAATCGGCTCGAACGCTTCCTTCCGCCCGCCAAGCGTGTTGTATACCTGCACCGCCATCCACAAGCTCCTGATGCGTGCCCCGCCGGCCTCACAGACTCAACTTCGCCAACCCGACAACCGCCATCGCCGCCATCGCCTCGCCGCTGCCCACCGGGCCTGTGCCCTCGTCCGTCTTGGCCTTGACGTTCACCTGCCCTGACCCGACGCCCAACAGTTCCGCAATCCTGTCGCGCATCGCCTGCTTATAGGGCGACAGTTTGGGCCGTTCCGCTCGAATCGTCACGTCCGCGTTCACCACCCTCCAGCCGGCTCGCGCCGCCATGCCAGCCGCCTGCCTGGTCAACTCGCCGCTGTCGGCGTCCTTGTACGTCGGATCGGTGTCCGGGAAAGCCTCGCCGATATCGCCCAGCCCCGCCGCACCCAGCACCGCGTCGATCAACGCGTGCAGGGCTACGTCGGCATCGCTATGACCCACCAGGCCCTCGGGCCACTCGATCGCCACACCCGCCAGCACCAGCCGGCGCCCAGCCGCCAGGCGATGCAGATCGTAGCCCAGTCCGACCCGATCCACCTCCGCCATACGTCCTCCGCCGACCTCGAACGTACATATCGCCCGCCGTTTGCGACGCGCGCCACCGTAGCATATCGTAACCCAAAATCAAGGCGATCGCCTTCTCGCCCTTCTGCACGGAGAACCGCCTGTGCGCGTCCTGGCCATCGACATCGGCTCCAGCACCATCAAAGTCGCCCTGCTGCACAAACGCCGAATCGTCTCGCCCGTCCTGTCGGCCCCCACGCCTGCAACCTACCACGGCGACCGCGCCGAGATCGACGCCACGCAACTTCTCGAACAACTCACGCAACTCGTCGCACAACTCGCTGCCGGCAAGCGCCGCGCCGACTGCATCGCCCATTGCTGTCTCTGCCCCGGCCTGGTTGGTCTCGATCGGCGAGGTCGACCCGTCACTGCGATTATCACCCACCAGGATCGTCGCAGTATCCCGCAGGCCCAATGGCTCCAGACGCGCCTGTCGCAGGCACAATGGCTTCGCATCGCCGGCAACCTGCCCTTTCCCGGCGGTATCAGTTGCACGTCCATCCTGTGGCTCAAGGAAAACGCGCCCGACACGTTCCGCCGCATCCATACCTTTGCGCACGTGTCCACACTCATCAGCGCGTTCATGACCGGTAGGCGTGTCATCGATCCGTCAAACGCGTCGTTCACCGGCCTGTACGAGACGACCACGCTTGCGGGCTGGTCGGCCACCCTATGCCGCACCGCAGGTGTCGATCCGCGATGTCTGCCCGAAGTCTGCCCCGCCCACGCCGAAGCCGGTAGGCTCAGCGCCTCCGCGGCGCGGCGCATGCGCCTGCCCGCGGGACTGCCCGTGCTGGCCGGTATCACCGACACCAGCGCCGCCATCCTCGCCGCCGGCGCCGAAATCGGACAGCTTTCGCACTCGATCGGCACCACCAACGTCATGGCCGTGGTGACCGACAAGCCACATCCCCACGCCAAACGCCTCACCCGCGCCCTTGGCACGGGGCGCAAGTGGATGAGCGTCTGCACGCTCGCCGCCGGCGCCGCCACGTTCGACTGGCTCCATCGCAACCTGTTCGCCGATTGCTCGAGCCGCCGCTTCCACGAGCTGCTCAACCGACTCGCTGGAAACCCCATCGCCACACAGGTCCGCTTCGAGCCCTACCTCGCCGGCGACCGCATGAGCGTCACCCAGCGTCAGGCCCGCATGACCCACCTCACGCTGGCCGCCACACGAGAGCAGATCCTTCAAGCCGCGCTGCACGCCGTGGCCCGTCAGACCGCCCAAAGCCTCAAACGCCTGCGCCCGTTCGTCGATCCGGAAAGGCCCGTCATCGTCGTCGGCGGCGCCGCCCCGCTCGCCCGCGCCCTGCATGCCCTCTGGCCGGGAACCTGGCGCTTCCGCACCCTCAGAAACGCCACATTGATCGGCTTGGCCCGCCTGGCCGAGATGCAATCCGAGCCTTCCGCGCCGCCCGCCTGAGCCCCTCACCCCGGCGCTGACTCGCCTCCAAACCCTATTCCCAGCACATCCCTGGCGTAGCGTACGCTGCGCTCGACCCCTTTCCGCTCGTACCGCAGCGACCCAGCCACCGAACCGTGCGCGGCGAACGGCACCTCCAGTGTGATGTTCGTACCCGCCCGGGCATGCGTCCGGATCACCGCCAGCGCCCCAGCCAGGTCGGTCTCGCCTTCCCCCAGCGCCACCCCAACGTTGAAGGTTTTACCTCCGCTCCGAACCCGCTTGCGGTCACTGAAATGCGTCGCCACGATGTGCCGACCCACCATCCGACACGCCTCAACCGGGTCGTCGCCCACCGCCAGCGTGTTGCCCACGTCGAAGCAAACCCCCACCCGATCATGGCGCAGCTCGTGCATGATTTGCATCAGACCCTCGGCCCTGATGTCTCCGTGATTCTCAATGGCGATCGTTACCCCCGCCTGGTCAGCCGCGTCCACGCACTGCCCAAGCTCCGAGATGGCACGACTCAGCTTTGCCTGATGCGCCTTGGCGTCGCGCTCGAACTCACCTCCCACAAAGCACCGCATCACCTTGGCGCCCAGCCGACGGGCGAGCGCAAGATTCTCCTTCACCACGTCGGCCCGGATCGTACCCATGCTGTGCTCGATGTAGAGCCCGTGCTGCCCGACGAAGTCGGCGACCTTGTCGACCGCGTCGGTCGGCAAGTGGAACGGATCGATCTGCACCCCCTCCAATCCCAGTCGAACGGCCTCGTCCAGAAACCACCACACGTCCGCCGGATCGGGGTTCTCGAAGTCCGAGTGCTTTCCGAAGTGCAAATGATACATGTAGCTGTCGATGCCCAACCTCATCGTCGAATCTCCCGCACATGTTGATCCCCGCGCCGACGTGCCGCTGATTCTCCCTCATTACGACACCATCCATGTCGACAGACGCCGGTGTGGCACCGCTACGGATACACTACCGGGGATTACATGTGGGCGACAGCGAGATCGAGAGCGGTGGTCCACCAACCACCCGTCTGCATCCGTAAGCCCTACGGACAGAGCAGGCGGTCGGGCGGGATGGCCAACTCTTTGATGACGTGCGTGGCCCAATCAAGGTCGCCCACATCGTCGGGCTTGTGGGCATCGGAGCCGGTGGCGAAGGTGCAGCCGGCGTCCAGGCATATCCGCAGCAGATTGGGCCGAGGCAGCCGGCAGTGGTTGTTGATCTCGATCGCGGTGCCGGTCCTGGCGGCTTCGACGGCGATCTGCCGCATGTATAGCGCGGGATAGTCTTCCGGCTCGTCGAGGAATTTGCGCGGCTGTTTGGTGGCGCCGAGGGCGTAGCCGATGTGAGCGATGACGTCGACCTGGGGGTTTCGCACCGCGCCGACGGTCATCTTCATGGAAAGCGGCACGACCCGTTGAGCGGTGTAGTCGTCCACAACGGGCTTCTGCCCATCGTAGTGAATGGTGGGGAACCAGTGGACAGCCGCGATCACCAGGTCGCACTGCTCGATGAACAGGTCGGGAGCGGCCAGATTGCCGGCCAAGTCGATGATCTCGATCTCGGCCCCGACCAGGACACGCAGGCCGAACGCCTCGGCAGCCGAGGTGGCTTCATCCTTCATGCGTTTTAACGTTTCGAGGCTGTCGTGCCAGACGTGCCCGGGCAACTCGGGGCAGTGATTGGTGATCGCCAGCGTGGTGACGCCTTTGCGGGCCGCTGCCTCGGCGGCCTGCGCGATGGTGCCCGAACCGTCAGAGGAGTGTTCGGTGTGCGTGTGCAGGTCGCAGATGGGATGAGGGTTCTCGGTCATGCGGTAGCCGGTGGAAAGCGATGGGCTACAGATCTTCCAGCAGTTTGCTGAGGCGAATGCCCAAAGCCGAGCTGACGCGCGCCAGGGTCCACATCGAAGCGGCGCTCTTGCCCAACTCCACCTGGGACAACTGAGAGGCGGTGATGCCGGCCCGCTCGGCAAGCTGTTGAAGGGTCATGCGACGCTGCTGTCGACGGTCGCGGATGCGGTGGCCGACCAGGCCGATCAAGTCCTCCTCGCTGGAGTGGACCAGACCCATCTCGGCAGAGAGGCGCCCAACGGCGTCAAGGAGTTGCTGTTCCGTGAAGGGCTTAGTGATGTAGTCGCGGCCGCCGGCTCGCATCGCCTCTGCCGCGGTGGCCACGTTGGGGTAGGCCGTCATCATGATCACACCCATGTTGCTGTCGGCCTGGCGGAGCTGGCAGAGCAGATCGGTTCCACTGACGTGGGGCATCTTGACGTCGAGCAATACGATGTGGCAAGCGCTTCGTTTGCAGGCTCTTAGGGCGGATTCAGCGGTGAGGCACGTCTTCACCTCATAGCCGCTGCCCTCCAGAATCATGCGCACGGTGTCACAGACGCTCTGGTCGTCATCGACCACCATCACCCGAATGCCTGGCCCCGTTTTGTTCAAACCAGGAAACCACCTCTATCTTTAGACGACTCGCACATGCCCAAGCGACCGGCAACGCCGCGACCCAGATGCGTCGCCTACCATTACCGCTTCCACTATACTTGTTGTGCGACTCGCAGACAATCCGCGGCATATTAGGGTCTGTCGGATTATGGGACGTCGAAGGGTTCGTCATCACCTAGCTGTGATTCGCAGACACTACTTGGCGATGATCGTAAGCGGACAGAAGCGAATCGAATGCCGGATCCTCCGGCGGCGTTTGGCGCCGTTGGGGGCGGTCGACCCGGGAGACCGGATTTGGTTTAAACAGCGTTGTGGCCCGGTCTTAGCAACGGCGAAGGTGGCACGGGTTCGGTGGCAGACACTCCACGATTGCCGGCAATTCGAGTCGATCCGGCGGCGTTACGGCAAGCGGATCTGCGCCGAGCCGGGGTTCTGGCCGGCCGAAGACGGCATGTGGCACGTCGGTCTCATCTGGCTGACAGACGTGGAGGCGTGCGGACCGGTTTGGATCGAAAAGAGCGACCGACGCGCCTGGGTGGTGTTACCGGGGGCGCCAAAGTCAGCTAGGATGGCGAAACCGCTCAGGGCACTGAGAGCTACTCGGCAGGAGGCCGCCCAATGAACCCGGGACGGCGAACAAGACGTACGGTAGAGCAGGTCAGGTCGGCTTTGGACGAGATCGCGCCGCCACAGCTCGCCCAGGGGTGGGACAATGTGGGGCTGCTGGCGGGAGATCCGAAGGCGGCATGCACGGGCGTGGTTCTGTGTATCGACCTGACCGAAACGGTGCTGGCCGAGACGCAGCGTCGCAACGTGAACCTGATCGCCGCATATCATCCGCCGATCTTCAAGCCCATCTCGCACCTGGTGGCCCATCGCGACGAGCAGGAGAGTGTCGTGTTCGGCGCCATCGCCCGCGGCATCGCGGTGTATGCCATGCACACAGCCCTGGACGCCGCCGAGGGCGGAGCAAACGACGTGTTGGCTGGGCTATGTGGCATGGTGGAAGCCAAACCGTTTGCCCCAGCCGCGTTGGAGCGGGATCGGCGCAAGGTCGTCGTGTTTGTGCCGGCCGAGCACGTGGACGCAGTGGCTCACGCGGCCTTTCGGGCGGGCGGTGGCCTGATTGGCGAGTACCGCTGCTGCAGCTTCCGCAGCCAGGGCGAGGGGACGTTTCTCGGCGGTGAGGGGGCCCATCCGACGGTAGGGCGGGTTGGACGTCTGGAGCGCGTCGGCGAGGTGCGGCTGGAGTTCGTTGTTGCCGCCGACCGTGTCACGGTAGCCGTAGAGGCCGTGCGGGCCCGCCATCCCTATGAGGAGCCCGCCATCGATGTGTACCCGCTCGAGCCTCTGGCCCGACCTGTGGGGATGGGACGGGCAGGCAGGCTCACCCAGCCCACCTCACTGAAGGACTTGGCGAAGAGGCTTGCCCAGGCTACCGGGGCCGAGACGGTGCAGATTGTGGGCCGGCCGAACCGCAAGGTCGGCAGCGTGGCGGTCTGTGTCGGCGCGGCGGGCCGTCTACCTCTGGAAAGCGAGGCGGCCCGTTGCTGCGATGTCGTCGTGACGGGCGAGATCCGGCATCACGATGCGTTGGCCATACAGAGGGCCGGCATGGCGGCGATTGCGCTGGGGCACTGGGCCAGCGAGCGGCCCGCACTCGCGTCGGTGAGCAGACGACTACGAGGGCGACTACCGGCTCTGCCGGTCCATATCAGCCGGGCTGACCGCTGCCCCTTCCGCCAGCCGTAGACAGTTGAGGTCTAATCGGGGGCCGGGCTTGCCGGTGCGGTCGTGGGTGGCGACGATCCGACGGCGCCGCTGACGACCGAGCCGGTCCAGACATCCTCCAGACCGACCGAGGCCCCGTCGTCGCTGGCGCTGAGTTCGACGCGAATCGGCGTGTTGCGACCTGTGAGCGTACCGGGCGGCAACGTGAGGGGCTCGATGCCTGCCCCGCGCTGATTGATGACCAAGACCTGACCGGGATCAATCTGCAGGAAGTGGTCCTTACCCGGGGGGCGAATGCGGGCCCGCTTCAACCACTTGTAGAGACTCAGGGGCAGGGGCTTGCCGGTGGCATCAACCAGACGAAGGCGGGTCTGGTACGGATGTGTTCCGAGCCGAACGGGCTTCTCGGAGACGTTCTCCACGGCGAACAACAGCAGCTCGGGCTGCCCCTCTTCATGTGGGGCGCAAGCCGACCAAGCCGCGCAGGCCTGTAGCCCGTCGTTCGGCTGCCCGCAGGACAGGTTTCTGTCGAGGTATTCGAGCGTCCGCTCGACGTCGAGCCGCCGTTCGGGGCTGAGACGCTCAGCTTCGAGGTCTGCGCGGTACAGATCGGTCCCGGGTTCCTTGCGGAGCAGCCACAATCGCTCCTGTCCGAGCAACTCCTTGATGAGGTGATGGCCGGCGTCGCCTGCCTCGGCGACGACCGCTCGGACGGTAGTCCACTGTGAGGGGCACTTGACCCCAGCGGTCAGGGTCAGTTCGGCGGTGAGGTACTCGGCGGGCCGTCCACGGTCCGAGAGCAGCGTGACCGACTCCAACTGCTTGGTGAGGCTGCCCAAGCCGATCACGTCGGCCTGCAGGACGAGCAGATCCAACGCCGGCGAAGCTGGCGGGACCGCAGCAGCACACAGAGCGACGGACAGAGATAGTGCGGCGGCAAACATGGTTTGACTCTCCCTCGCGAGGTCGGGGTTTGCCGGGCATTATACCCGCTGAGGCGAGGGCGTGTCGGGCGGGTTGACCAAGCCAAAGCGGGCAGATAGGTTCGGTCGGCATGAGGGCCCGGTTGGTGCATTTATGGATGGGGGCGGCGCTTCTGGGGTTCGCCGGCCTGGTTGGCTGTGCAGGCAACCGGCCTCCTGGCGACCAGAGCCTGTCGAAGGCATGGGAACATCCCAAGCTTCCGTCGACCAGACCGGCATCCCCTCCGCAACGACCGGCCCAGAGCAGAGACGAATCCGTCGCGACGATCAATGGACGGCCGATATCCCGGCGGGCGTTCATCGAGCTGTTGACTGAGGCCCATGGGCTGACGGTCTTGCAGCAGATGATGGCGTTGGAGCTTGCCCGGCAGGAGACGGCCCGCAGAGGCGTCCAGGTCGGCGCGAAAGACGTGGATGCCGAGTATCGCCGGCGCCTGGCGAGGCTTTACCCGGTGGATCCGGCCACGCCGGTGGAGCTGTCGCGCCGTCAGCAGGAGCAGGCGCTGGCTGTGGTGCTCGACGGCGAAGGCATCAGCCGGCAGGAGTTCATGCTGAAGATCGAGCGCGACGCGCATGTGCGGAAATTGGCCGAGCAGCAGTTGACGATCGACGAGGAGGCCCTGCGTGCCGAGTACGCGATGCTCTATGGGCCGAAGGTGCAGCTAAGGATGATTCTTTGTCGATCGCTATCGGACGCCGAGAAGGTGCGCGAGCTTCTGGAAGGGGGGCAGGACTTTGCGGCCGTGGCCCGCGAGCGCAGCAACGACCCTTACACCGCGTCGACCAACGGCCTGACGCGGAGTTTCTCGCTGGACGACACGTCGGTGCCGGCGGTGTTGCGGGAGGCCGCCAGACGCCTGAGACCGGCGGAGGTTTCGAGCACCATTCGCGTGGGTGACCAGTACGCTATCGTCAGGCTGGAGAAAGAGTTCCCCGCCAGTAAGGTCGAGTATTCGGATGTGCGTGACCAGGTCCTACAGGCCTATCGACAGCGCGTGGTGCCCGAGCGGATGACGAGGATCATCGGCGAGTTGATCGGCAAGGCCCGCGTGGTCATCCTCGATCCGCTACTGCGCCGGCAGTACGAACAGCGACGGGCAGCGTCGGGCGGCAAGGCTCCGCCGTTGGCCGGCCCATAGCTTCAGGCGGACTACGATTCGACCGATAACGATTGCGTGGGATGCTGTCTTGGCATGGCAGGCGAATGTCTGAAGGGCTCGGTGGTGCGGGAGAAGGATACGACAACTGAACCGGCTGCTTTCAAGCCGGCGTCACGGATTCAGCGGCTGCCGCCGTATCTGTTCGGCCGACTAAACGCCCTCAAGCACGCCAAACGGCAGGAGGGGATCGACATCATCGATCTGGGGATGGGCAATCCCAGCGATGCCCCGCCGGACGTTGTGGTGGAGAAGCTCTGCGAGGCGGCCCGGGACGGGCGAAATCATCGTTATAGCGACAGTTTGGGTGTGCTGAATCTGCGCCGCGAGGTCGCCAAGCAGTACCGCAGCAAGTGGGGCGTGGCGCTGGATCCTCAGCGTGAGATCATTGCGTGCCTGGGCAGCAAGGAGGGGTTCAGTCACATGTGTCTGGCCTCGCTGGGCCCGGGGGATACGGCTGTGGTGGGCGACCCGTTCTTCCCCATTCACGTGTACGGCGTGGCGCTGGCCGGGGCGAACGTGATCAATGTCCCACTGGGCAACGACCAGGCCTTTCTGGATCGGGTTTCCTACGTGGTGGAGCATTTGTACCCGCGTCCCAAGGTGCTCATCCTCAATTACCCACATAATCCGACGACCATGACGGTGGACGCGCCTTTTTTTGACGAGGTGGTGTCGCTGGCTCGGCGCTACAACGTGGCAGTGATCCACGATTTTGCATACGGCGAAACGTGTTTCGACGGCTACCGCGCGCCGTCGTTTCTGGCGGCGCGGGGCGCGAAGGACGTAGGCGTCGAGTTCACGACGATGAGCAAGCCGTACAACATGGCCGGCTGGCGTATCGGATTCTGTGCGGGCAACGCGGACATGATCGCGGCGCTGGCGACGATCAAGGGCTATTACGACTACGGCATCTTCCAGCCGATCCAGATCGCCAGCATCGTTGCGATGCGTCACGGTCAGGCCGATGCCAGGAAGCAGGCCCGTCTGTATCAGTCGCGCCGCGACGTGGTGTGTGAAGGGCTCACGCGAATCGGTTGGCAGGTCACGCCGCCGCGAGGGACGATGTTCGTCTGGGCACGCGTGCCGGAGGGGCACTTGGCGGGCCAGGGTACGATCGACTTCGCCATGCGGATGCTCGACGAGGCGGAGGTGGCGCTGGCTCCGGGGCGGGCGTTCGGGGAGAACGGCGAGGGGTACGTTCGCATCGCGCTGGTGGAGAACCCGCAGCGACTGCGACAGGCCGTCCGGCAACTGGATCGCGCGTTAAACCCCAAGGTTCAAGTATAGACTGCGTGGTGCGGGTCTGGTGGTCATGGTCCGCGCCCGCGCACTGCCGATACCGTCTGCCGCACGAGTCGCGCGCAGGCGATTCGGCGACCGCGGCGCTCAGTCCTTGCGATCGGTCAGAATCACGTCTTTGTAGGTGCCGCCGGCTGGAATCATGGGGTAGACGTTCTCCTCGGCTTCCACCACGACGTCCAGCAGATAAGGCCCGTCGGTCTCAAGCATTCGCGTGTACGCGTCGGGCAGGTCCTGCGGTCGCCACACGCGTTGGGCGGGAATGCGATAGCCGGCGGCGATTTGGAGGAAATCGGGATAGATCTCGGGGCTTTCCGCGCCTTGCCGGGCCGATTGACGGGGATCCACGGGCCGGTTCGGGTCGGGCACTTTGGCGGGGTCGGCCAGGCTGGATTCGGCCCGGTGGCGGCGATAGATCATGTCCTGCCACTGCCGAACCATGCCGAGGAACTGGTTGTTGATAACGACGGTTTTCAGGGCAAGCTGGTAGCGGTGAACGGTCGACAGCTCTTGCACGGTCATGTTGAGACTGCCGTCGCCGTCGATATCGATCACCAGGCGGTCGGGACAGCCGACGGCTGCGCCTATGGCCGCGGGCAACCCGAAGCCCATCGTGCCGAACCCGCTGGACGAGATGAAGCTTCGGGGGCGACGGACCTTGTAGTGCTGCATGGCCCACATCTGGTGCTGGCCGACACCGACCGTGACGACGGCCTGGTCGTCGGCCATGTCCGAAAGCAGCTTGATGGCCCACGGAGGGCTGATCACGTTGTCCAAGCAGGGGGCTTGGATAGGCCATCGCTTCTTGGCTTCGGTCAGCATGGCCAGCCATTCATTGCTGTCGGCCTGGCCGACTCGCTCGATCAGGGCCCGCAAGACCACGCGCAGATCGCCGACGATGCCGACCTCGACGGGCTTGTTCTTATTGATCTCGGACGGATCGACATCAATGTGGACGATCTTGCCGTGCTTGATGAACTCGTTGACCTTGCCGGTTACGCGGTCGTCGAAGCGGACGCCGACGGCCATCACCAGATCGGCTTCGTTGACGGCGTCGTTGGCATATTTGGTGCCGTGCATGCCAAGCACATCGATGTTGAGCGGGTGTCCGGGAGGAATGGCCCCCAGGCCCATCACGGTGGTGGTGACGGGCATTCGGGTCTTCTCTGCCAGCGCTACGAGCAGGTCGCTGGCATCGGCCGAAATCACGCCGCCGCCCGCGTAGATGACCGGGCGTCGCGACTGCTGGATCATGTTGCAGACCTGATCGATGGTCGAGCCGTGCAGGGCCGCCGTCGGCGGCGAAGTCGGGGGCACGTCGAACTCGGGCTCGATGTAGTTTCCGTCGCGGTCGACGGCGTACTGCTGCTGAACGTCCTTGGGGAAGTCGATCAACACCGGCCCCGGTCGTCCGCTTCGGGCGGTGGCAAAGGCCTCGTGCACGATCGCAGGGATGTCGATGACCCGTCGGACAAGGAAGACGGCCTTGGTGATGGGTCGACAGATGTCGACGATGTTCACCTCCTGGAAGGCGTTCTTGCCCATCAGGAAGCTGGGCACCTGCCCGGTGATGGCGACGATGGGGACGCTGTCGGAGTTGGCGTCGGCGATGCCGGTGACCAGGTTGGTGGCGCCGGGACCCGAGGTAGCCAGGCACACACCGACCCGACCGGTGGCGCGGGCAAAGCCCTCGGCGGCATGGGCTGCGCCCTGCTCGTGCTCGGTGCGGATGCATCGGATGCTCGCCGTGCGGAGTACGTCGAAGATCTCGAGATTGGCGCCGCCGGGGTAACCGAACAGCACGTCACACCCGTTGGCGCGCAGCGACTGGACGAAGACCTCGGCGCCTTTGAGCGGCTTGATCCCTTCGGGAACGCGCACCTCACCTAGAGGCGCATTGTACGCGGTGGCGTGTTCCTCATACGTGATATCGTCAATTTTGGGTTTGGGCGGCGCGGCCGTCGTAGGAAAGAAGCGGACGGCCTTCCGCCGGGCCTGTCGGGACATAGCGCACCCTCTGCACTGATTCGAACTCGTGGCGCCTGACTAACATTCTATGGTAGCGGGGGGGCAGATTGATGGCAACTTGGCGTCTGGACCGGTCAGTCCGGAGGTTGGCCGTCGTCCAAGAGGAACCGAATACCCACACGGTATCCGCCCACCGACCGTGTCGAATGCTCCACTCTTGCAGGCACCCAGGGACAGGCATCGCCTTCGTCGGCATACCGTAGGAAAATGGTGGCTCCCACCGTCAGTTTGTGCCGACCGAACAGCCCCATGCCGCTTTCGCTGACGTCGTGGCCGGTGAAGTAAACCCGGCGTTCGGTGCGCCGGCCGCGGTCGACCAGGACCTCAATGGCGGCAGGCCAGACGTACCGCTCCGCGCTTCGTTTCCCGAGGAAGGCGGCTGCTCCATTCTGGCCGGCTGCGTCCTGGACCCACGCCTGCACGACCTGGCGCGAGTGGGGCGTATCACAATGGAGTTGATTCATCCGACCGCCTCAGCAAACGTGCCGGCTACATACTGGGAGCCGGACTTCGGCTTAGTTATCGACACTCCGCCCGGTGCGCTTGTGGCAAATCGTCGACCGGCCGGGTGCGTGGCTCGTGCAAGAGCGGCCGCCGAGCCATGCCGGCAAGCTATCGGGCCTGGGCGCCTTCGCCCAGCAGGGCCAACAGCAGGTTGTCCTGCGGATAGGCGTGTCCCAGGTGCTGGCGAAAGCCCTCACCGTATTGGACGTTGATCAGACGCCCCCGGGCAGCGGACGCTTCCTTCATGGCGATGAGATACTGGTCGATCCCGTGGTGGGCCCGCAACCACTCCCGCTGGGAGGCGTGACAGGTGAGCATTTGCTCCTTGACGTCGATGACCGAGCTGATGTCCACGACGAACTCCGGCTCGACGCTGTGGGCAAAGTGGTCGCGCCCGTCGAGCGGATCGGCGTAGTACAGATGGGGCACCCGCGGGGTGGGCGCCACCGGATCGGCTGCCTCGGTGACGAGATTGGGGACGGGCCCGCCAAAGGTCGCGGCGCGGACGAGTTGCGGGACCGTCTCATGATCGGCCATGTAGTCCACTGGGCTGTGGGTAATCACGATGTCGGGACGGGCCCGCCGCACGATCTCGAGGAAGCGCAGTACGGTTGGCCGGTCATACATGACCAGCAAGTCCATGCACTCGGCGCAGAGGTAATCGGCCTGGAGAATCGCAGCGCCGGCAAGGCACTCACGGTACCGCACGCGCGAGATCTCGGCCGGGCCCAACTCCGTACTGCCGCAGTCGCCGGTGGTGGCGGTGGCCAGCGTGACGTGGCAGCCGGCCTCTCGTCGCAGCCTGGCCAGCGTGCCGGCACAGAGAAACTCGATGTCGTCGGGGTGGGCCATGAACGCCAGGACCCGCTTCGCCTCACTCATGGTTTCGTTGCCTCGTTCTTCCCGTCTTGACTGTCCACACATCGTTCGCCGCAGAGTCGCCGGGCTTCATGATTCGCGATCCGGAGACCGGCGGGACTTGCGGCCCGGTTGGGGCGGGCGCATCAGGGGCAGTTGATAGTCACCGATGTAAGCCACCCGCTGGAAGTAGTCTAGTGCTTCGGTCAGGTCGGTGAAGATCCGCGTGGCCGTCTCGGTGATGAAGGGCGACGGGCCTGCCTCCGGCCGCCAGATGACGTAGACTTCCTTGGTCGCCTCGAAGGCGTGCTGAAGCTCCCGCTCGACGCCGCTGGACAGGCCCGGCTGGCCGTCGGGCATAGCGGGAATGTAGCTGATGATCATGTCGGACTGCTCGATGAGCATGAAGTCGCGAGCGTAGATCTGGCCGTCGATATCCTTGGCCACGGCGAGCAGTTCGTCCGCATCGAGCGTGATCGTTCGGCCGTTCACCTGCCGTCGGACGTGCGACTCGCCTTGTCGGCGGGCGTCGGCGGCGGCGGTGACGAGCTGCTTCTCCTCCACCAGACCGGGATCGAAAGCGATGAAGTGCTCTGCCATCGTATCGCGAAACAGGTCGATCTCTGCCATCACATCGAGTTCCCGGGCCACGTGCGTCATGGGGAAAGACAGGTACGCTTTCCTGCGCCAGGGCTCGAAGATGAGACGGTAGAGCACCTCGTCGGCCTGCGGCGATCGGCTTCGGGCGACGATGTAGAATCGCCCGTGTCCACGAACGGCCTTGGCCAGCACTTCGGTGGCCAGGATCTCCTCCTCGCGCCAGATCAGCAGATCTTTCAGCGTGTGATCGATGTCGTGTTCGCGTTCAAGTCGTTCGTGAACGGCGTCGACGTTGTCGACCACCGTGACATATAGGTCGGCGTCGAGCTGGCTCATCTGGTCGTGGTCGAATGCGGCAAACACGCCGTGACGCCAACGGAACGTGGCGTGGGTGTTGACCAGAAGGTTGCGCCCGGCGCGGCCCTGCTCGAGGATTTCCTTGAAGACGGCGCGCCGGAGGCTGTTGAGACGCCCCAGCGGCAAGTCGAGGATGCGTCCGGACACCACGTCGGGTGCGTCGGCGTACATCATCTGCCCGACGTTGCAGAGGGTGACGTCATGTCCGTGCTGAATGGCCAGATCGGCCACGGTCAGCAGGAAGGGCGTCTTGTCAACCCCGACCTGGCCGGTGATGACCACGCGTCGGCCAGGGCGGTCCAGGCCGCGAAACAAACCATCCGTTTCTGCTGTCCTGCTGCTCAAGATCGGCGCCTACCGCGATTCCCACGTCCGGCGAGAACGGCCTAACTTGGTGTCAAACTACCTGCCCACGGCCGTGCAATCAACATGGAGGCCGTCTTTGACACCTGCCCCATCGTGCCGGAGAATTGGCCTGGCCATGAGACGTCTGGTCCTGCTGATACTCGTCGGGGGCATTGCGGCGGTGGGCTTCTACGTCCGCTTCAGTCGCATGGCAGAGCTGCGCCGGGCCAAAGCCCCACCGACGGCGACCACTCGGCCGGCCGATCCAGATTGGCTTCGCGATTACGTGGGTCAGACGGTGTTGCCCGATGCGGACGAGCTGACGAAAGGGCCCGGGCGGATCATCTCGCTGGCGCCGAACATCACCGAACTCTGCGCCGCATTGGGTCTGGCTGACAGGATCGTAGGCCGGACGCAGTTCTGCCTGCATCCGCCGTCCGCGCAGCGCGCAACCGTGGTGGGTGGATACGTCGATCCCAATCTCGAGCGAATCGTGGCGCTCAGACCTGATCTGGTACTGATCACCACCAGCAGCACACGACTGAGGGAGAAACTGACCGCGCTGGACCTGCCGGTCAAGGAAGTGCCGGACAGCAGTCTGGAAGACATCTTCGAAGCCGTCCGACTGCTGGGCGAGTATACCGACCGGCCGAAGACCGCGGCTCGGTTGGTCCGGGATCTTCGCCGCGATCTGGATCGACTCGCGATGCAGCCGCCCCCCGCGTCGTTGCGGGTGCTGGTGGTGGTCGGCGAGGTGCCTGCCATGCCGGGACCGGTCTACGTGGCCGGCCCGGGGTCTTACCTCGACAGTCTGGTTAAGCTGGCCGGACACGAAAACGCATTGGCGGGCAAGATCGATCGCGCATGGGCGGAGGTGTCGGCCGAGACGCTCCTGGCGGTCAAGCCGGATGCGATTCTCGAGACGCGCAGGCCGGAGCGACTCGGGATGCTTGCGGCCGTGTACGAAGCTTGGGCAGATTTCGCTGCGGTGCCGGCCATCACCAATCGGCGGATCTGTTCGATCACCGACGATTTTATCCTGATCCCCGGCCCTCGTGTGAATATCGCGCTGTACAAAGTGATCGAGGCGCTGTCGCCTGTTCCGGTTTTGCACTAGCCTACGCGCGGGTGGGAAGGCGTCGATGTACCTGGAAGCCGACAACCTCTGCGTGGACCGCTCCGGACGGCGTGTCGTGGACGACGTATCGCTGCGACTGGAGCCGGGCCAATGCCTGGCCGTGGTGGGTCCGAACGGGGCAGGTAAGACAACGTTGATGCAGGCGCTGTTGGGGCTCCTACCGCTGGCGGACGGCGCAATACGTCTCAACGGCGAGGCCATGGGGCGTCTTTCGCGTCGCCAGATTGCCCGGCGAATGGCCTATTTGCCGCAGAATTACGAGGGCTACCTTGGTTTCCGCGTGCGAGCCGTGGTGGAGACGGGGCGCTATGCTCACCGCGGGGCGGTACAGCGGTGGGACGAGACAGACCGCGAGGCGATCGATCAGGCCTTGGAGCAGTGTGGCCTGGTCTGCCTCCAGGACCGCACGGTTGAGGCTCTGTCCGGCGGCGAGCGACAGAAGGTGTGGCTGGCCGCGGCGCTGGCGCAGCAGACGCCCGCGTTGTTTCTGGACGAACCCACCAGTGCGCTGGATCCAAAGCATCAGGCGGAATTGATCGAGCTGATTCAGACGCAACTGAGTACGGGCAAGACGGTCATGCTGATCTGTCACGATCTGAACCTTGCGGCCATGTTGAACTGCCGGGTGCTGGCGCTGCGGGAGGGGCACAAGGCGTTCGAGGGACCCGTCGAGCAGTTTCTGGACCCGGGTCTGCTGCGCCAGGTATTCGAGGCCGACTTCGAGCTTGTGCGTCTGGCGTCACCGGGGCGGGTGCGGGCCCATCTGCGGGTGCAACGGCGATGAAACGAACGACGGCCTCGCTAACCGTGCTGGTCATACTGCTGGTAGCCACGGTGGCCCTGACGCCGCTGGTCGGCAGTAGCGGGGCTTCGCTGGACGAGGTGTACTGGACGATCCGGGCGCCGCGCCTGGCGATGGCCATGCTCGCCGGCGCCGCGTTGGGCCTGTCGGGAATGGTGTTCCAGGCGGTCTTCCGCAATCCATTGGCCAGTCCGTTCACGCTGGGCGTAGCCAGTGGCGCATCGCTGGCGTCGGCGATCGCGATTCGACTGCACATCGCAGCTATGTGGTGGGCGATTTCGGCCCGAGCGGGGCTGGCCTTTGTCGGTGCGATGGCCACGGTGCTGCTCGTGTATGCCATCGCGCGGGCGCGGCGGGGCTTTGCGACCTCCACGTTGCTTCTGGCCGGCGTGAGCATCGGGTTTGTCTGTTCGTCGGTGATCGTGTTGATCCAGTACCTGTCGCGGGAGCACGAAGCGACGGCAATCATCCGTTGGTTGATGGGCAGCGTCGAGATCGTGGGTCGGCGCGGGTGGTTGGAAATGATCCCGGTGTCGGTGCTGGTGGTCGTTGGTACTGGGTTGTGCTGGTACCTTCGGCGCGGGCTGGACCTGCTGATGATG
The DNA here is from genome assembly GCA_035530655.1 of Phycisphaerae bacterium. Taxonomy (GTDB): domain Bacteria; phylum Planctomycetota; class Phycisphaerae; order UBA1845; family DATKUK01; genus DATKUK01. The sequence continues at coordinate 43,287 of DATKUK010000093.1, forward strand.
GGGGAGTTGGCGGCTGCCGGCAGGGGTCTGAACGTCACGCGGGCGCGGGCGGCAGCGTACTTCGCTGCGAGCACGATGACCGGCGCGGTGGTGGCGCTGTGCGGCCCCATCGCGTTCGTGGGGCTGGTGGTGCCGCATATCATGAGATTCGTGCTGGGACCCAGGCACGCTGTGTTGGTCGTCGGGTGTCTGCTGGGAGGGATGATCTTCCTGCCGACGTGCGACATGGTGGCGCGGAATCTGATGTACTGGTTGGCTGGTTCGAGTCTGCAATTGCCGGTGGGCGTGTTGACGAGCCTGCTTGGCGGCCTGTTTTTCCTGGGTTTGCTGCTCAGGCGGCGTGAAGAGAGCCCCATTCTCTGATTAGGACGTGGTGCAAGGGCCTTCCGGTGCCGCCGCGACCGGTCCATCTTGACCGGCCCGGGCGGCGTCGATAGAGTGCGGTGGCCTGTCGAGTCCTCCTATGTCGATGGACGGCTAGAGGTGAAGCATGGCAAGGATGGATATGCGTTTCGGCTGGGTTCATCTGACGGCCCGGCTCATGAGCGTGGCGGTTACCGCGATGGGGGCCGGGCTCTTGCTGCTTGGAATGGCGACGGCCGTAGTGGCTTTGGTGGGAGCCCAGCCGATCCAGTGGACGTTGCTCAGTGTGGCCGGGGGGCTGGTCATTGCGGGTCTTCTGGCGATGCTGGCGGGTCTGCTGATCCACGGGCTGTTCACGCTCCTGCTGAAGCTGGAGAGTCACACGTTCCGTCTGCACGACGTCATGATCGACTTGTTCGAGACCGCCTCCGCGCAGCGCGATCTGCTTGGCACCGTGGCGGACAACGTGCAGCTTTCCGATGCGGCCAAGGTGATCGCGCATCGAGAGAACGAGCGGGGGGCCTTGCGCAGCGCGATCCACGAGGAGATCGCCCGTCACGACTGGGAAGCCGCGTACAGCCTGATCGACGCCATGGAGCATCGCTATGGCTACCGGCAGGAGGCCAAGCGCCTGCGACAGGAAGTGGACGTCTCGCGCGACCGGTCGATCGAGGAAACGGTACAGGCCGCGCTGGAACACATCGACAGGCTCTTTGCCGCAGCCGAGTGGGAGCAGGCGCGGAGCGAGTCGCAGAGGCTGATGAACCTGTTCCCGCGGAACGAACGAATTCAGCGGCTGCCGGAGGACCTCGAACGGCATCGCCAGCAGCACAAGCGGCGCCTTCTGACCGAATGGAACGAGGCGGTTCATCGCAATGAGATCGACCGGAGCATCGAAGTGCTCAAGCAGCTCGATCAGTACCTCGCGCCGTCGGAGGCGGCGGCCCTGGAGGAGTCGGCGCGAGGCGTCTTCCGAGCCAAGCTGCAGAATCTGGGGGTGCAGTTCAGCCTGGCCGTTACCGAAAAACGTTGGCAGGCCGCGTTGGGCATCGGCGAGCAGATCGTCAGCGAGTTTCCCAACAGCCTGATGGCGAAAGAGGTCACCGACGGGATGCCGGTGCTCCGCAAGCGGGCGGGAACCACGCCGGCGGCCACGAAACCCACTTCCACGTAATACCCTTTCCGAGCCGGCCCGTTGCTGCCTTCTGCCCACAGCGTATAATCGGGCCAGGCGGAAGGCGCGGGTCGTTGCCGGGGTATGATTCGTTGACGATGCATATTTTCCTATCGCTACTGCTGTCCGCCGCGCTCGGCGCCCAGGGCGAGCCGGCCACGCAGCCCACGACCACGCGGGCGGTGGAGATCGACTGGTCGGTGCCGAGCGACGCGACGGGCATCGCAGAGCGCACGGCGCGCGAGCAGGCAAGACTTGACGCGCTGAAGCAGGCTCAGGCAGCCACGACGGCGCCGGCCGAATCCCCTACTTACAGCAGAACCGCCGAGCTCATCGAGCGAACCCAGCAGTACCTCGATCACTTGGCCACTGCGACCGAGCTCGAAGGCGATTTGGCCCGCCGGAAGACCGACGCGTTCTTGCAGGAGCAACAGCAAGGGATCGCCGGGTTCAAGAGCAAGCTCGAAGTGCTGCAACGTGAAGCCGTTCCCGATCAGGTTACGCGCGATCAGGTCCAGGCGGTGCGCCAGGAGTACGACAGGCTGAACCAGGAGATCAACGAACTGGCCGACACGATCGCCGCTCAGGAGGCCGTTCGAACCACGCTTGGCGAACAGGCTCAGATGCTCGAGAAGGAGTTGGCCAAGGCACGGGACACCCTCGTGGCCGCCAGGCAAAAACACAAGCTCGAGCGCAACTTGCCGGCGACGACGGCCGAGCAGAAGGCCTTGCTGGATCGCGAACTGGACCGAGCGCAGGTCACCTTGGCCGATCTGCTGCTGCTGCAGGAACTGTTGCCTCTGAAGGAGGAATTCGCCAGCCTGCTCATCCAGCAGGACACGCAGTTACGCAACGCTCTAAAGCCATACGTTGTGAAGCTTCGCGAACGGGCCAACGAGATGGAACGGCGCCAGATCAAGTCTGAAGTGGCGCTGGTGCGTTACCGGTCTCAACATGCTGTCGACCCGCTGGAGAGGATCTACTACGGCCTGGAGCTTCTGGTTCTGGAGGCCGAGGGGGAGTTCAATACCTATAGGAATCCCATCAGCGACCGTTTTCAGAACACGACACTGACGCAACTGAAGGGGGGGCTTGAGTCGATCCAGTCGCACTGGAGGAACTTTCTGCCCACGTTGGACCGGCGCGCCGGCCAGGAGGTCCTGCGCAACTACCGTCGCATCCTCGGGGACATGGAATGGACTCAGAAACGTCTTGCCGAATTGCAGACCAAGTACGACAAGAGCGTGGACGAACTGGGATTGGAGCTTCAGCCTCGGCAGCGCGACTACTTGCAGTGGTTCGATGAAGAGCGCCGGCTGTTCGACGAGAAGGCGGCGAAGCTAGCTACGGAAGAAGCGGCGCGAATGGGGCGGACACTCAGCGAGCTGCGAACGCGCCTATTTAAGAGCGCAATAGTTGTGATTACGGACGAACAGGCCGTGATCGGACGGCTGCGAGAGGGGATGGTGGGTTTGCAGGCCTGCCTGAACGAGCTTGGCCTGTATCGGGGCAGGTTATACCGGGCGCATATCGGTGTGCGCGATGCGCCGCTGTTCCGACGTCCATGGAGCAAGCTGTGGGCCGAATGGCGGGCGGCGTCGGAAGGTCGGCTGATACGTGAACGCCAGAGGCTGCGGGGACACCCGCGCCAAGCCCAGGTCGAACAGGCAGAGTTGCTCGGCGAGTGGACAGCGCGGCTGAAAGGCGGACTGGGCAAAGTCTCACGCGCGCAATGGGTCGGAGCGGCGCTGCTGATTCTTCTGAGCGTAGCGGCGACGATCGGCCTGCGTCCCCGGCTGGCTCATGCGGCCGAGCAGATTTACCGGCAGACGGGCGAGCAGCCCGACTTCACCGCACGACTGCGGTCGCAGACGGCCAGGATCGCCTATCGTAGCGCGCCGGTAGGTTGGCCTTGTTTGGGGTTGCTGCTGGCCCTGTGGTCACTGAGACTGGACACACCGTTGGCGCGTATCGCAGAAGTGCTTCTGATCTTCTTCGCGTGCACGGCGTTGACCTTCGCCCTTGTCCACGGCCTGTTCAACCCTTCGAAGCCCCGTTTTCGACTGATCCGGTGCAGCAACGTGGTGGCCGGCTACTATCGTCCCTGGCTACGTCGTCTGTTGTGGTTGTCGGTGGTGTTGCTGCCGCTGCCGTTGGCTCTGGCAACGGGGCGTGTGCTGCCGGAGACGCGCACTCTCTTTGCCGAAATCTACAAGGTGGTGGCGCTGCTGTTTGCCCTGGTGTTTTTGCTGCGGCGACAGACGGTGCTGCGCGTGGTGGGTCGGGCCGATCAAGTACGCATGACGCACCTTTTCGCTCTGGTGCGAATGGCCTATCCTTTGGTTGTCCTGACGGTCCTGGCTTTGTTCGTGGCGCAGCTCGCCGGCTACTACATCCTTACTCGCTACGTTGTTCTCTCGCTTGCGGCGAGCATTCCCGTACTGCTGGGGGGCAGACTGCTCAACCGCTGGCTGGAGGAGTTGAACGAACGCTACCGACGGCGAGCGGACCAAATGCGAGAGCAGGCGCGAACGAACGCGGAGCGGCGCGCGCGGGTCGAGGCCGAAGCGGCAGGCCGACCCTTCGATCCTGCCGCCGTGGACTACCTGCCCCCACCGGAGCTGGAAGGACTGGTGAATACCAGCACCGTGCTGCTGCGCTGGACTGTCGCCGTGTTGGGGCTGATAGTTGTTCTGCGGATCTGGGGCGTCACGCTGATCGACATCCGTCACGTGCTCAGCACGGTCGTCGCCGGCGCCCCCCCCAAGCAGATCACAATCTGGCGAACTCTCGGGGTCGTCGTCGCCCTGGGGGCGGCGGTGCTGGTGTCGCGCAGCCTGCGGAGCGTGCTGGAAGCAAAGGTCTATCCGAGCTATCCGCAGATCGACCGCGGGACGCAGGCCGCCATCAACATGATTCTGCATTACCTGCTAATCGTACTGGGCGTCTATGCCAGCATGCAGCTAGTCTATCTCGACCTGACGGCTGTGACGGTCTTGATGGGTATGTTTGGTCTGGGTCTGGGACTGGGCTTGCAGCCCCTGTTTGTGAATTTCCTCGGCGGGCTGATCATGTTGTTCGAGCGGCACATCAAGGTGGGCGACATCGTGGACGTGAACGGCACGGTGGGTGAGGTCACGCGCATCAGCCTTCGGTCCACCGGCGTCCGCACGTTCGACAACATCGACATGGTGGTTCCCAACGGCGACTTCGTTACGTCCAGTGTGATCAACTGGTCGCTACAGGACCGGCAGATTCGCGGGCAGATCGACGTGGGCGTCGCCTACGGCAGCGACGTGGGCCTCGTTCGCCGACTCCTGTTGGAGATCGCCAACGCGCATCCCCACGTGCTGCCCGAGCCGGCTCCCATGGTGTGGTTCATGGACTTCGGCGATAACGCGCTGGCGTTTAAACTACTCGTGCGAATCGACGACGTCGCAAACCGCATGAGCACACTGACGGAATTGCGGTTCTCCATCGACGAAGCGTTCCGCAAGCACGGCATCGTAATTCCCTTCCCGCAACGAACGCTCAGCACCGTCAACGACGAACCGATCAAAATCGAGATGATCTCGCGGCCACCGCGGCCAACCTCCTGACTCGTACCGATGGATTCGGCGGCATTCGCGCAGCCGTTGCGGCCAGGCCCGCGCAAAAAAACGACCGGATTTGCCGTGATAACGTTTCAGCAAATCCGGTCCCAAGTTTTGAGTAGCCGCCTTGAGGCAGCTGCGTCTGCTGCCTCAAGGCAGCCTACCTATGTTACTCGGCACCGGATCACCTCCTTTCCTGCCAGGGACACCCCGGCGGCTGGCTGACTCCGGTGTAGAGACCAACCCACCATCCGGGCTTTGTCTCCCGGGACCGCCGTCCCGGGCCCACGACCAACCGGCCGAAGACCGCTTGGCCCACCAGGACTGCCTACATGCGGCGCCCTAGCAAACGCCACAGGCAAAAAACCCCTGGCAACTCAAGGCTAACCAATCGAATTCGTCGGGTCAAACCGCCGCGGCCCGGCGGACTGATTCAGCAACGGATATGTGGCGGGCGTCCGCAGGCAAGTCTCTTTACAACAATATGTTGTGCACTTTGAGAGCTTCGGCTGTCAGAGTGCGGCGTGGGCGGATATAATCGGCTTACGTGTCTGAGGCTTCCAGATCTGGCAAGCGAGATAGCTGATGGGGTCAACACCTAAGCCGACACCAGAATCGTCCGGACAACCGTCTGCGTCGTTTGGCTCGGCCGATTTACACCAAGCGGCCGTGGCCCGGCGGCACGCGGCTCGCCGTAGCCGGATCGGCCGATCGGGGATGGTGCTGGCGTTGGCGGCGGTAGTCTTCGTGCTGCTGGTAGTGTGGCTCCGCGACAACATCGAGCGCCAGGGCGAGCTGAGGAAGTTACAGGCGTCTGTCGACCAATTCGCCGGGCAGGACGTCCCGTGGCAGTGGCCCGAGGGATTCGTCAGCGCGGCGGCTCGCCCGGAAACGGCTGGGGCACCGTCAGAGCAGATGGTCGTCCTGGCGTACCAGGCGGCTCCCCGCCGACTGGTACTACTGCCTGATGGACATATAGTGGCGGTTTGGGTTGGTTCGCAGATACAAGTACGCTGTATGACGCGAGACCAACTCGCGCGCCAACTCCGTCGGCAGGGCCTGTCGCTACGGGACAGCGCCGAAGCCGGCGAGGCCGAGACGCCGCAGGCTACGCAACCGTCGGATTAGCGCGCTCACGCAGCCGGGGGATACTCGTTGCACAGCAGGTACTTCGCCGGTTCATCCTCGTCGATCTCGGGGAAGCGACCGACCTCTTCGAGGAAGCGGTTGTCGGTTCGGTCGTCATTGACCTTGCTGACCTCACCGACGAGCACGGCGCCACATTCGGGCTGACCCCAGAAACTGTGGTACAGCCGAGGAGGCAGCGTGACCGACTCACCCGAGGTGAGCACAAGCTGATCGCCGGCAGTCAGGGCGCGGGTCACACCATCGGTACTGACGGTGACCGGTGCGGTCCGATCAAGCTGCTCGTCGGACGTGGCATGGTAGAGCTGGCAGACCAAATGCCCCCCGCCCCTATTGATGATGTCCTCGGTCTTGTTGAAGTGGTAGTGCATAGGCGTCACTTGCCCGGGATGAACGATCATTACCTTCTCGGCATAGGTCTTGTCTGAGGGATCGTCGATATCGCCGTTGCGGAGGGTGAACAGAAGCAGCCCACGCGCCGCAAAGTCACCCGAGCCGAAATCGGTGAGGTCCCAGCCGAGCATGTTGCGGCGAATCTCGTCGGCCTCGTGTCCGGTGTTTTGCCAGTGATGGGGGCTCCAGAACGCGAAAGGCGGCAGGGCAAACTTCTGGCCTCTCAGAAACTCGACGGCCTGGTCAATCAGGGCGTTGATTTGCGACCTCTTCATCATCCGCTCCTGCGTCGCACCGTCGCCTGTCAACTGGGCGGCATCGGTACCGCCGAGGTCTGCCCGGACGGTTTGACGTTGGCCGCACGACGGCGTGAGGGCCGCTGCGAACGGCCGGTCTCGTTGCGTTGACTGGCGCGCGGCATGGCGATAAGGCCGGTGCGCGCCAACTGTTGAATACCGTACGGTCTGCACAGCTCGATGAAGGCCTCGACCTTCTCTTCGGAACCGGTGAGCTGGATGATGACGCTACGGGACCCCACGTCGACGATCGAACCGCGGAAGACCTCTGTGATCTGTCGTATTTCGCCGCGCCGCTCGGGCGGGCAGTGAACCTGGATCAGGAGCAAATCACGGTGAACACAGGTCTGCTCGGTCAGGTCGCGCACCTTAACGGTCGTGACGATTTTGCCGAGTTGTTTGCGGACCTGCTCCAGCGTGGGCTCGTCGCCGCTTGTGACCAGCACGATTCTCGACAGCGCGGGGTCTTCGGTCCGCCCGACGACGAGCGAATCGATGTTGAAGCCCCGCGATGCGAACATGCCGGCGATGTGGGCCAGCACGCCGGGCTGGTTCTGCACCAGTACATTGAGGACGTGCTTGCGGTCTTTCGCGTCCATGCCGGTCGTATTCACTCGTGACATGGCTTGCTCTCCCGGAGTCTGTCAGGCGAGTCCGCCCAAGTCCATTTCGTCCAGGCTTTTTCCTACATTCACCATAGGATAGACATTCTCCTCCGGCTCGACGTGGAAGTCGGCCACGACACAGCCTTCGGTTTCGAGCAGCTCACGGACGCCATCGCGCACGTCCGCCTTCTCGGTGATCCGCAGTCCCTTGGCGCCGAAGGCGTCGGCCAACCTGGCAAAATCGGGGTTCTGCATTCTTGTGGCCGAGTATCGCTTATTGAAGAACAGCTCCTGCCACTGCCTGACCATGCCTTGGAAGCTGTTGTTCAGGAGTACGACCTTGACGGGTAGATTCTGTTCCACGGCCGTCGCGAGTTCGGGCAAGGTCATCGTGAAACTGCCGTCGCCGTCGATGTCCACCACCGTCCGGCCCGGCTGACCCACCTGGGCGCCGATGGCCGCCGGCAGGCCGAAACCCATCGTCCCCAGACCACCGGAGGTGATCATCTGGCGCGGGAATCGCCAACGGTAGTACTGGGCGGCCCACATCTGATGCTGCCCGACGCCCGTGGCGATGATCGCCTGACTTTCGGTCTGCCGACATACCTCTTCGATCACGTACTGAGGCTTGATGTTCGTGCCCTTCGAATCGTAGCTGAACGGGTACTGCTTCCTCCAGGCGTCGATTTGGGCAAACCACTCGCTGCGCTCGCGCCGCTCGATCTCGCCGAGCAACTCCGAAATGATCTTCTTGGCGTCGCCGACCACGGGGACGTCGACGTCGACGCTCTTGCTGATGCTCGCCGGATCGACGTCGATGTGGATGATGGTGGCGTGAGGGGCGAAGGTTTCGATGCGGCCGGTCACGCGGTCATCGAACCGCGCGCCCACGGCAATAAGTACGTCGCAGTTCTGCACGGCATAGTTGGCGTAGACGCTGCCGTGCATGCCCAGCATGTGCAGCGCCAGGTCGGCGTCGCCCACTTCGTCGAAGGCACCCAGACCCAGCAACGTCGTCGTCACGGGTATGTTGCCCTTGCGGGCGAGCTGCCGCACCTCATCGCTGGCGCCGGCGAGCACCACGCCGCCACCCACATAGAGCACCGGCCGTTCGGCGCGGTTGATGTGGTCGGCGGCCAGACGAATCTGGCGGGCGTGCCCGTAGACGCGCGGGCGATAGCCCGGCAGGTCCATTTCGACGTTGTCGCTAACCTCAAACTGGGCGACCTGAACATCCTTGGGCAGATCGACGAGCACGGGCCCGGGCCGCCCTGTCCTGGCGACGTAGAACGCCTCCTTGACGATCCGCGGCAGGTCACTGGCACGACTAACCAAGGCGTTGTGCTTGGTGACCGGACGGGTCACGCCGATGATATCGGCCTCCTGAAACGCGTCGTTGCCGATGGCGGACGTGGGAACCTGGCCGGTAAACGCCACCACCGGGATGCTATCCATGTACGCCGTTGCCAAGGCCGTCGTCAGGTTGGTAGCACCGGGCCCGCTGGTAGCCACGCACACGCCGACTTTCCCGGTGGCGCGGGCGTAGCCATCGGCCATGTGACCGGCGCCCTGCTCGTGCCGTGAGAGAACAAACCGGATGGGTGCGTCGTAAAGCCTGTCAAAAAACGGCAGGATCGCTCCGCCGGAATAGCCGAACATCACCTCCACGCCTTCCTGCAAGAGCGCGTCGACGAAGGCTTGCGCACCAATACAGGTTTTCGGGGTGGAAGTAGATGGGGGACTCCCCGTGCGGGTGGTCATGGTTTTATCCTCTCCAATAGGTTGCCATGACTTTCGACGGCCCGGACGCCACCGCTGGCGACCGAACCGGGCGGACACCGGGTAGATGTTCGAACCGGCCCGCAACTTGCCGGCCGGCCCGTCCCGCCTTCACACTATCATAGGTCGCTTCGCGACCCTTGACAGATTACTCTCGTCGGTTACATCGGTCAAGCCGCCCGCCAGGAACACTCAGAATCAGGCAGATGCGGGAGATCACCAGACCCCATGGCGCGAGCCGATTTGTCGACATCGACTGCCCGCGTGGACACACCGTTCTTTGCGGTCTTCACGCAGACGTGCGGGCTACGGGGCTCTCGCCGCCGAATAAGGACCTGCGCCAACTACGCAACGCCGTCGGCACGGCCTCGTCCGCTAGAGGATCCCGGCGGAGAACTCGTCGTCGCTCTCGGCAGGCTCGGAGGGTTCTTCGCTTTCGGCCGGCTCGGAGGGTTCTTCGCCTTCGGCCGGCTCGGGCTGGTCCTCGTCCTGCGGCGGCGGAGACGGCGCCGCAGATGTTTTGGGGGCCTGGCGAGCGGCGCCGCGATCGCGCTTCAGCTCGGCCACCAGCTCCTCGTAATCGGACCCCTCGTAATCGTCCTCGTCGAGCTTGGGGGGCTTGTAGCCGGGTTCCTTGGCTCGTTCGCTCTCCTGCTCGTAGGCCTCGACGATGGCGTTTTGAATCCGCTCGCGGCAGCGCGCATTGATCGGGTGAGCCACATCCGCGTGCAGTTTGGTGCGGCCGGCCGAGTCCCTGCCCGCTCGGTTTTCGTTGAGCTTGGCTCCACACTCATTGCAGAACTTGGCGCGAAGATGATTCTTCGAGCGGCACTTGGGACAACGATCGGTAAGCTTCCGCGAGGGCATAGCCACAAACAGGCCGTTGGTACCCTCTATGATCTTCAGGTCGCGCACAACGTATTCGCCGTCGAACGTGACGCTACAGAACGCCCGGAGTCGCTCGGTGTTGTCCTGCACCAGTTTGACCCGTACCTCGGTGATCTCCATGGTGATCTCCTCTGATACCAAAGCACTATCGCCGTCCAAAGTAATGACCGACATAGGTAGCCAGCTGCAGCTTCTTCGCGATTCGATCCGCCCACTGCTGGGCCTCCTGACGGTCAGCCAGCAACGCAAACATCACCGACCCGCTGCCGCTGAGATGTACGGCACGTAGACCCAACCGTTCCAGCCGGCTGCGAATCGACGCCAGCGCCGGACACACTCTCTCGGCCGCAGGCCGTAGGGTATTGTAGCAACAATCGCTCAGTTGGTGCACCGATGTCGGACGTTTTTTCCACCACGCTTCGGGCTGACGAGCCTGCGCGTCGGAAGGCCTGAAAGCGCCATAGACCTCTGCCGTGGAAACCTGGAAGGGCGGCATGATCAGCAGTACGAGCCCAGGCGGCTCATAGGGCAGCGGCTGAACGTGCTCACCCCGGCCCGTGATAAGCGCCGTGCCACATTGCAGGAAGAAGGGCACGTCCGAGCCCAAATCGGCAGCCATCGCCAGCAATTCGGCCAGGCTCGGCTGAAGGTGCCACCGTCTGACCAACAGCCATAGCGCCGCGGCGGCGTCCGAACTGCCCCCGCCCAGTCCGGCACCGGGCGGAATTCTTTTCGCCAGATCCAATCGGATGGCTGGATTGATCCCGTACCTTCGGGCCAGCAGTTCCACCGCCCGCCAGACGAGGTTGGACCGATCGCTCGGCACACGACTGTCGGTGCACGTCAGATCCAGGCCCGGTTCCGGGCGCTGGTCGACCGTCAGCTCGTCGCAGAGGTCCACAGCCGTTACGACGGAGACGAGGTCATGGTACCCGTCGGGCCGCCGTCCGAGGATGTCCAGACTGAGGTTGATTTTCGCTGGTGCTGTGATTCTCACGATGCTACTGCCAAAGCTCGGCCTGCCAGCGGTCGCCAAGATAGTACGCGCGCGCAAAGATACCAGTCAACGTCAGGCGTTCAGCGTGGGTGCACCGACGTGCGCACTTTTTGGGGGCTGGTTCTGTGCTGGACCAATGGCGTCAGGGAGGGTAAATAGAGCCGATCGCGCGTCGGCCAGGCGCCGTCGCCGGGATCGTGAGGTGCTGTATTGACCAGATAGCGCCCAACTCGGTGGTCTCTGGCACCCGTGTGCGGCGGTGGCATCTGCATCGCCGGCTCTACGATTGGGTGCTGCACTGGGCGGACACCCCATACGGCACGCCGGCCCTTTTCTGCCTGGCGTTCGCCGAGTCGAGCTTCTTTCCTGTGCCGCCAGATGTGTTGCTGATCGCCTTGGCGCTGGGCAGCTCGCAGAAGGCCCTGCGGTTCGCCTTGTGGTGCTCGGTTGCCAGCGTCGTCGGCGGCTTGCTGGGCTACTACATTGGCTACGGCCCGCTCGCCTACGTGGGCCAAAAAATCGCCAGCTTCTATGGACGGGAAGAGCTGCTGCTGTCGTTACAGGAGGAATTCGGGCAGCGTGGCGTGCTCTGGGTCTTCCTGGCGGGCTTCACGCCGATCCCCTACAAGATCTTTACGATCGCTGCCGGCATGGCCAAGATGCACCTTGGTCTGTTCGTGGTGGCCTCGGCGGTGAGCCGATCAGCGAGGTTTTTCCTGGTGGCGTGGCTGATCTGGCGGTTCGGGCCGAAGATCAAGCCGTCCATCGACCGCTACTTCAATCTGCTGTGCGTGATTTTCGCCGTATTGCTGGTTGGCGGCTTCCTGGCGATCAAGTACATTAGGGGGCACTAGGAACTGAGACACCGACGTCCGTCTCGTCGCGGCGACGGGTGGCGGGCACGCCCGGTACCGACCATCTCTGCTTGAGCGAAGGGCGGATAGCATGAACGACCAGCAACGCGCTCGGATGCTGCAACTCGCCCGCGACACCGTGCAAGCCAAACTGGCAGGGCAGCCGCTGCCTGACGTGGCCCCCTTCGACTGCGCAGACGTGCCACACTCCGGTGCCTTCGTAACGCTCAGGAATTGCGGACGGCTTCGTGGCTGTATCGGTACGTTCTCGCCACAGGGAACGCTGCCGGAGACGATTCGCGACATGGCCAAGGCAGCGTGTGACGACCCGCGGTTCTTCGCCGATCCGGTCGGGCTGGACGAACTGGGTGAGTTAAGGATCGAGATCTCGGTTCTGTCGCCGCTGACGCGAACCGACGACCCGCTCTCACTGGAATTGGGCAAGCACGGCATCTACATACGTCGGGGCGTGGCCGGCGGGTGTTTTTTGCCGCAGGTCGCGACCGAACTGGGATGGGACAAGGAAACCTTTCTATCGCAATGCTGTCGCAGCAAGGCTGGTCTTCCTGCCGATGCCTGGAGGGATCCCGATACCGAGGTGCTGCTGTTCACCGCCGAGGTGTTCGGCGAAGAGCAGGGCGATGCGGAAGGTCGCTGAGGGTGGTGGCACGTCGTCGTTGCTCAATTCAGCCGTCAGTTACAGGCACCTGCTGGACCGCAAACACCACGGTGCCGCCGCCCGTGCGTTGATGGGGGTCGAGGCACTGGACGTACGCCGGTCCGTCTTTGGGTCCCAGTCCCCACCGATCGGGTGTGGACACCCGCAGGGCGTTGTAGTGGGGCATGAGACTGGCCAGGGCGTGCATGCAGACCGGCTGACGGCTTGAGAGTCGATAGCCGTCCAGCAGGCGAAACGAGTCGCCGACCTGGAAGACAGGACACGTGCCATTGATCTGCTCGACCGTCACGAGCGTGTCACATTTCATGGCCTGCTCCCGCGCGAAGGGCTGACAAAGCCAAACCTGTACCTCAAAACGGCACGTCGTCGGGATCGTACACGTCGACAATCCAGTCCGGATCGGGCTGGAAGATCGACACCAGATAATCCATCTCCGGGGTGAAAACAACGATGTGACCGTAGCAGATGTTGAGTTCCTCAGCGGCCTCGTCGCGAGGCTGCCCGAGAACGCTCATTCGCCAGATGGCGGCTGCGGCCCCGCTACGATCGGCACCGGCCTGGCAGTGCAGCCAAATCGGGTGTTCGGCCATGGTCAGCGCTTCGTACAAGGCAAGCAGGACGGCATTGGAGGGCATGTGCGTAGCACTCATCGGGATGTTGATAAGTTCGACGCCCAACTCGCCGCACACGCGATCCTCATCCTGCCACCAGACTTCGTCCGGGTTCTCGCCTCGTAGATTGATGACGGTCTTGATATCAAACGCTGCGATGACGTCGCGAAGCATGTTTTCGTCGGGTTGGCTCGATCGGTAGGCCAAGCCGTCCTCGATGACGCGCAAGTTGGCGAACGGGTACACGCCATGCGGGCCTACAAAAGGCCCGTAACAGCCGATCAGAGCAATCAGCAGAACCGTCGAAACCACGTTTTTGCGCGACCGCACCACTTCAGCACCTCTTGGACAAAGCGAGTCAGCCCTTCCGGACGCAGGGCTATTCGCACTCCAGCGACAACACTCCCGTCGGCCCCGACCGTGGGCGGCAACCTGGGTGGGCAGGGTAGTCTACGGGTCGGTCAGCGTCCAGCGAGCGATTATCGGTCCTGCCAGTCGATTGACGCAGGACCGGGCGCCGCGGTATCATAATAGAGGCTGGGGAGGAGGCAAGTTGTGCCCGTATCACGTGGTTGCCACGCAGCGTTGCTGGCAGGGGACGACGCGGCTTCCCCGGTCGCGCCGGCAATTCTCGACACTGAGGGTTTTCCGGTATACGGAGGGATATGATGCGAGTCTGTACGTGCGTAATAAGTGTATCGGTGGTGCTATTCACATCGGGAGCAGCTTTCGCTGCAACCTACGACGCCTATCCGGGTGACGACCTTAAGACGGCGATCGAGTCGCTCGGTTACGGTGACACGTTGATCGTCCACAGTCTCGGCGGGAATGGCACGGGGCAGTATGCCCACTTCAAAGTGTCCACCCTGCTGGGCGACGATCCGGGCACGCCTGAAAACGAGTGGATCACGGTTCAGGCGGCCGACGGGGAGCCGCGGCCGGTCATCTACGGGGATTCGTATGATGTGTACAACCTGGTGGAGTTCCAAACCTATATCCAATATGCCAAGATCATCGGGCTGGAGTTCGACGGCGGGTCGGACTCGATCAAACTGCCCGGCACGTCCGGCGACCACATCGTCTTCGAAGATCTCTACATGCACAATATCGGTAACACGGGAATCAACCTCTCCAGTTGCGGCAACGTGAGCTTCATGGAGATCCGTGGCTGTGAGATCCACGACACCGGTCACGCCGGCAACGGCGAGGGGATGTATCTGGGCACGCACGGCTACCAGGGAACGGGCGCCGGCATCCTGCGCGACTCGATCATCGAATTCAATCATGTCTACGATTGCGGCGCTTACAACATCCCCAGCAGGCAAGGCGACGGGATTGAGCTGAAGTACGAGTGCTACCGCAACATCGTGCGGGACAATGTCATTCATGACACATACTACCCCGGTATCCTGGCGCACGGCACGGCGCGGGCGGACGCGGCCGACAACAACATCCTGGCCCGCAACGTGATCTGGAACAGCAGCGACAACGGCATCCAGACCCACCAGACCACCACCATCGTCAACAACGTGGTATTCACCTCGAGCCGGTGCATCAACGTCGGCGAGAACACCAGCAACTCGGGCATCCTGCGCGATGTATATATCTACAACAACACCTTCTACAGCGCATCGAGCCGCACGGCGGGGTTCTACGTCAGCGGGAAGGCCAACATCGAGATCTGCAACAACCTGTTCTATCAGCCGAGCGCCGGCAGCCTCGCCGTGACCTTCGACGGGTCGGTAGGCATCGTGTCGTCGGGCAATTACTACTATGGCACCACGCAGAACGCGCCCGGCGGCTTCACGGCCGGGCCCGCGCCGGCGGCTGCGTTCATCAACCCCTCCACCACACCGGGCGTGATCGATCTGTACCTCCAGGGCGGCACGGCTCTGGAGAACGCAGGCGACAACACCTACGCCCCGGCCGACGATTTCAACGAGACAGCGCGGCCACAGGACGGCACGGCCGAGCCGGGAGCCTACGAGATCGTCGGGGCGAGCAATCCGGGTTGGCAGATCGACGAGGAGTTCAAGACCCCGCCGGTGCTGCCCGCGCTGGTGTCGAGCGAGCCGCCGGCCGACGGCACGCTGCCCAAGACGCAGAACAACGTGATTCTTCTGACGTTCGACGCGCCCATCACGCTGCCGGGCGGCGACGCTCTGGTCATCGTCGAGATGGGCGGCGGGCCGGACGTGAGCAGCGCGTTTGCCTACCAGCTAGACCCGAACGACCCGAACGGCTTGACCCTCAAGGCAACAGAGAACGGCGCCCAGTTGACCAATCTGACGTGGTACCAGGTCTCGCCCGCTGCGGACCTGGCCGTCGAGCCGTTCACGCTGGATGTGTGCACGCTGTTCGGCGACGCCAACAGCAGCGCTCGGGTCACCACGGCCGACTACACCGAGATCAAGCTCCATATGGGCGAGTACACCGATGCACGGTACGACGTGAACGGCAACGGCCGTGTGACCACTGCTGACTACACCACCGTCAAGACCTATATGGGTGACCGTGCCCCGACCAAGCCATAAACCATAACGCTGGAGGTGGGTCAGTTACGGCCCGGTGCGTCGCCAAGGCGGCGCGCCGGGCCTCGTTTTGCGCGGGCTCGCCCTGCGGAGGCGGACCCCTGAACGCTGCTGGAACAAGGTCTCAGCTACTCGTTGGGGCTCGTCTCATCCGCCTGGGGCAACACCAAGTCGCGCGGCGTGCGGTGGATCGGCTCGATCGTGGGCAGTTCGTCCTTCACCGAGACCCCGAGCTGCTTGAACCGCCTGATACTGGGGAACACTCGCGACTCGAGCGATCCGACCGCATTGTCGAACGCCGTGACGGCGCGAACCAGACCGGAGCGTGCGTCGCTGAAGTGCCCCGCAAAGACGCGTATTCGCTCGTAAAACTCCTGTGCGATCCTGGCTACCTCTTGGGCGTTGCGGGTCATCTGTTCCTGCTGCCAGCCGTACGCCACCGACCGCAGGAGTGTGATCAGCGTTGTCGGCGTGGCGAGCACCACGCGGTGCTGCATGCCGTACTCGATCAGGCTCGCATCGCATTCCATCGCCGCGCTGAAGAAGCATTCGCCCGGCAAGAACAGCACGACCAGGTCCGGGGTCGGCGAGAACTGCGCCCAGTAGTTCTTGCCGCCGAGCTTGGTCAAGTGGTCCCGGACCTGGCGGGCGTGTCGGGCAAGAGCCGTCTGCCGGCCTTGCTCGTCTGACGCCTCGATGGCCTCGAGGTAGCCGGTCAACGGAACCTTGGCGTCGACCACGATCTCCTGCCCGGCAGGGAGCTTGACGATCATGTCCGGACGCAGACGCCCGCTCTCGTCCGTCGCGGACACCTGCTCGACGAAATCGCAATGCCGGCTCATACCCGCCAGCTCGACGGCGCGCCGAAGGGTGAGCTCGCCCCAGCGCCCGCGAACCTGGGGCGTCCGCAAGGCCTGCACCAGGTTGCCCGTCTCGCGCTGTAGCTCCTGTTGCGTGCTGCCGATCTGAGTCATCTGTTCGCGCAACTGCCCATAGGCTTCCTGGCGAGCCCGCTCGATCTGGCGCAGATTGGTTTCGTATCGTTGAAGAGTCTCGGTCAGCGGCTTGACGAGGGCGTCGATGTCCTTTTGCCGCTGGCCAAGATCACCCTTGGCCTGGGCCAGGACGGTGTTGAACGTCTGCCTGGCCAGATCGAGGAAGCTTCTCTGGCTGTCCTGAAGGGCACTGCCGGCCAGCGCCTTGAACGTATCGCTGAGCTTCTGCCGCGCCTCATCGAGCAGCCGTCGCTGTTCGGCAAGGTTCTGCTCCTGCTGTTCGAGGCGAGTTTGGGCTTCGACGCGGATGCGAACCTCCTGATCCAGGCTCGCCCGGAGTTGAGCGAGTTGGTTCTCCAGGCCCGTACGCTGCTCGCGGAGTTGCTCGACCTGCCAGTGCGCGCCCGCGGCACGACTTCGAGCCCATGACCAGGCGATAAGCGCTCCGGCCGCAAACCCGCCAACGGCGGCCAGTACATACCCAATCAGAGAATCGAATGGCATCGTCCACCCGCCAGAATATCCATGTCACCAGCTTAAAGCTTGCACGACACGGCGACAAGCAGATGCCCAGCGGCGCTTGTCCGCGGCAACGCGCCGACGCCGCCACCGGCGTCGAAAGGACGCAAGTACTACTTGCGGGCTTCTTGTCGTTCCTGCTCGTCCAGCGCCTTGTCGGGATACCAGTCCCACATCGAGCTTGGCAGGGCCACACCCTCCAGCGCCTGACGCGAGATGCGGTCGAGCTGCTCGTACACGTTGCGGGGCAACTGCACGTCGGCGGCGGCCGCGTTCGCGCGGACCTGATCGGCCTTGCGGGCGCCGACCAGCGCGGAGGTGACCCCCTCGGTCGATAGCACCCATTGGATAGCCAATTGAGACAGGGCGGCGCCCTGCGCGTCGGCAATCGGTTTCATCTGCTCGACCGCGCCGACGCAACGCTCGTAGGCCTCGGGAATTCGGAACAGCACATTTCGGCCCTCATCGGGCGCGGGGCGGTTCTGCCGGTTGAACCGTCCGGTCAACAGGCCCTGCGCCAGCGGACTGTAGGCCAGGACACTGATGTTGTGTTGGCGGCAGTAGGGCAGGATTTCCTCTTCGATCTCGCGCCAGAACAGGCTGTAGGGCGGTTGAAGCGAGACGATGCTGCCCCGCGAGCGCACGAGGTCCATCTGCCGGCAGTCAAAGTTCGACACGCCAACGTAGCGGATCTTGCCTTCCTTCTGGAGCTTGACCAGCTCCGCCATGCTCTGCTCCATCGGAACCTGCCGCGTGGGCCAATGAATCTGATACAGGTCGATGTAGTCTGTGCCCAATCGCTCCAGGCTGGCCTCGCAATGGGAACGAACCTGGTCGACGGCAAGGTTGCCCGCCGAGATCTTGGTGGCGATGACAGCCTGATCGCGTCGGTCGGCCAGCGCCTTGCCGAGGACCTGCTCGCTGCGACCTTGGCCGTAGCCCTCCGCCGTGTCGAACAGGTTGATGCCGCAATCGAGGGCTGCGTGCACGGCGGCGATCACCTCGGCTTCAGTCGATCCCCAATACCCGGTGTCAAGCTGCCAGCAGCCCATGCCCACCACGGACACATGCAAATCGGAATCTCCGAGCCTGCGTTTTTCCATCGTCTGGTGACTCCTGAGGCCGCGTCCGGGCCGACCCGCTTACCGCCCTTGCCCTGGCTCCTGCCGTGCCTTTTTTAGGGCGGCGATCCGATCGCGAAGTTCGGCCGCCAATTCGAACTGCTCGCTGCGGACCGCCTCGTTCTTCTTTTGCTCCAATCGCTCGACCTGGTCAAGTGGACGCTGCTTCTCGATCGCCTTGGCCAGTTCGTCCAAAGCGGCCAACGACCGCTGCCGTTCGGTCTGGAACACCTCGTCTTCCATTTCCGCCAGATCGCCGATCAGGTCGCGGGCGGTCTGAACGGCCTGTCGCGCGCCCTCGAAGTCGCCGGTCCCCAGACAGAGCAGCCCGCGGGCAGTGTGGTGAATGCGGATGACGTAGGGCCACCACTTCTCGAGGCGATTGCGGTCGTCCTCGTCGGCGGCGCAGCGGTTCACAAAACGAAACAGACGCATGTTCCGTTCCGTGTCGCGGAGGACGCGCTGGAAGTCCTCCAGTTGCAGCAGCACGACATACCGCTGGTAGATCATGCCGCTTTCCTCAAAAAGCTCCTTGGCCTGCTCGGCGGAGAGCCGCAAACCGGGATCCTTTTGCGCCCGCTCTTGCCAATAGTCCAGCGCGAACTCGCAGTCATGTGGCCGGGCGCCATCCGGCCGGCCGTCGCACTCGAACTGGAGAATACCGTGATAGCTCTGCACGCAGACGCGTATCTGCACCTTCTCGCGCCCGTCGTCACCGACGACCTTGCGAAACCGCGTTGCCTCATCCAGCAGCCAGTCGCGCAGAATGGAGGAGATATCCTGACCCACGTTCGAATCCCTCGGATAGAATCAGGTCTTCGGCCATTGTATGCAGGATCACGGCGCTGCCAACCTGTCGAGGACCGGACCTCCGGAGGACGGCCGCCGCCCGTCACGCGCCTCGGTGCCAACGCGGCGTGTTTCCGCTAGGATAGCCTCGCAGGCGAGACGAGCAGACGACTGCCCACCGAGGACGAGACGGATGACGGCCAGACAACGATACATCGAGACTCTCACCTTCGGCAGCCCCGACAGGATTCCTTTCCAGCCGGGCGGCGGACGCAAGTCAACCCGGGCGCGGTGGCACGGCGAGGGGCTTCCCGAGGCGAAAAGCCCGATCACACATGTGATGGAGCTTCTCGGCATCGAGCCCGACCGTACCGACCCGCCGGTCAGGCTGGATGTGGACTTCCGGATGATTCCACAGTTCGAGGAGAAGACTCTCGAGCACAAGAACGGCCACTATGTCGTGCAGGACTGGAAGGGCAACATCTGTGAGATCTCCGACGAGTACGACGTGACGTATTTGCGCGAGGCCATCGACTTTGTCACGCGGCGGTGGATTAGCTGCCCGGTCGAGACGCGCGACGACTGGGAGCAGATGAAAACACGCTACGACGTCGACGCACCCGGACGGTTTCCAGCCGATTTCTCTGCCCGCTGCGAGACGGCCAAGCAGCGCGACTATGTCCTGAGCTTTCGTTTCTCCGGACCGTTCTGGCAAATGCGCGAGTGGTGCGGCTTCGAGGGACTGTGCATCCTCATGGCCGAGCAGCCGGAGTTCGTCGAGGAGATGGCTGAGTTCTGGACCGACTTTGTTTCACGGATGCTCGAGCGAATCCTCGCGCACGTCGTGCCCGACTCGGTCGGCTTCAACGAGGATATGGCCTACAAGGCCAAGGCGATGATCTCGCCGGAGATGACCCGCCGGTTCTGCAAACCAAGCTGGGACCGCTGGACGCGCCAGCTTCGCTCGGCGGGCGTCCCGCTGATCGATATGGACAGCGACGGCTTCATCGGTGAGCTGATCCCGATCTGGATCGGGGCGGGGATCAACGTCTGCGACCCGATTGAAGTGGCCGCCCACAACGACATCGTGGAGTTTCGTCACCGCTTCGGGCACCAGATGGCCTACACCGGCGGGGTGGACAAGCGAGCGATGGCCAAAGGCGGGCGGGTATTACGCGACGAACTCAGGCGGATCGAGCCGGTGGTTCGAGACGGCGGCTACATTCCCGGGTGCGATCACGGCGTGCCCGCCGATGTGTCCTGGCCCAACTTCGTCGATTACTGCCGCCTGTTGGCGCAGATGACCGGTTGGCTGTAAGCATGGCCGGGTTCAGCCCAGCAGGCGGGACAACGCTCTTGCCCCATAGCACAGGGGATGACACTCGATGGCAGCAACGCCGGCGCTGGAGATATGCCAGGTCAGTCACACGGTTGACGGCACGCGCATCCTCGACTCGGTGCGGTGGACCATCGACCAGGGCGATCGATGGGCCATGCTCGGGCCCAACGGTGCGGGCAAGACAACCCTTCTGCGCCTGCTGTGCGGATACATCTGGCCGGACCCCGGCGGTCAAATTCGGCGGCGAGGCGAGCCGTTGGTCGATCTGCGGCAACTTCGACGCAGCATCGGCTGGGTTACCTCAACGCTGGTAAGCCAAATCCCGCCGCGCGAGCCGGTGCTGGACACCGTGCTTTCCGGCCGATATGCACAGGTCGGCCTGACGCCCGTTCAGTGGGAACAACCCGGCTGCGACGACCGGTCGCGCGCGCGGGAGCGTCTCCAACAGTCGGGCTGCGACCACTTGGCCGCCAGGCCTTTTGGCACACTCTCACAAGGCGAGCAGCAAAAGGTTCTGATCGCCCGCGCTCGCATGCCCGAGCCGTGGGCAATCATGCTGGACGAGCCGTGTGCCGGCATGGACCCCGGCGCCAGGGAGCGATTCCTCGTATGGCTTCAGGGCCTGGCCGAGAACGCCGACGGCCTGATGCTCGTCCATGTCACCCATCATGTTGAGGAGATCATGCCCGCCTTCGACAGGACGCTCGCGCTCAACCGCGGGTGCGTGGTGCGCGCCGGGTCCACGCCCGACGTGCTGGCGCCGTCCGTGCTGGAAGAACTCTACGGCGTCCGCTTCCATGTCGTACGCCGCAACGGGCGCTACTGGCCCATCCGCCCGTAGGGCAACTGCATGCCAACCAGCTTTGCGATACGGCACACGCAAGCCCGGTCGCCTATCTCCTCGTCTTTGCTGGAAGCAGATGCGCAACCGTGACTCTGGCCAGCGCTTTCTCGGCGGCACCGGCCGCGTCTCGAAAGACGGCTGTCAGACCCTGACGCAACGGCTTCGGGACCCGCAGGCCGGCCATCGTACCGCGAAGATCGTTCACGCCGCCGACCGCGTTGATCACCTCGAGAACCGTTATGTCACGAGGGTCGCGCGCCATGTAGAAGCCGCCCCTGGGACCACGCCTGGAGCGAAGAATCTTCCGGGCCGCCAGCAGGCTGAGAATCCTGGCAAGATAGGCTACTGGCAGGTCGAACGTCTCGGCGAGTTGGCTGGCCTGGACCCCCTTCTGTTCGTTGGGGTGTTGGCGCGCGATCTCCGTGACCGCCAAAAGAGCGTACGTCGGCGATTTCGGTTGCAGCATCTCGTTCCTCCACTCGTAACAGGAAAACGGCCGCCGCGCCCGGGCGCTTCCCGCCGCTCGGCGCTGACCGAAGCCAATGGTACCGACAAATTAATTCGGAAACAAGAGCGAACCGATAACGGAGGCTTTTTTTCGCCGTCGACCACCTCGCCGTCGACGTCGCGACCAGGGCCAGGGCGGCTACTGGCCCTGGTCCCGTCGAACGGGTAAAATTAGGTTGAAAAAATGAAACGCGGCGGTGTCTGCGCAGTGAGGCGGGTACCACCCGGGGGCGTAGCTCAGTCGGTAGAGCAGCGGCCTTTTAAGCCGTGGGTCACAGGTTCGAGCCCTGTCGCCCCCAATTCCCCTCAGTCTACGGTCGGCACGTGCTCACTGATGACAAGTGCTGTTTCCAAAAGCGCTTACGCCTTCCTGCTCATCCGCCTTTCAGGCCGATGTGAGCCTTGCATTCAGGCCAGTACGTGTCCCCTGAGACCTCGAATCCGCACATGTCGGCGTGGGTGGTGGTGCAAGACGAGCCGAGCCCGTCGTACCGGTTGCAGCTTGTTTGGGGGATACGGGTTGTTGCTCCCGGGTATTGCCCCTGAGTGGCCGACCCGGTGGGAACAGCGACCGTCTTCGTCTGATATCGCAAGAGCACGCGCCAGTGTAGTGAACCCAGAGCCATACCGCCACGAAGAAGCGCACTCGGGAACTGTCTTGATAGCCCGACGCGGCTATCCTGACGGGCCACTTCACTGGAGCACCATAGCGTTTCCCATATCGTGAACTCGGCTGGCACGCCCATTGGTCGGCAGGGGCATGTGTGCCCTGGCGGCTTCGCCCGTGAGATCAGCCGAACGGCTCATCTGCCGGCATTTATGTCCGCGCCGTCGCCTGTTGTGGTTGCGGACATTCGTGGATATGATATTGTCACGGTCATGGGGCGGTCCGTTCGTCCCTCGGCTCGCGTGTCGGCGCTGCGTCAAGCACACCTGACCATAGTCGCGGCGGCATCGACACGGCGTGCTATGCGGCAAACCTGCCGCCCATGGGTGGTAACAAGGAAACCCTATAAGACGCAAAGGACGAACGACGTGTCGCGCGCTTGCTGTCGCCTTTGGCATCTTAATTGCTGGGGTCCTGGTACTGCTTGCTGGAACGCTCTATGCTATATTTCGGGCAATGCTCCCATCTGTCGGTTTCGGTCCAGGCGTTCACGATTTCTCCGTGCCGGTCGCAGGTCACTACATTCTCGTTAAGTCGTCTGCCCATCAGGTGAGCGTTGTGCCGGAATCTGGGTGGGGCCACAACAGGCCGGTTATACCACCGGAGGTTGTTGCTGTGGCATGGGACGATCGCTTCGTGCTCGCGAGACAGCAGGAACTCAAGCCACGCAGTCCCAACGACCCAAACGATACGTACATGGAACCGGCTCCTGGGAAGTTCCATTATTGGATTCTTGATACGTCGATTCCGGCAACACACGGGCCTCTGACGCAGACTGCGTTTGATGCCGAAAAGAAGCGCCTTCAGATCCCGCTTGGGCTTATGCTCAAGGACGTGTACGAGTTTAGACCGGAGAGGTAACATGGAACACTCGAAAACGCCGTGCGCGGGCAGTTCAGTGCCCGCCTGTACACGGCTTCGATGTCGCGATCTGGTTCGCCCGTCCACGGGTTACCGAGTGTGTTGACCGCGCGGCCTACTTATGACATTGGCCCAACACGGAGACCCACATGCCAACGACCCCAACACTCAGCCTTCACACCGGCGCCAAGGCCTGGGACACGATCTGGAAATGGACGTGGTTCACCAAGCCGCAGTGGCAAAACCAATTTCGAAAGCAGAAGGAAGGCACGCGCAGAGTTTTGGCGTCGTTGCTGCCGAAGCTGGATGTCAGGTCGGTCCTCGACTGCTCCTGTGGCCTCGGGGGCAAGACCATCCTCTTGGCCGAGATGGGGTACGAGGTCGAGGGGTCCGACGGTAGCGCCTTCGCCGTCAAACGTGCCGCCCAGCTTGCGGCAGAACAGGGTCACACCATCCGCTTCTTCCGGGCGCGCTGGGAGACGCTCGGCCAGACCGCCGGCCGCAGGTACGACTGCATCTACAATGATGCCTTCGCATGGATCACAACGCGGCGATCTCTCTACGCAGCCGCCAAAGGCATCTGTTCTGCCCTTAATCGCGGTGCCAAGTTCGTCTTTGTGGGCGCCCATCAATGGTCGCAAGATTCCGACAGAAGTCGGTTGATCGAAGAGCAATTCGAGCAGGAAGGGCCCTTTGAAGTCCTTCCTTTATACGAGCGCGACAGCGTCAGGCTGACAGTGGTCATCGCTCGCGAGAAAACACCCGATGGCGTACTGGGCAGCCGCGTTCATATCATCGACGACCACGGTTCGGTCCGCGTGGAGGTTGCTCGCGTGCTCGACGCCTGCAAGTGGACTTGGACAGACTACAATGACGTCTTGAGGTTAGTGGGTTTCAGCGAATTGTACAGCGTCAGCCAGAAAGGCGTCGGCCCCCAACCTTACATCCTGAACGTGGCCGTGAAGTAGGCGTACCAGCAACCGCCCCGACCACTGCGCGACGCGTTTGGCGATCCGATTGGCCTGCTATTCTGCCCGGTCAAGCTCGAACTGGACGCCGACGCGGTACCCGCCGGCCGAGGGCACCGAGTGAACGACGCGGGCGGGCACCCAGGGGCAGTCGTCGCCCCGGTCGGCCTCCCGCAGAAGGACCCGCGCCCCGATCGGCAGGACACCACGACAGACCAGGCCCACGCCGCCCTCGCTGAGGTCCTGGGCGGCCGCGACGATCCGCTGCTCGCTGCCGCCTCCAGGGTTCACGACCACTTCGACGGTAGCCGGCCAGGGATATCGCAGGGATCGGCGTCTTCCCAGATACGCATCGGCCACACTGCTCGAGGCCGCAGCGGCGACCCACGCGGCGACCACACTGCCCGGATCCTGTGCCACCACCCGATCTTGATTCATCGCCGACCTCCCACCCGAGTAAGCCGGGGCTGGAGCCGGGCCTCACATCGCTGCCAGCAGTTGTTGACCCAGCCCGCGTGCCTTTCCTCTATCCTATATCGGTAAGCGTACGCAGAAGCTCCAACTCGTTCGCATAACGTCCGCGAAGGGCGGACGACCTCTATTGTCAGGGCCAGGTGGGCCGAAGCGAGAGGTACCGCCAAGCGGCGGCCAGAACACCTCACGCGGCACCATCGCCCATGTCGGCGTATCCCTTTCCCAAGAAGCGAGTTACAGCCAAACTCCATCGGGCGCAGCCATGTGCCTACACCAGCCGGCCGCATCAGCGGGCCTGGCGGGCGGGCGACGATCGGCATGTCAGCAGCGTCGCGCTGTGGGCGTCGAGCCAAACACCCACCCCTCCAGGATCAGCCGGCTGGCTGGCGACCAGGTCGCACCAGGGCGTCCGCGCAATATCGACGCGGATCAACCCGGGCGTGCCGGAGAAGTTGGCTACCAGCAGGTACTGCCGGTTGTCGCGGGCTCGAACGAGCAGGGCCCGGCTGACGTCGTCGCGACCGTCGTATCGGCCTAGCCGGGTAACCCCAAAGGCTCTGGTTCCAGACAGTCGGTACTTGTATCCTGCCGTCGATGAGCGCCCGGCGGGCACGCGTCCCGGCGGCGCATGACCAAGGAAGGAGCGCGAGATGGCCAAGGTCCGTCCGTACCCGACCAAGCTGCTCAAGGGCGAAAAGTCGCAACGAACCTTCACCGGCGCCAACGCCGCCCAGATCGCCATGCCGCTTGGTGGCATCGGCGCCGGCTGTATCTGCCTTAACGGCAGCGGCGGCTTGCAGGACTTCTCGATCCGCAACCGTCCAGCCACCACCGCCATGCCCGACCGACACGCCTCGGGCGACGAGGCCCTCGCAGTGTTGCACATCAAGGGACGCAAGCCGCTCACCAAACTTGTGGAGGGTGAGTATCCCGCCGAGAAGATCTACGACCTGGGCCTGAAGGCCGGCGGAAATCGGGGTGGTGACTGCCACGGCCTGCCGCGTTTTCAGCGTTGCTCCTTCCGCGGGGAGTATCCGTTCGGGTTCGTTCGGCTGAGCGATCCGGCCGTGCCGCTGCGCGTGAGCATCACGGGCTTTAGTCCCTTTGTACCGCTGGACGACGTCGGCTCGGGTACTCCCTGCGCAGTTCTGGAGTACACCCTCGAGAATCGCTCCGACGCGAAGGTGGACTACGAATTCTCGTACCACCTGAGCCATCTTGCCGACGGCGGACCGGGTGGGCAGGCCACGCGCAATGCCGCCATGCCTGACCGAGGCGTATTCTTCTACAACAAGCGCCCCCCTCACGCCGAGGATTTCGGCAGTGCCAGCCTTACCGTGGTCGGCCACCCACCCGTTATCAAGGCGATGTGGTTTCGCGGCGGCTGGTTCGATTCGGTTTCCGTCTTGTGGCGTGAGCTGACGACCGGCACCTTCCAGCCCAACGAGGCTTCACCCGACGAAGATACACCCGGGCGCAACGGCGGGTCGATCCTGCTGCCCGGATCGCTCGAACCCGGCGAGCGGATCACCTACCCGATCGTCATCACCTGGTACTTCCCTAATGGCCACTATGCGGCGGGGCGACCGCCTCAACAAGAAGCGACCTACAACGGCGAATCCGCCGACGAAAATGCGCCGCCGAAGTGGCGACCTTTCTACACCTCACAATGGACCGACGCGCGCGAGGTGGCCGAGTACGTTCACGCCAGCTATGTATCGCTGCGCGACAACACGCAGGCCTTCCACGATGCGCTATTTCGTTCGTCGCTGCCGTCCTATGTGCTCGACGCGGTGTCGGCCAACCTGGCGATCCTCAAATCACCCACCGTACTCCGCCAGGAAAACGGCAACGTCTGGGCGTGGGAGGGCTGCTTCTGTGACGCGGGCTGCTGTCCCGGTTCGTGTACGCACGTGTGGAACTACGCCCAGGCCTTGCCGCACCTGTTCCCGCATCTGGAGCGGACGCTGCGCCAGCAGGAGCTTAGCCGGTCCATGGACGACCGCGGTCACGTCAATTTCCGCTCAGCCTTGCCGGACGGCCCGACCACGCACGACCACCACGCCGCCGCCGACGGGCAGCTCGGCGGCATCATGAAGCTCTACCGCGACTGGCAGATTTGCGGCGACGACGCGTGGCTTGCGCACCTCTATCCGGCGGCCAAGAAGAGCATCGACTATTGCATCGAAACGTGGGACCCCCAGCGGCAGGGCGTGCTGATCGAGCCGCACCATAACACGTACGACATCGAGTTCTGGGGCCCCGACGGTATGTGTTCGAGCATCTACGTGGCGGCTCTGACGGCGATGGCCGTTATGGCGCAACACCTCGAACACCATGAGGACGCGCAACACTACGACGACCTCGCGGCGCGCGGTGCCGCACAGCTCGACGGTGAGCTGTTCAACGGCCGCTATTTCCAGCAGAAAGTCGTGTACGAGGCGTTGCGCGACACGTCGTTCGCCGAGCTGATCGCCGGCGTCGACGCCAACAGCAGCCCGGAGCTGCAACTGCTCAAGAAAGAGGGACCCAAGTACCAGTATGGATCGGGTTGCCTATCGGACGGGGTGATCGGGGCGTGGATGGCGCGAATCTACGGCATCGACACGCCACAGACCTCTCGCCACGTCCGCAGGCATCTCAAGGCCGTCTTTCGGTACAACTTCAAGCACGATCTGGCCGACCACGCATGCACGCAGCGGCCGGGCTATGCCATCGGCCATGAGCCGGGGCTGCTGCTGTGTACCTGGCCCGACGGCGGGAAACCCACGCTGCCCTTCGTCTACAGCGACGAGGTGTGGACCGGCATCGAGTATCAGGTGGCCTCGCATCTGATCGAAGAAGGTATGGTGGACGAGGGTCTGACCATCGTCCGAGCCGCCCGCAGCCGATACGACGGGCGCGTACGCAATCCGTGGAACGAGTACGAATGCGGCAGCTATTACGCCCGCGCTATGGCCAGCTATGCCCTGTTGGGCTCGCTGAGCGGGTTCCGCTACTCAGCCGTCACACGGACCCTTTGGTTCGGCCCACGTCTGGCGGCCAAACGGTTCAGGACATTCTTCTGCACGGCCAGCGGATGGGGCACCATCCTGCTGACACGAAAGTCGCTGACCATACAGATGATTCAAGGGCAGTTAGCCGTCGACAGAATCCGACTGACCGTCAACGGCAAGACGCGCGAGCTTCCCGCCAATCTGGTAGCCGAGGCGGGCACAAAAGCCGTCGTCAAACTGGGGTGAGCCGCCTCCGCGACTGCACAGCCCCCGCGCAGGGGCTGCTAACCCCAGAATAAGCGATCTCCGATCGCGTTTCGCACAGGAAAAGGCCTTCAAGCGGCGGTATAC
Organism: Phycisphaerae bacterium; assembly: GCA_035530655.1. Taxonomy (GTDB): domain Bacteria; phylum Planctomycetota; class Phycisphaerae; order UBA1845; family DATKUK01; genus DATKUK01. The sequence continues at coordinate 71,627 of DATKUK010000093.1, forward strand.
TGTAGTTTGATAGAGAACAACACCCGCCGGCAAGGAGGCCTTTCAAGTGAAGCATTCTACACGATCCGGACGTCGCCG
>DATKUK010000094.1:0-55702 GCA_035530655.1 Phycisphaerae bacterium
GCAAACGGGCGCACCCGGCCAAGAATCGACCAGCGGAAAGGCCTTCTCGCCAGTTTCGTACATTAACGCCGCCTGAGCAAACGTTCGTACCCGGGAGGCACATACGGCGGCCTTGGCCTGGTCACGGGCCTTGCTCAGACTCGGCAGAAGAATCGAGATCAGCAGGGCGATGATGGCCACCACCACCAGCAGCTCGATGAGCGTAAACGCCGGACGACAAGCTTTACGATTTGAAGCAGCAGACACAGCCACTCTCCTGCCCCCAAAGACGCGTTTAATCTGCGTTGCACGTAGCCTACTTGTGCTTCGACCTGCGCGTATTGAGTATAAACATGCACCGCCGCGCGGTCAAGCAGGCGGCCATGGCAATGTGGGTATATCACCCAGTTCCGCAAAGAGGATAAGGCGCTACTCGGCCAGCAGGGCCTCGACAAAGAGCTCGGGATCGAACGGCTCGATATCCTGCGGTGTTTCGCCGAGCCCGACGAATTTGACCGGAATGTCGAGCTGCTCGCGAATGCCGACGACGAAGCCGCCTTTGGCCGACCCATCCAGCTTGGCCAGGAAGATGCCGGAGATGCTCACATGTTCGCCGAAGATGCGGGCCTGGTTGATCGCGTTCTGGCCGGTGGTCGAGTCGAGCACCAGCAGCACCTCGTGCGGCGAGCCGGGGATCTTGCGCTCGACGACCCGCTGGATCTTGCCCAGCTCGCGCATCAGGTGGTCCTGGGTGTGGAGGCGGCCGGCCGTGTCGACCAGCAGCACGTCGGCCTGTCGGGCGAGGGCGGCTTCGCAGGCGTCGAAGGCCACCGCCCCCGGATCGGCGCCGTGCTGGTGCCGCACGATCTGCACGCCGATCCGCTCGCTCCAGACGGTAAGCTGCTCGATGGCAGCGGCGCGGAACGTGTCGCAGGCGGCCAGGATGACGCTCTTGCCCTGGTCGGTGAGGTAGTGGCCCAGCTTGGCGACGCTGGTGGTTTTGCCCGAGCCGTTGACACCGGTGACGAGGATGACGGTGGGCCCGGCGTCGGCGAAGCGGAGTCGGCGGTCGGACTCGGGCCACAGCGCGATGATCCGGTCCCTCAGAAAGGGCACGATCTGCTCGGCCTGGGTGATCTGTTTGTCCTGCCACGCCTGGCGGACCTGCTCGATGAGGCGCATGGTGATGGCCGGCCCCATGTCGTCGGCCAGCATCATCTCCTCGAGCCGATCGAGCAGCTCCTCGTTGATGGGCCCGCGAAGCAGATTTCGAAAGCCGCCGATGATCTTGGCTCGGGTCCTGCCAAGCCCTTGTCGCAGTCGGTCGAGCATGCCCATGGACAAATCCTGTCTGAAGAAGCTCCGTCCGCGCGTCAGGCGCTGGGGTACCGCCCGCCTGCGCCGGACGACGAGTGCAAAAACAGGGTCACAGTGTACGCAACGGCACCGGCGCCACAAGCGGCCAGGACATTGCGCCTGGTTACAGGCGGTCTGGGCGTCGCAGCCGGTGCGACCCCACTTGCCATCGGGCGGCAGCTACCCTAGCATGCGACGTTCTGTAGACCCGGGCCCGTTGGGAGTCACCATCATGGCTGGACATGTAGCGGTTGTCGGCGCCACCGGAGCGGTGGGCCAGGAATTCATCAGCATTCTTGCCGAGCGGAAGTTCCCGCTGGAGAAGATTACGTTCCTGGCCTCAAGCCGGTCGGCCGGCAAGACGGTGGAGTTCTGCGGCAAGCAGCACACGATCCAGGAGCTGACCGAAAGCAGCTTTGAAGGGGTCGATTTGGCGTTGTTCTCAGCCGGCGGCGACATCAGCAAGAAGTTTGCCCCCATCGCCGCCAAGGCCGGTGCGACGGTGGTGGACAATTCGTCGGCCTTCCGCATGGACCCGCAGACGCCGCTGGTGGTGCCCGAGGTGAACCCCGAGGACATCGCCAGGCACAACGGCATCATCGCCAACCCGAACTGCTCGACGATCATCGCCGTGGTGCCGGTGTTTGCCCTGTATAAGCACAACCGCGTCAAGCGGATGGTCGTGAGCACCTATCAGGCGGCCAGCGGCGCGGGCTATCGGGCGATGCTCGAGCTGGAGCAGCAGACGCGCGACGTTCTGGAGGGCAAGCCCGCCAAGCGGGAGGCGTTCCCCCACCAGATCGCGTTCAACCTGTTCAGCCACAATTCGACGATCGGCTCGGACGGCTACAACACCGAAGAGACCAAGATGGTCAACGAGACCCGCAAGATGTTCCACGACCCGGAGATCCTCATCACGGCCACGTGCGTGCGGGTGCCGGTCATGCGGGCCCACAGCGAGGCCATCAACCTCACGTTCGAGAAGCCTATCACCGAGCAGGAGGCGCGCGAGATTCTGTCGGCAGCGCCCGGCGTTCAGGTGGTCGACGACCGGGGGGCCAACCACTTCCCCATGCCGATCGAGACCTCGGGCGGCGATGACGTGCTGGTCGGGAGAATCCGTCGTGACATCAGTCAGCCCGACGGGCGGGGCATCGACATGTTCATCTGCGGCGATCAGCTTCGTAAGGGTGCGGCTTTAAACGCCATACAGATCGCCGAGCTGCTGAACGGCAAGTGACCGGACCGCTTTAGCCCGGTCGTGCGGGACATTCGAAAACGTCTAAAGGAGCGGGCCTCGACCTGCTCCTTTTTTGCGCGTTGGGACGGCGGCGCGACCGTCCTGGTACGCCCACGCTGCCAGCCGTTTTGACAGTGACAGTCGTACATGCGTTCGGCTGCCGAGAAAAACGCCCTTTAGGACGCACAGAGGGGGGCTGGCGACGTGGGCTCATCTGGCACGGGCGTTGCTATACACCATTGCGGTTGTGGTGAATGGAGAAGTTCAGCGGGCCAAAGACGGCCCAGGAGGTATTGAAGATGTTCCTAGTGAGAACCAAACCAAACCGTGCGTTAGAGTGGCCGCGACTGGCCGAGCCATTCGGCCTGTTCGACAGAGGGATTGACCGACTGTTCGACGAGGTGTTGGGGCACGCGGGCAAAGCGCCCGCCTCGTGCGGCATCGACGTGTGGGAAGACGAAAACCACCTTTACGTTCAGGCCGACCTGCCCGGCCTGGCGAGAGACGACATCGACGTGACGGTCGAAGACGGCGTGCTGTCGATTCGGGCCTCCAAGGACGAGTCCGACGAGCACAAGGGTCGCAACTACCACGTTACCGAGCGTTGTAGTCGCCTTTTCGAGCGACACCTGCGCCTGCCCGAACACATCGACAGCGGCAAGGTGGACGCCACGCTCAAGGACGGCGTGTTGACCGTCAAACTCAACCGGCGCGAGCAGGCCAAGCGACGCAAGATCGAGGTGCAAGACCAATAGCCCCAAGCGTCCTTCACAGACAGGCGAAGCCTGACAAAGAACGACAAGCCCAAGGGCGTGTTCAGTAACGAATTGTCCTGCCTCCTACCTCAGCGACGACCGCGGGTGGCGCGAAAGCCGCCCGCGGTTTGTGTCTGCACCTACTGCGTTTCGCGCCTGCGCCGGATTTGATCGATAGCCCAACAGGCGTGCTCGGCGACCATGGGGTCGTCATCGTCGGCGGCTTGGGCAAGTGGTGGCGGGCACATCGCAGCCACGTTGCCCAGCGCGACGGCTGCGTTGCGCCGCATCATGGCAAGGTGGGCCCGCGCCATCGCCGAGCCGCGAACGGCCTGGGTGTACCGACCTTGGTCCCACCCGAGCAGGCTGGTCAACTCCAGCCCTCGCGCCATCGGGCCGGGCGCGAACGCCGACTCAGTCGCAGCCGGCGCCTTGCGGTTGTAAGGGCAGGCCTGCTGACAGACATCGCAGCCGAAGACCCAGTCGCCCATTGTGGGCCGCAAGTTCTCCGGGATGCGGTCGCGCAGCTCGATCGTCAGGTAGCTGATACACAGGCGGCCGTCGACGGCATGCGGCTGATAAAGCGCCTGCGTGGGACAGGCGTCGAGACATCTTCGGCATTGGCCGCAACGGTCGGGCATCGGCTGGTCGGTCGCGAGATCGAGCGACGTGAGCACCACACCGAGAAACAGGTACGAGCCCAGCCGCGGGTGCAACAGCATCGTGTTCTTGCCGATCCAGCCCAGTCCGGCCGCGGCGGCCAGCTCGCGTTCGAGGATCGGCGCCGTGTCGACGCAGATGCGGCTGTCGAACTCGACGCCCAACTGTTCACGCAGGTCGCCGACCAGACCGCGCAGCCTGGTCGGCAACACCTCGTGGTAGTCGCTGCCCCAGGCGTACATGGCCACTCGTCCGCGCGCTGTCGTGCCCGTTGCACCGGGCGCCGCCCTGCCCGGGTCGGCGGCGCCGCTTCCGTATTCATCGGACGGGCTGTGCGCGTCGGGCTGGTGGTAACTGACCCCCACCACGATTGCGCTACGTGCCGACGGCAGCAGCGCCCGCGGGTCGGTGCGGGATTCCTGATTGCGCGCAAGATACGCCATCTGCCCGTAGCGTCCCTCAGCGAGCCACCGCCGGTAGAAATCGGCGCGGGCGATCGGCCCGGCTGGACAGATACCGACCACGTCGCAGCCGTGTCGACGAGCTAGCTGCTTGACCAACTGGCTTGCAGGGTGTGGATCCACAGAACGCATCAAGTCTGGCCGGCGAACTGCACGTCTTCTACCTGAAGCTCGACGGATCGTCGGCCGTTGAACTCGTTGATGATGGGCTTGAACGCCAGGCGGCAACGGCGGTGATCGATCAGCGGCTGGGCGAAGGGGGCACCGCTGAAGGCGATGGCCTTGAGCATGACCTGCCCGTCGCTGACGGTGAACTGAAGGTGCTGGCTGCCGCGACCGACGACGCGTGGCTCACCCATCAGTTGCACCTCGCCGGTGGCCAGCCGAGGCCGCGGGTTGCCCATGCCGAACGGGCCGAGCCCGAGAATCTGATGCACCAAAGGCTGGGTCAGATCTGACAGGGTGACCTCAGCATCCAGATGCAGGCGAGGCTGAAGCTGCTGTGCGGTCAACACGTTGCCCGCGTGGGTGCAGAACGCCTCGGCGAAGGCGGGGACCTTGTCGGCTTCGATCGTCAGTCCCGCCGCCATCGCATGCCCGCCAAAGCCGACCAGGTGCTCGCGGCATCGGGCCAGCCCGTCGTACATATTGAACCCGGCGATGCTGCGGGCCGAGCCTTGGGCGATCTGATCGTCCAAGGAGATCAGCACCACCGGCCGATGGAACTCATCGACCAGCCGCGAAGCCACAATCCCGATCACGCCCGCGTGCCAGCCCGAGCCACCCAACACGATCGCGCGATAGGCGTCGCCGTCCATGCCGGACTGGGTAACCTGCTGGCGGGCCTGCTCGGTGATCTGCCGCTCGACCTGCTGTCGCTGGCGATTTTGGGAATCGAGAAACTCGGCGATCTGCCTGCCCCGATCCGCGTCGGCCCGCGTCAGAAGCTCCACAGCCAGGCGCGCGTGCCCCATTCGACCGGCTGCGTTCAGCCTCGGCGCCAGCCAGAACCCCACGTGATAGCTGTCGATCTTCTTGCCGCTCAGGCCCGATTGCTCGACCAGCGCGACCAGGCCGGCAAGCTGCGAGTTGCGCAGGCCCGTCAGCCCGAAATGGGCCAGAATCCGATTCTCACCTACGAGCGGCACGACGTCGGCAATGGTGCCCAGAGCGGCCAGCCCGGTGGCCTCGACCAGGAAGTCGCGATACGACTGACTCACGCGCCCGGCGCCGGAAAACCGCTGAGCCAGCGACCACGCCAGCTTGAAGGCAACCCCCGCCCCGGAAAGATGCGGATTGCCGTACTCGTCACCCAGCGCCGTCGGATGGACCACCGTACAGTGTTCCGGCAATTGGCCGTTGGTGGCGTGGTGATCGGTGACGATCAGCTCGATCCCTCGCTGCCGCGCGCGGGCAGCCGAGTCGGCCGCCGTGATGCCGCAATCGACGGTCACGAGCAGGTTCGCCCCGTCGTCTGCGATCTTGTCGATGGCCTCGGGGTTGAGCCCGTACCCCTCCTCGAGACGATGGGGGATGTAGAAGTCGACGTCGGCATCGGCCAGCCGAAGACAATGCCACAGAATCGCCGTGCCGGTGATACCGTCGACGTCGTAGTCGCCGTAGATGACGATTCGCCGTCCCGCCTCGACGGCCGCTGCAATCCGCCCTGCCGCCTCGGTGACCCCGGGCAACTGCTCGGGAGCCAATAGATCGTTGAACTTCGGCTGAAGGAACTGCCGGGCCTGCGCCGGGTCGTCCAACCCTCGATTATGCAGGATCTGCGCAACGACCGGCGGGACATTCAGCCGAAGAGCCAGTTCGTCACGTCCGGACCAAGGCGGACAGATGAGCCAGTGTTTCTCCATAAACGTTGCCTTCGCTCCGTCGGTTCCTGCGCTTCAAGACGAACTTACAGCAAGCGGACCCTCAGCGGTCAGTCCTTCGCAATGGTCAGAACCAGCGCATCATCCAGTTGCGGCATCTGGTCCAGGTACTCCGACTTGGCGGCGGCCAACCGTTCGTTAACCTCCTCGGGCGCGCCGAACGCCTGCTCGTCCAACAACACCTCGTGCATGCGCTCGTCGCCGAAGGCCTGGCCAGCCTTGTTAAACGCCTCAACCAAGCCGTCGCTTGTGAGAATGAGTCGGAATCTGGCCGGCAGATCGACGCCGGTGGGCTTGTAGATGGCCTCCTCGTCGGCACCAACCAGGATCGAGGTTTGATCCAACGTGACCATTCTCGTCGGCCCGGTCAACAGCAACGGTGCCGCGTGCCCGGCGTTGACGTAGGACACACGACCGGCAACCAAGTCGATCCAGACAGCCACCATCGGCAGAGGCTGACGTACGCCGCCGGCCGCTACGTACCCACTGAGGGCGTTCAGGATCCGACCGAGTTCGGTCCGCTGGCCAGCCATCATCGCAGCCGTCGCCGTCACACCCAACATCGACGCGCCCTGCACGATACCCACCGTGCCGGTACCGCCGGCGTCAACGGCAGCCGCCAGCAGACGGTTGTCGTCAATCGATACAACGGTGTACAGGTCGCCGCAGCGCTCCGCACCGGGCAGGACACGGGCCGACCAGCGCAAGGTCTCGGTCTTGCCCGCGGTGACCGTATTGACACTCGCCTGCAACCGCCGCAAGACGGCGATTCGGGCCGTTGACTCGGCCTCCAGAGCGGCGATCACCCGGCGGTGCAACTGCCCGAGGATCGCACCCAACTGCACGCCGGCCAGCATGAGCACGCTGAGCTGCTCCTGCTCGAAGCGTCGCCTGTCACTGAGGCGATCGAGGTAAATCACGCCCAGGCTGTGCCCCTCGCTTCGCAATGGCGCGACCAGTGCGGTAGCCGGCAGCGACGTGTCCGGTTTGCTCCGCCGATCGGACGGATACAGACCCGCCACGTTCTGCAAATGGGCGGCCTGGACGAAGCTTTGGCTGACGGCCCGGAACGTGGCCGAGCCCGCCCCGCCCATCGAACGTGCGGCGATCAATCGCAGGCTACGCCGGTCTTCACCCAACAGCGCCACGAACCCACGGTCGGCCTGCATGCGCTCGGTCAACTGCGCCAGCGCTCGATCGGCGATCGGCTCGGGACTGTCGGCAAAGGCGTCGACCTCGACCGCGCCGACCAGCCGCTCGATCAGGTCGGGCGCGACCGAAATCGGTGCGTTGATCTTGGCCCATGCCGTTCCGGTCGGCGGCTCCCGGTCGGCCAGGAAGAAGTCGATCTCCTGGCCCACCGAGCCCGGGGCCGACTCGTCCACGTACTCCAGCGTCTTGGCCCCCAGTCGGACAACGTCGCCCGGTACGAGGATCTTCTGCTTGATGGCCTGGCCGTTGACGTAGGTCTTGTTGCGGCTGCCCAGATCGGCCGCCATCCAGCGCCCGTCCGACTGCCGCGACAGACGAGCGTGCTCGCGCGAGATCAAATCGTCCACCAGCACAATATCGCAACTGCTGGCCCGACCGAGTGTGATCGTCGCCAGTTCCAGCTTGATGGTCTGCAATTGCCCGTTGTCGTCCACGTATCGGAACTGCGCCATATCCGAAGCCCTCCCGTGCAGGTTGCCTTCGCGGCTCGGCGCTCAGGCCGCTCGTGCCACGCCCGGCGACCAGCCGTCACCCCTAAAACGCCCCGGACGTCCGCCTTAAGATTAGCACAAACCGTTGCCGGGTGCGACGAGGTTATCGCCTCGTCGGGTTCTCATACCAGACGACGCCCAGGTCCTCGCCGTCATGACGACGGCCGATCGCTGCACAGCCGCGTTGACGAACCCTGACAGTATCGTAACGATGCGTCAAACCAGCGAAAGGCAGGATATGGATGTTTTCGAGGCGATGGAGAAACGAGCCAGCGTACGTGCGTTCAAGCCGGGTCAGGTGCCCCGAGACGAGTTGCTTAAGATCATCGACGCCGGTCGACGGGCCCCGTCGGGCTATAACCACCAGGGGTGGCAGTTCATCGCCGTGATCGACCCAGCCATCCTCAGGCAGCTCGGGCAGATCCAGGACTGCATCGGGCAGGCGTCGGCTGCGGTGGCTGTGGTGATGGAAGAAACCCGGTTCTGGAAAGAAGACGCCTCCGCCGCCATCGAGAACATGCTGCTGGCGGCCGTGGCGTTGGGCTACGGCTCGCTCTGGGTCGAGGGCTACGTCTTGCGTCAGGAGCCGCTGGCCAGGCAGATCCTCGGCGTGCCCGACGACCTTCGGGTGATCGCCGTGCTGCCGGTCGGCCATCCCGCGAAAGAAGCACGCCAAGCCGAGAAAAAGCCACTCGATGCCGTACTTCACTGGAACCGGTTCGGCCAGAGAGACAGCTAACGACCCCACGCGCCGGCGGGTCGTTTGACCTGCCGTCACCGGGGCATACCATCGGTAAACACAGCAACGCAAGGAGACACGGACATGGTTCAGACCGCATCAACCATGCTGACGCTGGGGACGAAGGCTCCGGATTTTTCGCTGCCCGACACCAACGGCAAGACTGTTTCACTGTCCGACTTCGCCGACGCGCCGGCGGTGCTGGTCATCTTCATGTGCAACCACTGCCCGTTCGTCAAACACATCCGCACGCAACTGGCGAGACTGGTCAAGGACTATCAAGCCAAAGGCGTGGGCGTCGTCGGAATCAACTCGAACGACGTGGACAACTTCCCCGACGACAGTCCGGCCAACATGGCGAGGGAGGTCACAGAGGCCGGCTACACGTTTCGCTACCTGTACGATGAGTCGCAAGACGTCGCCAAGGCCTATCGAGCTGCCTGCACGCCGGATTTTTACCTGTTCGATGGGAACCGCAAGTTGGTCTATCGCGGCCAGATGGACGACAGCCGCCCGGGCAGTAACATTCCGGTGACCGGCAAGGACCTGCGGGCCGCCCTCGATGCCGTTCTTGCCGGCCGTCAGGTGCCCCCCGACCAAAAGGCCAGCATCGGCTGCAACATCAAGTGGAAGCCGGGCAACGAGCCGGACTATTTCACGGCGTAGACCGCCCGCAAGGCACGGTAAGCACCCGCTGGAAAGCGGCTTTGGTGCCGGCGCGCCGCGACACGCCAGAAGTTCGCCCGGGAAGGAAATCTCGCCAGTTGCTACGGAGTGTCGCCCGCGACGGTCGAAGCTGCGGGCATGGCGGCCGACGTCGACGCTGGTTTGGACTTGCCGGCGGCGCGATACCGTCCGAAGGCGATCACCGCCAACACGATGATCAGGACCACCCCGACCCATGGCCAGACGCGACGCACGCCTTTGGCCCCCTTTGGATATCGGGGCCTCCGCGTGAAGAATCGGCCCTGCCGCCGGGTCAACCGCATGCGGGCATTGATGGCCCAGCCGGAACCCTCAAGGATCGCACTAAGATCACGTCTGCGCAAACGCACCAGTCCCAGAACAGCTGCCGGAAGCATGACCGCCAGGATGGCGGCTGCCACGGCCAGCGCCATCTTCAGCAACCCGACGGTATGAATGGTCTTGGCGATGTAACCCACCGACGCCCCGACGGCAGCGAAGGCCACACCGCCGCCCATCAGCAGGCCGCCGGCCAACAAGCCTGTCCCGGCTCTGGCCGGCTGAGGGGGCGGTGAGCCCGGCGCGGCCGTGTCGAGTGCCCGGCTCGCCGCCGTGTCGAACTCCTTCTCCGCTGCTGTGGTAATCGACTCCAGCTTGCCGGTCACCAGCCTGCCGAGCCGGCGGAACGGTGAAAGCAGCGCCTCGCGCACGCTGATGGGGTTTTCGATCAACTCCACAACGCGGGCGTCCATCTGCCGCCCCGCCAGGTCGCGAAACACGCCTCGTTTGCCCACGCACAGATTGCCCTGACCGCCCGAAGTAACCGGCACGGCGATTTCGAACTTCTCGCCGCCCGGCGGTGACACCTCAACATACAACACGAAGATCTCGCTGGTTTTGGCCACGGCAGCGTGCTGCTTGCGATCACCCACCTTGACGGCCAGGTTGAACTGCCTGCCGTCCATCACGAGCGTGCCAACCTCCACCATCGCTCGGGAGGCAGGCTCGTAGAGGTAGGGTAGGCTGACGAAGTTGTTCACCAGCTTCAGCAGATATGCCTGATAGAGAATCAGCTTCTCGGTCAGGCGGATGCTGTCCAGGGCAATCGCCGTCTCGTGGCTCTCGGCAATGAGAGAAGTAACCGCCTGTGCATAGCGCTCGTCGAGGTATCGCCTTAGCTTCTCGGCTCCGAGCGGCTCGACGGCCTGGCCTGCCTTGGCGTCAATCCATGCCTCATGCGGGGCGAGCCGCGCCTTGACCTGCTCCCACTCCTCCTGCGATAGCGTGGCCTTCGATCGACCCAGCAGCGGATCCAACACCTTGCGGCGAAGGGCCGACAGCGCTTCTACATAGTAGGGATTGGTCTTTTCACTCAACAGCAGCACGCGATCGAAGCCCGGCTTGGCCAGCGGCGCCGCCTTCATAAAGGCCTCAATCGCCTGCGGATCGTCCACGTCGAGCTGCTGGAGGTCGGCCGCCGTCGGGTCGATCAGGTCCGCCGTCCGCGGCTCGAACGCCACCGCGCGGCACTGGGCAAAATACTGATCCACTTTGTCGCTAATATCGGCAAGGATCGTATAGGCGTCAGACGTCTGCGGGCCGAGCGGCATCACGTCCGACCTCTCGCGACCGGCGGGAATCTCACCGCGGACCCGCCAATCCAGATAACCCCGCGCCTGTGTAAGAAACTCATCCAGTTGCGCCTGACCTACACCTTGTCGGCCGCTGGGGTGTGGGGCGCCGCCGACCGTCGCGATGATGTCGGTAACAAACTGCCTCACTTGGTCGTCACCGGTCGCCTCGGGCAGCACGACGCCCGCCTCACTGACCGGCATGGCCTCCAGTGCCATCTTGACCTGCCGCACCTGGCCCAACGTTACGGTCGACGAGTCGGCAAGCCCCAGTCTCGCCAGGATCTTGCCGGCGGCCACCTGAATCCGCCGGCCGTCTTCGCTGTCGGTATTGATCGCCTCGAGTTGTAGCGACGTGCTGCCGGCCGTCACTCCGCTTCGGTCCCGCAAGGTTGCCAGCAACCAGCGTGCGGCATGGCGAACCTCGTCGGCCACGATTCGACCCGTCGCGTCGTGGTCGAACATCGACAGGAAGGTCAGATCGCAGTTGAGCGTGTCGATCGGGGCACTGGTCGCCACCCAGTGTGCCTCATCAAGCTCAAGGATGTCGGCCAGATCGTCCGCCCGCTCGACCACCAGGTGGTAGGCTCGCCCGCACCTTTTGAAAACCATAGCTTTGCGACCTGCCATCGGAACTACCCTCGCGCAGCAACAGACTTGTCAGCCTGTAGGGTGATACCCTGGGTGAACCTTGTTGACAAGGCAAAACCCAGCCAGACGCGCTGTCAATCGCCGACGCGCAACCGCTACGAGCCATCGCTCTGCGGTCGTGCCTGCCAGCCTTCCACCGCCGCGCGCAACGCCAGGAGGCTAAACCGGCAATCCACGCCCTGCCGCCTGACGTCGAGCGGATCGAACTTGGGCCGATTGGTGCCCCCATACGCCGACAGACAACACTCGATGCCCGAATCGGCCAGCCGTTCTCTGACCTGCTCTGTGATGTCGCTTCGCTTGCCGTGCGGATAGGCAAACCAGCGATCGGACGCGGCTGGGCCCAGTTGGGCGCGCAGATCGGCCATCGCCGTGCGGACCTCTGTCTCGGCCTCGTCGAGAGGCACGCGGCCCACATTGACGTGACCGGCGGTGTGAATGCCAAAACGAAATCCCCACCTCGCCATCTGGCGAACCTGCTGCCATGAAAGCGCGGGCACGCGTCGGCCCAACTTCTCGGCATCGTGCGGGAAGGCTCGGTCGGATCCGACGATACCCGTCGAGAGGAAGAACGTCGCAGGAATCCCCTCCCGCCGCATAAGCACAGCCGCCAGGTAGTTGCTCTGATAACCGTCGTCAAAGGTCAGGACGACGGCGGGGCGTCTTCGCGGCTTGGAGCGAGTGTCCAGAAACTCCTGAAGATCGAGAATATCGTACGAGCGCCTCAGCAGCTTCAGATGCTGCCGAAACTGCTCCACACCGATCGTGATGCTGTCGAGCAAGTCGTCGCTGACGCGGTGATAGAGCAGCACCGTCGTGTGCGCGCGACCGGAAAAACGACACGCCAAATTCCTTACTGGCGACCACAGGTATACATAGGCCGACAGAACGAGTGTCTTGGCAGCGCCGCGCAGGAGGCCGAAAATCCCGATGCGACCCAAGCGGCGTCTGACCAGCCTCCGGCGCAGCCTGCGGGCAACCAGCCACGCCGGGCGCGAGCGGGTGGGCGTTTCCGGACGGCCCTGAGACATGCGCGGTTGCTCGCCCGCGTCGAGACGCTTCAACACCGCCAACAGAAGCTCGGCCGCCGCCACATCCAACAGCGGACCGAGACTGCCCGGCGTGGCATACGGTGAAATGGGAATCGCCCTCTGTTCGACGATGTCGCCCGCATCGAGAGATTCACTGACCCCGTGGATACTGACCCCGGTCTGCTCCGCGCGGTCGTGCAACTCCCAGAAGCCCGGCGGCATGCCGCGGTAGTCCGGCAGGAGACTCTTGTGCACGTTGATCGTGCCCAGCTCGGGAACCTCAAAGAGGACCGGATCGAGAATCGGCGCCGCCAGCGACAGCCCCAGCCACGGATCGAATCGCCGGACCTTCTCCACCGCCTGCCGGTCATGGATGCACTCGGTGGTGAAGAACTCCACATTGCCTTGGCCGATCTCGTCGAGAGCAGGAAGCCGTACTCGGCCGCCGAGCTTTCTTCTCCTGCGAGGCCGAAGCTTGGCACTAAGCTGGCACGCCAACTCCAACGGATACGACACGGGCTGCCTGAGGAGACGACGGAGCTTGCCCTTGAGGTAAGGCCACGTGCCCACCCGCCGCCGGTTGCCCTGCACGATGAAAATCCGCCAGTGCGGATAGGCTTCGGCGACGGCCTCGACCGCCTCGACTGTCGACGGCGGCGCGGGCCCACCGCAGAAGACCACCAGCTTCCGTACCGTATGTTCCGCCTCCATGCGTAGCGATCCGCAACCCGTCGCCGTCTTAACTCGGCCGCGACGCACCCGCATCGCCGTCCGGGCCGAGGGTGGCGTACAAGTCCTTCATCGGCTCGCCGGTACCTTTCGCACAATTCCACTCGTGGGCACCGTCATGGACGGCCGGAGGCGCCACGCACCGTCGCCCTGCGATGCGACAATACAAGGCGGTTTCTACCCGCTTTTCCCTGTTGCCTCACCGCGACTTGCGCTGCCGACGCTGGGGGCGATGTACTTCCACCATTTTCACCCCAGCGGCGAGCCAGTCTTTCAGGAACGTATCGTCTTGGACAGCCCGCCTGGCGATCACACCGGTGGCCCGCTTCGGATCGACATCGGCGATCACCAACTCTTCGCCGAACACGCTGCCTTCGGCCACGACGTTCCCGTCAGGATCGACGATCTTGCTTCGCCCATGCGAGCCAAACCGCAGGTTGCTCGCGTTTGCCGGAGGCGTGACCGACACGAAGAAGATCCCGTTCTCCGCCGCCCGCGCGATCGGCAGCGCCTGATAGGCCGACATCTTGTGCTCGTGACTGGGGTCGTTGTGAAACGCGCTGCAATAGCAGATCTTCGCACCCGCCGCCGCCGCCAGGCGCACCAGCTCGGGAAAACGCCAGTCAAAACAGACCAGAAAACACGACTCGACCCCGCACAGCGTGTACACCGCCAACGTCTCGCCCGGGGTCGACCACGGCTCGGCGGGATGGATCTTGTCCTGATAACCAAGGACCTGACCGCCCTCATCGACGATCAACAGGCTATTGTGCAGACCACGCTCGCTCCATCGCACCGTACCCACCACGGCGGCAATGCCGAGCCGCCTGCACGCCCGAATGACCCGCCCCTCAGCAGCCTTGTACGCTTCGCAACCGAGCCGGTCGTAGTGCCGGCGCTTGCGCGAATAGCCGCCCAGCGCCACCTCAGGAAAGACAGCTACATCAGCCTTGCGGACGGACGCTTTCTTCAGCCAGGCAACGATCTTGCCGGCACTTGCCTTCAAGTCGCGCTCGTTAGGGATCTGGGAAATGGCAACGCGAACGCTCATCAAGTGCTCCGCAGCCCTTTGGCTACACCCAATCTAATGCAGGTGGAATCTTCAGCAAAGCAGCCAGGTCGAGCGGCCCGGCCCATGCCCCGCTGTAGGCAGGAGGGGCGGGCCAAGGCTGCCGCCCATTGCGCCCGCGGCGTGGGAGCCGCCCCAGAACGAGTTACCGCTGACGAGAGCCTTTCCTCGTCGCACTGAATCGAGTCAGCAGCAGCATCCCCACCGCCAGGCCCAACGGTGCGACCGGGCCGGCCATGCCGCAGCAGCTCCCCCAACGCTCGACGGGCGCGGCCTGTTTGGCATCGGTTATGGCGCAGCCGTTGGCGTCCACCCTAACATACCGCGACGAACCAGGGCAGAGATCGCAGCCGTCATACACGCCGTCGCCGTCTGAGTCGATCGGACAGCCCACCGCATTGACATCCGCACAACTCGGCGTATTCGGGCAGATGTCACACTTGTTGCCCACACCGTCGCCGTCATCGTCGCCGCCGTCGTCGAATACCATGCACCCATCGGCATCCACAGGTAGCCCGCCCGACGTTTCCGGACAGAGGTCACACCCGTTGGGCACGCCGTCGCCATCGTTGTCGAAGTGATCGCTGTGTCCCGGGCACACATCGAGATCGTCGGGGACACCGTCGCCGTCCTCATCTGGGATCGGCTGTGGTGACCCGCTGCTGACCACCACGTCAATCACGTAGTCGCCACCGCTGTTGCCCCAGCCGTCGACGACGATGTAGTAGGTCGTCCCGCCAGATAGAGGCACGCTGCCAGCGAACGATTGCAGACCACACGAGTCGTCATTGCAGGCCACCAAAGAACCTCCACACGTCGCCTCATAGACGTAGAGCAATGTGTCGTAGCTCGATCCACACAGCGAGACGTCCACGGACCCGTCGCCAGTCGGAGTGAGGCTGTAGACCACGTCCGGGGCGCCATTATATCGGCAGTCTTCGTCGTAATCGTTGCTGAAGCTTGTCGTGGACCCCCTATCGCTGTAGGGTAGTATGGTGATCGGTATAGCCGATGCGCAGGAGTCGCCCACCGCCGACCGGCTCGTGAGACGCGAATGTCGCGCTGGTCAGCATGCCGGCCAATGCAAACAGAACGGTCGCCGCAGAAAGATGATATTTCACCATCACACGCCCCCTCGCTAGAAGCGTACCCAATTTGAAAGGTCCCCGACCGGGCTGCTCGGAACCCAAACGACAGATGCAGTCTATCGCGCCTGGGGCTGCAATGCAATACCGCCGGGTCCGGTCAGCCGGCCGGGCACAAGAGGCAGCGTCCGGTAATCCGTACTGAAGTGTGACGCGGCAACCAGCCGGCTGCATGGCCAAGCTACCTCTTGCAGGGGCACCCCCGGGGGCGATCAGAGCAGGCATGCCCCATCCCGCGCCGGATGGCAAGCGCAGCGACGCCCACAGGATTGGTTGATGACCCATTACTCGCGTGCAAACGAGCTGCCCGCCCCATGCCGGCCCGCGCGGGGCATCGAGCATGACATACAGCCGATTGGTTACATACGACGCCGCTGCGGGGTCAGAAGTACCGCCAGCCCATTCGCCCCTGAATCGGGCGCGGGTGCTCGGGCGGTTCGATGGTTGATTTCTTGAGGTCGCCGTCTTCGAGTGCGGCTTCGTCGCCATAGTCGCGGCACCAGTCAATCAGCACGCCGCGCAAATCGCTGGTTCGCGAACGGAGCTTGTGCTGACCGGCGAGGTCCTGCAACTCCGTCGGGTCTTCCTGCTGGTCGTAAAGCTCCTCGATGCCGTCCCACTGGGAGTAGATGTATTTGTACCGCCCGTCGAACACCATGTAGCTCTGTTGCGGGTCGTTCAAGCACTGGGCAACGTAACAGGGCCGAACCTCGCGCGACGCGTCGCTCGCAAACGGCGTCAGGTCGACCCCGTCCACGCTCTGCGCCAGAGGCACCCCGGCGAGCGAGGCCAGTGTTGGCAGCACATCCTGGAGCCCCACCAGTTGTCGCGATACCTGTCCGCCCGGCACCTGGCCGGGACTGCGCAGGATGAACGGCACACGCACCGAACCGTTGAGGAAGTTGGCCTTGAAGAAGCACCCGAAGTCGCCCATCAGGTCGCCGTGGTCGGCCGTGTAGAGGACGACCGTACTGTCAGCCAAGCCCTGCTCATCGAGGAAGCGAAGCAGCCGCCCGATCTGCACGTCCTGGAAGCTGATCAGCCCGAAGTAGCGGGCCCGCGAAAGCTGGATCGCCTGAGGGCCGAGGTGCTGCCAGTCGAAGTCATCGCGCAACTGGGCCAGGAAGTGCGATCGTCCCTCGAGCAGGTCGGGCGACCCGACCGGCGGTGGGATGTACCGCGGATCGTAATGGTTGTGGTACGGCTCGGGCGGGTCGTAAGGCGAATGGGGCTTGGGGTAGCTGGTCCACATGAAGAACGGCTGGTCGGGGTGTTCGCGCTGGTGCCGACTGAGGTGGTGGATGCTGCGCGTGGTGATCCACGCGTCGACGAAGTGTTCGGGCGGGATCGGGGAGACGTTGGCGTGGACGTCGTTGTTGCCGCACCCGTGTGCCCGCTGCATGCCGCCGTAGCCGACGCTCTTGAGGTAGTCGTGATAGTCCTCACCACCCAGGTCGTGGCCGGCGGCATATTCCTGCTTGAGGATGCGGCCCGACTCGGTGATCTCAGCCGTTTGAAACCCGTGCAGCAGGCGCGGCTTCTGGTAGGGCACGTAATGCAGCTTGCCGATGGCGTAGCTGCGGAAGCCGTGCCGGTTGAAGTGATCGGCGATTTTGATCTGATCGTCGCGAATGCATCCGCCATTGTTCTTGTTGCCGGTGCAGCGGTGCGGGTAGTTGGCGGTGGTGATGCATGCCCTCGCGGGCACGCATATGGGGTTGGGGGTCATGCCGTGGATGAAGTTGACGCCCTCGGCGGCGAGTCGATCGAGGTTGGGTGTGTGCACAAAGTCGGCGCCGGTGCAGTGCAGGGCGTCGCCTCGCAGTTGGTCGGCGGTGACCAGCAGTACGTTGCGTTTGGGCATGGGTCGATACTCGCTTTCCGGCCGATCTGCCTGATGCAGCCAAGCGGGCATGATACAGTGATGGGCACTGCATCGACAGCAGCGATGCAACCACGCCGGTAGTGCTCGTCGTGTGTTGACTGCGATCGGCGTGGCGTGCCCGTGCGTTTACGGGTGCGGTCAAGTGGGTGTGGGCAGGTGCAAGGTCACTCGGCGGATTGACACCCGGTGTGATCGGCCTACAGTATTAGGCTGCGCCACGGAGACGTGGATTGATGTGTGGCCCTATCGTCTAGGCAGGCCTAGGACACCGGCTTTTCAAGCCGGCGACACGGGTTCGAATCCCGTTGGGGCCAGTCGGAAATTGCCTGGTGTCATCTGTCCCGGTGGCGCTGCCAACCGCGGCCAACATCCCGCTCTTAGCCGTCTTCGACGTGACGCGGCCGAGTGACGATTGAGCCGACGCCAATTCCTCTGGGGTGGTCGGTTTGGGCGCCGATGGGGGCTTGAAGCCGTTCGCCGAGCCACCCCGCGAACATGAACGTTGCCACGCTCATGAGGACTCAAGCGACTCGACAAACAGTATCCGTGCACTAGCGCGTTGCCGAGCCAGTCATTGTGCGCGCCGGCGCCCACTTCCTCGTCCAGGGCCGTCATGAGCATCTGCCTGGCTCCCTGGCGGGCCAGGTGCTCGAGCTGATCCCGCACGACCTCTTGGGCTTCCTGGCCGGCGTTTGAATCCTGTCGCTTGACGTCACCACGACGTCTTGTTCTAGTAGCCATCGGGCTCCTCCTTGGTAATGTGTTGGACCAAGAACTCCTTGGAGGATGCCCCTTCTTTCAATCAATTTCCACAGGATTCGATACTACCTCGGTCGTGCTGGTATTGCCCTGGTGGGCTCGTCGGTGGTGGTCCAGCCGACAGGGCGACTAATCCAAGTCGGGGAAGCCGATTTCGTGAATCCGTTTGACCGGCGCGGCCACATCATCTAGTACGGCCGCGATGTGCAAGTCGTTTCCGGCACGATGGGAATTCCAGAGGTGAGTGACCCGCCGGACGCGTCGTTGTGCTGCAATCGCGTGCCGGGCTTTTCGGGGCTCTGTGGGAGCCGTCGACAGGCAGAGGGAGTGACTTAACGACACCTCCTCGCCCGTGGGAGTCGGCGAATGACCCGACGCCGGGGTGGATCGGGCTAGTCGGCTTGGGGATCCTCAGGCGCGCTGGCGGCGATGGTCATCCTGACAAGGTCGGCCACGCTTTGCGCCTCCATCTTGCTCATGACGTTGGCGCGGCGGGCTTCGATCGCCTTCACGCTCACGCCCAGCTCCGCGGCGATTTGCCTGTTCGCCTTGCCGGCGACCACCCGGTCCATGACCTCGCGCTCCTTAGCGGTAAGCGACGCCAGACGTCTGATGATGCCGTCATAGGCTGCCTGGTGGAGCCTCTGCGTCCTGTCCAACGCGATGGCCTGCTGAACGCGGTCCAGCAGGACCTGATCGTTGGTCGGCTTTTCGAGGAAATCGAAGGCGCCGGCTCTGACGGCGTGCACGGCCATCGGCACGTCGGCGTGCCCGGTCAGCAGAATGATTGGGAGTTTCGATCCTTGGCAGGCGAGTCGGCTTTGCAGTTCCAGTCCGCTCATGCCGGGCATTCGCACGTCGAGCAGAAGACAGCCCGGCCGGTCGGGGTCGTAGTGATCCAGGAATTTCTGCGCCGAGGTGAAGCCTTCGCTCCCCAGGCCGACCGACCCCAACAGGAACTGAAGCATGACCCGTGCCGCTTCGTCGTCGTCAACCACAAAGACAGTCGCCTCGCGCTGCATCGAGCTGGTCCTCTATGGTGCGCTCTTCAGTGTGAATCGGAAGGTGGCGCCTCGCTCGGGGTTGGGCGTGAACCACAGGCACCCGTGGTGTGCCTCGATGATAGATCGGCTGATCGACAGGCCTATGCCCATGCCCATCTTTTTGGTGGAGAAGAAGGGCTCGAAAGCTTTTTGGGCGGCGTCAGGCGTGAGGCCGGGCCCTGTGTCTTCGACCGCGACCTCGACGACCTCGCCATCGAGAGCCGACGCGCGAAAAGTCAGGTGACGCGCGCCGCCTTGCTCTTCCTCCATGGCGTCCAGGCTGTTGCGTGCGAGATTGAGGATCACCTGCTCAATCTGCACCATGTCGCCTCTGACAGGCGGAAGGCAGCCGGGCAAGTCGAGTTGCACCTCCACGCCGCCTTCTCGGGCCTGAGCGACGATAAAGGCTGCCGTCTCTCGTATGGCGGCGCAGACATCGAAGTTTGACCACTTCGGCTCCCACTTGGCGACGAATCCGCGGAGGCGGCGGACGATTTGCGCAGCACGCTCTGCTTGCTCGGCTATGACGTGCAGCTTGCCGGCAAACTGCTTTGGGTCCGCGCCTTCGCCCTCGGCCGTCAGCAGGCGCAAACACGCATGGGCCCCGTTGGCGATGGCCGAAAGCGGCTGGTTCACTTCATGCACGATGCCCGACGCCATCTCACCCATCATGCTCAGGCGACTGGCGTGAGCCAACTCGGCCTCGCGCTGCCGGGTCAGTTCTTCAGCCCGCCTCTGCTGGGTAACGTCCTGCAGTGTGCCGATCATACCGATGGGCGTGCCGGCTTCGTCCCGCAACAGCGACTTCTGCATCAGCGCGGGGAACACCGAGCCGTCGCGACGCGCGTGCCAGACCTCGCCGTGGAATTCGCCCGTCTCCTGTGCGGTCCGGTTGGCCTCGTCGACAACCCGCATCTGTTCAGGAGTATGAAAGACAGACAGGTGCTTTCCCAGCACCTGTTCGGGCTCGTAGCCGTGCATCGTGGCGAAGGCACGGTTCACAAAGAGAAGATGCCCCTCCAGGTCGGCTACCGCGATGCCCTCGCTGCTCTGCTCGACAGCCGACGACAGCAGGTGCAGGCGTTGCTCGGCCTTTTTACGCTCCGTGATATCCGTCATCACCTTGATGAAGCCGAGAGTCTCGTCGTTCTCGCCACGCACCGGCGTACCATGGATCAGCCACGTCCTGCCATCGGAACCAACGAGTTCGCTTTCGATCGAATGCCCCTCTGCCACATCGGCCAACGGACACTGATCGCAGGGAATCTGGCGCGCGCGCCAGATCTCGTAGCACTTGCGCCCCACCAGCTCCTCAGGCCTCTTGCCCACCGAGGCGGCGGCCGATTCGTTCGCCCAGCGTACCGCATATTCACTGTCACGATATATGATCAATTCGGACGTGGAGTTAAGGATGAGAGTTTTCTCGGCCTCGGATCTGCGCAGAGCCTCCTCGGTCTGTTGTCTGTCCGTTATGTCGGTTATGACGTTGGCGATGTAGCGTTCGGTTTCTTTCTGCCCGTGGATGAGAAAGATGTTCTGGATCGCCTGGATTGTCCTGCCTTGAGCGGAACGAAGCGGCAACTCGCCGATCCATTTTCCCTCTCTCAATACGGTCGGCAGCACCTGCGCATCCAGCTCCTGCAGCGGGCCGGCTGCGTAGAACGACCTGAAGTTCGTACCGATCGCATCCTCGGGGCTGGGTACGTCCAGCAGTCTGCACGCCGCCGGGTTCAGATAGACGACGTTGCCCTCCAGATCCGCCCAACCAAAGGCGAACTCCGAGGCCGTCACGAGTTCGCTCAAAATGGCTGATTCCTTCTGCACGTCGGCCTGACGTCCAAGCCGGGAGGTCGGCGAAACCCGGCTTCGCCGGGACGGGTCTGCATGACTTCGCTCACCGCTCTGGCCCCCCTGCGGCTTGCTCATGGACGTTCTCCTGACCATCCCATAGGGGAACTGCCCGAGCGCCCAAGCACGGCGGGCCTCGTGTCAGCTCCCCAGGAGCCACGGTCCCTGCGTTTCATCAACTATCAGAGTGTGATGGATAATGTCTATCGCCGGCCGAACCGGTATTTCATTGCCACCACGTCTGTTCCGGTTGCGCCACAGCCAAGCCTGCGGGTAGAATCCGACGGCATGGACGGGCTGGGTATGACCCCTTATTGCTCGTAAACGCGACGCCACCCGAGCAACAACACTTGACATCTTACAGGCAACCCGTCGGCGCGTCCAGTCTTTGCTAGATTCAATGTGGGCTTATATTGGCGTCGCCCCGCTCATGCCATAGCTGGTGAGGGGGGTCTCGCCCGACGTCACGGCCATTGTACTGACGGTGCGGGCACGTTCCGCCCAGTGTGCCCCCCAACCTTGCAGGCGCCCGGTTGCCGACCAAATCACCCGCCCGGCCTCACACCGCCGGCAAGCCTTATCGTGTAACCCTTTTGTTAGAAGGTATTTATGGAAACCGGCCACAGACGCTGCCTTTGTAGGCTCTCCCGGGCACTTGCCCCTGCACCAAGGCCATCGCAGGCCTGGACGATACGGCGTCCTCCTGGCAGGGCCGCCCTTGCGGTGCATATCAGCCTCGTCGGTCCGTAGGGCTTTTTTTCGTCAGGGGTGGGAGCTTGGCCGGCTGGATGCTGTCGAATGGGCAGGCTTCGCTGTGTGGCCGAATGCCAATGGATCTGGAAAGTAGCAAACGAGTCTTGCCTGGTTGTGTGTGGCCACCCGGTCGACTGCGGGCGTGGCTCTTCCGAGCCGGCTGCCGTGGCGTGGGCCTCCAGTCAAGGCATCCGGCACGCCCGCCGGAGCGGCTCGAAGCGCCTATCGAGTCTGCCGGGCGACGACTGCGCAGGCGGGCCTGGACGAGAAGGTTAAAATGGCGATCCTGTACCGCGACACGGTCAGGCTGCTGGGCCTGCAAGTCGAGCGGTCGTAGCAGTGGCATCGTGAGCGGGCATCGGCAGACAAGCGCGAGCTGCCGAACGTCTCAATGGCCGGCAGGAGGGCTGGAGTGAGTAAGTTGTCGAAGACAGTCACGTTCGGGGCCGTGGGCGACGTGGCGTTCTACGGCCAGATCGCCGAGGACATGCGGCAGTTCGGTCTCGACTGGCCGTTCGCCCGGATGGCGGCACACCTCCGTCGCGCCGACCTGCTATTCGGCAATATGGAATCGGTCCTTATCCCGCCGGACTATCCGGAGGATCAGATCGACCCAAAGGGGTTGATCTGCCGTCTGCCGGGCCCGCAGGTTGCCGACATGTTGCGGCGGACCGGGTTCAATTTCATGAACCTCGCGGCCAATCACGTGCTCGACGCCGGGCGCGTGGGTATGGAGTACACGAAGCGATGCCTCGAGGAAGCGGGCATCGCGACGGCCGGCGTGGGCTACTCGCAGGCCGACGCCCGCCGGATGACCGTCGTCGAGGCGGGTGGGCTGTCCTTCGGCTTCCTCTGCTACGGCGAGGACAACAACTACACGCTGGGCCACACCCATCCCAGTCACGCATATTACGAGCCTCAGGCCGTCCTGGAGGACGTGGCCACATGCAGGAAAGACGTCGACGTCCTGGTGGTCTCGATCCACGCCGACCTGGAATTCATGCCCACGCCGTCGGTGCCGCGTCTGGATAACTCGCGCGAAATCGCCAAGGCCGGCGCGGATATCGTTCTGGAGCATCATCCGCACGTGCCTCAGGGCATCGAGCGGGTCGGCAGGTCGCTTATCGCCTACTCGCTGGGCAACTTCGTCTTCCCGGCCCACACGTCGGACTACATGAAGAGCAACGCGCCGCACACCGCGCACTCGTTTGTGTTGCTCATGGAGGTGGGGCCCGAGGGTGTCGAATCGTTCGAGCGCGTGCCGTTTGAGATCCTCGAACCTCCCGAGCAGCGGCCAACGCCTCTTGAAGGCGATGCCGAGCAAGAGTTGCTGCGGTACTTCGACCAGCTCGACCGCCTGCTGACCGACCGGGAGTTTGTTCAACGCACGTGGCGCGATGTGGCCACCAGACACCTGGACACGTACATCCGTCGAGCCGCCGAGCGCGACGTCGAGGACGTCATCGAGGAGCTGGTTGGCCGCTTGTGTCTGGTCGCCGAGAACCGCAATTGGACGGCAGAGATCCTCGCCATGGCTCGCCAGCACTGGCGTCGCCAGCAGGAGCACGTCGATCCCCTGCATCGGCCGCAGTATCACTTTGAAAGCCGCAGGTAGGCCTTCGCACGCCGCGTGCCCCGATCAGGCCTTCGGCGCGGGCCTTGCACACATCTGACCTTGCTGGCATGCTGGTCTGTCAGCCGGTTGCTGCGGGGCGGCCTGCGGCAACATTCCAATCGCCACGAGTCCAGGAGAGAATCCCATGTACTCAGCACAGTGGATTCAGGGACAGCAGGAACAGGGCAACGAGAAGCACGTGCCGACCATCCTGGTCGAGGAGCGCAAGTCGGAGGGCAGCGGCGTCGTGCGGGTGGTCGTCGGCCACGACGTGCCGCACCCGAACCTGCCCGAACATCACATTGCATGGCTGGAGTTGTACGGCCAGAAGGCCGACGGTGGGCAGATTCTTCACCTCGGACGGGCGGCGTGGGCGCCGGTGTATGCCGATCCCAACATGCGGTTCCAGGTGAACAAGATCGAGGATTTCGCCAAGCTGCATGCCCTGGCGTACTGCAACATTCACGGGGTGTGGGGCAGCACGCTCGAACTGTAAGCTTGGGTGCGGTAAGGAGTTTGAAAGATGGTGCAGCAGGATGTGGCCAAGCGCCTCGGTGTCGGACTGATCGGCTACGGTCCGTACGGCCAGCATCTGGCACGGCTGGTGAGCAATTCCACGCGGGCCTGGATTCCGATGGTCTGGACCCGTAGCGAAGGCACCGCCGCCAAAATCCGAGCCGACGGGTTCGCCGCCACGAACGACGTGGACGAACTGATTGCCCATCCGCAGGCGAAGGCGATTATCGTCGCCTCGCCCAATGCGCTGCACAAGGAGCACGTGCTGAAGGTCTGCGCGGCCCGCAAGGCGCTGTGGGCGGAGAAGCCGCTGGTGCTGAACCTGGAGGACTACGACGAGATCGTCGAGGCCGTCGCCCGCGCCGGTGTGGTCAATCACTGCAATTTCGGCATGCGATACAGCGGACCGTGCCGCAAGATGATCGAACTGTCTCGCGCGGGTCAGTTTGGTCGGCCCATGCATCTGATCAGTCGCCTGGCGCGGGGCACGGGTCTGTTCAGTCTCGGCAGTGCACACAAAGCAGTGTTATCGCCCGAGCTTTCGGGCGGCTGGATCATGCACCACATGTGCCACCAGATCGACTTCGCGATCGCACTGACGGGCGAGCGGATCGTCCGCGTCTACGCCCAGACCGTCCGCAGCAATCCGAAGTGCCCGTCCGAGGAGTCCATCTCTGCGGTGCTCACCACGGCTGGCGGCGGCATCTGTGAGCTGGCCGATGGCACGGCGCCCCAGCCGGATGAGTTTCTGTCCTATCTGGGGACCAAGGCGCTGGCCTACGTCGATGGCGCGGGCCACCTCAACTTCCGCGGGCAGTGCGACGAGAACAACTACGGGCACGGCGGCTGGTCGACCTGCTACACACCCGAGGCCTACGGCGACGATTCGATGGCCGCGTTCATCAGCGCCGTCACCGGCGTGCCGCACAACCGCACCTACCCCCTCTCGATCGTGCCGGTCTCCGAGGGCCGCCATGTGCTCGAGGTGCTGTTGGCCATGCGAGAGTCGGCCCGGACCAACGCAGCCGTTTCGCTGCGCAACTGACGCCGACGCGGTGGGTCGCGACCTGCGCCTGAATCCCTGCTTGGCCGATGCGATCACAACACGTCGGCCAGCACAGCCAGCGCGATGCTGACGTTGCCCAACGGGGCGCTGACCTGGATGCCCGCCACACGCGGCCCGATCTGCTGGATGGTCTGGCGCGCGATGGCCACGCCCTCTTGCTGGGCCTGATCCTTCGAGGTGCACCGACTCATCCGTTCGAGGATCGCCTCGGGCACCACCACGCCCGGCACCTCGTTGTTCATGAACTCGGCGTTCTTGAAGCTCAGCAGAGGCCAGATGCCCGCCACGATCGGTATCTTGCGCGGGTACTGCTCGACCGCGTCGAGGAAGCGCAGCAGCGCCTCGACGTCGAAGACAGGCTGTGTGATCGCGAACTCGGCCCCGGCGTCGAGCTTACGAGAATAGCGATCGAGTTCGCGCTTCATCTCGACGGCGCACGGGTTGGCCCCCACACCGATGAAAATGGCCGTCGGCGGATTGAGAGGGTTACCCACCACGTCGTAGCCGTGGTTGAGGTTGCTGGCCAACTGGGTCAGGCCGATCGCATCCACGTCGAACACGCCGGTGGCTTCGGGGTAATCGCCGAGCTTGGGCGGATCGCCGGTGATGATCAGGAAGTTGGCCAAGCCCGCCGCGAAGCCCCCCAACAGGTCCGACTGCATGCCGATCAGATTGCGGTCTCGACAGCAGTAGTGCAGCACCGGCTCGATCCCCAGCTGCCGGTCGATGGTCAGCGCCGCAATCATGGGTGAGACGCGCGCACTAGCCCGCGGCCCGTCGGGAATGTTGATGGCATCAACGCCCGCGTCGGCGCACTGGGAAGCCTTTTCCAGCAGCTTGCTCATGTCGGACGATTTCGGCGGCAGCAGCTCGACGCTAGTGACCTTCTCACCGGCCGCCAGTTTTCGTGCCAGACGCGACTTCTCCGCTGTTGGCACGACCTGGACACGGGCCTGGGCCTGCACGTGCGACCTGACCTCGACGTGCTGTTTAACGCCGCTAAGACTCTTGACGGCTTTGGCAGCCATTCGGATATGATCCGGGGTCGTGCCGCAACAGCCTCCCACTCCTCGCACGCCCAGTTCGATGAAACGCTTGGCGTATTCGGTGAAGTACTCGGGATCGGTCAGGTACATCTGCCGCCCGCCGACATCATGAGGCATCCCGGCATTGGGCATGACGATTACCGGTTTGGTGGTGACCGGCAGAACGACGTGCAGAGCGTCGAACACGCCGGCCGGCCCCGTGCCGCAGTTCAGCCCCACCGCGTCGACGTGAGGGTCGGCATCGAGCGAGGTCGCTATTGCTTCCGCCCGGCTGCCTACCGCGGATTCCCCTCGATCGTTCACCGTAAACGACGCGACGATCGGCACGTCGTAGCGCCTGGCCGCCCGCGCGGCCGCGCGAAGTTCTGCAATGTTGGAGAACGTCTCGAGCACGATCAGATAAACGCCCTCCTCCACCATGGGCCCGATCTGCTCGGCAAAGGCGGCCTCGATCTGCTCGATCTGCTCGTCCGGAACGAGTTGTCCGGGCCTGGTGCACGGCCCGACCGAAGCCGCCACGTACACCTGATCGTCCGCGGCCCGTAGAGCCAGCCTGGCTGCCTGCCGATTGATGTCTTCCACTTTCTCGGCCAACCCATAGGGGCGGAGCTTCAAGCGGTTGGCCCCGAAGGTATTCGTTTCAATGACCTCGGCGCCGGCCTCGATGTACTGCCTGTGAATCTCCAGGATCAGATCGGGTTGAGTCAGGCACAGTTCGTCGTAACAGGTGTTAATGAACACCCCGCGCGAGTAAATCATCGTCCCCATCGCGCCGTCGAACACGACAGGAGACTCTCTTATTCTGTCGAGGAAGTTCTGCATGGCCCGTCTTCTTCACACGACTGTTCGCCTTGCCGTGTACAGCATACGCGGGGCAGAACCCGTGGACAAATGTTTCCGTGCGATTCCAGTTCAGTCGGCGAGCGGCCGGTACGGGGCCGGAAACGCGCCTCCATGGCCCTGCCGCCCCGTTAAGTCTTTCGCAATACCGACTCATTGGCGGGGCCTGAGCATCAACTGGGCCCGGGGTCTGTCTTGTCAGGAACTCACTCTGGTTCGGTGGCGTTATTGGCCGTTTGGCACGCCCGGCGGCCTGTGGCGGACGGGGCTCACTCGTCAGGCTGGCGTTGATTTCAATTCGGCCACAAAGGCAAAGCTACCGGACGCCGATCGGCTGGCAAGGCCCGATAACAGTAAGAACGTTCCAAGCCGAAGTGACCATACACATTGGTCGATAAAGCCTTACACAGAGTCTGGCTGAGATTAGCCGGTTGGGAGGCATGGTAACGTAAATGTCGCTGAGCGAATTCCGCGTCTGTGTGTACGGTGCCGACGGTGACGCCGTCGAGGCAATCCAGCAGGTTCTGGATGGCCTCAGGCCCATTGAAGTGATCGTCGCCACTACCGACCCGCAGCAGCTTGCAGCAGGTCTGGACAAACCGCGGATTCGTGCTCTGCTGGTTGTTCTCGATCCGTCGCCGGACGACACACTCGAGTTGATTCAGCTCGTCGTACCGGAGTTACCCGATCTGGCGGTTATCGGGTTGAGTCGCCAGCAGGATCCCCAGCAGATCGTGTCGGCCATTCAGGCGGGCTGTAACCAGTTCATTTCGCTGCCGGCCAGTTCGGACGATCTGATTGCCGTCTTCGAGAAGCTGGGCGTCCCCGTCGTTCCGGCTGACGCGAAAGGCCAGCGCATCGCCGTGATCGGCCCGACGGGGGGATCGGGCGCCACGACGGTCGCCTGCAATCTGGCCCTCGAGATGGCCAGGCTCAGTCACTGCGAGGTCGCCCTGGCCGACCTGCACGCGGGCTTCGGCGACGTCGTGCAGCACTTCGCCGTCCATCCCAGCCGCACCATAGCCGAGCTTTGCGTGCCCGACCGAACGGTGGAGGAAAGAACGATCAGGCAGGTCGCGACACTGCTGCCCTGCAACGTGGCCGTGATCCCCGCGCCGACGGATCTGGCCCATCCGCTCCAGTATGATCCGGAGTGCTTGCGGCACGCGCTCGAGGTCCTGTCGCAGGTCTATCGCGCGGTGGTCATCGACACGCCACGCCAGCCCACCGGCGCGAGCTGGACCGTCATCGAGAATGCACACTCCGTGCTGTTGGTGATGCAACTGACAGCCGGCTCTCTCTATCACGCACAGAGGCTGTGCGAGTTCCTCAGCGAACATGGCATCCCCAATGGGCGCGTCCAGTTGGTGGTCAACCGCTTTCGCGAGGATTTCGGCTCGATCCGCTTGCAGGATGTAGAGGAACGGTTCGGTCGCGAGGTCTTTGCCACCATCCCCAGCGACTACGAGCTGGTCCGCAGTTCCGCCGACGTGTCCCATCCCCTCCTGGCTGACGCGCCGAACAATCCGGTACGTATGGCCATCTGCAATATCGCCCGGCGCCTGCTGGGCCTGCGCGAGGGCGAGGCCGCGCCCGCCGTGCGAGAGGAGCCCTCCCAGCGACGATCCAGGCTGCTCGGCCGCCTTCTCGGAAAGCAGCAGCCTACCGATTCGTAGGCTCGAACTTTCACCCCGCCAGCGAAGATCGAACCTGCGCGGCGCAGCCGTGTCGCCTCCGCTCTGGGTGCCCGGCGCCTGGCCGATGGCATCCTAATCGTGCAAGCTGCGCAGGATGTCCCAGTAGGCGCCGCGAGCCCCACCCGCGATCGCCTCGCAGAGACGCTGGTTCTCCGAATAGTCGTAGTTGGCCTCGACTTGGTCCGGGTCGGCCACGAAGAACCTCGCATCGCCGGCTATCGTCTCGTACACCGTCCGATGTGGCTGTGGCCCCAACGCGTGCTCAACGTAAAACACCGGCTCGAGCAGCGTCTCGTTGTCGTCCTTCTGCCCCAGCAGGTTGGGATTGCTCGCCATACGTCCCTGCTGCCGAACCAAGGTTGCCAGCGGCGTGTTCGGATACACCCGCACGCCCAGCGCCGCACCCGCGCAGTCGGGGTCGATCCGCTTGACGGCGCCGATCGTCTCAGCCAGTGTCTCGGGGGTCTCGCCCGGCCCGCCCAGCAGCAGGTCGAGCATGACGGCGATGCCCTCTCGTCGACACGCCGTCACTACTGGCGATACATCCGCCGCACGATAGGACCTGCCCAGCCGGCGCAACATCGTGTCGCACACCGCATCCACGCCGAAGTTGATTCCCACACACCCCGCCCGGCGCATCAGCATGCACAACTCGTCGGAAAACCCTGAGACCTGGCAGTACGCATACCATCGAAGGCGCGATCCCAGCCCTCGGCCGATCAGCTCTCGGCAAATGGCCTCGGCGTGCTCGGGCGGCGCGTTGAACTCGGCGTCGCAGGTGTGCAGCACGTCGATGTCTTGGTCCAGCAGCGCCTCCAGTTCGTCTGCGACAGCCGTCGGCTCTCGCAGGTGGAGCGCCCGTCCCTTGGCTACCGGATCGGCACAGTAGATGCACGCCTGGTTGCAGCCGCGCTTGGTCTCAAAGCCCATCTGCCCGCCGAGCTGAAAGTAGCGGCGGTTGTCTACGAAGTTGCGCGGTGAACTCCCTCGGGGCGGTGCTTGGCTCAGCTTCGATGACGATTCCGACGCGCGAGTAATCACCCCATCAATCCCAGCCGCTGCTTCTTCCGGCGGTTGGCGACCGTCGCGATCGATGACTTGCAGAAGCGCCGCGAAAGCCTTCTCGCCGTCGCCCTGTATCCCGTAATCGACGTCCAGGTAGCGGCATAAAGGCTGGCCAAAGATGCTGAACCCACACCCGCCCGCGACAATCGGCGCATCGCTATGCCGGCGGATGCACATCACCAGATCGCGAAACTGCCGAAGGTACGGCTGCGGGGCCAGCAGAAAGCACGTGTCCGTGTTGCGAATCGTCAGCCCCACCGCCAGCGGCGCCGCTCCAGCCAACGCATCAGCCGCGGCCTGGTGCGGATCGGGCTGCCACGCCAGGTCGAGCAGCGTCGGCTCAAAACCCGCTTGCCGAAGATCGTCAGCCAGATAGTCCAGCCCCAGCGGCGCGATCGGCGGCCGGGCCGTGTTGGTATTGACCAGAAGAACCTGCTTGCTGTCCATGCCCCCATTCTATACGCGGATGCCCCTGACTGCCTCGGCCGTGAACTCGGCCGAAACCGCTCTTTCGAACGGAGGCTCGTCAGCCTCGCCTCGCCTCGTGAAAGGCTGGTGCGCGATGTCAGGTCGGGCTAAGCCGCTATCGCTTGGGTCGAAACAGGTGCGTCGCGTGGCCGAACAGGCTCTCGGCCGACTCCATCACCGTCTCCGACAGCGTCGGGTGTGGATGGATGCTTTCAGCCACGTCGGCCGCCACCGCCGCCATCTCCACCGCCAGTACGCCTTCGGCGATCAACTCGCCCGCGCCCGGTCCGACCACCCCCATGCCCAGCAGCCGCTGGGTCTCGGGATCGAAGATCAACTTGGTCAGCCCGTCGGTTCGCCCCAGGGTGGCCGCCCGCCCCGACGCCGCCCACGGGAATCGCGCCACTTTCACCTGCTGACCGCTCGCCTTGGCCTGCGTCTCGGTCAGCCCGCACCAGGCCACCTCCGGATCGGTGAACACCACGGCCGGTATGGCCACGTTGTCGAACTCGCTCTTCTTGCCGGCGATGACCTCGACCGCCACCTTCGCCTCGCGCGACGCCTTGTGAGCCACCATGGGCTCGCCCACGACGTCGCCGATGGCCCGGATCGCCGGGTCGGCCGTCCGCATCTGCCGATCGACCTGCACGAACCCGCGATCATTCACCTTCACCTGCGTGTTTTCCAGCCCCACGTTCTGGCTTGCGGGCCGCCGACCGACCGCTACCAGCACGCGGTCGAACGTCTGGGTCGGTTGGATGTCCTGCCCCTTGAACGTCGCTGCAATACCCTCGGGCTGCGGCTCGAACTTCTCCACTTGTGCGTTGAGATGAATGCTCTTGAACCGCTCGGCCAGACGTGGGCGCAGCGCCCTCACCAGGTCGCGGTCCACCCCGGGCAGCAGGCCGTCGGTCAGTTCCACAAGCGTCACCTCACTGCCCAGCGCCGCGTAGACCGTGCCCATCTCCAGGCCGATGTACCCGCCGCCTACCACCAGCAGCCGCTTGGGGATATCTTCCAGCGCCAGCGCCCCGGTCGAATCCATAACCCGTGGGTCTTCCACACTCAGCGCGCCGGGGACGGCCGGCAGCGAACCGGTCGCCACGATTGCGTGCTCGAAACGCAGGCGCTCGGGCGCTCCTTCGACCGGCCCGGACGCGCCCTGCAACCGAAGCGTATGCGAGTCCTCGAACCGCCCCCGCGCGTGAACGAATCGCACGTTGCGCCGCTTACACAGTTCGAGCAGCCCGTCGGTCAGCTTGGTGACGACGCTGTCCTTCCAGCTTCGAAGGGCATCGAGATCGATGTTCGGCTCGGCAAACTTCACGCCCCACCCATCAGCGTCGCGCGCCTCATAGATTAACTTCGCAATATGCAGAAGCGACTTGCTCGGGATGCACCCCCGCAACAGGCACACCCCGCCCGGCTTGGCGTCCTGGCTGATCAGCGTAACCTGCATGCCCAGTTCAGCCGCGTGGAATGCCGCGGCATATCCACCCGGACCGGCGCCGATGACGGCCAACTGCGTCTGGCCGGAGGCCTGATCTGTCATGTCGCACCTTTCATCATGGCTGGCTGATAGGGCGCTGCGCCGCGCCGTCCAGCCCGGATTGCGTCTGCCAATCAACCCTCGAGTATAAGCGACAACGGGTCCGACAGCGCCCCAGCGAGCTTGATGAGGAACCTCGCCCCGTCGGCTCCGTCGACGGCTCGGTGATCGTAGGATAGACACAGCGGCAGCATGAGGCGCAGCTCCGCCTTGCCGTCGCGAATCACCTGCTCCTGCCGCGACCTCGCCAGACCCAGAATCGCCACCTGCGGGAAGTTCACGATCGGCGAAAACGCCGTGCCGCCGATCCCGCCGAGGTTCGTAATGGTGAACGTGCCCCCCTGTAGCTGGTCCAACTCGATCTTGCGCTGACGGGCACGCTCTGCAACTTCGTCCAGTTCGGTCGCCAGCTCCAGGACGCTCTTGCGGTCCACGTCACGTATCACCGGAACAATCAGGCCGTGCTCCGTATCGACGGCCACGCCGATGTGATAGTAGCGCTTGAGAATCAACTCGCCCGCGGTCGGATCGACGCTGGCGTTGCACTGCGGATAGGCCTTTAGCGCCGCCACCACCGCCTTCAGCACCATCGCCGTAACCGTCAGCTTCACGCCGTCCGGATGCGTGTCGCGGTATCTTTTCCTGGCGGCCTCCAACTCGGTGATGTCGGCCAGGTCGTACTGCGTCACCTGGGGAACGTTCCGCCAGGCCACGCTCACGTTCTCGGCCGTCTTGCGCCGAATGCCGCTCATTCGCTGCCGTTCGATCGGTCCCCATTGGCCAAAGTCCGGCAGGGACGGCGCGCCGGCCGCTGCTATCGGTCCGGTCGTCGCAGCCGTCGCCAGTTCGCGGACGTGGCGCTGCACGTCCTCGACGACGATTCGCCCTCCCGCTCCCGAGCCGCTGACCTGATGCAGGTCGATTCCCAACTTCCGCGCCATCTGCCGCACCGACGGCGACGCCGGTGCAGGTCCGCGCGACGGTTCGCCCTCGGGCTGGGGTCCTTTGGCCGGCGCCTTCTTTTCGACCTCTGGCGCCTCGGGCTCGGTCGGCTCCGCTTCCTTGGCTTCAGGCTCTTTGCCCTCAGCCACCACAACCTTCGCTTCAACGGGCTCCGACTTCTGATCGCCCTCGCTCGGCGCTTCCTCGACCGTCAATAGCACCGCGCCCACCGGCACCTGGTCGCCGTCCTTCACGTGCACCTTGACCACCCGCCCGGCGTACGCGCTGGGCAGCTCGACGGCCGCCTTGTCGGTCTCCAACTCCAAAACCGTCTGATCGACCTTGATCACATCCCCCTCTGCGACCAAAACCTTCACCACGTCGGCCTGTTCGATGTTCTCGCCCAGCTCCGGCATCTTGAATTCGGTCGCCATACCGGTCCGCTCCCAGAAATGCTGCCGTGGGTCGGCCTTACCAGATCGAAGTTTTTCAGCCGTGCTCGCCGGGATGCGTGATCCCGTCTTCGCGCCGCTACCTTAATCAGCCTGTGCGTCGGCCGCAACGTCTTGCCGCCGACACTGCTCGTGATCAAGCAGTGGTCGGATCGACCTTCTGGGGGTCAACGCCGAGTTCCTCGATTGCTTTGCCGATTGCGTCGGGCTTGACCTGCCCGCAGCGTGACAGCGCCGTCAGGGCCGCGACCACAATGCACTCGGCATCCACTTCGAAAAACCGCCTCAGCTCCGCGCGCGACGAGCTGCGCCCGAACCCGTCGGTACCCAGCACCACCGACTCACCCGGCAGCCACCGCACGATCTGCTCGGGCACCATGCGCACGTGATCGCTGACGGCTACGAACGGGCCGTCGACTCCTTCAAGTATCTGCGAGAGGTAACTGGTTCGCGGCTGCTCGGTCGGATGCAGCATGTTCCAGCGGTCGGCCGCCACCGCGTCGCGCCGCAGCAGCGTGTAACTGGTCACACTCCACACGTCGCTCGAGATGCCGAACTTCTCGGCCAGCATCCGGGCGG
Source organism: Phycisphaerae bacterium (assembly GCA_035530655.1). GTDB lineage: Bacteria > Planctomycetota > Phycisphaerae > UBA1845 > DATKUK01 > DATKUK01. The sequence goes on from DATKUK010000094.1 coordinate 33,840, forward strand.
CTTGCAGCACGACTTGCAGAATCGTCCCGCTGCCGAAAAGTTGCACCCGCAGACCCGAACCTTCGGCCTCGACACGCTTGAATCGGTACATGCCGCGGACGATGCCCTCGGCCACCCCTTCCGGCATCGGCGGCATGACGTAGTTTTCGTTGTACAATGTCAGGTAGTAGAACACGTCCTCCTGTAACTCAAACATCCGCCGTATGCCGTCCTGCACGAGCACTGCGGTTTCGTACGCATAGGCCGGGTCGTACGGCATTAGATTGGGTACCGTGCTGGCCAGCAGATGGCTGTGTCCGTCCTGATGCTGAAGTCCCTCGCCGTTGAGCGTCGTTCGGCCCGCCGTGCAGCCCAGCATGAAGCCCTTGGCCCGCGAGTCGGCGGCCGCCCAGATCAGATCGCCCACGCGCTGGAAGCCAAACATCGAGTAGAACATGAAAAACGGAATCATGTTCGTGGCGTGCGTCGCCCAGGCCGTCCCGGCTGCAATGAACGACGCCATCGAACCCGCCTCGGTAATGCCCTCCTCCAGAATCTGCCCGTCCTTCGCCTCGCGGTAGTACAGCAGGCTCTCCGCGTCGACCGGCTCGTAGGTCTGCCCCACGTGCGAGTAGATGCCGCACTGACGAAACAGCGCCTCCATCCCGAACGTCCGCGCCTCGTCCGGGATGATCGGCACGAGTATCTTGCCGATCGACGGATCGCGAAGCAGGCGACCGAACATTCGCACGAACGCCATCGTGGTCGACACCTCGCGCCCGTCGCTGCCCTTGAGGAATTCCTCGAACGTCTTGGACGACGGCACCTTCATCGGCATGGCCACCACCGGCCTCGAGGGGATGTACCCGCCCATCGCCTTGCGGCGCTCCTGCAAATAGCGAATCTCCGGGCTGTCGTCGGGCGGGCGGTAGAAAGGCGTTTCGGCCAGTTCTTCGTCCGAGATGGGAATGCCGAACCGCGTGCGGAACTCGCGCAACTCCTCCTCGTTGAGTTTTTTCTGCTGGTGCGTGACGTTGCGGCCCTCGCCGGCTTCGCCCAGGCCGTACCCCTTGATCGTCTTGGCCAGGATTACCGTCGGCGAGCCGCGATGCTCCACCGCCGCCTTGTAGGCCGCGTACACCTTGGCCGCGTCGTGGCCGCCTCGCCGCATCTTGCGAATCTGCTCGTCGGTCAAGGGCTCGGCCAGCTTTCGCAGCTCGGCCGACTTGCCGAAAAAGTGCTCACGCGTATACGCACCCGATTCCACACTGTACTTCTGGTAGTAGCCGTCAACGGTCTCGTTCATCCGTTGAACCAACTGCCCGTCGTGGTCCTTGGCCAGCAAGGGGTCCCAGTCGCTGCCCCAGATGACCTTGATGACGTTCCACCCCGCGCCGCGGAAAGCCGCCTCCAGCTCCTGGATGATCTTGCCGTTGCCCCGCACCGGGCCGTCCAGACGTTGGAGATTGCAGTTAACCACGAAGGTCAGGTTGTCCAACCCCTCGCGCGACGCCAACGTGATCGCTCCAAGCGACTCAGGCTCGTCCATCTCGCCGTCGCCCGTGAAGCACCACACGCGCGAGCTCGAGGCGTTCTCGATGCCGCGGTCTTCCAGGTAGCGATCGAACCGCGCCTCATAGATCGCCATGATCGGCGACAGGCCCATCGACACCGTCGGAAACTCCCAGAACGTGGGCATCAGCCACGGATGCGGATACGACGGCAAACCACCCTCGCGCCCGTTGCGATACTGACGGCGGAAGTTCTCCATGTCCTCGATGGTCAGCCGACCTTCCAGGAATGCTCGGGCGTAAATGCCCGGCGCGGCATGCCCCTGAATGTACACGTGGTCGCCCGCGAACCCGTCCCGCTTGCCGCGGAAGAAGTGATTGAAGCCCACCTCGTACAGCGTCGCCGCCGACGCAAACGTCGAGATGTGACCGCCGATGGTGGCGTCCTCTCGATTGGCCCGCACGACCATCGCCATCGCGTTCCAGCGAATGATGCTCTTGACGCGGCGCTCGATCTCCCGGCTGCCCGGATACGGCGGCTGCCGTTCGACGGGGATGGTGTTGATGTACGGCGTATTGGCCGTAAACGGTAGCCGCACTCCCTCACGGTAGGCCTTCTCGCCCAGCGCCCCGAGCAGATAGCTGGCGCGCTCGGGGCCTTCGCGTTGGAGCACATCCTCCAGCGACTCCAACCATTCGGCCGTTTCCGTGGGGTCCGTGTCGTGTGTCACGTTGTTCTTTGACTGTGTGGCCATCGGGTCAGGTCCCTTCTTGCATGCACGGTGGGTTTGCCCAAGCGGGTCGGCCTTCGTTACATCAGATGACATAACCGACTGCTGCAACAAAAGTTGCATCCGACCCAGCGTGACCGCCCTGGTGTGTTATCCTATTCCTGGTGACCGGCGTTGCCAAGTTGAGGGCCAAGATCTTCCTCGACCGGAAGCGTGGCGGACACGCGCAGTTGCAGGCGCTAGGGCTTCGCTTGTGTAGCAGCGTGCGTTCCCGGCCCGCGCCAGCGTATCTGCGCTCACTGTCACGTGCCGCCCGCTCCCCGTCTTGCGCGGACGACCTGGAAACCGTCCTCCGCGCCGGTCCTGAGGCGGCCCCGAGGGCTTGGCTGTTTGTGCATAGTGCCCCACGAGAATGAGATGACTGGCGACGCCGTGCGCCGCTTGCCACATCGTCTCCACGTGTTTACTTCGCTGGCCGGAGCAGACCCATATCGTATCGTCAGAGCCCGTCAGTGTACGGTCTGAGACGATCGCTCATCTTGTGTGCGAAGCGGTCATACCTGTCCGAGTCAACGATGCGCTCTGCTGCGCTGCCGCCGTCGCTGTTTAGGTCTACCGGCCGCCACCAGACCAGCCCCCACGACCCATAGACCCGCCGAGAACGGCTCTGGAATCGTCACATACTGCGTGATTGTGTAGGTTGTGCCTGCCCCGTTGCTGATCACACTGAATAGCATGGGTGGGCTCGACTCCCACGGCGCGACGGCTGGATCGAAATCGTATGTCATCGATTGGCTGTCCGGGCTGAGCGTGATTGTGTAACCGGGACCGGCGTACATTGGCGCGCCAAAAACCGCACCGGTTATGTCCATGTGCCAATCCGTAATGCTGTATTGCAGCATCGAGTTGAGCAGGCCCTCCTGGTGGACATGGTCGGTTCCTGACACAACCGTGAAGTTCTTGGCCAGCGGAGTGCCCGTCCCGCTGCCGGTCACCTCAATTCGGACATAAACGTCCGATACGCCGCCGGTAAACATGTCGATGACTTCCAGCTCGTCGTTGCCGTACCCGAGGCCGAAATTTGGATCCACCGGGTCGGCGCGGGCCGTCGACATCGCCGCCAACCCAGCCATCACGCCCAGCAATACTTTGTGAAGCGCAGACATGCCCGAGTCTCCTCCAGAATGGGTTCGCCCCTCGGTTCATTATGGCAGGCCCAGGACCCCGCCCAATGCCCGTCGACGTGTGCGAACACTGGAACCCAGCTTCCGGTCTACAGTATACCGCGCGACCCCCTCCGGCTGCTACGCAGCTCGGCGGGCTACTGTCCCTTCAGAAGGCTTGCGAGGCGCTCTGCAATGCGATCGGGACTCAATTCCTTGACGTGTAAGGCCTTATGTGTGTTCGAATGTCCCCGGGCGATCTCGATCTGTCCGGCAGCAACCCCCAGAAGCTCGCCGATGAACTTGATCAGTGCACGGTTGGCCCGTCCCTGCTGGGCCGGCGCGGCCACGGCGACCTTCAACGCGCCGCCATGGAGTCCGAGCAGCGCGGTCCGCTTGGCGTTGGCGGTGACCTTCACCCGCAGCAGCGTTCCCCCCTTGGTAGCAGTCAGTTCCAGCACGGCCAGCGCTCGCCTGTCATGCCAAATGTCAGCGGACCCGTCGGTTGCGTCGCGCTCTACTTGCCCAGTTGTCGGCTGCGCTCGGCTGCTGCGACGACGCCATCGGCGATGCAGCTGCGCACCTGTGCGGCGTCCATGCTGGCGATGGCTGCCTCGGTCGTTCCGCCCGGTGAGGTCACCTTGCGGCGCAGCTCAGCCGGCGCCTCGCCGGTTTGCGCAAGCAGCTTGGCTGCTCCCAACATGGTCTGCTGGGCAAGCGTGGTGGCGTCGGCTTCGGTGAGTCCAGCGCGTACCCCCCCAGCGACGATGGCCTCGACGAAGTAGAAGAAGTACGCCGGCCCCGATCCGGACACCGCTGTCACCGCGTCGATGAGCGATTCATCCACCACCAGGGCCCGCCCGGCCGACTCAAAGATCCGCCGCACGAATGCCAGATCCTCATCGGTCGCGGCTGCGCCCGCCGCCAGCACCGACATGCCCTCGCCCGCGAGCATGGGCGTGTTGGGCATCACGCGGACGATGCGCCTCGGCGGCTCGCCGAGCGCATTACCGATATATGCAGTCGAGATACCAGCCGCAATCGAGATGACCAACTTGTCGGCTGCAAGATGCCCAGCCAGCCCGGCCAACACGTCGCCCATCACCTGTGGCTTGACCGCCAGCAGCACCGTTTCGCATCGCTCGACCAGGTCGCTGTTGCTGTCGATCGCCTCGACGCCCAGTTGCTCGGTAAACAGCGCGCGACGCCCGGCGGCCGGGTCCGACGCAAGCAAATCCTTCGGGCCAAAGAGCTTGGCACTGAGGACACCGCGACCGATGGCCTCGGCCATGTTGCCGGCACCGACGAAGCCGAGCTTGCGAGGTTCTGCCATGGCTGTCACCTTTCTCGGGTTTACGGCGTGGTGCCCGGCTCGTCCGCCGGGCTCGACGTGGAGAACTCCTCTTCACGCGTGATGCTGATCTTGGTCGCGACCAGCCTCTTATTGAGGCCTTCTCCCTCCATGTACCCCACCACTTCGCCTTCATCGCCGGGGTGAATGTCCTCCAGTTTGGCCTGCCGGCCGTTGACCATCACCTCGGTCTGCTCGTTCGCCTGCCCCGTGTACACCCGCCACTGCTGCTGCTTCTCGATGTACGCCCGCATGGACACCTCGCCGGTGTCCGTGTCGATCTGCTCGGCGGTGCCCTTCAGCGTGTAGTACTTGCGTTCGGGCTTGCCCTTGCCGCAGCCGACCGCCAGCGTCAGCGCGGGTACCAGACACAAGACCAGAATTCTTCGATTCATCGCTGCATTCCTCCTGGGCTGGGTAAACGTTAGCGGGTCTGCTTACCGCTGCAGCAGGCGCGTGTCAAGAAATCCGTGCAACTGGCGGCCCTGCCGGCGAACCCAATCCGGGCGAATCATAGCGGGCGGCGCTCGCGCATGCCCGAAAATCTGCCAAATTGGCAGGCGAGGCAGCGTCCCTGGTGAACCTAAAGCTTTATTTTAAAATATGTTACGTCTCAAGCGGTCCTGGTACGGCTGTTGCATCGTCATCTTAGGGCTGGGGTATGGCCCAGCCAGGAAGGTAAGCTGCTATGACGCAAGACAAACTGACAGTGAAGGCACAAGAGGCGCTGGCTGCGGCGCAGGAGCGGGCATCGTCGGCCGGACACCCCGAGCTGACGGGCCTGCACGTGTTGGCTGCCCTGCTGAGTGAATCTGACGGGGGCATCGTTGCTCCGCTGCTGAAGAAAATAGGGGCGGAGGTCGGGCAGATTCAATCGGTGGTCGCCAGCGAGCTTGGGCGTTTGCCTCAATCTCAAGGTGGTCAGCTTGCTGCCGGCAGGGACTTTCAGGCGGTGCTGCGTGCGGCGCAGACCCAGGCCGACCAACTCAAGGACGAATACGTTTCCACCGAGCATCTGCTGCTGGCGCTGGCCGAGGTGGATGGCCCGGCCAAGGAGGTGCTCTCGGTTTTTGCCGTAACCAAGGACGCATTGCTGGCAGCGATGAAAGACGTTCGCGGCGGCCAGCGAGTGACCGACCCAAACCCGGAAGACAAGTACCAGGCGCTGGAGCGCTATGGGCGCGACCTGGTGGAGATGGCCCGGCGGGGCAAGCTCGATCCGGTCATCGGGCGCGACGACGAGATTCGCCGCTGCATGCAAGTGCTCGCGCGTCGCACGAAGAATAACCCGGTGCTGATCGGCGAGGCCGGCGTGGGTAAGACGGCCATCGTCGAGGGGCTGGCGCAGCGCATCGTCAACGGCGATGTGCCGACGGTGCTGGCCGACAAGCGCGTGATTGCGCTGGATATGGGCGCGCTGATCGCGGGCGCCAAGTATCGCGGCGAGTTTGAGGATCGTCTCAAGGCGGTCGTGCGCGAAGTGGTCGATTCGGCCGGTCAGGTCATCCTGTTCATCGACGAGCTGCATACGGTCGTCGGCGCGGGCCGGGCCGAGGGCGCGGTCGACGCGGGCAACCTGCTCAAGCCGGCGCTGGCACGCGGCGAGCTGCGGTGCATCGGCGCCACGACGCTGGACGAGTATCGCCAGCACCTACAGAAAGACGCAGCCCTGGAGCGGCGGTTCCAGCCGGTGTACGTCGACGAGCCGACGGTCGAGGAAACCATTGCCATCCTGCGAGGGCTGAAAGGTCGCTACGACGCGCACCATGGCGTGCGCATCCAGGACTCGGCGCTGGTGGCGGCGGCGACGCTGAGCCATCGTTACATCACCGACCGGTTCATGCCCGACAAGGCGATCGACCTGATCGACGAAGCCGCGTCGCGCGTGCGGATCGAGAACGAGTCGCTGCCGTCGGAACTGGACGAGATCCGTCGCCGTATGATGCAGCTCGAGATCGAGCGCGAAGCGCTGAAGAAAGAAAAGGACGAAGGCTCGCGCCGGCACCTCGAGAACGTCGAGCGGCAACTGGCCGATCTGCGCGAGCAGAACGCGGGGCTGACCGCTCGATGGGAGAACGAGGTGGGGGCGCTGCGGCGGATCAAGGAGGTCAAGGAGCAGATCACGTCGGCCCAGACAGAGCTGGAGGACGCCCAGCGGAGGGGCGACCTGGAACGGGCGGCGAGGATTCAGTATGGCCAGTTGCGCGAACTTCAGACGCAGCAGGAACAGGCCGAGCGCAAGCTGGCCGACCTGCACACCAACGGCAACGGTTTGGTGCACGAGGAGGTGACGGCCCAACAGGTGGCCGAGGTGGTGAGCAAGTGGACGGGCATTCCCGTGTCGCGGATGCTCGAGGGCGAGAAGGAAAAGCTCATGCGGATGGAGGAGCGTCTGCACGAGCGCGTGGTCGGGCAGGACGAGGGCGTGCGCGTGGTGAGCGATGCGGTGCGCCGCAGTCGAGCGGGACTGGGCGACGTGAATCGGCCCATCGGCTCGTTCCTGTTTCTCGGGCCCACCGGCGTAGGTAAGACCGAGCTGTGCAAGGCGCTGGCGGAGTTTCTCTTTGACGACGAAGCCGCCTTCGTGCGCATCGACATGAGCGAGTTCCAGGAGCGGCACTCGGTGGCCCGGCTCATCGGCGCGCCGCCGGGCTACGTCGGCTACGAGGAGGGCGGGCGGCTGACCGAGGCGGTGCACCGTCGGCCCTACTGCGTGATCCTGATGGACGAGATCGAGAAGGCCCACCCCGACGTGTTCAACGTCCTCTTGCAGGTGCTGGACGAGGGGCGTCTGACCGACGGGCACGGGCGGACGGTGGACTTTCGCAACACCATCGTGGCCATGACCAGCAACATCGGCAGCGAGTATATCCAGCAACTCTCCGAGAGCGGCGCCGCCGACCTCGAGATCGAGATGAAGGTGCGGGACGAGCTCAAGAAGCACTTCCGCCCGGAGTTTCTCAACCGCGTCGACGAGACGGTGATCTTCCAGCGACTCTCGCAGGAGGACTTGCGGCGGATCGTGGAGATTCAGGTTCGCTACCTGCGGCAGCGCCTGGCGGATCGGCAGATTGGCATCGATCTGACCGATGCGGCCAAGGACCAGCTCGCGCACGACGGATACGATCCTGTGTACGGCGCTCGGCCGCTCAAGCGTCTGATCCAGCAGCAGATCGAGAATCCGTTGGCCAAGCGGATTTTGGCAGGCGAGTTCTCCGACGGCGACCACATCGCAGTCGACGTTTCGGGCGAGACCTACTCGTTCGCCAAGACGGGCGAGGTGCTGGAAGGCGAGTTGGTCGATTAGGCGTTGGGTGGCCCATCCCTTTCTTGAGGGATGGGGTACTCGATGATCCTGGTGACACTCGATCGGCATCGAAGCTCGCAGGGCAAGGTCGTGTTTGCGTGGTGTCCGCGGCGGACATGTGAGCTTCACCTTCCGGTAGGCTCCGTCAACGTCAGAACTCGGGTGGCATGCCCAAGTTGGGTGGCATGCCCACGCCGGCGTTGCGTGGGCATGTTAAGCTACTACGCTATGTCGGGTGGCATGTCCAAGGCCCGTGGACCCGAAGGGTCCGAGGGGCGCGGGCATGAGAGAATGAGGAACGGGTCGCTTCTATAGGCACAACACCGGCTTGCGTACAAGGCCTGTGACCTCTTTTTTGTTTGCCCTTTATGGTATCGAAGAGTATAAGAGCTTCTGACTGTCCGCGAACGGGCGGGTAGCGGCATATTAGCGGACGCTTGCCGGGTGACTGCCGCTTGTGTGAAGACATGCCCGCGCCGCCGACTCGGACAAGCCGCGACGGCGGACTTGGGCATGCCACCGGACGATGGGAGTGAGCTATGATGAAAACCAATATGCAATTCAGGAGGAACGTTCTGGGGCAAGTCGCACCGCGTGGGGCGGTCTGCTATTTCCTCGGCGCGGGTTTTAGCAGAGCACTAAATGATGACTACCCGACTGCGCGGTGCTTCTTCATGCGAGACATGCCGTTCCTTGAGCAGGTTGGCGCGGGCGTCGAGAGACGTATAGTGCGTTACGATGGCGTGTCGCGGGATCTCCGTGGGCTCCTCGATCGTATTGAGCAACAATATGGGCCCTTAGAGGGCCTGGACGTTGAGCAGGTCATGACTGATCTGTATGTCCGCGCTTTTGGACTCGGGCAGGCGTGGGAGCGAGCGATTCCTGTAGCTGACACTCCGCTTACGGTAAGTGAGTTACGACGTGATTACCAAGCGCTTCTGACGTACGTCGGAGATCGCCTCCGGAACATTGACGCCACACTTGAGCGATACCCTCTGGGTGAACGCTTCGTCCGAGCTTTGCTACCGCGAGACTCTGTGCTGACGCTGAATTACGATACGCTAGTAGAACGCCACCTCGATTCCAAGGATAAGGCCGAGCGTCTCAGAAGATTGCAGAATGCCATCGGCCCTCCCGTTTCTGGACGCCTGGATCGACCCGCTCCCATGTTTCGCGGACGAGCCCCCGGCGAGCGTGGGATCTTTGCGAAGCTGCACGGTTCCATTGACTGGATCACCTGCCCGAATGAGAACTGCCCGAACCATCATTACATCCAGACAATATCCCAGTACTACCCAGCTAAGGAGGAGGGGCCGCGGTTTCCCGGAATGAACAAAGCGCACTGTAATACCTGTGGGTGGAGTCCGGAGATTGTGATTGTACCGCCGACCGCCGCCAAGCCGTTCGAACGCTTCTCAAAACTGAACGTCATGTGGTCTCAGGCTCACGAGGCCCTTCGGCAGGCGCAGCGATGGGTGTTCATCGGCGTGTCGTTTGCCGCAACGGACTTTCACTTGTCTGCTCTTCTGCGCGCAGCGTCCAGGGATGCGGGGGCGTTTAGGGGTAGACGCAGGCACGTGGGGCAGATATGCATTGTTAACAAGGACATTGACGCTGCGAGGGATGTCAAGGAGAGGTTGCTCTCTGCACTTAGCCCCCAAGCGCAGCAGTGTGTCACTGCCGATGCGAACCGAATCGTTCTATTCGAGTCGTTGGAGCAATACTTGGACACTGTTGAAGAGGTTGACGCCAACCGCAAAGATGACTCCGGGGCGGATGCACAAGCGTAATAGGACATGTCGCGTGGCATGCCCAAGCCGATCGCGCTGAAGAAGACACTGCTCGAGGAGCAGTGGCACACGGCGAGAGAGGCGGTGGGTCACGGCCCGCCCTACTGGTGCCCATCTTCATCGTGTCCCCCGCCCTTAAAAGGGCGGGCCACCCAAGTTCCAGTTTTGAGGAGCACCCGGGCGCAGCAAGTTGCGCGCCCTACGTACTGCTGTCATCGTGTCCCGCAGGTCCAAAGAAGGACTCTGGGCCACCCATCGAGGTGTCACCAGATCGCGATGAAGAACACACTGCTCGAGGAGCCCGCCGCGGCGGGGCACACGGGCACCCATCGTCATCGTGTCCCCCGCCCTTGAAAAAGGGCGGGCCACCCGGTGCGGAGAATTAGGCGTTTCCCGGCCGCTGCGCGCCGTTGAGTTCGAGCACCTTGGCGAACTGCTGCTCGAACAGCTCGGCGTAAAGACCGCGGCGCGCCAAGAGCTGCTCGTGACGGCCGTGGTCGACCACGCGTCCGGCGTCCATGACCACAATCTTGTCTGAGTTGAGGATGGTCGAAAGACGGTGAGCGATGATGAGCGACGTCCGGCCCCGGAGCAGCTCTTCGAGCGCTAGCTGAATCAGATACTCGGACGTGGCGTCCAGATTGCTCGTAGCCTCGTCCAGGATCAGGATCGACGGGTCCTTCAGCAGCGCCCGGGCGATGGAAACGCGCTGCTTCTCGCCGCCCGACAAGCGAAAGCCCCGCTCGCCCACCACCGTATCGTACCTGTCGGGTAAAGCGGCGATAAAGTCGTGAATGTTGGCGGCCCGGCACGCGTCCACGATCTGGCTCTCAGTCGCATCGGGCCTGGCGTAGAGCAGGTTCTCGCGGATGCTGGCATGGAACAGGAAGGTCTCCTGCGTCACCATGCCGATGTGCCGTCTCAGCTCTTCCTGGTCGAGGTCGCGAAGATCCTGCCCGTCGAGGGTGATGCGCCCCGCATCCGGATCGTAGAACCGTGGCACAAGATACGTCACCGTGGTTTTGCCCCCGCCGCTGGGCCCGACCAGCGCCACTCGCTGGCCCGGCGAGATCTCGAAACTCACGTCCCGAAGGGCGAACTGGTCTGTTGTCTCCGCCGGTAACGGGGCCTCATCCTCTTGTGCGAACATGCGAGAGGGCGCCGGGTACGAGAAGCCAACGCCCTCGAACACGATGTGCCCGGTGGTGTGATCGAGACTTGCCGGCTCGGGCTTGTCTCGCACATCGGGCTCGAGGTCGAGGTACTCGAAAATTCTCTCAAAGACGGCTACACAGGCCTGGATGTCCACATACACGGTGGCAAGCTGCATCAAGGGTCGGTACAGCAGCGTGAGCAGCGCCGCAAAGGCGACGAGCAGGCCCGGCGTCAACTCGTCGCGAATCACCTGGTAGCCGCCGTACCAGTAGATCAGCGCCGGACCCATGGCGCTGAACACGCTCAGGATCATGAATAGCCATCGCCCCACCACCGCCTGTTTGACGTTCAGGTCGCGGACCCGTTCGCTCGTTGAAGAGAATGCGCGTGCATCCGCTTGGCCTTGGCCGAAGCTCTTGGTCAGGATGGCGCCGCCCACGTGCAGCCGCTCGTTCAAGAAGGCCAGCAGCGACGCCTGGCTCTCCTGGGTTTCGGTGGCGAGGCGCCGCCTTATGCCGCCCACAATCTTTGAAGGCAGGTAGAACGCCGGAACGACCATCACAGCCACCAGCGAGAGCTTCCAGTTCATTGAGAACAACGCGATGGACGTGGCCACCAGGCCCGCCACGTTGCCGGCGATCGCCACAAGCGTACCCGTGGCCACGCCCTGCACGGCGTTCACGTCGTTGTTGATCCGCGAGACGATCTCGCCCGAGCGGGTGGCGGTGTAGAAATGCAGGCTCATCCGCTGAAGGTGCCGGTACAGCTCGTTCCTCAGATCGAAGATGATGCTCTGACCCGCCCTGGCCGTCAGCGACTGCTGGAGCACGCCGATCAGCCCCGCGCCGATAGCCAACGCCACCATGGCACCCGCCAATAGACCAAGCAGAGCCATGTCGGCGTCGGGTATGGCGCGATCCAGAATCAGCCCCACACAGAAAGGCGGCAGCACGTTGAGACCCGCCGTCGCCCCGACGCACACGAGGATCACGCTCCACTGCATCCTGTACGGCCTGAAATAGCGGCTGATGCGACTGAGCGTCGCTCGGTTGATGTCCGGCGGCCGACCCTCCAATCCGGGCTTTGTGAAGTGTCGTTGCAGGCCGTAGGTGCGAGTGATACCTCCCACCGTTCCCATCGGACCGCGCCAGCCACCACGCGTCATGGGGCACCTCTGCGTCGATGACGCAGCTCGCGCCGCAGCTTGCTGAGCAGCCGGATGAGCGTCTGCTTCTCGTCGTTGGTGAAGCACCCGGTCAACTCAGCCAGCACCTCGGCATGGCGCGGCGCCGTCCGCTCGAGCAGCGCCTCGCCGGTATCGGTCAGCCGCACGACCGTGGCCCGGCGATCACGGTGCGCCGCCCGAGCCACCAGGCCCTGGCGCTCGAGGCGGTCGATGAGTCCGGTGACGTTTGATCGGGTTACCACCAGCCTCTCACCGATCTGACCCATCCGCAGGCCATCGCAGCCGGCCGAGCGTAGGGCCAACAGTACATTGAGCTGAGCCGACGTGAGGTTCTGCCGGCGCAGGCCGGCATCGATGAAGGGGCTGAGGTAGCTGTGCGTCCGCAGCAGGTTGTGGACCAGCATGGTGTCGAGGTCGTCGCCCACGCCGGCCCGTACGTCGGCTAAGTCGTCGTCCGCGTGTGCCCTGCCCATGGCGGTCTCCCAATAGTACATATATTCACTATCAATATATAGAGTATTACGCTGGGGTCTTTTACTGTCAACGGGCGGCACTGACCGACAAAGTAGATTCACGTGCGGACCGCACTCTAAGGCCGCAGGCACCTGCCAATCCGATGGGACGAAGGGCATCCGCGTTGGCGACCCCTTTTCGATGGCTTCGGTCCCGGGCAACGTCGCAGTCAGCCCTAAGGTACTATTTCACAGTGAGTTAGAGCCACTTCTGCAGAAGGCTCGCTTTCTTGAAACAAATGTATTACTCTTCCGTTTTAAACGTACGTATGAGGGCCCTCGTCATGGCGGATCAACAGTGCGGTAAACCGAACACGCGGCAGCGGCTGTTGGAGGCGGCAGGCGAGGTGTTCGCGGAGCAGGGATTCCGCAACGCCACGGTGCGAGGGATCGTCCGCCGGGCAGATGCCAATCTCAACGCCGTCAACTACTACTTTGGCGACAAGCAGGGGCTGTATCAGGCTGTGATCGAATACGCCCATCAGAGCATCGAGCACGAGCACGAGTTGGCGTCGGCTCGAGATGCAGCCTCCGACCCGGCCGAACGACTGCTTGCGTTTGTCCGCGTCCTTTTGCGGCGGGTAACCAAGAAGGGACACAGCGGCTGGCACGGCAAGTTGATGGCGATGGAGATGGCCGAGCCCACAGAGGTGCTGGACATCGTGGTCGCACGCTTCATACGACCGAGATTCGGTCTGTTGGTCGGTATCATTCGCGACCTGGTTGGCGAAGAGACCCCGCAACGACAGATCGAGCTGTGCGCCGAGAGCGTCGTGGCGCAGTGCATTCACTTCGTACATGGGCGCGCGATCATCACCCGTCTGATGCCGTTTCTTACCTATTCCGAGGCCGACATCGACATGATGGCGCATCACGTCACCCAGTTCTCGCTGGCCGGCCTTAAAAGCCTGGCGAAAACACAAGGGACCAAGCCATGACCGCCCTGCGAATAGCGCCGCTTGCAGCCAGTGTGATCGTGGCGACATGTTGTGGCGGCTGCGCATCGTTCCTGCCAGCTCGCCAGGCGCCGCCGGAAGGCCAGATCCCGGAAAGCTTCGCCCTGGGCGATGCAGAGGGCGTGCGGACGAACCAATGGTGGCAGGAATTCGGCAGCCAGGAACTGGACGCGCTGATGCAAGAGGCGCTGACGGAGAACCTGTCGCTCCGCCAACTGTGGGCGCGCCTCGATCAGGCGGGATCGACGACGGTGAAGGCCGCGTCGGGGCTGTATCCTGAGTTGACAGTAAACGGTGATGCAAGCTACAGCCGCACTGTCACGACGGTTGAGGGCGAGCCGTCCCCTTCGCTGAAGTCGCAACTCGGCAGCGCGGTGATCAGCGGCGTGAGCAAGGGTATCCGTAGCGGACTGAGCGGCGGAACTGATTCCTCTGGTGGGACCTCTGGCGGGATCTCCGTCGGCGGAGGTGGAGGTTCAACGGGCCAGTCGTCGCCCAGTCGCCTGGTTCGCGAGACGAAGTCGTTCGGCCTGTCACTGGCCGCCAGCTACGAACTGGATATCTGGGGGAGGGTCGCCTCGGGGTATCGGGCCGCCCGGTTCGACTTTGAGGCGTCGCGGGACGATCTGGAATCAACCGCCATGACGCTGGCGGCCGAGGTGGTACAGCGCTGGCTGACGATCATCGAGCAGCGCCAATTGAAAAAGATACTGGACGAACAGCTCGAAACGAACAAGACCTACCTGGAGTTGGTCGAACTGCGGTTTCGCAAGTCGCTTGTTTCAGCCCTCGACGTGTATCAGCAGCGCCAGACGGTAAGCGACGTGCAGAGACAGATTCCCCTGATTGAAGCGCAGGAGCAGGTGCTTCGCCACGACGTGGCAGTGCTGCTTGGCAAGCCCCCGACGGCAAGCCTCACGTTGGGGACCTATGATCTGGAGACGGTGCCCGCGTTTCCGTTGACGGGTGTGCCGGCAGAACTGCTGCGGAATCGTCCGGACGTCCGCGCGGCGTTCGCTCGGCTGCAAGCAGCGGACTATCGAGTGGCTGCGGCGCGGGCCGATCGTCTGCCGGCCATTCGGCTGAGCGGTGGCGTCGGCTACAGCGCGGACGACATCGCCAACGTGTTTGACGACTGGTTTGTAAACCTGGCAGGCGGCTTGACGGCCCCGCTGTTTGACGGGCGTAGCCGACAGGCTGAGGTGGACCGAACGTTGGCGGTGGTAGAAGAGCGACTGGCCGACTATCGCCTGACGGTCTTGACGGCCATCAAGGAGGTCGAAGACGCGATCGTGCAAGAGCGCAAGCAGGCTGAGTATATCGACGCGCTCACGCGTCAGCTTGCCGATGCGCGCAACGCGTTGCGCGAAGCGTCGCAGCGGTATCGCAAGGGCCTGAGCGACTACCTGCCGGTATTGGCAGCCTTGGAGCGAACGCAGTCGCTAACACGGGGTCTTGTCACGGCGCGGCGCGATTTATTGATCCTTCGGGTTAATCTTTACCGAGCCCTCGGCGGGACGTGGACCGAGCAACTCGAGCCGGCGCCTCGTTTGAGCGACCGGAGCGCTGCGGCAAAGGCGGTGAACGGATGACTTTGGAGTCGAGAGAAGAATCACAACGTAGGGAACGTCAGGCGCCGGGCGAATCGACGTCGGGTTCCTGGCGGCGAGTGCTTCGCGCCGTTGCGATGTACCTGTTGCCGGTGGTTGTGATTGTCGGTGGTGGCCTCGGGGCAGTGCGGCTGTATCAGACGGGTCCGAAGGCCAGGCAGCGCCCGCCACAGGCCCGCGATACGCTCGTCCAGGTGGCGACGGTCAGCAGGACGAACGCCAACGCCACGGTCCACGTGATGGGAACGGTGGTTGCAGCTCAGGAAGTTGTCCTGCAACCGCGGGTGAGCGGCGAGATCATCAAGCTGAGCCCGGAGTTCGTGCCGGGTGGGCGCTTCGAGGCAGGCGAGTTCGTCCTCCAGATCGATTCGAAGGACTACGAACTCACCGTCGAGAAGACACGCAGCCAGGTGGCTCAGGCCCAGTACGAAGTAAAGATGGAGCAGGGAGCGCAGGAGATCGCTCAGCGTGAGTGGGAACTGCTCGGCGTGGAGGAGACGGCCACCGAGCAGGATCGGGAACTGGCGCTGCGAAAGCCCCACTTGATCAAGGCGAAAGCCGCCCTGGAAGCGGCAAACGCCGCCGTTCGCGAAGCGAAGTTGGCCCTCGAACGTACGACGATCGTGGCCCCCTTCAACGCCATCGTGACGACCGAAAGTGTGGACGTCGGGGCTCAGGTAACTCAGCAGACCCAGCTCGGCACGCTCGTGGGAACGGACGAGTACTGGGTCCGTGCAGCCGTGCCGGTGGACCAACTTGGATGGATCCAGTTCCCCGACGCCGGCGGCGAGGCCGGTTCCACGGCAACCATCCGCCAGCAGCTTGCGACGGACCTGCACAACGAATGGACGGGCCGCGTCGCTCGACTGATGGGCGATCTGGAGCCCGAAGGCCGAATGGCAAGGGTTCTCATTGCGGTGCAGGATCCCCTGCGGTTGGCGGCTTCAGGCGATGGAGGGCTGCCGCTGTTGATCGGGTCCTATGTGAGCGTGGTCATCGAGGGCCGCCAGGTAGAGGACGTCATCGCCCTGCCGCGGACGGCGCTGCGTGACGGCGACAGCGTCTGGATCATGAACGATCAGAACAAACTCGAGATCCACAGCGCAGACATCGTCTGGCGCAGCCGCGACACCGTTTGGGTGCGCGACGGCATCGAGCCGGGGCAGCGGCTGGTGGTGAGCGATCTGCCCGCACCGGTGGAGGGAATGGGGCTGACGTTGGGCACCGACAGCACCGAGGACACACCCGAAAACGGGCTGGCGTATCAAGCAGATGAGGATACCGACCATGCAGACACCAAATGAGGATCGCGGCGCGATTGCCTGGATGGCTCGCCATGCCGTCGCCCCCAATCTTCTGATGCTGGTCCTGTTGGTCGGTGGCCTTATCACCGCGATCCGCATCAAGCAGGAGGTGTTCCCGGAGTTCGAGAGGGATCGCGTAACGATCTCGGTGCCGTATCCCGGGGCAAGCCCGGAGGAAGTCGAACAGGGCATCATTCTGGCGATCGAGGAAGGCATCCGCGGCATCAACGGCATCAAGGAGATCGTGGCGGTAGCCGGTGAGGGGTCGGGGCGGGTCACAGCGGAGTTGCTCGAAAGCGCCGACGACCAGCGGGTCTACCAGGAGATCCAGCAGGAGGTCAATCGCATCACCACGCTGCCAGAGGACGCCGAGGAGCCGGAGGTCGTTCTGGCTACACACCGTCACGGCGTGATCGATCTAATGCTCTATGGCGACACCGACGAGCGCGTGCTCCGTGAGCTGGCCGAGCAGGTGCGCGACCGGCTGCTCCAGGACCAGAACATCACACAGGTGGACCTGGTGCCCGAGCGCGTCTTCGAGGTGAACATCGAGATCCCGCAAGAGAGCCTTCGCGCCTACAACCTGACGTTGGAGGCGATCGCCGAGAAGATCGGCCGCGCATCGATCGAGCGGCCCGGAGGCAGCGTAAAGACCGAGGGCGGCGAAATCCTTCTCCGCATGACGGATCGTCGCGACTGGGCGAGGGAATTCGAACAGATCCCCATCGTCACGTCGTCCGACGGGACCGAGCTGCGAGTGGCCGATCTCGGCACGGTAACCGACACGTTCGAAGAGACGTACAGTGTTCTCACCTACAACGGCAAGCCGGCGATCGCGCTGGACGTCTATCGTGTGGGCGAGCAGACACCGATCGGCGTGTCGGACGCGGTCCAGCAGCGCCTTGGTCAGATCCGCGCCGATCTGCCGCCGGGCGTCCATATCGACATGGCCCGCGACATGTCGGACGTCTACCGACAGCGACTCCATCTGCTCCTGCGGAACGGCTTGCTCGGTCTGACTGTGGTCCTGGCAATCCTCACCATTTTCCTCGAATACAAGCTGGCCTTCTGGGTGGCGATGGGGATTCCCATATCGTTTCTGGGGGTGTTCCTGTTTCTACCGGGCATGGACGTGACGATCAACATGATGTCCATGTTTGCGTTCATCATCGCCCTGGGCATCGTGGTCGACGACGCCATCGTGGTGGGCGAAAACGTTTTCGAATATCGACAGGCAGGGATGGGCCTGATCGAAGCGGCGATCAAGGGCGCCCGAGACGTGGCCGTGCCGGTCACGTTCGCCATTCTGACCAATCTGGTGGCGTTTGCGCCTCTGGCATTTGTGCCGGGCGTGATGGGCAAAATATGGCGCGTCATCCCGCTGGTCGTCTGCTCGGTCTTTCTGATCTCGCTGGTGGAGTGCCTTTTCGTGCTTCCCGCACACCTGGCGCACAGCCGCACCGAAGGAGGCAACCGGATCAGCCGCGGTCTACATCGCGCCCAACAGCGCCTCAGCGTCCTGATTGCCAGGCTGATTGAGACGCGGTTCGGGCCCATGCTCGACGCAGTCCTGAGGTATCGCTATCTGATGGTGGGGTCGGCGGCGGCGATGCTGCTGCTTGTGGCCGGTTACGTGGGCAGCGGACGGCTCGGCTTTGTGATGATGCCGAGGGTCGAAGGCGACGAGGCCGATGCTACAGCCGTGCTGCCCTACGGATCGCCCCTGTCGAGGCTGATCGAGGTGCGCGACCGGCTGGTGAAATCCGTGCAGGCGGTGGGCGGCGAGAACGGCAACGATCAATTGCTGCGGGGCGTCCGCGCGCGGATCGACAACAACCAGATCTACGTTACCGCCTACCTGACCGAGCCCGACGTGCGGCCGATCAGCACCGCCCGCATGGCGACCCTGTGGCGCGAGAGAACCGGGCCGATCACGGGGCTGGAGTCGCTGCGGTTCCAGTCGGACCGCCGCGGGCCGGGCTCGGGCGTGTCGCTCACCGTGGAGCTTGCCCATCGCGACATCGCAGTCCTGGACCGGGCCAGCACGGCGCTGGCCGAGGCGCTTGCGCAGTTCGCCAACGTCAAGGATATCGACGACGGCTACACACCAGGCAAGCAGCAGCTTGATTACAAGATGCTGCCCGAGGGTCGCAGCCTGAGATTAACCGCCGGCGACGTCGCCAGACAACTTCGCAGCTCGTTCTACGGGACCCAGGCCCTTCGCCAACAGCGAGGGCGCAACGAAGTGAAGGTGATGGTGCGACTGCCGAAGGCGCAGCGCGTCAGCGAGTACGATATCGAGTCGCTCATCGTCCGGACGCCCGCCGGTCTGGACGTGCCGCTGCGCCAGGTGGCGGCCGTTCAGCGCGGCCGGGCGTACACGTCCATCGATCGTCGCGACGGACGGCGAACGGTCAGCGTGACGGCCGACGTGGTGCCACAGAGCGAGACCGACCAGGTCCTTGCCAACGTGGTGGACACGACGCTGCCGCAACTTATCCGCGACTACCCGGGACTGAGCTACAGCTTTCAGGGCCGACAGGAAAGCATGCGCGAGAGCATGCAGAGCCTGAAGATTGGGTTCGTCATGGCCCTGCTGATGATCTACGTCCTGCTGGGCATTCCGTTTAGAAGCTACGTGCAGCCGTTGATCGTGATGACCAGCATCCCGTTCGGCCTCGTCGGCGCGGTGGTTGGGCACCTGGTGATGGGCTACAGCCTGAGCGTCATCAGCATGATGGGCGTGATCGCTCTCTCGGGCGTGGTGGTCAACGACGCACTGATTCTGGTCGAGTACGCCAACCGCCGGCGCAACGAAGGCATGAATGTGCACGACGCGATTTGCGCTGCGGGCGTCCGCCGCTTTCGGCCGGTACTGCTGACGACGGTCAGCACGTTCGGCGGGCTGGCGCCGATGATCTTCGAGACGTCGCGCCAGGCGCGGTTCATGATCCCGATGGCCTTGTCGCTGGGCTACGGCATCCTGTTCGCGACGGGCATCACGCTGCTGATCGTGCCCTGCCTGTATCTGATCGTGGAGGACGTACGCAGGCTGTTGTGGGCGACCAAGACCGAAGCCGGCGAGGCGTCACCCGAGGCCGTCCCCACGCCACGCTGAGCTAAACGCCCCACGCCGACGAAAGGAAGCGGCGGGTGGCACGGTCCGGCGACGCCGGGCCGTGGTTCGCCGACGATAGAGCGCGGGTGCCTCGCTCTTTGCGGAGCAAAGGGTGGGGTATTGGGCGGCGAGGTGGGGAATCACAAGACCCGCAGAGAGCCCACAATTCATCCTGACACGTTTTCTTGGGCTCACGCGAAGTTTTGTGAAAGCTGGACCACTCACCGAAATATACGAGTGCTTAGCTCATTTAAATCCTGGAAGTGTCGATGGGAATCTCGTAGTACGCGAAAGATGATGAGGCACTTCGTCGCGCCACGACCACTGTCGCTTCCAGCGGATACGCGGATGTTCCCGATCCGCAATATCCCAGGCCTCAAGGTAGTGTGAGAACGTTGCGAACAATGTGCTGCCTTCGATATGAACATGCTCTGGAGCTATGCCTGACTCGCTCTGCAATGATGCCTTTGCTACACCTTCGTCTATAGACAACAGTGCAATGGCGTCCTGGTCCTTGGCCGCTGTGCCCTCATACCCGGTGGCGAGCATTCTGCCATCGTCAGTGAAATCAACACAAGTCGCCCGCACGCCGCCAGCATATAGGCTTTGCGCAAGTTCGCCTTTGGCCAAGTCAAAAAGACACACTTGGTCATGTGGGTTTGCCATCGGAACCGAAGATTCGAACGATCCACCTATGCTCCTGCCAAAGGAGGCGGCCAGCAGGTTGCCCAGTGAACTGAACGCCAAATCGAATACGACGCCTCCACCACACTCCAACCCGAACAGCTGCACACTCCCGGCAGGGCCCCACACCCTGACTACTCCATCGAGCCCCCCTGACACCAGATAGTGGTCGCCCTGTCGCTGCCACGCGACCTTCACGACCTCCCCCTTATGCCCCTCAAGTCTGGTCCTGACCTCCCCGCTGCCAAAGTCCAGAACACGTACTACGCCGTCGACACATCCCAGGGCCAGCAAGTTGCCCCCTACGTCAAACGACATGTCGTTTGCCGGACTGACCAGCGGCACTGAATTCACCACACGGATAGCAGCTTGGGTCCAGACCGGCGGGTGCCCAGCATCCCACCGTAGGATTCTCCCCTCCTCGTCAGCCAACACAAGGATGTTGTCTTTGGGGTGGAATGCAACGGCAAGGAACTTTCCCTCCGGCCAGAAAACAGCCGCCAATTCAGCGCCGGTCCCTGCATCGTAGAGAGAAGCTCGTCCATCGTGGCTTCGCCCGTATCGCCCAACCACCGCAATAATGTGCCCTTCTGGCGATGCGGCCATGGACCACATCTTTCCGTTGTCGCAGAGAGGCCCCGGACGACCGTCGAACGGTGCAGGACAGCCGCCGACGAACGCAAGAATCATGCCGACAAGCAAAGGCGTAAGAATGATTCTCTTGACATCGTAAGCAGCCCCGGCAAGGAGATCGGCCGCTATAAGACGTCCGCCAGAATCGCCCATCGCATCACACCCGCAGAACATGGCCGCGCTTCGCGAGGCCATGCCACCCAAGAAGACGTTCGGGGCCAGCGCGCGTCCCACCGACGCGAACCGCCTTCGCACATCGTAATGATACGGCTTGTGGCTGTTGCGCGTCAAGATTGCTTTACCCCAACTCGCCGCGGCGAGGTGGGACACCCGCTGGGTCCTGAATGTCAGTGCCCCGCTGCTGGAAGCAACGGGGCACCCCCGCAAGTCATCGTGTCCCCCAGGTCCAAAGAAGGACCCGGGCCACCCGTCCTCAACCTTTGCTTGTGGGAAAGGATGGAGTATCCCCACGCCAAGGGACTTGAGTTCTACCGGATGCAAAAAGGCGGGTGAAACCCGCCCTACACGCTGTTCAAGAACAGTGGCACACGGCGGTCAGCGTGCTCCCATCCCGAACACGCTGAAGCCCGTGCCCGCGCCCTCGCCCGACTCGAGCGAATCCCCTGCGTCAAACCGTACAGAATCACTCCGGCCATCACCTTCGGGTGGATAGGCGGTTGACCGCGCCTCCCGTCGTACCCACCCTCCCAAGGCCGCCAATCCCGAGAGTCTAGAACTTCCAGGAACAGCCGAACCGGATGATCCTCAGATATGCAGGCGTCCAGCGTAGGGGCAAACATCACTGCCTGCTGCCGGTCCATCGGCGCCGTCGACCAGTAAGACATCAATAATCCTCCGTGACATTCAGCAATG
>DATKUK010000095.1:0-26189 GCA_035530655.1 Phycisphaerae bacterium
CCCCAGCGAACGAGCTCGGAGATCAGGCCGACGCAAAAGGCGCCTGAGCCTTATGTGAAACCTGAGTGTCGAATGGACGTAAGTGCCCATTTCGGCGACGGTTGCGAAACACGAAACTCCCCAAGTGGAAACGGCACTAGCACTGAGACGGTGCGCGCTCCCCTTCGGGTCGCCGCTAAACAGTTGATTTCGGCGTGCTCCGGTTCGGGTCGCCGCTGAACGGAAGTGCACGCGCACGCCTTCGGCGTTGCCGCTAAACAGTTGATTTCGGCGTGCTCCGGTTCGGGTCGCCGCTAGACGAACTGGGCGAGGTGCGACGTGCCGGGAAGGCAGACGACGCCAGCGTTGCCTATGCCCCGGCTGCGGCGAGTCGTCGGGCGTGACGGCGCCGGTCGGGCTCGCGCAGCCAGCGTTTTCGCAGACGGATCGACTTGGGGGTCAGCTCCACCAGTTCGTCCTGCTCAAGATATTCCAGAGCCCTTTCCAGCGACAGGATGCGCGGCGCCTTGAGCGTGACCGACGCGTCCTTGGTCGACGAGCGGACGTTGGTCAGCTTCTTCTGCCGCACCACATTGACGGGGATGTCGTCGTCCTTGCAGTGCTCGCCGATGATCTGGCCTTCGTAGACCTGCTCGCCCGGCTGAACGAACATCGTACCTCGACTGGCGAGTTGATCGAGTGCGTAGGCGGTGACCTGCCCGGTCTCGGTGGCAACCATGACGCCGTTAGCCCGACCGGCGAGTGGGCCTCGGAACGTACTGTACTCGGCGAAGCGATGGTGCATGATTCCCTCGCCCCGCGTGGCCGTCCACAAGCGACCGCGCAGGCCAATGAGGCCGCGAGTGGGCGCTAGGAACTCCATATGGGTTCGGCGACCGCGAACGTCCATCTTCTCCAGTTCCGCCAGGCGATCGCCCAACACCTGCATCACCGCGCCGACGCAATCGCTTGGCACGTCGACCACCAGCTTCTCGATCGGCTCGAGTCGCCGGCCATCCTCGTGATGGTAGATCACCTCGGGCTTGCCGACGGCGAGTTCATAGCTCTCGCGCCGCATATTCTCCAGCAGGATGCCGAGGTGCAGAAGGCCTCGCCCGGAAACGATGAACTCGTCGCCGCGACTCTCGACGCGCAGCGCGACGTTGGATTGCAGCTCCTTGTCGAGACGCTCGCGAAGTTGGCGACTGGTGACGTACTTGCCCTCTTTGCCGGCAAACGGTCCATTATTGATGCAGAATGTCATATGCAGGGTCGGCTCGTCGACGGGCAGCGGCGCGAGCGCCACGGGGCGGTCGGCGTCGGCGATGGTGTCGCCGATATCCACCTGGGTGAGTCCCACCACGGCGAAGAGATCGCCCACGTCGATGCAATCGACCTCTGTGCGACCCAGGCCGTCGAAGCGGAACAGTTGGCCTATCCGCTGCCGCGAGTGGTTGCCGCTGCGATCGATGATCACAACGTCGTCACCGGCCCGCAACGAACCGGCAAAGACCCGACCGATGCCGATTCGCCCGACGTAGTCGCTGTAGTCGAGCGTGGTGATCAGGGCCTGTAAGGGTGCGTCCCCGTCGAGCTGGGGCACGGGGACATACTCGATAATCGCATCGAACAGGTCGTGCACATTGCCGCCATCAGCCGGTCGGCAGGCCAGGTCGGCGACGGCCCATCCGTCACGGCCGGACGCATAAATAATAGGAAATGCCAGGGCTTCGTCCTCGGCCCCAAGCTCAACCAACAGGTCGAATACCTGGTCGATTACGGTGTCGGCGCGAGCGGCGGGGCGGTCCATCTTGTTGATCACGACCACGGGGCGGAGGCCGGCCGCCAGGGCCTTGCCCAGCACGTAGCGCGTCTGCGGCATGACGCCCTCGAAGGCGTCGACCAATAGCAGGGCGCCGTCGGCCATTTTCAGAACTCGCTCGACCTCGCCGCTGAAATCCGCGTGGCCAGGCGTATCGACGATGTTGATGTGGTAGCGATTGCCGTGACGGTCAGTATAGTCGATCGCGCAGTTCTTGGCCAGGATGGTGATGCCGCGTTCCCGCTCGATCGGATTGGAGTCGAGTATACAGTCACCGGCCACCTCGGCCTCGCGGAACTGGCCGCTCTGACGCAGGAGTTGGTCGACCAGTGTGGTTTTGCCGTGGTCGACGTGGGCGATAATGGCGATGTTTCGAATATCCTGTCGAGTCATAGGTTCTCACCCATAGGGGCAAACCCTGGTGCCGGGAATCTTGCGTAACCTTTTTGTTCTGTGCGGAGCGGTTGCAGGCGTAACGGTCAGACTGTCCGAACGCCCGGGAGGACAGGCCAGCAGGTGGCGCGCAGCGAGCGAAGCCGGGCCGACAGGCCCAGACGAAACGTCCAGCTCGCCTTGTTTCTTGCTGCGGACATCATGGAACCACATATTATACCCCCACGTTCGAAAAAAAACAGTCTGCCCACGACCAGGGT
This sequence comes from Phycisphaerae bacterium, assembly GCA_035530655.1. Lineage (GTDB taxonomy): Bacteria > Planctomycetota > Phycisphaerae > UBA1845 > DATKUK01 > DATKUK01. Next base: position 2,455 of record DATKUK010000095.1, read on the forward strand.
GAGTCGTCAGGGGTTATCGGCCGCTCGGGCGGGGGATTCGGCAAAGGAGGTAAGTGGGTGTTGAGGCGTCTTGCGGGCTTTTGCGCTGCCGGTTGGGGTCGTCTGGCGAGTGGCGTAGGAGGCGCGGGGTGCGTCCAGTCGTGCGGTAGGAGGTTTGCGTCGGCCTCGCAGGGCGGTAAGCTGCTTAGCGGTTGGAGGCGACGGCGGCAGCGCGCCGACAGCAGCATCAGGATCGGGCCGGCTCGTTTCTGTGGGGCGCAGTTCGAAAGGGTGGCGGTAATGTTCAGGCGAGCGATCGTGATGATGTGGATGGGTGTGTGGGCGGCCGGCGCGGTGGCGGCTGAGGATAGCAAGATGATCGTCGTGACGGGGCGCGCCGCCGGCACGACCGAGGTGGCGGCCGAGGAGGCCAAGCTCGACGCACTCCGCGTGGCCGTCCGGCGGGTGTGCGGTGCGTTCATCAACGCCCAGAGCCAGACGGAGAACTATACGCTGGTCCGCGACAAGATTCTCGAGCAGCCGGTCGGCTTTGCCCGCGTCGTGAAGATCATCAAGGGGCCGGAGGTAATGGCGGGCATCACGCAGGTGCAGCTCGAGGCGGAAGTGTTTCCCGTCCAGTTCGAGCGGAAGTGGGCCGAGTTTGCCCACATCAAGCAGCGCGAGGGCAACCCGCGGTGCGTGGTGGTGGTGTACGAGGACGACGATGTGGACCGCGGCAATCCGCCGATTCCCAACGGGCTGGTGCAGACGGCGCTGGAGGACTTTTTCCTCAGCCAGCAGGTTCGGCTGATGGACAAGGGCACGACCGACTCGGTTCGCATGCGCGACCTGCAACTGGCGGCGCTCAGTGGCGATCTGGAGAAGGCGGCCGCGGTCGGGGCTGCGTTCCACGCCGACGTGGTGCTGGTCGGTCGGGCCGAGGCCAAGAGCGGCGGGCCGGTGACCATTGCCGGGCACGAGCTGCGGCGATGGAACGCCACGCTGACGGTCCGCGTGGTGCAGGCCGACTCCGGGGCGATTCTGGTTTCGAAGACGTATCGGCCGAGCAAGACCTACTCGACGACGACCGGCAGCGGCAAGGACGCGCTGCTGGCGTTGGCGAAGGAGTGTGCCCCCGCGGTGCTGAGCGACGTGGGAAGTGCGTGGCGAGAGCGGGCGACGGCGGGCAAGATCATCAACGTGACGCTCGACCCGTGCAGCCGAAAGCGGTTTCGCGCGGTGCAGGCGGAGATGATCAAGAGCAAGGGGGTTACCGGCGGCGAGGACGGATTCAAGCTTCGCGAGCTGGTGAGCAGCGTGGCCAGTGTGGAGGTCAACTGGAAGTACGACCTGAACCAACTTGCTGATCGCTTTGAGGAACTGTCGGTGCAGGGCGATGGCGAAGTGCTGGGCTTCGAGGTGATCGAGCAGACGGCCAATCGCATCAGTGTGAGGGTGAAGGTCAGGGCGGGGGTGGGGGAGTGAAGCCCGGAGGATTTGTGGTCGGACCACTTGCGGAGGCACGGTGTCTGAGGGCACGCGCAGTATATATACTGCGCGTGCCCTGACACATCGGTTGTTACGTTTAATACGGCCTGTCGCTTGGTAGGTCGATATAACTCGTTAATAAACAGGTGGTTATGTGATAGACTGATGCCGGCGATGGTGGTGGGCGGCTCTCTGCCATCGGCGGGGGCCGTTCCCTGGGGTTGTAGGGAGTTGATAGGGCTTGCCTATTGGGCTGTCATGTAGTATATATACTACATGACAGTCGAGCGCATCGCTGCCCGAGGATGGTGTTGGCATGGATTAGAGTGGGCGGGAGGACGACCGCCCAGCCACCAAGGGCTGGTTCCGGGCTCAGCAGCAGCTTCCAGAGGATGACACCGTGGCTGGTCGAACGCCAACAGCGAACATGCGGTTGCGGATTGCGAGGGCGGACATCGCCAGGGCTATCGATGGGACCGGCCGGCGCGTCTTCAGGCGTGCTGATCTCTCGGCCGTTCTCGCCGAAAACCGTGAGTTCTGGCGACTGAGCGAAGGGACGACCGCGGGTGCGTTGATTGCTTACTTGTGTAAGCACATGGGGATGAAGCGTGCGGAACTCAAGTTCGAGCGGCGCAAGGAACTGCGTTACGTCTGGGGAGAGAGTTCTGTATATCAGTTGGCGTTGTCACTGGCCCGGGATTCCTACCTATGCCATTACACGGCGGTCTACTTGCATGAGCTGACCGAGCAAGTCCCGACAACCTTATATGTCAACCACGAGCAGAGCCCCAAGCCCGCCGTGAAGAGTGAACTAACACAGGAGAGAATTGACTGGGCCTTCCGGCGAGCCCCACGCGTGAGTTCGAGGGTCGCGCAGCATGACGGGTACAGAATCTGTCTTGTGAACGGGATGTATACAGGGCAGTTGGGTGTAACGACGCTGACGGGCGATGGGGAGGAGGAGTGGCGACTGACGGACGTCGAGCGGACGCTGATCGACATTGCGGTGCGCCCTGTCTATGCCGGTGGGGTCTTTGAAGTATTGAAGGCCTACCGACTGGCGCATGGTAGGATCTCGGTGAACCGCCTAGCCGCGATGCTCAAGAGGTTGGACTACACCTACCCGTACCATCAGGCGATCGGTTTTTATCTTGATCGCTCGGGCGTTTACACGGAGACACAAGTAAGGCTGCTCCGCAAACCAGGAATTGACTTCGACTTCTACCTCGCGCACAACATGGGAGAGACGGACTGCGACCCGAAATGGCATCTATTCTTCCCAAAGGGGCTTTAGCCTGTCGATGATGCCGAGGACATAGTCGAAGTAGAAGTCAAACGGCTCAGGAGGCTGAGCTGGGGGCGCGGTATCCTCAATCGCCCGGAAGTCTGCCCGGTGGAAGTCTCTGAACTTGTGTACATCACCAAGTAAGCGCAGCGGTACCCGTTTGGCTTGAAAAACTTCTCGTAGCAGCCTCCTATTGCGCTCACTCGTCAAGTCGATCGAGAACCGCTCGACAAGTGTATGGATGTCAAAGAAGTCGCGAGCTCTCGCTGATGCGGTGGAGCTTCGCACGCGCTTTCGGTATTCAGGCATCTGCTGGCATATCGCTCGGAGCTTTTCGGCAACGATCATGGTAGGGGTGTACACGAAGATTGTGTAGCCTTCGAGTTCGGTTTCGTGCTTCTCGGGGCAGCACTCGTATTTACTGATATCGATGACAAAGGTCTTGCGATGCGTGGGGGTTGCGTCTTTGGCCATCTTACGGAGTTTTTGGGGATCGTCATGCAGTTGGGCATATGCATCCATCGCTATAACCTTGAGTTCCACCACGTAGCCGCCCCAGAAATGCGCAATGTCTGGAGATACGTTTGGCGGAACGGCGCGCAGGCGGACATCAAATGGGTGATAACCCTCGGGATGCATCGTCTTCTGGAGGAGTGCTGTGATCCGTTCGGTCAGCTTTGCGGAGTCAGACTCCGGGAAGCTTCCTGTTAGCGAAAAGTCCAGGTCGAGGGAAGCACGGAGGAGCGATCCGTGGGCTATGTTGATCGCGTTCCCGCCTTTGAGGACGAGGATGTCCAGGAACTCATCGTCGGAGAACAGCGAGATCACGATGAGCTTTCTGATTTCGTCGAGGTCCATTTCATCTCCGCCCGAGTGCCGTTGCGGTCTGCGAGCAAGCAGCTCACATGGGGCGTCGAGCAAGTATCGCGTGCTGCACCATCCGAATCAAGCCCTATTGGGTGGTGTGCGGTTCAGGACGAGTGAAGATTCCCGGCGTCGTAGCGCCCTATGCGTCGAGCCAGGCGAAGGCGGTGACGGGTGGGTTGCCGCCGGTGGTGGTACCTGCCGTCGCAAAGCCGGCGCGGCTGAGGAAGCGAGCCACGTCGAAGGGGGCGTACCCGCGCGAGCGGCTGCCGTAGGCGCCGATGATGAGTCGGCCGCCGGGCGAGACGGTGTGCTGCAAAAGGCGACGGACGTACGGCTCCAAGAGATCGGGCGGAACGCAATCGTAAAGGGTGTACACGTAGCTGTAGCGCTGCGGCGGCTGCCAGCTCCACGCATTGCCCACATGGAAGTTGGCGGCGTATTGCGGCATACGCTTGCGGGCCAGCTCGATCAGGCGGGCGCCGCAGTCGAGCCCGTGGGGTGTAAGGTGCAAGCCGCGCTCGGCGCCCCACGCCAGCAGACACTCCAGCAGGTAGCCGTTGGCGCAGCCGACGTCGAGCAGGTCGCCGCCTGAGTCGACCGCGTCGAGTATGGGCTCGCGTTCGGCCCGCCACCGCTCGGGCCCGCCGCCGAAGCCGGACTGGCGGATCGGGTCGGTCTCGGCCAGGTACGACGCTTCGAGTCGCGCCAACTCGTCGAGGAAGGCCTTGGGCAGTTCGTCGGGTGGGGTCATGGTTCTTGGCTGCCTGGATTTGCCGGTTTTGCGGTGTCATCATTACGGTGATCTTCCGCATCGATGAATCGCGTGCCCTTCGTGGCCTCTGGATACGTTTTCCTCATGTCGGCGATCTCTTTGGCGGTGAGCAGCGGTGGCTGTGACAGCGGGAGTTCGGTGACAAGGTGAACGCACAGATCGCGCTGAGTTTGCCAGTGGGTGTGGGCTGTATCGGGAAGCTCTGATATGTCCGCCGGGCCGATCCTCTCGGCTACGGTGTACAGAAACCCGGGCAGTGTGCCGTTGTGCTTGACGGTTCGGCAATCATCTGCAAGCGACATGAGCGATGGCTTGTGAGAGAACGCCTTCGCGATCTCCTTGAACTGGGTGATCCAACTGCCCTTGCGGAGCACGCTCAGCTCGTGGGGTGACCCGTGGTACCACGAAGCGTCATAGTCGCACTTCGTCACGCGCTATCGCTCCTGTTCACAGAGGCGGGTGGTTTTCGACGGGCCTTCATCCCGAGCGGCTCGGTTTAGAGAGCCTACCCTACGCGGGCAAACTGTTCATTTCCCACTGCTGCTTCCGGAACGATGGGGGGGGCGACCCTTGAGCGGTTCCTTCGCCGAGTGACATGCCGCCTTTTTGACAACATCAGTTAGGAATCTCTCTGTAATGACATCTAGAGAAGTCTGGTATCCAACGTCTCTGACGGCACGTGTGAACGTCTGAGCGTCGGCCGCGCAATATGCTGCGGTTGACTCGGCAACAAGAATCCCGCCCATCTCGACGACGCCAAAGCGGTTCTTGAATCCTGTGTCGGCGCTCGGTGTCTCCCTGTGTCTTGGCAGTACGTATACCGACCCATCCGCACTAGGTGTGAACAAGACGTTTATGGCGACGCTTACGTTGGAAAACCGGGCTGCCAGGGTGGCTACGAAGGAGGCCAGTCGTTGGTTCTCACCGGTCGCCACAATAGCAAAGACGGGCCAGTTTGGCCCCAGTGTGCCCACATGCAGCGAGTCATCCTTCTGGTAGATCGTAGTATGCATCTTTGATTGCTCAAGCGGCAGCGGGGTCGTGAAGCCATAGAAGTGGAAGTGGTCTGGAATGGTTGCACCAGCACCTACGCCGTTGAAGGTGTACCTGAACTTCCGGGAACGCATGGCGATTTCGAGGACAAACAGAGTGTGCGCCAAGGAAAGCTCCTGAGGCTCATGTTCAAGCGAAGCAAGGGTTACTTGGTTCTCCAGGATCGGAAACGGATTCATCAGCGCCACGTGTTTAGCCGCCCCAGATAGGGTCGTCATCCTCAACCCGCGCTGCCGGCTCGGCGTATTGTGGAGACAAAGGAAGCACCCGTCATGTATCGCATCAGGATCGCCCTTTCTTTTCGTCCCAGGAAAGCCGATCCCTCGGAAAGATCGCCAGAGGATCTTGTATGCCCCGAACTCAGCCAGACTTGTCGGCAAGCGCCTTTTCTCCACCATCAAATTGGAGCTCTGTTTTTTCTCCTGGGCAAGGATGGTCAAAAGAGCATCACGTTTTCCCAAAGGAGCGCGGTCCAGGAGAATCTGCTCGTATGATTCGGAGAACTTCTCGATTGTCAAACCAGAGGTCCAATACTCGGGAAACCCGAACCCGTCCTCCTGTTGTCGTTGTACAAGTTTCCTGACACCATCATCAACGCATGGATCACACGCAACTTGCTGTTCGATATCCCAGTAGAACTTTGACATATCTGATTCTCCGTCAACCGGTGTTTGTAAGACTGCAAGTGGGAGTCTGATCCAGCAGCCCCATATGTGTTCGTGATGTTATTTCCGCAACTACGTCCTATAGGCTTTCTGGATAAAACCTATGGGCAGCAGATAGCCCGCGTAACGCCTCGTCTCGATTCTGGCGCGGTTGAAGGGCGGTGTGTGGATCATCGTCATATCTCGCCCTTGCACCGACCAGATACTTCCCCACCCGTAGAGACGCCTCAAGTGTGCCGTACCTGAAAAAAGTCCGCTCAGAAGCTCTGTTTATTACTGGCGACCCTTTCGTATCGCAGTTTGGTCCATTCGATTTCTGCCTCAAGAGCCTCGACTTTCTTGAGTTGTCGCTCGAAATCCGCCGGATGCGTGTTCCCCACCTCGGCGAGGAGCTCGCCGAAAACAACCAAGTACTGAGCTGCATCATTCCGGCTAATAGTGCGGTCGGGCACGAGTGCTTCGTTTGCTTTCATCTCGTAGTATAGGGCAGACTGTCTCAACTGTTCCAAACGGCCGCTCTCCGCGGCCTTGAGAAATTCAAGCACCAGCGGTTCGCCAACGATGCGGTCCATGCGAGAGTTGATCACAGCACCGGCGCAGGCCGCGAGGATATGCTTTGACCTATGGTGGCGTAGGGCCCCTTTGCCATGTGCGGTCGTAGCTGTCTCTGGGACACCGTACACTGCTTGAATACGTGCGACCGATACTTTGCCGAGCTCTTCGATTCCAACTACTGAGAAGAAAAGCGACGATGCATAGCGATGGCGTCTGTAGAGTTCGCACGCGTCGTCCCAAAGGCACTCGACGTGCGCGGTCAATTGCGCAAACGCGCGGTCTAGCCTTTCGCGAGAATCCACACGGGGCAGCACCGCGACCGTCGAGGCCAGTTCTGCCGCGACCTTGAAGAATCGAAGCATTCGACGTCTGGCATCCTTCACCAGCAACTTCCGTTCGGCCTCTTGGCGAAGCTCATCTGGGAGGGCACCCACGAATGCCGTAAGCTGTTCTAATATTCCGTTCCTAAGCATATGAGTGCGACACAGTTGCTCCAGTAATCTTCCTAATAGCACCGCGGTTGAACGATTAATCCGCCAGGGCCGCCCAGCCCGTCCCCGAACTGGCTTCTGGGCCATGGGCGACGTCAGGATTATGACCCGCCGGCGGGGGAATCGCAACGCGGGCGCGGGGGGCGTCGAAGCTGGCCGGCTGGGCAATCAGGGGCGGCGTTGGGGGTCGAGGGTGGGGCCGATAAGGCGGCAAGGGTTGCCGGTGGTCGGCAAGAATTGCGCGTGGTGCGGACGGGGGCCGAGGGGGCGGGTGGGTGGATAATCACGAAACACTTCTGATGTAAGTCCTTTAATGAAAGTGGCTTGCAGTCGTTCATGGCGCGTCGCGCCGGGCGGGTGTAGGTCTTTGGGGCGGTGTTGGCACGGGGTTTGTATTGGACAGCGTCGTCGCCATTTAGGACTGCGCACATGCAGCCGCAACGTACATGCGTGATGTCGGAACTGGTTCGTCAGAAGCTCGATCAGTGGTCGTCGCAGGCGGCGAGCGACTGGGCCGAGCTGGGCAACCGGGTTCTGGAGGCGGCTGAGATGGCGGCGGCGACGCACGAGGCGCTCGGAGAGCAGTGCGTCGCAAACGACGGCGCGGTGGTGGAACGGCCGCGGGAACCAGACGGGTGGAAGACCCATGATTTACGGACTGTGGCTATCGGCCGCAGGCTTGCAGGCTAACGAGCATCGGCAAGCCGTCCTAGCCAACAACCTGGCCAACGCCGAGACGACCGGCTTCAAGCAGGATCTGGCCGTCTTCCGGCAGCGGCTGACCGAGTCGCAGAGCTCGCCGGCCGGGATGGCGTTGGCGCATCCAGTCCTGGACGGCTTGACCGGCGGCACGTTCGTTCGCCCCACCTACACCGACTTCAGCCAGGGCACACTCGACAAGACCAACAGCCCGCTCGACGTGGCGATTGTCGGGCGGGGCTTTTTTGCTGTGCAGGACGGCGACGAGGTGCGTTACACGCGTGACGGCTCGTTCCATGTCGACGCACAGGGCCGCTTGGTGACGGCTCGCGGCCACCTCGTGCTGGACGAGAGCGGGGCGGCCATCTCCGTGCCGTCGGGAGCGAAGGTATCCATCGGCGAGGGCGGACGGGTGCTGGCCGACGACGAGCAGATCGGTCGGCTGGGGCTGGTCGACGTGTCGGACCCGCAGCGGCTGGTGAAGGTAGGCCAGAATCTGTTTGACGGGCAGTTCGTGGCGGAAGAGCCGTTTGCCGGCCAGTTGGAGGTTGGGGCGCTGGAACAGTCGACGGTCGAGCCGGTGACGCTTTTGGCGCACTTCATCGAGGCGGCGCGGGCCTACCAGCTCAACGGCCAGATGATCACCTTGCAGGACGGGATGCTGGGACGAGCAGTGAACGATATCGCGAAACTGTAGCGCGGATAGGTAGAGGAAGCGATTAGGTATGGCTATTTCCGCTTTACACGCCGCGGCGACGGGCATGCGGGCCATGGACGAGAAGCTGAACGTCCTGGCGAACAACATCGCGAACATCGGGACGGTGGGCTTCAAGCGAAGCCGCGTGAGCTTTGAGGACCTGCTCTATCAGGTGAAGCGCGAGCCCGGTCTGGAGAACGTCTCCAACGAGCCCACGCCGTTCGGCATTCAGGTGGGTCTGGGGACCCAGATGTCGGGTACCGAGCTGGACTTTGCGCAGGGGCCGATCGACGTAAGCAACAACACGCTCGACATGGCCATCGAGGGCGACGGGTTTTTCCAGGTGTTGGCGTTTTACAACGGCGAGGAGGTTAGCGCCTATACGCGTGCGGGCAATTTTGCGGTGAACGCAAACGGGGCGCTGGTGCTGGGCAACAGCGTGGGCTCGCTGCTGGAGCCGTCGATCACGATCCCGTCGGGTGCAGAGGTGGAGATCACCGAGAACGGGCAGGTGCTCACGCGCGAACCCGGCCAGACCAACTTCACACAGAGCGGGCAGTTGGCGCTTGCGCGGTTCGTCAATCCGAAGGGGCTGCTTCAGATCGGCAAGAACCTGTACGCCCAGTCCGACGCCTCGGGCGATCCGGTGGCGGGCAACCCGGGCGAGGACGGCATCGGCGTGATTCGGTCGGGTTTTCTGGAGATGTCGAACGTCGATCCGGTGCGTGAACTGGTGGAGCTGATTCGTACGCAGCGGTACTTCGAGCTGAATTCACAGACGGTGCAGAGCGCCGATGAGTCGCTTCAGGTGGTGGCTCAACTGAGGAGGTTCTAGACCGACACCTGATCGCGGATGGTACTAGTCGGTGACCAGGAAGGTACACCAGGGACATGACAGGCAAGGACGGCAGACAGATCGGGCAGCAGCAGTGGGAGCAACAGACGCTATTGCGCTGCGTGGTGATGGCGGCTGTGCTGTCGCTGTTGCTGTTTGCCCTGGCCGAGGGGGCTGAGTTGCGCACCGGCGCGGAGGGCGACTGGCTGCGGATTCGGTTGTGGCCCAGGAGTGTGATCGAAGGCGACCGGGTTGTTCTGGGCGATGCGGCGAGGCTGGACGGCGGCAGCGCCGATCAGCGTGAGGCGGTGGCGGCGATGGTGCTGCGAGCCTCGCCGTCGGTGGGCGGGCATTGCAGTGTGACGCTGGAGGACGTGGCCGAGCGGCTGAGCGTGGCTGGGCTCAATCCAGCCGAGGTGCTGCTGGGCGGGGCCACTTCGTGTGAGGTACACCGGGTGGGTCCGCCGCCGGGTTCGGCGGCATCGCAGGTGCGCGGGTCGGCGGCTGAGGTGGGCAGGACGCTGGAAGACCGGATTCGCCAGCACATTTTCGAACGGACCCGTTCGATCGGCGGGGGCATTCAGATTCGATTTGGCGCGGTCAGTGGGTCGGCGTTGGGACTTTGCGAGCCGACGTATCAGTTCCGCATTCATCAGCGCAGCGGCGAGGGGCTGGGGCTGGTGAGTCTGGAGGCTGACGTATGCCGCGAGGGAGAGGTGCTTCAGAAGCTGCCTATCGTCGCGAACGTCAGCGCGGAAGTTTCGGTGGTGGTCGCTCGCCGTCCGATCAATCGCGGGGTCGAGATCAAGCCTGAGGACGTCGCCCTGGAGCCGCGTTGCTTCGATCGGGTGGAGAAGGTCGGTCTGACGGACCTGTCGGCGGCGATCGGGCAGCAGGCGGTTGGCTTCATCGATCGCGGGCAGACGGTTTGCGGGCGCCAGCTTCGAGCCATGCCGCTGGTCAAGCGAGGGGATCTGGTGACGGTGCGTTTGCGACAGGGTTACATTGAAATGGAATCGGCCGGCAAGGCTTTGGGTTCGGGCTGCTACGGCGAGACGATTGAGGTTCGCGCTGCCGGGTCCAAGGCGACCTTCACGGCGAAGGTGACCGGCCTGCGGACCGTGCAGGTTTGCGGCACGTAAAGGGCGAGAGTCGGGAGTGGTTCGGATGGTGATGCGAAGGCTGATCGAGGCGTTGCTGGTGGGTCTGGCGGTTCTGGGCCTGGCACGCATCGCGTGGGGTCAGAGTTCTTCGCTTTACATGCTGGGTGAGCAGGCGCGCGAGAGCTTTCGTCCGACGGGCGGGCAGTTGGCTTCGGGGTTGTTTGCCGACGTGACGCCGGCCAATGAAGCGCTGACGCAAACGTCGTTCATCTCGGTCGCGCTGCCCGAGCCGCGGAAATTCCGCCCGCACGACCTGATCACGATCATTGTGAAGGAGAAGAAGAAGTACGAGTCGGACGGCGAGACGGAGGAGAAGAAGGACGTCGGTCTCGAAGCCAAGCTGGCCGAGTGGTTTCGTATTCACGACGGCAAGTGGCTTCAGCAGGCGTTCGGCGGCGGCGTTCCGGAGGTGGACTTCGCGTTGAAGAGCAAGTGGAAGGGCGATGGCACGGTGGAGCGTGAGGACGAGTTCAGTACGCGGATCACGGCGGAGGTGATCGACGTCAAGCCGAACGGCAATCTCGTGCTCCAGGCCCGCAAGAGCATCGACATGGACGAGGAGCGGCAGGTGGTGACGCTCACGGGTGTGTGTCGCAGTCTGGACGTCAGCGCGGACAACACGGTGCTGAGCACACAGGTAGCCGACCTGACAATCAACGTGGAGCACGCCGGCGTGGTGCGTGACGGCACGCGTCGGGGCTGGGTTCCGAGGTTTTTTGATTGGCTGCGACCGTTTTGAGTCGCGGGCAGTGTGAACGGATGAGCAGAAGACGAACGACCGTATCTTGCAGGTGGATCGGGAGCGTGGCACTGGCTGTCGCGTTGTTTGCTACGCCGACGGTTGAGGCGGTGCGGATCGGCGACATCGCTCGGCTGAAGGGTCGCCGGACGAACAAGCTGATCGGGCTTGGGCTGGTGATCGGCTTGAAGGGCACGGGCGACGGGGGCGACTACATGCCGGCGATTCGGCCGCTGGCGACGCTGCTGAAGCGCTTCAACGATCCGATCTTCACGCTGGAGGAGCTGAAGGACGCCAAGAACGTCGCGGTGGTGCACGTGGAGACGACGCTGTCGGACAACGGCGTTCGCGAGGGGGATCGGGTGGACGTGCAGGTCAGCTCGATCGGTGCGGCCAAGAGCCTGCTGGGGGGTCGTCTTCTGCTGACGCCGCTACAGGGCCCGAGCCCTCTGATGCAGGACGTGCTGGCGTTGGCGAGCGGCCCGATGGTGGTTCCCAATACCGAGGTTCCCACCGTTGGCATGGTTCGGCAGGGGGCGACGATGGAGCGGAGCATCTTGCACACGTATGTGGTGCGCGGCGATCAGCTCGAACAGCGCAGTGTCAAGGTCGATGCGGGCGGGTACTACATCAGCCTGGTGATCGACGATGCGCACGCCGGCTGGTGGGGCATGGCGGCGGCCATTGCCATGGGGATCAACGACAAGTTTGCGTCGGTCGAGCGGGCCGAGCCCCTGGCTATTGCGGCTGACCCCAAGAACGTGATTGTGCGCGTGCCGCCGACCGAAATGGCGGACGTGGCCTCCTTCATCGGCAGCATCGAATCGCACGAATTGATTCCCGAGACGGTGATGGAGGCGACGGAGGCGCGGGTGCGCATCAACCGCTCGAGCGGCACGATCGTGATCACGGGCGAGGCGGAGATTTCGCCGGCTGTGATCACGCACAAGGGTCTGACGATTCGGACGGTGGAGCCGCCGCCGGTGCCCACGCCGGTGAAGCCCGTGGTGAGCGAGGGCCAATGGATGGCGTTAAACCCGACCAAGCTGGGCACGTCGAGGCAGACGCAGAAACTGGCGGACCTGGTCGAGGCGCTCAACAGCATGAAGGTGCCGATCGAAGACCGGATTGCCATCATCGAGGAACTGCACAAGACGGGCAAACTGCACGCGAAACTGATCCTGCAGGATTAGACCGGATCACGAGGATGACGCACGGATGCGTATTGCAGCGGTTCCCACAACGGTAGTACCCGAGACGGTCGGGCGGTTTCGACAGGAGCAGGCCATTGCGGCCGAAGCGCGTCTGGCGCGCAGCCTTGCGGGCAAGGACGCGCAACGCCTCCGCGAGGCCGCCGATCAGATGGTGGGCACGACGTTCTTCGGCAGCTTGCTCAAGCAGGCGCAGGACTCGCAGCGGCGCGACGGCTATTTCGCGCCCAATGGTGCGGAGCGTTTCTTCACGCGTCAACTGCATCTCGAGTTGGTTCGGCGGGCGAGCGTTTCCGGTCGTCTGAATCTGGGAAGCGTTCTGACGGCGGGGTTGATCGACCGCGCCGAGGAGGCGATCGGCAGTGAGTGAAGCGGTAGCAGGACAACTTGCAGAGTGCCTGGCCGAGATGCGCGGACTGTATGAGGAGTTGCTGGCGGTCTTGCGGCGCAAGTTGGAGGCGATGCGACGGGCGGATACCGAGTCGCTGAATTCGTGTGCGGCCCGCGAGCGGTTCCTGTTGCAGCGGATCGCCGAGGCGGAGTCCAGCCGCAAGGCGCTGGCGGCAGACCTTCAGCTCCGGGCGGGCGCTACGAGCAAGGGCCCGGTGAGCATTAGGCAGTTGGCCGAGCGCATCGGCGAGCCGGGCCGCAGCAAGCTTCTGGTTCTGGCCGATGGGCTGCGGCGCCTGGTGGAGCAGACCAACCAGGTCAATCAGGTTGCGGCGTTGGCGGGCAAGGAGTTGCTGGCCCACTTCAGGCACGTGTACGACGCCATGCGGGCGGCGGAGCGGGATACGGGAACATACGACGTGCGGGGCGTGCCAACCGCGGGCGGCGCGCATCGCATCCTGGACGCGGTGGGATAACACGATGGGTCTGGTGACATCAGCTTTGCAGATCGGTCGCAGCGCGTTGCTGGCGTACCAGAACGCGATCTACGTGACCGGCGACAACATCGCCAACGCGGGCAGCAACACGTTCGCCCGTCGGACGCCGATCCTGACGCCGCTGCCGTCGGTGGGGACAGCGCTGGGCTATTCGACGGGGCTGGGCGTTCAGCTTGGATCTCTGAAACGAAACGTCGACGAGGCGCTTGAGAATCGACTCCGAACGGCCATCTCGGACGAGCGGTCGGCGCTGACCGAGCAGTATACGCTGGGGCGGGTCGAGTCGCTGTTCAACGAGTTGAGCGAGTACGACCTATCGAGTCAGTTGAACGAGTTTTTCAACGCCTGGGCGGACGTTCAGAACACGCCGCAGGACATCTCGACCCGAGGGATTGTACTGACCGTCGGCGCGTCGCTGGCCGAGTCGATGCATCGGATGCGTAACGACCTGGTGCAGACGCACAAGGAACTGAACGAGCAGATCACCGGGACGGCGGACGAGATCAACCGATTGCTCGGCGAGGTCGCTGGCCTGAACAGACAGGTGGTGGCAGCGGAGGCCGGCGGCGGGACGGCCAATTCGCTGCGCGATCAGCGCGACGGCGCGTTGAAGGAGTTGTCCGAGCTGGTGTCGATCCAGATTCGCCAGCAGGAAGACGGGTCGGTCAACGTCTATGCAGGTAACGACCTGCTCGTGCAGGCGGCGATGATCCGCCGCGTGCGCGTCGAGACGAAGACGGTCGACGGTCTGGCGACCAGTCAGGTGCGATTCGAGGACGACAATTCGCTGCTCGACGCGCGAGGCGGAGCATTGGAGGGCATACTCAACTCGCGACAGCAGCACGTCCTGACGCCTATGGCGTCGTTGAACCAATTGACGGCGGCCTTGATCCAGGACGTCAACCGCCTGCACGCGGAAGGTCAAGGCCTGGTCGGGTTGACGCTCGTCACGGGCGAGTATGCGGTACTCGATCCGGCTTTGGCACTGAACGCAAGCGGTGCGGGGCTGAACCTGGTTCCGCAGAACGGCAGCTTCCTCATCACCGTTACGGACGACGCGGGTCGGTCGACGGTTAGGCAGATCGACGTCGACTTGGACGGCATCGGGCCGGATACGACACTGAACGATCTGGCGGCTGCGCTCGGTGCGGTGGACCACATCTCCGCGTCGGTGACCGCCGACGGGCGCCTGTCGATCACCGCCGAGCCGGGTGCCAGCTTCACCTTCAGTCAGGACAGCTCGCATGTACTGGCTGCTCTGGGGATGAACACTTTCTTCTCCGGCAGCGATGCGTCGGACATCTCGATGAATCCCCTGTTGGCCAACTCGCCGGAACTGCTGGCGGTCGCCACTGAGAATCTCGAAGGTGACGGCAGCAATGCCGGGCGTATGGCGGCGCTGGCCAACGAGATCAGTGCGACGCTGGGCGGCAACCGATCGCTGATCGACTTCTACAACACGATCGTGGGAGCCGTTGCGGTCTCGGGCCAGGCGGCACTGAACGCCGTGTCGGCCGCCGGCATCATCACCGGATCGCTCAAGGCGCAGCACGAATCGGTCAGCGGCGTGAACCTGGACGAGGAGGCCGTGCAGCTGATGAAGTTCGAGAAGGCATATCAGGGCGCGGCGCGATACATCAGTGTGGTCGACGAGCTAATCAACGAACTGATCGGATTGATTCGGTAACGAACATGGCGATTTCGTCGGTCAACATCACACGCATCAGTCATAACCTTCGGGCGATGACTCTGGTGGAGCAGCTCCAAAAGAACACACTGGAGTTGTTTCAGCAGCAGCAGCGCCTGGTTACCGGCAACAAGTTCCTCTCGCCGAGCGAGGATCCCGCCGCCGCGCAGCGTGCCATCCGCCTGACCGAGCTGCTCGAGCAGCAAGCACAGATTGAGGACAACATTCGCTATGCCGACGGGTTCCTGAGTCTGACGGACTCGACGATCGGCGAGATCGGTGACCTGCTCATCGAGGCGCGCGACATTGCCAGTGAGAGTCTGAACCTGGCGGGCGATCCGCTGGACGAGCAGCAGCAGGGCGAGTGGGAGTCGGCTGCTCAACTGATCACCGGCATCATTGACGCGCTGGTGATGGTGGGCAACCGCCAGTTCCAGGACGTGTACATCTTCGGTGGGCGTCGCACCACGACGGCTCCCTTCGTTCAGGAGCTTGGGGGCGTGCTGTTTCAGGGCGATACGGGGCAACTGCGCTCGCGCGTCGAGCTGTTGGCGGAGCGTCCGTTCGGCCTGACCGGCGAAAAGCTCTTTGGTGCGATGTCGTCGGAGGTCAAGGGCTGGCGCGATCTTTCGCCTGCGCTGACCGACGATACACGGCTTCGCGATTTGGATGGCGCGATCCACCGCGGGGTCCGATTGGGCCAGATCGAGATCGACGACACATCCGCCTCAGGCCCGGTATCTGTGGATCTGTCCAAAGCCGACACCATCAGCGACGTGGCCGACCTGATCAACGACGCGCTGGCGGCGGCCGGCTCGACCACGACGGTGGGCGTAGGTGTCAGCGGTTTGCAGATCACGGTGCAGGGCGGAGAGACGGTAACCATCGGCGACGTGGGCGGGAGTCAGACGGCGATCGACCTTGGCCTAGCCAACACGTTCGCCCCGCCGGCCGGCCCGCCGGGGGTCTTCGTCGGTCCTGACGTGAACGCTCGCCTCACGCTGACCACGCCGTTGTCGGCGTTGAACGGTGGCGCGGGGATCAATCTGGCAGGCGGTCTGCAAATCACCAACGATGGCGCGCTCGGTCAGCCGACCGTCGTGCAGTTTACCGGTGCGACAACCATCCAGGACGTGCTCAACGCGCTAAACGAGGCGGGCGTGGGCGTTCTGGCTCGGATCAACGGCGCCGGCACGGGCATCGACGTGGTCAGCCGCGTGTCGGGACAGCAACTACGGATCGGCGAGAACGGTGGTAGCGCAGCCGAAGCGCTGGGCATCCGGTCGCTCTGGGGCGACACGCGTCTGAGTGAACTCAACGGTGGTGAGGGTGTGGAGACGGTCGCCGGCGACGATTTGCGGATCTACACGACGGACAACAACGTCTACTTCGACGTGGATCTGTCATCGGCCCAAACGATTCAGGATGTGATTGACCTGATCAATGCGGCGGCGGCGGCGGCTGGGCTCGGCGTCGGCGCCGTGCCGCCGAACGACTTTCTCGCGGATCTGACGGACACGGGCAACGGCATTCGCCTGACGGACAACGTGGGCGGCGCCGACACGTTACGCCTCGAGAAGCTGAATCTCTCACCCGCTCTGGACCATCTTGGCCTGTCCGGCAAGGTGGGCAGCGGCTCCGGACCGGTGACGCTGGTCTCGGACGACACCAACCCGATCAGCGCCGAGGGTGTTTTCAGTCAGTTGATCAAGCTGCGTGACGGTCTGATGGCCGGCGACCGCAAAGCGGTCACCCAGGCCGGGGGAAGGATCGGCGAGTTGCTGATGGAAGTGAATCGATGGCAGGGCGTGGTGGGCGCGCAGGCGCGAGGGATGAGCGAACGTCTGAGGCGCACCGAGGACGCGGTCAACGCCACGCGCCAAATGCTCAGCAAGGTCAAGGACTCGGATTACACGGAGGCAGTCACGAAGTTCCAGCAGGCCCAGACAGCCTTGCAGGCGAGCATTATGACGGGTTCGCAATTAATGAATCTGTCGCTGCTGGAGTTTCTGCGTTAGTCGGGCCTGAAGGGCGGCACGCATGATGGTGTGCAGGACGGATAGCACAAGGAGTTGAACACATGAAGATCCAAACGTCGCGTTTCGGAGAGCTGGCGGTTGATGAGCATAGGCTGATCCACTTCGAGAAGGGCATTCTCGGGTTTCCGGATCAGCGGCGTTATGCCTTGATCCAGACCGGGCAGGACAGCGGGTTCTATTGGCTGCAAGCGGTCGATCGGGCGGACCTGGCTTTCGTCGTGTGCGACCCTCGCTTGTTCATACCGGACTATCACATTCCGGTGAAGGCCGAGGAACTGGAACGGTTGGGCCTGAGCGAGGTGGATGAGGCCCAGGTTTTTGTTATTGTCAACAAGGTGGATCGAGTTTTAACAGGCAATCTGCAGGGCCCGTTGGTTGTCAACGTGCAGACTCGGCAGGGCAAGCAGATGGTGCTTTCGGACCGGCGCTATACGACCCGGCATCCGTTGATGGAGATGGCCGAGAAGCCGGAGGCCGTCAGCAGGACGGCGTGAAGCGTGCGCCACGAGCGGCGCGCAGGGGCGTGTAAGCATACAGGGCACCTGCCTGCAAGCTCGTGGCTGATCGAGTTGCGTCTTTGCGCGGTTGCAGCCGGGCCGCCCTGAGCGGTAGCGGAAGACGCAAGGATGGCACGTCCCGCGCCGAGCGCATCGGCAGGCCAAGGAAGGAGCCGAGGATGTTGGTGCTCTCAAGACAACGCGACGAAACGATCATGATCGGTGATGACGTCGAGGTCACGATCGTTGACATTCGAGGGGACAAGGTGCGTTTGGGTATCACAGCTCCGTCGGCGATTCCCGTGCACCGCAAGGAAGTGTACGAGGCCATCAAGCGGGAGAATCGGGCGGCGGCGGATATCAGGCCGGAGGACATTGTCGAGACTGCGGGCTCGGACAAGAGGTCAATCCCGCAGAAAAGGAAAAGGCACCGGTGAAGGCGGGGCCGCGGTGGTAAGGCGACCGACGCCGCCGCAGATCGCCCGGGAGCCAGCGGGTGTCTTGCAGAGGGGGACGACAGTCAAGGAGGATAGCAATGGCTACGATCAACACCAACGTGTCAGCCCTGGCGGCCCAGGCCAGACTGCAACGTTCCTACCAGGACTTGCAGCTATCTCTGGAACGGCTCAGCAGCGGATTTCGGATCAACCGGGGTGCGGACGACCCAGCCGGGTTGATCGTCTCGGAGAATTTGCGATCCGAGATTGCCGGGGTTCGGCAGGCGGTTGCCAACAGCCAGCGTGCCAGTAACGTGATTGCGACCTCGGAAGGGGCGCTGGGCGAGGTGGCTAACCTGCTGGTGGACATCCAGGACCTCGTGATTGAGGCCGCCAACGAGAGCGGCGTGTCCGATGCCGAGGTCCGCGCGAACCAATTGCAGATCGACTCGGCCATCGACTCGATCACGCGCATCGCCAACACCACCACCTTCGCCGGACGCAAGCTGCTCAACGGCGCGCTGGACTACATCACCAGCGGCATTCCAGGCTCAGCCATCATGCAGGCGGACATCTTCCAGGCCCAGTTCGGCACGCGCGACTACATTCCGGTGCAGATCAGCGTCACCGCGTCGGCCCAGCACGCAACCTTGCAGTATCGCGCCAGCGCCGTGCCGACGGGTGGGGTGCAGCTCGAGGTGGCTGGTGACGACGGCGTGGCCACGATCGAACTGGGCTCGGGCATGGCCGCCTCGGCGATGGTTGCGGCCGTCAACGTGGTGGCTGACGCGACCGGCATCTCGGCGGCGCTGCTGAACGACGCCAATCCTGCCAGCGGCATTCAGTTCGTCAGTCGCGGTTGGGGCGGCGATGAGTTCGTGTCGGTGCGCCCCCTTTCGATGGCCTCCAGCTTCACCACGTCGGACGTCGACGGCGCCAGCGTACAACGCGATTACGGGCGCGATGCCGTGGGTACCATCAATGGAGCCGATGCCACCCTCAACGGACAGGTTCTGGAGATCAACACGGCGACGCTGGACGTTCGCGTGAGGCTGTCGGACGACTTCGGTGTAGGTCAGAAGAGCTTTGCCATAACCGGCGGGGGCTCGCTGTTCCAACTCGGGCCTCAGGTCAACACCAACCAGCAGGTGAACATCAGCGTGCCCTCCATTGCGGCTTCCCGGCTGGGCAGCGGCCTCTGCGGTTATCTGAGCGAGATCGTCAGCGGGGGAGCGCATGACCTC
The DNA here is from genome assembly GCA_035530655.1 of Phycisphaerae bacterium. GTDB lineage: Bacteria > Planctomycetota > Phycisphaerae > UBA1845 > DATKUK01 > DATKUK01. The sequence continues at coordinate 21,745 of DATKUK010000095.1, forward strand.
AGGACCGATCCGAAGGGTGCGTCGGACATCATCAATGCGGCCATCGAACAGACATCGGTGCTGCGTGGCCGGCTGGGTGCGTTCGAGCGAAATACGCTGGACACCAATGTGAATCAGTTGCAGATCACGTTGGAGAATCTCACGTCGGCCGAATCGGCTATCCGGGACACCGATTTCGCCGTCGAGACGTCCCACCTGACGCGAGCACAGATTCTGGTAAACGCCGGCACGAGCGTGCTGGCCATCGCCAACACGACGCCGCAGAGCGTCCTGGCGTTGCTGGGAGGGTAGCGCGGGGACGCGCGGGTGGTTTGCAGCCAAGCTAAAGGTCGCACGCGGGACGTCGCACGTAGCGGCGTCCCGCGTTTTCATACGCCTGACTTGCGCATCCCCGGTCCGAAAAGCACGACCTTGTTAAAATTTTCTTGCCGAGATTCCGACGGGCTGTCCGGTAAAAGCCGCTCCTGCGGCGACCCCATTCGGGCGGGGGGGACATGAGGCACCGAGTTTGCGGAAGTTACGCCCTGGTAGGGTTTTGCGGGCATCGGCGAGGGGTCGATTTTGTTAAACCACTAGCCTGTCGGTGACGATGGGCCCAGCACGGAACTCGATGGCGGACGCATGCCTGCGGGCGGCGTTCGTCGTCCAGGCGCGCCTTTTGATGTGTGCAGTATCGGGTTTGGCCGCGGCGACGCGCGCGGTATTGGCGCTTCGGACTGCGTGGAGGCCAAACGGCAAGAAAAACCTGAGTAGGGCAGCCAGGGATCCTCAAGCCTCCTGGCCGTAGGGCACAAGGCTTGGTGGATTCCGCCGTGGTCGGGATCGTCCCTGTCGACTGTGTATCGTACCGGTCCACTCCGAGGCGGGTGGCGAGTGATGGGGCAGATGAACCGATCCGCGTAGGAGGCACGAACCCATGAGTAGTATTAACACCAACGTTCCGTCGATCATCGCCGCCCGTATCCTGGGATACCAGAACGAGGCGGTGAACACCTCGTTGGAGCGTCTGAGTACCGGCCTGCGGATCAACAGGGGAAAGGACGATCCAGCGGGCCTGATTGCCTCGGAGTCGTTGCGGGCCGAGCAAAAAGCGATCATCGCCGCCATGGACAACGCCCGGCGGGCCGACCAACTGGTGTCGGTGGCTGAAAGTGGCTTGGGCGAGGTGAGTACTCTGTTGCTGGAGTTGGAGGACCTGGTTGATCGCACCGCCAATGAGGCGGGTCTGAGCGATGACGAGGTGGCGGCCAACCAGCTTCAGATCGACTCCATTCTCGACACGATCAACCGTATTGCAAACTCGACGTCGTTCAACGGCAAGAAGATGCTGGACGGCAGCCTCGACTACACGCTGTCGGGGGTCCAGGCCAGCTCGATCACAAACGTGCAAGTGACCGGGGCACGCCTGCCGGACGGCGGCAATCGGACCGTCGTGGTAGAGGTCACGCAGTCGGCGCAGACCGCCCAGTTGCGGTATATCGGCGACGGTTTATCGGCCGGCAACAGCGTGACCATCCAGGTGGCGGGCAATTACGGCACCGAGTTGTTCAGCTTCGCCGCCAGCTCCCATGTCAGCGCCATGGCGGCTGCGATCAATCAGGCTACCGAGATGACCGGTGTCTCCGCGGTCACCAACGCCGCCAACAGCGCGGTGACATTCGGCAGCACGGAATACGGGAGCAATGCGTTCGTGACCGTGTCGGTCATCAGCAGCGGCACCGATGAGTTCACACTCTATGAAGTCGATTCGATGACCACCACGAGCACCGATCAGGGCCAGGATGCCGGCGTGACGATTAACGGCACGTCCGCGACGACGGATGGTCTGAACGCATCGGTACGGTCGGCCGCCCTCAGTCTGGAGATGACGCTGAACGCCGACTTTGGGCAGCAGCTGACGAACAAGACGTTCTATGTCACGGGCGGCGGTGCGGACTTCTCCCTGTCGCCCGAGGTGGGTCTGGCCGGCAAGGTCGGTATCGGCATCTTTTCTGTGGCGACCGGCTCGCTGGGCGATGCGAACGTTGGGTACCTGTCGTCGCTGGGAAGCGGCCAGGCCAATGACGTGACCGCCGGCAACTTTGCGACCGGGCAGCGGATGGTTCGGGCGGCCGTCCAGCAGGTATCCAACCTGCGTGGTCGCCTCGGCGCGTTCCAGAGCAACACGATACAGTCGACGATACGCGCGTTGCAGGTCACCTACGAGAACACGACGGCTGCGGAGTCGGCCATCCGTGATACCGACTTCGCGACCGAGACGGCTGCCCTGACTCGGGCCCAGATCCTGGTCCAGTCGGCGACGGCGGCCCTTCAGCTTGCCAACGCGGCGCCGCAGAACATCCTAGCGCTGATCCGCTAAGCCTCGGCGCTCTGGCAGCAAGCATACTATCGGACCCGTCGGGACCCCTTCGGCAATCGGCTGATCATCGGCCGGTGCCCAGGGGTGTCCCGACGGGTCCGATAATTTTTTGCCTGGCTTATCGGGTCGAATTTGCTAAAGAACCGCCCTATAAGTGACGACCTACCCGGTGCCGAGCGATAGCGATCATGGATTTTAGTCTGCTGCAGATGGAGGCTTTTGATCGATCTGAAGATGGGCTGATCACCCCCGACCGAGGGGATTCATGGATGGCGGGAGTTTGGAAAGGATTTCCAGCTCGTGAGCACATCCAGATCGGCGGCTGTAAGAGCAGCTTGACAAGACACGAAGAAGCTGAAGGTCAAGGGAGTCCAAGCCGCACGATCTGATCGGGTCGACGCACTGAACGGTGGAACCGGCGTCGGCCACGCAGCCGCCCGTCAGGCGGCCCACACGCAGGGTGGCGTGTGGACCCGCTGAGCCATCAGCGGGGATCACGGAGGATACTATGAGTCGAATTAACACGAACATTAGTTCGATTCAGTCGATCCACCGCCTCTTCGCCAATCAGCAAGACCTGGCCACTCGTCTCGAGCGCCTCAGCACGGGCCTCCGCATCAATCGCGGCAAAGACGACCCCGCCGGACTGATCGCTTCGGAGTCGCTCCGCGCCGAACTCGTCGGGATCAACCAGGCGATCGAGAACTCGTCGCGCGCGATCAACGTATTGAGCGTAGCCGATGCGGCGTTGAACGAGGTCTCGGCGTTGCTGCTGGAAGTCCGCGGGCTGGTCAATGCCTCGGCCAACGAGGGACCGCTTTCGCCCACGGAGATCCAGGCGAACCAGCTTCAGGTGGATTCGTTACTGGAGAGCATCGATCGGATCGCTAACACCACGCAGTTCAACGGTGAAAAGCTGCTGAACGGCAACTTGGCCTACCTGCTGTCGGGCGTGACGACTTCACAGATTGCCGTCACCACGATTTATGGGGCCCGCGTGCCCGCCGGGGCGGCCATGAACGTCACGGTGCAGGTCACCGACTCGGCTGAAGCCGGGCAGTTGACCTACGTGGGCGATGGTCTGTCGGCCGGCAACAACCTGACCATCGAGGTGACCGGCCTGCTGGGCACCGAGCAGTTCAGCTTCGCAGCCAGTGCCCACGTCAGCGCCATGGGGGCCGCGATTAACAGCTTCTCGGAGTTGACGGGTGTCTCGGCCATCGTGAACGCCGCCCAGTCGGCCATGGCTTTCAGCAGTACGACGTATGGCTCCGACGCGTTCGTGCGAGTTTCGACCATCCAAACCGGCGGCGACTTCGTGCTGTACGACTCTGACATGTCTGTAGCGACGCAGGACTTCGGGGTGGACGCGGGCGTGCTGGTCAACGGACAGACCGCCAACGTCAACGGTCTCATCGCCCGGATGCGTAACAGCGGCCTCGACGTGGAGCTGAACCTGACCGAGGGCTTCGGCACGCGGCTGGGAACCTCCACCTTCAATATTACCGGAGGCGGGGCGCTGTTCCAGATCGGCCCAGACGTGGTCAGCAGCGGGCAGCTCAGCGTGGGAATCCCGTCGGCATCGACCGGCACTCTGGGCAATTTCGAGATCGGCTATCTCAGCGAGCTGCGCGGCTCAGGCAATGCCTCGCTGGTCGGGGGCAACTACACCCGGGCCGAGCGGATCGTGAAGGAAGCTATCGAGCAGGTATCACTGTTGCGGGGCCGCCTTGGCGGCATTCAGGCCAACCAGCTTGAGACCAATATGAACAGCCAGCGGGTGGCCTTCGAGAACGTCAAGGCCTCCGAATCGGCGATTCGTGACACCGATTACGCCAGCGAGGTGGCCGCTCTGACGCGGGCTCAGATCCTGGTTCAGAGCACCACAACGGTTCTGTCGATCGCGAACCAGTTGCCGCAGAACGTCCTGGCGCTGCTCGGCTAGCCCCAGAATAAGCGATCTCCGATCGCGTTTCGCACAGGAAAAGGCCTTCAAGCGGCGGTATACTGTAGTTTGATAGAGAACAACACCCGCCGGCAAGGAGGCCTTTCAAGTGAAGCATTCTACACGATCCGGACGTCGCCG
>DATKUK010000096.1:0-33234 GCA_035530655.1 Phycisphaerae bacterium
TGTTAACCTCTTCTACTACAATGAGTTACGAATTAATGGCAAGTTCCTATGCAAGGCCCGAGTTGCTCGGAATTGGCTGGCGGGCTCCAGCGGGGGTCCTCAACGGCATTACCCGGTCGAAAATGGCTAAAGTCCACATAATGGTGACCGGCTGGGCGGCGTAGCTCAGAGACAGAGCAGCCCGCAAGGGCAGGTCGCAAGTTCAAATCTTGCCACGCCCGGCCGGTCGTATTTCGCCCATGAGCGAGCAGACGGACGCCAGTTTGGTCGGCGCGGCCTTGGCCGGTGAAGCCGAGGCATTCTGCGCCCTGGTCCGGAGATACCAGGATCACGTCTACGGCGTGGCTTTGGGAATCCTGGCCGACTTCCATCTGGCGCTGGACGCGGCGCAGGAGGCGTTCCTGTGTGCCTACTGCGATCTGCCGAGACTCAAGGACCCCGTTCGGTTCGGGGGCTGGCTTTGCGGGATTGCCCGCAACACGGCCTTCGAGGTTCGGCGCGACCGGCAGCGGCAGGAGGCCCTGTTGGGCAAGGCGGCCGAGCGCGGCGAATGCCCCGACTTGGCCCCGTCGAGTGAGCAACTTGCCGGCGAGAACGAGCAGCGGACGCTCGTACAGCGGGCCCTTGTCGGCGTCAACGAGAAGGATCGCGAGGCCCTGATGCTCTACTACGCCGATGGGCTGAGTTACGCAGAGATCTGCGGCTTCCTTGGCGTCAGCCAGGGGACGCTCAAGGGGCGTCTCCAGCGCGGCCGGACGGCCTTGCGAAAGGAACTGACCATGGTCGAGCAAGCATGCAAGGACAACGCACCTGACGAAGCGTTCACCCGCAGCCTGGAGCGGGCCATTCGCGTCTTCGGCGCCAAGGGTCCCGCCACGCATCATCTTCCGTCAGCCTGGCACCAATCGCTGCGAAAAGAGACCGGGCGGATCCTGGAGGACGGCGAGGAAGGCTATCGGGTCGACCTGGCCCTGTCGCATTCCGGGTCGGCGAGACAACGGTACTTCGCCGCCACTCGCCTGGGCCTGCGCGGGGATGATCGCAGCCTGGGGGAGCTGGCTCGGATGTTGGAGGACCGGTCCCCGCGAGTCCGCCGGCAGGCCTTAAGGTGGTTTGCCGGACGGATTCATCCCGACCCCGCTGCAACGGGCCCGTTCATCACCGGCCGCCCGGCAGTCAGGACCGTTGGAGGCCTGGACCACCTCCTCGACCGGGCCGTCGACGCGAACTTCAACGTTCGCCTTGCCGCGGTCGTTGCCATCGGTGCCTACCGCGACGCAGGCGACCCGCGCGTCGTCCAGGGCCTGCAGAAGGCGCTGGACGACCCGAAGCACAAGGTCCGTCACGCCGCCGCCCGCATCCTGGCCGTGCCGTGCCCCGGCTGCGGCAGGACGTGGTAAGTACCGTCAAGCGCCAGCAACCGTGTCGTGAAGAGGTCGTTCGCGGCGGCGCGCTCGCCGCCGCTTCACGTAACAGACGCCTTCCGGGACAGGTGGAAACAGGTCGCCGGCAATCGGTGACAGCGAAACTCCAAGCGGAAATCTTGACAGCGGGGTTGCCGGTGAGTAGTGTGGGTTTTGGCGGACGAAGGCCGCCGCCCGGTCCGCGGCAAGGATCGAATCCACCTTCGCAAGGCCGATACAGAGACCTTCTTTTCTGCCCAAGCGTGCGGGCCCTGGGCGCTACGGAAAGGAAGGTGTCTCATGACTCCATCTCTCCCCGCCAATCCCAGTCTTCGCTTTCTGAAGGAGCAGGCCAAGGACGTTCTCAAGGCCCACAAGGCCGGGGACTCGTCTTCGTGCCAGGTGCTGCGCAAGCTCAGACGCTTCGATGCAGCGGCGGACGCTGACATCCTCGCAGCGGAGGTGCCGCTCAAGGAAGTTCAGTTCGCCCTGGCCATGTTCTATGGCTTCAAGAGTTGGGACGAAGTGAAGAAGCATGTCATGGCCCGGGACATCTCCGAGCGGATTACGAAGAAGTGCTGGGAAACGAGCGCTTTCCATGTCGGGGATCAATACGTTCTGGATGCCGACGCAACAGCTCTGAACCGCATGGCCCTGGCCCTCGGCGAGTTGCCTGACTGGGCTGTCCGTGTAAGGGAGGCCATGCCGAAGTATGGGTTCGAGCTTTGCTCCCATCGGTGGCTGGAAGGTCTTCGGCAGCTCATGAGAATGGTCGGGACTCAGAAGGCATGGCGCACCAGAGCCGGGCGCTGCGGTGACGTGCCCAAGTCGGTCATGAATTCCGCCTTACGGAGGGCCGACGCCGTCGAGGCCCGGCTGGCGGGTCGAAAGGACAGCGGTTCTCTCCGATTGAGAGTTGCCGAGACGCTTGGGCAGCCGACCTCCGGCAAGATCGAGGCCGCGCAGTGCTTTGTGGAATTGGTCCGACAGTTCTTCACCGAGCCCAGACCCAACGACGAAGCCATGAAGTCGGCCAAGCGGTGGCGTGCCAGGAGCGCACACAATCCGATTCTCGCGACGATGTTCAAGGGTGAAGGCTTTGACAGTCTCCTTCAGAATCGCTGCGGTTACAGGATCATCGATCGGCTCGACATCTACATCGAGATCATCGGCGGCGACCAGTCGCGAGCAGCCGAGCGCCACGGCGTCTGCAATGACCAGATACGCTACATCCTTCGAGATGACCCGCCGCGGTTCACCGTCACGCGGGGGTACCTTTGGGGGATGTACGCCTACCTGGGCGGACACGACGCCGATTGGCTGAAGGAGAACAAGCCCGAGTGCGCTGAAGCGGCTAGCTATGCCTTGACCACCGTCTCCCAGGCCGGCCCGCCCGACCCGTTGCGTTACTGGTTGGTCGCGTCTTTGTTGAAGGCGGCCAAGACATGGGTTCAGAAGGTCGCAACCGAGAAGCGGTATGACACGATTCCCGAGCACCCCAAAGACCTGCCTGACCTGCCGACGATGGGCTAGGTGATTCAGACTGGGCCGCTTCGTCGGCCGGAAAAGGTTGGCCGGAAGAGGTTGTCAGGAGGGACGGGCCATCCGTCTGTCCCCCAGCCCGACGAACGGGCTGGGGCACCCTACGCTCCCACCCTTTGCCCTGGCACAGGATTGGCCACCCCTGCCATGGCTGTCAGAATGACACTCCCGAGACGCGGGGGCTAGTGGGGCACGTGCCGAACTGGCAGGGGACCAACGGCAGGCGGAGCTGCGTCCAGTGAGGCGGATCATTATAAAGTACTTAATTACAAGAGGTTACAGATGATCCTAGGTTGATTGGCCTGGGGCTGTTGGTTGGCATGGGCTTTGCATCAGCCTATAACGTGGCCGAGCGGACGGAGTCTGTCCGCGGCCGGCTGGACGGCGCGAGATCGAATTTCAAACGGTGCGTAGACAGCTCCACATGAGGAGGAGGCGACGATGGCGGTGAAGCAGTTGGCCTTCGAGCAAGAGGCCCGGCAGAGCCTCTTGAAGGGTGTCGAAAAGCTGGCCAGAGCGGTCAAGGCGACGCTCGGGCCGCGGGGACGCAACGCCGTTCTGGACAAGGGCTGGGGTGCCCCGACGGTCACGAAAGACGGGGTCACCGTGGCCGAGGAGATCGAACTCGACAACAAGTACGAGAACCTCGGCGCCCAACTGGTCAAGGAGGCGGCGAGCAAGACGTCGGATGTCGCGGGCGACGGCACGACGACGGCCACGCTGTTGGCCGAGGCGATCTACCGCCGAGGGCTGAGGAACGTGGCTGCCGGCGCCGACGCCATGGCCCTGTGTCGAGGGATCGAGAAGGGCGTTCGGGCCGTGGTGGACGAGCTGGGCAAGATGTCCAAGCCCATTCGGCTCAACCAGCGTGATGACATCGTCAACATTGCGAGCATCTCGGCGAACAATGATCGCGGCATCGGGCAGATCATGGCCGACTGCTTCGACAAGGTGGGCAAGGACGGCGTGATCACGGTGGAGGAGGGCAAGAGCCTGGACACGACCGTCGAGGTCGTCGAGGGCATGCAGTTTGATCGGGGGTATCTCTCACCGCACTTCGTGACCGACCAGGACGCGATGGAGGTTGCTCTGGAGAGGGCGTACGTGCTGGTCTACGAAGACAAGATCAGCAACGTCGGCAAGCTCGTGCCCCTGCTGGAGAAGATTGCCAAGGTCAAGCGTCCGCTGCTGATCATTGCCGAGGACATCGAGGGCGAGGCGCTGGCCACGCTGGTGGTCAACAAGTTGCGGGGCATTGTGCAATGTGCGGCCGTCAAGGCGCCCGGCTACGGCGATCGACGCAAGGCGATGTTGCAGGACATTGCCATCCTCACCGGCGCCAAGCCCATTTTCAACGATCTGGGCATTGAGCTGGACACTGTGTCGATAGCCGATCTGGGGCAGGCCAAGCGGGTCCGGATCGACAACGAGAACACGACGATCATCGAGGGTGCCGGCTCGACGTCGGACATCAAGGGCCGCATCGAGCAGATCCGCCGCGAGATCGACGAGACCACCAGCGATTACGATCGCGAGAAGCTTCAGGAGCGTCTGGCGAAGCTGGCGGGCGGCGTGGCGCAGATAAACGTCGGGGCGGCCAGCGAAGCCGAGATGAAAGAGAAGAAGGCGCGGATCGAGGACGCGTTGCACGCCACGCGGGCGGCGATTGAAGAGGGCATCGTGCCGGGCGGCGGAGTAGCGCTGCTGCGGGCGCGTAAGGCGCTGGATGGGGTCAAGGTGACGGGGGACCAGAAGACGGGCGTTGAGATCATACGTTGGGCGCTGGCACGGCCGCTGTGGCAGATTGCCGACAACGCGGGCATGGAGGGCAACGTCGTGGTTGCCGACGTGGAGGCCGGCAGCGGGGCGTTCGGCCTCAACGCGGATACGGGCAAGATGGGTGATTTGGTCAAGGACGGCGTGATCGACCCGACCAAAGTGGTGCGGGCCGCGTTGGAGAACGGCAGCAGTGTGGCGCGAGTGCTGCTGAGCACGGATTGCCTGATAACCGACGAGCCCAAGGAAGAAGACGAGACGCCGCCCGGCGGGCCGGGGGGCATGGAAGATATGGACGACATGATGTAGTCGCGTCGGCTCGGCGCGTGATAACAGGAACCAGGTGAATCGGCCGGCGACAGGAATGCGGAGGCTAAAGGCGATGGCGAAGTCGAAGGTAAAGGTCAGACCGATGGACGACCGTCTCTTGGTGGCGCCCGCGCAAGCGGAAGAGGTGACGTCGGGAGGCATCGTACTGCCCGATACGGCCCAGGAGAAACCGCAGCGCGGCAAGGTGCTGGCGGTGGGACCGGGCCGCCTGCTCGACTCGGGCGAGCGTGGCGAGATAGATGTCAAGGTGGGCGACGAGGTATTCTACGGCAAGTACTCCGGCACGGAAATCGAGATGGACGGCAGGGAGTACGTGATTCTCAAAGAGTCGGACGTGTTGGCGGTCGTGGAATAGGGCGGCAGGCACGTTTGATCGACGCGACAGGCCGCCCGTCGGCCCGCTGGATCTGACGGAGGCTTGTGGCGATCGCATAAATGGGAGCGAACGATGGCAGCGAAGCAGTTGATGTTTGAGGAGTCGGCCCGGCAAAACGCGCTGGAGGGCATTCGGAAGCTGTCGGCCACGGTGAAGGTCACGATGGGTCCGACGGGTCGAAATGTCATCCTCCAGAAGTCGTTCGGCTCGCCGCGCATCACCAAGGACGGCGTGACGGTCTCGAAGGAAGTGGAGTTGCCGCAGCCTTTTGAGAACATGGGCGCCAAGATGGTCAACGAGGTGGCCAGCAAGACGTCCGACGTAGCCGGCGACGGGACGACGACGGCGACGCTTTTGGCCGAGGCGATCTACGCCGAAGGGCTGAAGATGGTGACGGCGGGGCTCAATCCGATGGCGCTGAAGCGTGGGATTGACGTGGCCGTTGCGGCGGCGGTCAGAAAGATCGAGCAGATGGCCGTCAATGTCAAAGGCAAGGACGATATTCGCAAGGTGGCGTTGATCTCGGCCAACGGCGAGGCCGACATCGCCGACAAGCTGGCCGACGCCTTCGAGCAGGTGGGCAAGGACGGGGTGGTCGAGGTGGAGGAGGGCAAGAGCCTCGATACGACCATGGAACACGTCGAGGGCATGCAGTTCGACAAGGGCTACATCTCGCCGTATTTCATGACCGACCCGACCACGCTGGAGGCGGTGCTCGATGACGCCTACGTTCTCATCTACGAGAAGAAGATTTCGAATCTGCGTGAGTTCGTGCCTCTGCTGGAGAAGATTTCCACGTCGGGCAAGCCGTTGCTGGTGATCGCCGAGGACGTGGAGGGAGAGGCGTTGGCGGCGTTGGTGGTCAACCGGCTTCGCGGCGTGCTTCAGATCTGTGCGGTCAAGGCGCCGGGCTTCGGCGACCGTCGCAAGGCGATGCTGGGCGATATCGCCGTGCTGACCGGCGGTCAGATGATCAGCGAGGATCTGGGCGTCAAGCTGGAGAACGTGGAGCTTTCGCAGCTTGGCCGGGCCAAGCGGGTTGTGGTGGACAAGGAGAACACCACGCTGATTGAGGGTGCGGGCAAGAAGACGGAGATCAAGGCTCGCATCGAGCAGATTCGCGGTCAAATCGACAAGACGACAAGCGACTACGATCGTGAGAAGCTTCAGGAGCGTCTGGCCAAGCTGACCGGCGGGGTGGCTGTCATCCACGTGGGCGGGGCCACCGAGACGGAGGTCAAGGAGCGTAAGGACCTGGTCGACGACGCGTTCCACGCGACCAAGGCGGCGGCTGAGGAAGGCGTGGTTCCTGGCGGCGGTGTAGCCCACATTCGGGCGATTGAAGCCGTGCAGAAGGCGCGCGAGAGCGCGCGTGGCGACGAGAAGGTCGGTTGCGACATCGTCGCTCGCGCTCTGGAGGCGCCGGCGCGTCAGATTGCCGCGAACGCGGGGCGCGACGGTGGGGTGGTCGTAGCCCAGATCAAGGCCAAGACGGGCGCGTGGGGTTACGACGCTGCCCGCGACGAATTTGGCGATATGGTCAAAGCCGGCATCATCGACCCGGCCAAGGTGGTTCGCGTGGCGTTGCAGAATGCTGCGAGCGTGGCGGGGCTCATGCTGACGACCAACGTGCTGGTGACGGAGCTGAAGGACGAGCATAAGAAGAAGGAGTTGGCGGGCGCCGTCCGATGATAAGTGGGTAGGGGGCATTGGGTTTGCGTTGGGTTGGGGCGGACATGTGTCCGCCCCATGCGCGTCGGCAGCTAGCGACATATGGTTGTGGCGACCAAGCGCGACTATTACGAGGTTCTGGGCGTTGGGCGAGATGCGTCGCCTGAGCAGATCAGGAAGGCGTATCGCCAGTCTGCGCTGAAGTATCATCCCGACCGCAACAAGGAGCAGGGCGCCGAGGAGCGATTCAAGGAGGCGGCTGAGTCGTACGAGGTGCTATCCGACCCGCAGAAGCGGCAGATCTACGACCGTCACGGTCATGCCGGTTTGAGCGGGGCGGCGATGCACGACTTCAGCCACATGGGCATCGACGATATTTTCTCGATGTTCGAGGACATATTTGGCGGGGGTGGCTTCGGGGGGATGGGCAGTCGACGAAGTCGTCGCCGGGGCTACGATCTGGAGACGGCTGTCGAACTGACGCTGGCCGAGGTGGCCGGCGGTGCCGAGCGGACGCTGGAGTTCGAGCGGCAGGACATGTGTGATCGTTGCAGGGGCAAGGGTGCCGAGCCCGGCAGCCAGCGTCGCACCTGTCCGACATGCGGCGGCTATGGCCAGGTGGAGCAGGCCAGCGGGTTCGCGGGGTTTTTCGGTCGGATGGTGACGGCCTGTCCGAGCTGTCGCGGACGGGGGACGCTGGTGGACACGCCGTGCAGCCAGTGCAGCGGCAGCGGACGGCACGCCAAACAGCGGGTGCTGACGGTGAGGATTCCCGCGGGCATCTTCGACGGTCAGAGTATACGGGTGCGTGGGGAGGGCGAGCCGGGCGAGGATGGGGCATCGCGCGGCGACCTGCACGTGCACGTACGCGTTCGCCGGCATCCATTTTTGGAGCGCCACAACAACAGCCTGATTTGCCAGGTGCCGCTCAGTTTCGCGGTTGCGGCGCTGGGCGGGAAGATCGAAGTACCCACGTTAGGCGGCAAGGCAACGGTGAAGGTCCCGCCCGGGACGCAGCACGGCCAGACGTTTCGTTTGGCCGGTCAGGGCTTGCCGGACCTGCGCAGCGGGCGGCAAGGGGACGAACTGGTGCAGGTGGCTGTGGAGATCCCGCGTCGTCTCAGCAAGCAGCAGAGGGAACTGCTTCAGCAGTTTTCTCAGACGGAAGATGGGAAGGGGATGCCTGACTCGAAGTCGTTTTTCGAGCGGCTCAAGGAGCATCTGGCGAACCTGGGGTCAGGTTAGCGGCGACGGATGGGCGGTGCGTACATGCAGAGTTACGGGGCCATCGAGGTCAGACACGTACGAGTCAGTCGGGCCCAGGCGGAGCGGGGGGTGGTCCTGACGGTTCCGCTGCTGCATGAGCGATGTCTCGATTGCCGGGGGAGAGGTTATTCGGTCGGTTACGGTGGGACTCACGTCGGTTTGTGCCGGCGATGTCATGGGGTGGGTCGGGCGCATACAGACCGGACCGTTTTGCTCCAGCTGCCCAAGAGCGTGTCTGACGGTGCCCAGCTACGGATTCACGAACAGGGGGCGCTTCGGCCGAACGGACAGCGCGACGATTTGGTCTGCGTGGTCCACGTCGACCGGATATGGGAGCAAGTGGGACCGGATCAAGGCGAACGACGATGAGCAAGAAGAAGCCAAGAATCGAAATTGCCAGCGAGGAGGAGGTTACCCAGTACGCCCGACCTGCCGAATCGAGCAAGGTCGAGCAGGCGGGAGAGGAGCAAGAAGCCTCGTCGCAGACCGATGCGGTAAAGGACGCTGAGGCCCAGATCTCGCAGTGGAAGGAGAAGTTGCTGCGGACCAAGGCGGACTATCAGAATTTGTTGAACCGGTCGGCCAAGGAGCGACGCGAGGCGGTGCGATTTGCGAATGCGGATTTTGCCCGGTCGCTACTAACGGTTATCGACGACTTCGAACGAACGTTCGAGGCCGCCAAGACGGCTGAGTCGGTGGGTGCGGTGGTGGAGGGCTTGCGTATCGTATATGATCATCTGCTCAAGCTGCTGAGGGACCACGGTGTGGAGCCGATCGAGGCGGAGGACCGGAAGTTCGATCCGTTCGAGCACGAGGCGATGGCTCAGCAGCCTTCCGATGAGTGCCCCGCGGGCATGGTCCTGTCGGTGCAGCGTCGGGGGTACCGGATGCACGAGCGTGTCCTGCGACCGGCGGGGGTGATCGTCTCAGCGGGCGACGGCGGCGAGCCGTCGCAGGCCGACACGCAGTCGACGCCTGGGCCAGAGGAAGGAAACTGATGCCGACGTATGAGTACCAATGCCAGCAGTGCGGGCACGATTTTGAACAGTACCAGCAGATAACGGCCCGGCCGTTACGGCGATGCCCGTCGTGCGGCCAAACGGCGTTGAAGCGCCTGATTGGCACGGGGGCGGGCGTGCTGTTTCGCGGTTCGGGGTTCTATCAGACGGATTACCGCAGCGCCGGGTACAAGGAGGCGGCCAAGAAGGACAAGCCAGAGGGCGCTGCGGGGAGTGTCGGTTCAGACTCGAAGTCCCCCAAGAAGTCGGAGACGAAAGCAGGGGCGAGCGGCAAGGCGGCTTCGGATTCGTGATGGTTGGGACGATGCCATCCTTGGTCTGTCCCACGTGCGGACGTCGGGTTGTCTACGCTGATCGGTCGGAGGTGCCGCACCGCCCATTCTGCAGCCCACGCTGTCAGTGGCTGGATCTGGCCCGGTGGTTGAACGAGGAGTACGGCTTTTCCAGCCCATTGGGGGAGGGGCAACCGGATCGATCTGAGGGGTGGGATCGGAGCGTCTAGCGTGGCCAAAGCCCTGTGGCCACTGGATTTGGGTCGGCAAAAAGTTGCAGAAACGAGTTGCCCGGCTTTCGACGGGGGTTATAATGAGGCCCGGCAGATCGAGAGCTGTTGGCGCGGTTACCCAGACTGCCGTAGGCGTGCGTCTTGTGCGGGGCGACGAAGACCGTTTAGATCGAAACCTGATCGGATGACGGTGGGTGCGAGACAGGGCGCGGGCTGCGGGGCACGTAGGAGGACATGTTCATGTCAGAGGAACGCCAAGAGCTGGTTCGGATAAACTGGTCCGAATGCTTCCCGTTTACGCAGTTGTTTCGCTCGTTCCGGCTGTCGGTACATCCGCCGAAGCTGTTGCTGGCGTTGTTGGCGGTGCTGGCGATTTACGGGGCGGGGCGGTTGATGGACGGCATTTGGGGGCGGCGCGTGGTGGTGGACGCGGCGGCCACCGAGACGGCGCCGGGCGGCGAGGTCGAGGCATTTCTGAGTTGGCCTCGCGACGCATTCAGCCAATGGCGGCGGGACGCGGAGGAACGTCGGGTGGTGGCCGACGCCAGTCTGGCCATGCAGACGCTGGAGGATCTGCGCAGCGACCGGGATAAGGCCAGGGGTTTGGCGGAAGAAGGAGGGGTCTGCGGTCGGATCGAGGAGGAGCTGGACAGGAAGCTCGACGACGCGGTCGAGGCGCTCGATCAGCGTCTCAAGGACACGCAGCAGATTCTCACCAAGCAGGTGGATCAGTTGACCGGTCAAGCGAGCGAGCGGGCCGAGAGTGAGCTTCCTGCGCGCAAGCGGCAGGTCAAGCAGGCGCACGACGCGCTGTTGGTCATGTTGACCAAGGGGGGGGGCAGCGTGCCGCCGCATCTGACGACCAGCGGTGCGATGGATCGGTTGCTGATTCTGAACAGCAATCTGACCGACGCGAAAGATCGAGAGGAGGACGCCAAGAGTTTGGAGAAAGACCGGGCGACGCTGCGTGACGCGTTGGCGCTGCGGGCGGCGCTGGATCAGGGGGTGTCTCGTCGTGGTCGGCACATTTTCGACACGATGATGAAGGAGGGGATTACGACCGTGGGTCTGGCCATGCGTTCGGTGCTGGCCGGCAAGTTCTGGACGGATGATCGCCCCGACGAGCTACCCGGTCTGGTCGGCTCGGTGAAGCGGGGCGTGATGGTATGCGTTTGGTTTTTCTACGCGCACTGGCTGTTCGCGGTTATCTATACGGCGATCTGGCTGGTGGTGTGGGCGGTGGCCGGCGGGGCGATCTGCCGCCTTGCGGCGCTGCACGCCACGCGCGACGAGAAGATCTCGCTACGTGAGGCGGTCAAGTTCAGCCTGACCAAATTTGTCAGCTTTCTGACGGCGCCGCTGATTCCGTTGATCCTGATTGCGGTAATCGGGGCCATTACTTTTGTCGGTGGGTTCGTCGGCGCGATTCCTGCCGCCGGCCAGTTGCTGGCGGGGGTGCTGTGGTCCCTGGCGCTGTTGGCGGGTTTTGTCATGGCGCTGGTGGCGATCGGAGCTGCGGCGGGCACGCACCTGATGTATCCGACTATTGCCACGGAGGGCTCGGACGCTTTCGATGCGATCAGCCGGAGCTTCAGCTACATTTACTCTCGGCCGTGGCGGCTTGGCTGGTACCTGCTGGTATCGATCGTGTACGGCACGATCTGCCTGTTGTTCATGAAATTCCTGGCCTTTCTGCTGTTGCGGCTGGCCCATGCGGCCGCCGGGCTGGGGATGAACGTCGACGGGGCGTCGAAGCTGGCGACCTACGGCAAGCTCGACGCGATATGGGGCGCGCCGGTGTGGGGCGTATCGTTGTTTGGCCGGTTCGGTCACGTGCCGCTCGGTGGGGCTGAACAGGTGGCGGCGGTGCTGATTGCGATCTTCGTGTTCCTGGTGGTCGGTACGGTTGTGGCGTTTGTGGCCAGTTTCTTCTTCTCGGCGAGTACGGTGATGTACCTGCTTCTTCGTCGCGAGGTTGACGCGACGGATCTGGAGGACGTCTACGTCGAGGAGGAGGAAGAACCGTTCGAGCCGCCTGCGGCTCCGCAGGCGGATGAGGCGGCGGCCGCTGAGGGCGCGGGTGAACCCGAGCAGCCATCCGAGCCGGAATCGTCCGGGCCGGAAACAGCCGAGCCGAAGCAGGACGAGACGTAGGACAAGGCTTGCTCTTGTGAGCCACAGGAGGCCGGCCCGGTGTTTTGGTGCCGGCCTCCTTTCTTGGTGTGCCAGGCATGGCGTTTGACTTGGAGGTGCAAGTCCTCTGGGGGCCTTGATGGCAGGAACCCCTAGCCGAACAGCAAGGGCGTCGCCGCGAGGCGAGGTCTGAAGGAAGCTGTAAGCAAAGCTCCGGCCCGAGGGACACGAATCGCATATGAGGCGTCCGTCGAGGGGCGAGCGGGCCAAGAGACGCAAAGCCCAATGCCATCCGGACTCGAACGGGCGTAGATGCGGCGGGGACGAGGTGAAGGTCATATGTCTTACCCCGGGAGGTCTGCTCATCTGCCGAACGGCTAATCACGTCGCGAGACGTGGTGAGGGATGGGCAGAAGTCAGCCGAGGCCAATAGTAGCCACGTCTTGACGTAGCGAAGGGCCGAACCTGTTCGGAGGCGCCTGGTTGCTTTTCTGATCGCTGTTTGCAGATGCCTCGAAAGAGGGCCCGAAGCGGAAGGTAGCGGGCGGAACCCGTAAGGTACCGCTGGGTGCGAGTCACAGCGACAGGCATCGTCAACCGCTTATGCGTCGATGTCCAGGAACCGTCGGATGCGTGCTCCGCATGTCCGGTGGTGTGGGAGGCCGAGGCCGCAAGGCCTCTGGCCTACCCGATCGCAAGGAGAGGCGAGGTTGTGTCCGAGGCAGGTTCTGGTATAACAGCCCGGCAACCATCGGTTGACCCGCGTTCGGCGGAGGTGATTCATGGCGAAAGTGGCGATGATCTACGCAGCGGCCGGCGCCAGCACGCGGTTTGACGGCAAGGTGAAGAAGGCGTTTGCGTTGATGGAGGATCGCCCGGTCTTCATCCGCTCGATCGAGCTTTTCATCAACCGCGACGATTGCTGCCAGCACATTGTAGTGGTCGCGCCGGAGGATTTGGAGATGGTGAAGACCAAGTATGCGGCCAATCTGGCGCTGATGGGGGTCAAGGCGGTGGCTGGCGGCGGCGAGCGGCACGAGTCGGTGGCCAACGCGCTGAAAGAGGTGGACGAGCAGGCCGATCTGGTGGGGATTCACGATGCGGTTCGGCCGTGTGTCGCCGAGCAGTGGATCGATGCGGTGTTTGCCGAGGCGGGCAAGAGCGGTGCGGCCATTCTGGCGGTTCCGTTGTATGGGACGATCAAACGCGTGAGCGAGGCGAAGGTGGTGGAGGAGACCCTTTCGCGTGAAGGGCTCTACGAAGCGCAGACTCCGCAGGTTTTCAAACGGCAGGTGATTCTCGACGCCTACGAGCAGATCGACCGGCTGGACGGGCCCATTACCGACGACGCGCAACTGGTGGAGGCGATGGGTCATCCGGTCAGCGTGGTGGAGTCTGATATCAGCAATTTGAAGATTACGCGGTCGGATGACGTGCGGCTGGCGGTGGCCCTGATCAAGAGCCGTCCGAAGAAGCGCGTGGGTCCTCGCGGGCCCTTTGAGGAAGCGCAGTGGTAGTGATTCGGCACCGCCGGACGGGCTTGACCGCGCGTGGCGTGGCGGGTGTAATCAGAGTTCCGGCCCATTTTCGCCGATCGGCCGGTGGATGCGAGGTGGCCCAATGAGCGCGAGAGCTTCGGTGTGGGTGTGGGGCCTGGCCGTCAGCGCGTGCCTGGCCGGGTGCAAGACGGACGCCCTTCATGGTCAGCCCGAGGCCCCGCCCGGTCCGACCACTGACCTAACGAATCCCGAGAGCGTCGAGGTTGAACCGGTGCGGGTAATCGGCCAGCAGGAGGTGGATATGGTCGAGCAGGTGGTCAGGTGCCGTGCGTTGTATGCGCGCTATCTGGCGGCGCTGCGCGATTACTACGAGAAGAACGGCTTGATCGACAAGCTTGCCTGGGCCGAGCACGAGCTGGACGACTTGCGCCATATCAAGCCGTACAAATATCTGCTGGCTGCGGAGGTGCCGGATACGGCTTTCAAGCCGGCTGACTCCATTGCTGAGGCCGACGCGCTGTTCGACGAAGCCATGCAGCTCATGAAGGAGGGCGGGCATGGCGTTCCTGCGCTCTACTACGAGCGAAAGATGAAGGAAGCGTTGGCCAAGCTCAAGCAGTTGCTCCGAGAGTACCCCACCAGCGACAAGATCGCGGAGGCTGCCTACTGGTGTGGGTTCATTCACAAGGAATATTTCAAGGGTGATGAACGGATTGCGGTGCGCTGGTTTCAGCGCGCGTGGGAGTGGGATCCGGATATCCAGTTGCCCGCGCGGTTCGAGGCGGCCGTTATCTATGACCGCCGCCTGCACGAGCGGGCCAAGGCACTGGAACTGTACCGGGCGGTGATCGAATACGAGACCTTCAACAAGTCGACCATGCTTTACGCCGCGGACCGCATCGAGCAACTGACCGACGAAGAGGAAAGCTACATGGCGCCGGACTCTGCAACTCAGGTGCCGCGGGCCGAACCGGTGGGCGACTAGAGTTCGGCTGCGAAGGCGCCGGTGCTGGAGTCTACCGGCAGATGGCACGTCAGGCTTGAACGCAAACCGCCCCGGCGATTCTGTCGACGCGGGGCGGTTTCTTTGTTGGAAGCGAGGAGGCAGAGAATGAGCCGATCCGACCAGGCTGTCAGGTTCGCGATCGTCGGTTTGGGTATGGGCTTCGGGCGAGCGGAGCTTTGCCGGCAGACCACCGGTGTGGAGTTGTCGGCCGTGTGTGACATCGATGACGAACGTTGTGCCCGCGCCGAGCGGGAGCTTCATGTGCCCGTCGTGCGCGACTACGACGCGCTGCTGAAGCGAGACGAGGTCGACGTGGTATTCCTGCTGACCCCCAGCGGCATGCACGCCGAGATGGGTGTGGCTGCGGCCCGTGCGGGCAAGCACGTGGTTTGCACCAAGCCGCTGGACGTAACGTTGGAAGCGTGTGATTCACTGATTGGTGCGTGTCGCGAGGCGGGCGTGCTGCTGGCGGTTGACTTTCAGGAGAGGTACACCGAGAAGGTCTACCGGATGCGCAGGGCGCTGGAGACGGGGTTGCTGGGTGATCTGATTCTGCTCGAAGCCCGTCTGAAGTGGTTTCGCGCCGACGCATACTATGAAGGCTGGCACGGCACGTGGAAGCTGGACGGCGGCGGGTCGCTGATGAACCAGACGGTGCACCTGATCGACCTTCTGCAATGGTTTGGGGGGGGCGTCAAGCGGGTGTTTGGCCAGATGGCGGTACGCGATCACCAGATCGAGACCGAAGACGTTGCCACGGCGGGGGTGCAGTTTGCCGGTGGTGCGTTCGGCTCGATCGTGGGCACGACGACGTTCCCGACCAGTGACGTATACGAGTTTGAGGTGCACGGCACGAAGGCCGCCGCGGGCCGGGGCACGGTTCTGGGCGAGTACTGGCGGGCGCGGGATGAGAGCGTCGCCGAGCCCGAGGCCCCCGCGGGCGAGCCGTCGAACATCTTCGAGGACGTGGTGCGACACGTGCGGACAGGTAAGCCGGTCGCCTGCGACGGCGTGGAGGGCCGCAAGAGCATCGAGCTGATCCTGGCCGTCTATAAATCGGCGATTGAGGGGCGAGCTGTCGAGTTGCCGCTGGACGGTTTTACGCCGCCCGTATCGTAGGGGCCATGCGCGATGTATCGGCTGGCGGTCTGCAACGAGCTATGGAGTGACACGCCGATCGAAGAGGTGTTCGACAAGGCGGCGTCGCTGGGCTACGAGGGCGTGGAGATCGCGCCGTTCACGCTGGCCGAGTCGGTTGAACAAATCAGCACCGAGCGTCGTAGGGCGATTCGCCGTGCAGCCGAAATGTCCGGTGTGCGGATAGTTGGGCTGCATTGGCTGTTTGTCTCGCCGCGGGGTCTGCATTTGACCACGCCGGATGAGTCGGTGTGGCAACGCTCGGTCGAGTATCTGGCGACGCTGGTGGGTTTCTGTGGCGATCTGGGGGGATCGATCATGGTCCATGGCTCGCCCAAGCAGCGGAACGTCGCACCCGGGCAGGATCCGCCGGACGCCTGGGAACGGGCGTGCGACGCGCTGCGCCAGGCGGGGCATGTCGCTGCCGAGCGCGGCGTGACCATCTGCTTCGAGGCGTTGCGCCCCGAGGAAACCAACTTCGTCAATACGGCCGAGCAGGCGATGCAGTTGGTTCGCCAGGTCGACCATCCCAATGTGGGCATCATGCTGGACGTGAAGGCGATGTCGGCGATGCCTGACGGAATTGTCGGGACGATTCGGCGTTTCGGTCGTGTGGCGCGTCACGTACATGCGAATGATCCGTCGGGGCGCGGTCCGGGCATGAACGGGATCGGCTTCGGGCCTATCATGCAGGCGTTGCGGGAGTCAGGCTTCGACGGATGGGTATCGGTGGAACCGTTTGACTACCGGCCCGACGCCGACACGGTGGCCCGGACGGCCATCGAGACCTTGCGCAAGGCGATGGAGTAGAGCGTTATGTCGCAGAAGATAACGATTGGCGTGGCCGCGATCTCGATGGAGCCGGTCTCGATCGAGCAGCGTCGGCGAGACATCGTCGAGATGATTACGCGTGCGGCCGCGCAGCGATGTCAGCTTGTGTGCTTTCCGGAGTTCGTGCAGATGCAGCGAACGACCGAGGCGATGGCGGATGTCGAGACGGGCTGCGACGACGTGTACGCCCGTTATGCCGAGCCCGCGGGCGGTGGGCCGACTTCGAAGCGGATTGCTCAGGCGTGCCAGCAGCACGGGATCTGGACGATGTATGGCATTACGGAACGTTGGCCGGACGGGCACGCCACGAATTCGATGGTCCTGACGGATGCGTCCGGCCAGGTCGCGTTGCGACACGCCAAGACGCACCTGGCACCGGGAGAGGATGGGGAAGGTGGTATTTCTCCCGGCGGCGACCTGCAGCCGTTGTCGACCCCGTTCGGGCGCATCGGTGTGATGACCTGCTACGAGATCTACTTTCCGGAAGTAGCCCGCGTGCATCAGGCGAAGGGGGCCGACTGGTTCTTCTATCCCCATGCGGACAATCAGCCAAAATGTCTGGACATCGCGCGTGTGCGGGCGTTCGATTCGCGGATGCCGCTGATAATATGTGGATACGTGTGGCCGGAAAAGTCGATCGATGATGCTCCGACCGGGGCGGTTTTGATCGACGCGCAGGGGGATGTCGTTGCCCGCAGCGAGAACCAGCAGATGCTTCTGGTCATGGAGTTGGATCCGGATGATCGGCCCACCGAGGCGCCCCGGTGGGATCGACCGAACGATCGAGTCGATGCGCGCAGTTTCCGCTGGTCGCGCCGGCGAGCGGAGCTTTACACGCCGTTGGTGCAGGGCCAGTCGAGGGGAGTCGACAAGTGATGCACATTGGGATTGAGGCTGCGGATCGCATGCGACCGGCCGGACCCATGTGGGTCGACGTCGGGTTCGGCTTCGGTGGATGGCCCGGTGTCCCTGATCGATGAGACCAACGATCACAGTGTGTTGGCTCGGTTGACCGACGACGGCCATTTATGCTGGTGGGCTGAGCCCCTTCCGGCCGGACAGAAGCGGCGCTATCGTGTCGAATAGCGGCTGATGTCGGCGAGGAACGCGTGACCGTCGAGCGGTCGCAAGAGGGGCAGGTGGCGGTCAAGCTCGACGGCGAGCTTTTGACCGTTTATCACGTCGCGTCGGATCTGGATCGCTCATGTGTCCTGCGCTCTCCGTACATACGGCGAAGCGACCGGTGCGAGACTGTCTGCAACTCATGGTACCGTAAGCGGCAGCTACGTCACAAGAATTGCCGTCTGGTCGCATAGCGGTTGCCGTCGCCTGATTGGTGTACGTATAATCGCCCTGCGATGTGTCACGGTGGGTTCTCGATGCCGTATCGAGAGGTCGGAGCAGGACAGTTCAGGAAGGTGCTACGGTGATGAAACTGGATGTGACGATTGTCGGCGGCGGGATGATCACGCACGACCAGATCCTTCCTTCGGTGTACCATCTCCATCGCTTAGGCGCAGTGGGTCAAATCCATGTGTGCGCGCTCAATTCGGCGCCGTTACGAGCGTTGGCGGAGCAAAAGAGGTTCGAGCAGGCCTTTCCGGGCCAGACGTTCCAGGCCTATCCGGACCTGGCGACCGATGCGGACAAGATGCACCCGGAGCTGTTCAAGGACGTGGTGGGCGGCATGTCGCCCCATCAACTCGTGATCGTGGCCGTGCCGGATCAGTTTCATTACGCGGTCATCAAGTTTGCCCTCCAGCACGACCAGCACGTGCTGACGGTAAAGCCCCTGGTGCTTGAGTATGTTCAGGCGGCTGAGATCGAGCAGCTCGCCAGGGACAGGGGGCTCTTCGTGGGGGTGGAGTATCACAAGCGATTCGACCGCCGCAGTCTCGAGGCCCGCGCGTCGTACCGCCAAGGTAAGTTCGGTCAGTTTCGCTGCGGCGAGGGCAAGCTCGTCGAGCCGTGGTACTACCGCCACTCCAACTTCCAGAACTGGTTTACCACCGAAAACACCGACCCGTTCACGTACATTGGCTGCCACTATGTCGACCTGGTCTACTTCATCACCGGCCTCAGACCGGTGGAGGTGTCGCAGCAGGGAGTAGTCGGGCGGTTCCCGAACGGTAACGAGGGATACATGTGGTCCGGCGCGCGGGTCGTTTTCGAGAACGGGGGCATCCTGAACGTCCTGACCGGTTTGGGATATCCGGATATGGGCGGCGGTTCGAACGATCAGGGTATGTGCCTATTTTGCGAGGGCGACGACTGCGGTGGGCTGATCAAGCACAACGATCAGTTCCGTGGCGTTAGCCACAGCTATGTCGATGCAGCGCCGGGGATGAAGGCGTTCTGCTACGTGAATCCCGACTACATGCGGCTCGTGCCGTGGGAGGGGGTTGGGCTCAAGCCGGTGGGCTACGGGTATGACTCGATTGAGGCCAACGTGATGTCGGCCCGGCGGATCGAGGAAGCCGCGCAGGGAGTCGGCGAGACCAAGGCGTTGGCCAAACGTCAGGTGATGCTGCGCGAGATCGACGAGAAGGGCATCATCGCCACGCCGGCCAACAGCTACATCAATGAGCTGGTCATGGAGGCCGGCCGCATGTCGATTACGGCCGACGGCGCCCGCGTCGGTATCGAGTACGGCAAGAGCCCGAAGGTCAAGCCGCTCTAGCCTGTTGGAGCGGGGGCTGGCAGGGGCGTTTGGCTCATCTGCTCCATCTGCCCGGGGGGGCCGTCGAACGGGGGCGGCACTTATTTGCAGCCGGCCAGGGCGGGGCTTGACTCTGCCTTGCGGGTCATGGACGGACCTTCTTCTGTCTGATATACTTAAATCCGGCAGGGGCAAGGAAGCGATGTGGCCCGCCGATTGACGTTCGTGGCTGTGTGTGGCCTCAGTTGCGGTAACCCCCTAGCTAATTTCGAAGGAGCCTTAGGATGCTCAGACCTGTAGTGGCGGGTGTGCTGCTGGTTGTTAGCATGGCCCTTCCGGCCGGGGCGGCCGTGTATGACGTATCGTCGATCAACGGTTTGAAGGCGGCTCTGGACGTGGCGGGCCCCGGCGACGAGATTCGGGTTGCCTACGGGGTCTACCAGGTGACCACGGCGCAGGACACCAAGCATTGGTTCCATAACTCCGGCACCGAAGCCGACCCCATCCGCATTATCGGAATCCTCAATGAGCAGGGCCAGCGACCGGTCTTCGACGCGGCGGGGGCGACTATCGATCGGGGCATCTTCTACATGTGGGATTACAACAACCACTACGTGGTCGAGAACCTCGAGTTCTGCAACGCGTCGGGTGCGCCGTATCTATCGCTCAACGCGGCGGCGGCCTACATCCTTGGCGACGATATCACGTTCCGCAACTGCTACTCTCATGACAATGAGAACGGGTGGTTTTCCACCACCTCTTCCGACGACGTCCTGCTGGAGTTCTGCGAGACAGCGTACAACGGCTATGTGGGCAGTGCGAGCACGGATCTGACCCACAATCATTACATGGCGTCCGAGAGGCTTACCGTTCGCGGTTGTTACATCCACCACAGTCGCCGCGGCCAGAACTTCAAGAGCCGGGCCAGTCACGTCGTCTTTGAGGGCAACTGGGTCAGCAAGGATCACAACTACTGCTGGGAACTGGCGTCGAACAACTACCGCAACTCGCTGCTGATCGGGAATGTGATCATCAAGAACCTATCGGCTGACAATCCAAACATCATCGGGCTTGGTGACGGGACGGACGGCGGCGCCCACGGCGCCCTGACCATGATCAACAACACGATCGTGTCGGCGGCGTCGAACAACGTGTACGTCTGGTGCCATTCGCTCTCAACAACGAATCTATATATGTACAACAACGTGTTGGCGGGTCCTTCCACGCAACTGTTCGGCTGGAACGGCAGTGGCGCGCGGAGCGGCAGCCATAACTGGTTTCAGGCAGGTATGGTCGTGCCGTCCGGGTTCACGGACAGCATCTTCGGCGAGCAGCCTGGCTTTGCCTACGCAGATGGTAGGGACTACCACCTGGTGCCCGCTTCCGCCTGCCGTGATGCAGGAACGAGCGGTCTGCAATGGCTGAATTATGACGGTGTGTGGGAAAGCTGCTTGCCGACTACCCAGTACGTATCCGAGGCGCACGTCGCGCCGCGCCCCGCCGACGGGGCGATCGACATCGGGGCCTACGAGTACCTGCGAGGGGACATCGACCACGACGGGGGCGTCGATCTGGACGACTACGCGCTGCTGGTCGAGTCGATCACGGGTCCGGTCGCAGGGAGGGTGTTTCGAGAGTCGCAGTGGATGGTCGTGATGGAGTCCGAGCACGCCTCGACGCGGGCGTCCGGCAGCGGCGCGGCCGCCGGCCATGCGTGGGAGGTGCTCACCGGCGACGGCTCTCTCGGCGACGGTTACGTGCAGGCCTTGCCGGACAACGGTCTGTCGGTAAGCGACCCCCAGATCGAAAGTTCGTCGCCACATCTGGAGTTTCAGGTTGAGTTTACCGGCTGGGGTACCTACTACCTCTGGCTGAAGGGCTGGGCTCCCGACACCGAGGGCGCAGCGGTTCATTACGGCCTGAACGGCTCGTCAACCAGTACATCACCGGCCGATGCCGCCCTGCTTGCCGGTGGCGACGGGTTCGAGTGGCGGAGCCAGCGGGCCAATACCGCCAGGCCGTCTGTGTCTGTTCCCACCCCCGGCATCCATACGGTGGATCTTTGGATGTGCCAGGATGGGGCTCGGATCGATCGGGTGTTGCTGACGTTCAACCCGAACTACACCCCGGGCGAGCCGCCGGAGAGCGCGACCACGCTGTCAGGCGGTCCGGACCTCGACGACGACGGCGACGTGGACCTGGCCGACATCCGGCTGTTTGGTGAAGACTTCACGGGGTCTCCGTAAGGCGGCATGTTGGTCTGACGATCGGCGTGTAAGACGTTGCCCCCTGTTGCTGCGCTCGTGGGGCGTGGCGTGGGCGACCGCAGGACACTAACGCAATCACGATCCATCTCCCACCGCGCGGTTTCCTGTGCGAGAGCGACAGGCTGGCCCCTTCGTCGCGGAGTGGGTAGGCTCTCCTTGGACAGGGCGGCTGCTTCTTTGGAGGCACGGTGAGTTTGCGGTTTGCATCGGATCGGCAGAAGCGACTTGCAGACATCTGCGCAAGGTCGTTTAAGAGGGCGCTGTCGCCTTGCCTGTGCACGGCGCGTCAGCGGATGAATATCGGTCCATATGGGCTCTCTGCCTACGCGTTTGCCATTGCCTCGGGTGCGGAATAGGATGAACTGAACCCGTTCGTGTCGAAATGGCATTCTCGACGCGATGGCGGGGGATTGGTTATCGGTCGTGTACGTTCGAAGCGTTCTGAGGGACGTCGATTGCTGTGTTTTTCGGAGAGCAGAGCATCCGACAACTGTCGATAAGGGCGACGGAGGGCAGGGGGATATCGACCTCGCGGGGACAGAGTTAGTAATCCTTAAGATCGGAGAAGTTGTGGTGTTAGGTACTGAGGTGACTGCGCGAAAACGGTCGTGGCTGATAGGAGCGGCTGCTGCCCTTGCTTTTCTTGTGTATGCCCCGGGCTGGACGATGGGGCAGACGTACACGGCGGGGCCGGGCCTGGATGTGGTCATCGTCGACGACGCGTACGACGGAACGCTGGCGTCGATGGCTGGCAGCACGATCACGGTGCCCAGCGACGGGACGGATCAGGTGGTGCGGGCGACGGTCCAGATGGCTGTGGACATCTTTTTCGTCGGCGATCTGGTTGTGAAGCTGCAAAGTCCGTCGGGCACGGTCGTCACGTTGATGCATCGTGTGGGCGTGGCCGGACTTCCAGACGACGGCACCGACCACCATGAGTATAGTTACGGCGACGGCTCGAACTTCAGCGCCCGGTTCCCGATTACGTTTGATGACGCCGCGCCGAGCGGCGTGCTGGCGGAGATGCTGGGATCCATTCCCGGGGTGGGCACGGATGATTTTGTGGGGGATCCGGCCAACGTCTCGCCCGACAACTATATTCCCGATGCCGACGATTTGAGCACGGCCGTGGGCGGTCCGCTTGTCGACAAACTCAGCGCCTTCATCGGCGAGAGTGCCGTGGGCGACTGGACACTGTACCTGGGTGACGGTGCAGCCGAATACGAAGGACAGTTGGACGGCTGGACGCTGCAGTTGGAGACCACATACGCCGGAAATGACGTGGACGCCGACGGAATCCTCAACGACGACGACAACTGCCCGACGGTGCACAATCCGGACCAGGCCGACTTCGACGGGGACGGCGAGGGCGATGCGTGCGATCCAGATATCGACAACGACGGCGTGCCGAACGAAGAGGATGTATGTGACAGCACGCCTCCGGGTGTCAGCGTTCAGCCGGACGGCGGCTTGCTGGGTGATCTCGACGGGGATTGTGACTGCGACATGGAGGACTTCGTGTTGTTCAGTGCCGACTGGACCGGCCCGCAGGTGTCGGGCCCGCCGGGCGGGGCGGCGGCCAGCGGCGGTGCTCGGGCTCTGTTTGCAGGCGAGCCGACCCCGCCGTACCGAGTCGGCGCACGCTTGACCGCCCCCTCCATCCAGCACCGGCAGGACACTGCACATCGGCACCGGGGCACGGCCGGCCGCAAACGGGCAGGGGGTTGACGCAAGCGAAGCGGGTTCTGTAGAGTAGTCGGGCAGGGCGCTTAGCTCAGTTGGCTAGAGCGTACGGATCACACCCGTAAGGTCACAGGTTCGAGTCCTGTAGCGCCCATCGGACGAAGCCCCCTGCATTGCGTAGGGGGTTGTCTTTTTTGGTAAAGTGTTGAAATCGTTGGAACTTATATCTTCTCCCCCCGCGGTATCCGGTTTCGGGTTCGCATCATTTCCACTGGTTTCGCGCGGCTTCTGCGCCGCATTTTGCGCCGCCTGTTTGAAGTGGTCTTCGGTCACTTGCAGGTAGTGCTTTGCTGCGACAGGCACGCTATTACCGATCCAGGCTGACGCAACGTGCGTGGGGAACTGGTCGGCCAGTTCCGTTTCACGGGTGCTGCGAAGGTTCTGCCAGAGCTTCGGCCACGGTTCCAGGCCGGCGCGCCTGATGATGCGTTGAAGCTGGGTCCGCAGGTTCGTAGTCCCACGTCGGTAACGAGTGATGCAGAACTCGGCCCCGGACTCGGCCTGTTCGAAGGCGTCGTGTAGGAACGGCAGCAGCTCCGGGAAGATGGGAACCAGTCGCGATTCGTGGCCTTCGTGACGCTCCGTCTTTGGGCTGGTCACAGTGAAACGTTCATTGTCCCAGTCAATGTCGCCCCACCGCAGCAGAAGGGCTTCCGACGGGATGCGCAGTCCACCATACCGGGCCAGGGCGAACAACAGCCGCCATTCCGCGTCGGGGCAGGCGTCAATCACACGGTCGGCCTGCTCGCGGGTCACATAGTAGAAGCGCTTGGTGTTGGCCTTGACCGCCGCCACCAACCCCGCGAAGGGGTTGTCGGCGATGAGCTCTGCCCGAACCGCCGAGGTGAACCACTGCCTCGCTATGCCGCAGCTACGTCTAACGGTGTTTTCGGCCAAGTTCTGTTCCAGCAGGTGCAGCCGCCATGCGTCGGCATCGTCGGGGGTGATGTCCCGCAACGGGCAGTGCTCGCCGAAGTGGCCAACTAGGTAACGCCGCACACGCTCATAGACTAGCCGGGTTGAGGACTTCACGTCGGACCGGCGCACTATATATCCGTCGATGAAGTCCCCCAGCGCCACCATCTGACGGCGTTTGGTCAGCCCCGCCCGCGCCAACTTGTCATACAACTCCCGGTCCAGCTTCACCAGCCACCGGCTCGTTTCATCAGCCGGGGCATGTCCGGTCGTGTTGGCGAATACCAAGTCTTCGACCTTCACCTTCACAGCTTCCGCATACCGCCGCGGGACCTTGCCCAGCCGGATCGTCTTGCGGTCGCCGTTGGCGTCAACGAACAGGATGCGCCGCCGTCCATTCCGATCGTTACTGATGCTTGCCACCGGTTACCCTTCCTTTCTGCCGGTTTTCAGCCGCCGGGTGCGTTTGGCCGGCTTGACTGCGAGTGTTAGGTCCAGGCAGGCCGCCAGCTTTTCCAGGGCTTCGACGGACAAGCCCTTGACCCCCTTCATGAAATCGCAGAGCTGCGGCTGACCGATGCCCGTCTCTTGTGACATCTGGTATCGGCTCTTGTCGCTCTTGGCGATGGCCTTCCGGATTTCCTTGTAGATGCGAGGCGGCATGCGTCCTATCATAGCGTCATCTTCCCTTTGAGTGAAGTAAAATCCTAGAGCTGCCAAGGGAAATTCCTCGACGCCCTTGACGGTCAGGCTTCGCTCCCTGGAGCAAGGAGCCACCCTCTCGTGCCATTGGGTGGACTCGGCGGCAATAGTCGCCTGTTCCCTCAATGCCCTGCATCTTCGCTAACCTCTGGCAGCAGCATCACATACGGCGTTGTCATTTCTTCGAGTCGCCTGGCGATTCGCTGGTCGAACCGAATACCCAGCTCTGCCAGTGTCCAGTTGCAGGTCAGGTCAGTAATGACCTCCCTTTGATAGCGGTGGTTGATGAGCTGGTAGGCGAGACGAATCGTCGCTTCGCTTTCGCTGCTATCCTCACGTCCGATGCCAAAGTCATCGACACACAGATAGTCAAGCTGGGCGTAGCGCTCAACGACTTGTCGTTCAGATCGACCGCTGCTGCCGGCGTATGTCTCCCGTATCCGAAGGCAGAAGTCTGGCCAGCTCAGTAGGTAGGCGCTGAACCCACGCCGAGCAGCATCGACGGTTCGTGCCGCTGCCATGTGGGTCTTGTGACTTCCCACTGGGCCAATCAGCAGCAGCCCACCCTTGGGCAACGGCTGCTTGGCGATGCGTTCGCGCAAACCCGTATCTTCGTAGCTGGGCGGCCTATCCTTCTGACAGAATCGCCGACCCACACCGATGTTCTCACAGAGTTGCAGGAGCTCGACGGGGCTTGCATGTTCCCACTGGTTCTGCTGTCCTATCTTGGCGTTCCATTTCACAGCACAGGGGGAGCAGAGACCGTTGAGGCGGGACCAACAGGCTGGATTGACGGGACTGCCGCACTGTCGGCAGCTAACGTGCTTGCCTGTCGCGAAGGAACTTGTCATTGCTCCCGAGACTTCGTTGCTGCGGTTCACGGCGTCCGGTGCTACTATGTCTCTGCCATTCCGCTGGGTCATCATCGTATCGGCCCTCATTAAACCACGTCGCCGGGTGGGGGCAGAACTCGCCCGCCTGCCCTTTGGCCGACCTGGCAAAGCGCTGCACACGTTCGACCATCCACGCTACCGCGTCCACCGATCCGTTTCTGGCAGCAATCGCGCTCAGTGCCTTGGTGATGGCCTTCAGGGCCTTCTGCTTGCCAATCTTCCGCGGGTAGGCTTGGTAAACCCGCTCGGCATCTTCTGCCGACCAGTGCCGTCGCTGTGAGCTATACTCTTTAGAATCTGGGGTTAGATTACTGGGGTAAGAATGGCTCCGCCGTTCGGAGCGCTGACCACCCAGAACCGGAGCGCTGCTGCTCTCAGACCGGAGCGCGCTCCGTTCTCCGGAGCGCTCATCGGCGCTCCGCGTGCCAGAGCGCTCACTATCGGACGCAACGGACAGAATCTGATACTGCACCGAACCTCGGCTACCTCGCCCGCTGACCTCAAGGTATCGCCCGATCGCACTGCCGGACCGCTGCCCGTCCCCTTCGGCTCGCAACGCCCCCGACACAGCATCATTGGATAGGCCGAACTCCCGACGCAGACTGCGATAGCTCGCCCAGCCCTTGCCGGTCCGCCAATCAGCGCAGAGGATCACGGCGATCGTAACGAGCTGCTGGCTTCTAGACATCGTGCGATCCCTCAATACAGCTCGGATCGTCCGCAGAGCGTCAGTTGGACGGAGCTTCTGGCTCATGCTGGTCCCTTGGCTCTCTCGACAAACTCACGCAGGTCGGCCGGGTCAATGCGGACCGTTCCGCCGAAGCGGACTGCCCGTAGTTGCCCGCGGTTAACAAGCGTCCAGACTGTGCGAGCTGTCACGCCGAGTATCCTCGCCGCCTGCCGATAGGTCAGGAGCGCCTCAACGGCGCCCGAGGCTTGCTCCGGTTCAAGTGGCATCGCTCTGCCCCCTTCCGCCCGCGTCTTGGCGACGTGCCCGCTGGAGAAGCGCCGCATCCACGTAGTCGAGCAGGTCCTCGGGGTCGACGGTCAGAAATTGGCAACGTGCCCGCTGGACAAGCGCCGCTTCCACGGCGTCCGGGTCGAATAGCAGCCGGTTTCCGGCCCTGAAAGATGGAATCCGACCCGCCCGCGCCTCCCGTCGCAGCCATGCCATCGACAGGCCGAACCGGCGAAAGCGTTGTGCCAAGTCCCGTAGTGTGCAAAGACGTTGATCGTTCATGGCCCCATCATACGCGGGGGCGAGGGGATCGAAGTGGGGCGCAAAGCGGGATCAAAGTGGGGCGCAAATGGGGATTCTTGCGGGATCAGCCACGATCCGGCGGGACCAAGCGGTAACAGCCCTTGCGCTCCTGCCGGATCATTGTTCCCCAAGCAGGATGCGGTTGATACTTGCCCTCTACCCTTTGGCGGAAAACCTTCCGCAGCGCGAAGTGCGTGGCGGAGGACTCCATCCTCTCGGCGATCGTCTCTTGCGACAGGCTGTGCTCCCCGGCTTCCCATGCT
The DNA here is from genome assembly GCA_035530655.1 of Phycisphaerae bacterium. Classification (GTDB taxonomy): domain Bacteria; phylum Planctomycetota; class Phycisphaerae; order UBA1845; family DATKUK01; genus DATKUK01. The sequence goes on from DATKUK010000096.1 coordinate 27,198, forward strand.
TCCCACAGCAGGCGGACCGTTTCGGCTTGATTGCCCTTCGCGAAGGCGTATCGAGTGCCGAACCAGTTGACTGACGTAAAATCAGGCGAATGGGTTGCCTTCATGCTGTCGGTCGCCTGGGCATCCTCGGGGTCGGGGGGCGGCGCTTCGTCAGACGGCCTCGATTTCCCCGGCGGCTCCGGTCGTTGCTCACCCTTCAGACGCAGACGGATCGCGGTTTCCTGCAAGCTCACTTTGACCGAAGGCCAGCCCTTCTTGGCCTGATTCGGGTCTTTCTTGGCCACACTGTTCAAAAGCGTCAGCACCGCCGCCGCGCTCTCGCCGAACTTCACCAGCGCAGTCGCGATTGCATTGCCGGACTTTTCCATTCCCTGTCGGACTTGTTCGAGGCGAACGTCTTCCTTCCGCCGGTCCTCGGGGTATGGGCCATCTAGCAGAAGGACTCCCGGGCGCGGACGCGTCCAGTCTTCAGCGTCAACGATCAGTTGGTCTATTAGGTCTGCGGTTGTCTCTGGCGTCAGCATTATCTCTACTCCCTCGCCCCCGCTGTTGCGGTCGCTATCACTCTCATCGGGCATAGCGTCTACTTCGCGGGCCGACGGTGCTGGCGGAAAAGTCCTCACTCCCTGCGACAGGCAGTCGGGCAACATGAAGTTGTTTTCAAGAAGCCACTTGCGCGCCCGGTCCTTGCGTATCAGGCGTGCTCCCTCGACGGTCTCCGAGGGCCACCAGGGTGGGCCGACGCAAGCCGATACGAGCACAAAGCGGTTGTCGGATGTCTGGTATAGAAGTTCGGCATTGTAGCCCATCCTGTATCCTCTGGAAATCGCAATACGCCAACTTGCCACAGCATGAATACATGGGCTGAAGACCTCGCCCGACTCCAGTGTCACGCTCCCATTTTCGAACTCAAACTGAAAGCGGACGCTCACGGCCTTAGTTTCCCGTTTTTGGCGATAGGGGGCGTAGGCATTCCTGCTCTCGGTTGGTAAGCGCTTCTGTGTTCAACAGTTGTGCGTGCGTCATTCGTACTTACTCAAGGATTTGTGCATCGTGCGTATAGAAGTCCTGCAATACACGGGTCCTGACCCTCCCTGGGGGTGCCCCGGGAAGGACCCCGACGCACCTTTGCCCGCGTCGCTTGCAGGCCATAGCGGGTCGTTCATGGCGCCTTCTCGTTGCACCATGGGTCGCTACTTAGCGGGCATGTCCCTACCCGATGGGGCAGGCCCGTCAATCCTCAGCAAAGTCCTGGCCGAAATCTTCTTCTCAAGCTCCGCAATAATCGATTCCAGCTCGACCTTCGTTTCTGCCTGAATCCCAAGGCATTCGGCCACGCCCTTCGCGTCTGTGCTCAATCGAGTGTCAAGTTCTATGCCGAACTCGCTTCTGTCTTCTTCTAGGCGATACGAGTGAATGTGCATCGTGTCGCCGGTCCGCACCGATGTCACGTGCCCAAACTGGAACTGGTCTCGCAGGTATTCGAGAAGGCAATCCTGAATCACCAGAACAAACCGCTTGCCAACATGCTCCAACGTGTCAACCTTGTGGTGAAGTTGGACAAGGATAGTCTTGGCCGTCATCTTCCAATTCATTCCAAATGGTTTCTTCGATTCGGCATTCCTATCGGCTACCTCCACTTCGAACGACCTCAGCAAACGCTGACGTTCTGGCCAAACAGTTCCGGTTGTATCTATCGTTTGGAACTCGATCGCCACAAAGTCCATCACCCTTCCTCTTCTCGCCGATGCTAGAACGTAATCAACACTGCCTCCAGGAATTGAGACTTCCGGAATAACGTGAAGCTCGTTCCCAGGGTCGTGTTGCGTCAGAAGGTGTAGGCAGTCGGTGAAAACCTGACGCCGCTCCAATAGCCTGTTGGGGCAAATGATGATGTCCCGTCTTTCCTTTCCGTAGCGAACGGTGCATGTTCCGATCGATACGTCCGGGTCACTCTTGCGCACCTTGAAGCATCTTGTGTTCGTGAAGGGGCACGATTGGTCCGCCACGATACGCGCCCAGTCGTGGTCTTTACGGGTGGAGTGTCCGAACAGTTCCAGCACCTTGTTTGTCGTTGTATGCGGCATAGTGATTCTGCGTTCTCTGAACTACACGAGCAAATGGCACCGTTCTTGGGCAATTGAGATATAGTCTTCGGCTAGGTCAATCCCAATGGACTTCCGCCCAAGCTGTAAAGCCACCAGGTTAGTCGTTCCCGTTCCGCAGAACGGATCAACAACGATTCCGTTCTCCGGGCAAGTAGCGAGAATCGGGATTCTGCATAGGTCTTCTGGATACGGAGCGAAATGCGCCTTTCGTTTCTGGGTATCCTCAGGCAGAATGTCCCACACATCGCTTGGTTTGCTGCCCTTTGGGTGATACCTCAGGAAGTAGAAGCCTTTCTCTCGCAGCTCCCTTGCTCGTCCGGAAACGCGCTCCGAGTCTGAGTGCGTGGTGCGTTGCTGGCCTCGAATAATCATCCTGAAATCAGCCAGCTTACTTTCGATAATGTCCTCAAGAATCGCATTGAGCGCGGCGAACGCATTGCTCTTTTCTTCGTCGGATAACGCTGTTGACAACTGGATCTGCCGCTTGTAACGCACGCCACTGACACCAGTAGCCGATACCACAGCACCGTTGAGCACTTTGCTTTTCTTAGGGTTCGAACGGATGGAGTCCACGTCATAAAAGTAAGACTTCTGCGTGACGAAGTGAAACACATGCTCGTGAACGTTTCGCAACTTGTCCGTAGTGTTGTCCGGGCCGCCTTTCACTTTGTTCCAGATGATGTCATTTCGGAGTATCCATCCTTGGTTGTCGGTAAGCTCGATGGCAACCCGCCACGGAATGCCCAGCAGTCTCTTGGCGGCGTAGGTGTCTCCGATGTTCAGCCACAGGGAGCCGGAAGCGGTGAGCACACGTTTGACCTCAGCGCAGACTGCCGCTAGGTCCCGGATATACTGTCGGAAGTCCTGCTCCAGGCCGATACCTTTTGACGTGTATTGACGATGGCCCCAGTAAGGCGGACTGGTCATGCAGCAATCCACGGACTCGTCAGGAAGTTGCTGCAAGACCTTCTGAGCATCGCCACAGAGGAACAGTGGTTGGCGGGACTTGCCCCGCTGGTATCCCCTGAATTCGGCCGCCAGCGTTCCCATCGAAGCTGTTTGCTGCATAGTGTCCTCTGTCCTGGGTTTGCCTCAAGTGAAGTAGCAGGATAGCGGGAGAACTCCACAGCGTAAACCGCAGGCGTCTCAGGAAGGTTCTCGGGGCTCGACGGTCGCGCAGACTGGTGACAGGCAGTTGTCACCCCCCGCGGGCCGTGCCGGGCGCGCGACACTCCCCCCCCCAAAAAAAACCTGAATTTCGCGGGCACACGCGCGCCGTTGGTGGCACGGTCTACGTTCGGGCAGCCCCAGGGATTCAGCCCCCCTTCCCCCCCCCGCAAGGGCTGCCGACACCGCCGAGGGGACCGGCCGGCTGCTCCGTCGCAGTCTCGGCTGCCGCGCTCCGCGACCTGTGCGTTTGTGAGAGTCGTCGGTTTCCAGGGGACAGCTCGGTCCCCCGGCGCCAGCGGGGCCACAGGCCCCCGTGTCGCAGTGAGGGACGCACGCACAGCTCAGGCCAGCGGCCCGGGGTCGGGGGACGGCAGCTCGCCGGGTCTGACGGCAATAGCCGGCTGACAGGGCGCGACGGTCTTTCCGGCGCGCGGGGGTGGGGGGGAGAATCTTCCGGGAAACTCTGGCGCCCACCGGGCGGCCAGGCGCGCGCTCTTTTCCGCGAAATTCGGAAGGGGGGGTAGATTCAGCAACCAAGCCGAGTCTTTCCGGGCCGAGCGTCGCTGTGTGGACCGAAAAGGGGTCGCCAGTGGACCCTTTTACACATCTCCGGGGCGAGCGCGGGGTGTGCCCGGTTTGTCAGAGTCGGTCAGCCGGACATCGCGGCCCGCTGACCCCAGCCGAAGGGCCGTGAGGATGTCCCCGAGCTGGTCGCCACGGTCTGACGCCCGCTAGGCCCCACAGGTCCTACGGCGCCTGCTGCTCGGCCGCTTGCCAGGTGAACAACTGCTGCCCAGTGGGACCGTCTATCCGCACTACCGTAACGTCCAATTGCAGGTCAGTCCGTTCTGCCGGTAGTTTGCCCCACGCACTGAACATGTTTGGTGATAGCCGCCACTGCGCGGCTTCGCCCGGCTCAAGGCCCCCCGGTATCTCATAGCTGAAGTCATCTTCGAGCCAGGGAATCGTGCGTCCGGGCGACCTGACTACGGCGTGAAAATGCGCTCGGGAAATGGGGGAAGGGCTCTCGTTCCGAACGTTTAGTTCGATTGCAGGTCTGGACATGAAGTCGGACCCACTGAAGTAGACCTTGGCATACTGAACGGCCAGCCGGGTATCCGGCAAGACGCTCAACCCCGTGCCACGCGCGTCTGCTGTGTCGGGTTCTTGTCCTTCGTGTCTGGCAGCTAGATTCCCTGGATCATCGTCCCCGGGAAGCCCGAGTGAGTCCGCGAGGCCTTCGAAAGCAGACTCGATTCCTCGACGTATCTCGTATTTCAGATGTTCGCGTCCGGCGAAATAGCCGATAACAAGGCCGAGCACCAACGAACCACAACCCACAAGCGCCCAGCTCCAATTCTTTCGGACGAAACCCGGTTTAGGGTATGGCGGTAGCACGGGCTTAACGGATGTCGCGGTGCCTGCCGTTGAATGCGGAATTACGAGTTGAGCACCGCATTTCGGACACTTCGCGCTCTTGCCCGCGGCATCGTCGGGTGCCCGGAACCTTCCACCGCATTTGCAGACGACCTCAATCGACATGGCACGCCCCCTTCTTTAAGTGCCGCACGGCAGCAATGCGCTCTTGTGGCCGGGCAGGATAATCGGACAGGGCGGCACGAGTCAACGGCTTCCTGCGGGTCTGGCGCCGGATGCCTAACAGGGGGCCGTTTCCTGGGTGTGCGTGGCCGTGTGGGCCGGAAGGGGGTCGCCAGTGGACCCTTTTACATGCTTCCAGGCCGAGCGCGGGGTGTGCCCGGTTTGTCAGAGTCGGTCAGCCGGACATCGCGGCCCGCTGACCCCAGCCGAAGGGCCGTGAGGATGTCCCCGAACTGGTCGCCACGGTCTGAGCGCCGCAGGGCCTACAAATTCCTACGGTGCTTATCGCTTGGCCGCTTCCACCATCGCCAGGATGTCGCGTTGGACTTCGGGCGGCAGGGCCGGCCATGCTTCGATCAGTTGGCGTAGCTGGGGGTCGCTGACCGTCGCCGCGGCGCGCGGTGCGCCGCATTCTGCGCCGCCCTCCCGAGAAATCCCGGATTCTGCCGTGTTTTCGCGGGTTGTTCGAGTCCTGTAGCGCCCAGTTTTTCGAGGCTGGCTGCTGCTGTTCGTGTGGATTTGCCGTTGATGCACCGGTGCAGGTATGTCTGGGCAAGATCTGGCGCAAGATCAGGCGCTGTGGTGCGCCCACTGTCATTGAGGTGCGCTTGCGCCTGAGTTTGCTCTGCGATGGTTGAGCCGACATCCCACGGCTAGGCGTTTTCGACGTCGAGGGCTGAAGCCATTCTGGCTGGAATTCCGAGCCCCGCGGCTTCTGCGTCGCGCGCGGTCCGGAGCGCCCTGGCCGTTTCATAACAGCGTGATGCATCCCGCACGTGTTGGTCTGTCGCCTTCGCCTCGCGGCAAACCATTTCGGTCATGGCTTCCGTGGCTTGATGGCGTGCTGTTTCGGTACGAGACAGGAGACGCCCGCTCCAGTGTGAGAACCTTGACGGAGGCCACACGGGCAGAGTCTTGCCCGTTGAGGTGGGCGCTCGCTCACCCGATAATGGTTGCCGATGGCCCACGGTGGCCGTGGGCGAATCATGGGCAGTATGAGGAACGTTGGATGAGGCAGACCGCCAAGCGACGCATGTTCCGGATGGTCATCCCCAAATACCCTGCCTTCAACGTCTACAGCCACATTGCCAAGAAGACCACGGCCCTCGGGCCGCTTTGCGTGGCCACCAGCGTCAGCAAAATGCCCGGCTGGGACGTGG
>DATKUK010000097.1:0-16657 GCA_035530655.1 Phycisphaerae bacterium
TGTTAACCTCTTCTACTACAATGAGTTACGAATTAATGGCAAGTTCCTATGCAAGGCCCGAGTTGCTCGGAATTGGCTGGCGGGCTCCAGCGGGGGTCCTCAACGGCATTACCCGGTCGAAAATGGCTAAAGTCCACATAACCAGTCCTCCGTTTTTGTGAAATGAGTCGTAACGTTCATCCGGAATACACATTCCGGAGTGCGCCTTGATATGAGTGGGCTACAGGCCCAGGAGACGATTCGGCCCGCCAGGTTGCCCGTCAGCGAAGTAGCGCAACGACCACGCGCAGAAGCCGCTATGGACGCTTGGCCCGATTCGCCTTCCTTACCGAATACAAAACTCGTTACTCGCGCGCCCGGCCCTATCTCGTTCGCGCGGGGTATGTTGCCTCCAGCCAAGCACCGCTGTGCTCGGCCAGCAGGGAAATACTACTACGTCGGCCTGGCAAGTGCAAGGGCAAAATTGCCCCCCCCCTGGCGCCGCCAGGTCGTGCGGCCGAAGCACCCTTACGGCTTCGTTGGTACGGGGTGGTTTGCTCTATCCCGGATCGTGATATAGGCGCCCGTGGAGATTTTCCCGCTGCCATTCAGATCGTAGTAGACTGTAGGGCGTGTCGCGCCGACCTCGGCGTGGGCATGCCGCCCGAGCAGGCGACAGCAGACAAATGGAGACGGGCAGAACCCGCCCTGCCTTCACCACGCGCTTGCCGCGTGCGCACGGCGAATGTGCGGCAGCGCACGCTAGCTCGGCTGCGCCGGAGGCGGCTCACTGGTCGGCGGCGCCGCTGCGCCCGGGCCCTGCTCGGCGAGTCGGCCAGTGTTCTCGGCGATGCGGAAGATCACGATGACCAGTTCCAGCCACACGCGAGCGAGGATCACAAAGACCAGAAAGACAATCGGCGAGATCACCAGCAACACGATCCCGCTCAGCGCCCCGCCGGCAAACCCGCTGACGATCATGACGATGGCCGCAATGGCCGAGAAAATGATCCCCAGGATGAACAGCACCTTGATCACGCGAGTGGTAATGAACTCGGTGAACGAAAGGTCGAACAGACTGCTGAGAAAGCCCTTCTCTGCCATGCCCCGATCTCCTTTTGTGATACGACCAGGCCCGTCTGTTGTGGACAAGACGTGAGAAAACCGCGCCAACTGCTCCAGGATTATAACGACCGCCACCGCCCGGACAACAGAATAGACGGATTGGGTCATACCGCGTTGGGGCGGGCGAGAGCACGCGCGCCGAGTGAGTTGTCTGCAACTCAGCCCAGGGCTACGTCCAGCGTCATCATGATGGCAAAGCCAGCCACCACGCCCATTGTGGCGAGGTCCACGTTGCCCTTGTTCTGAGCCTCGGGGATCAATTCCTCGGCGACGACGAAGATCATGGCCCCGGCCGCAAAGGCCAACGCATACGGCAGGATGGGCGCGGCCACCAGGACCAGGCCGGCCCCGATTACCCCGGCGATGGGTTCGACGGTGGCTGAGAGCTGCCCGTACCAGAAAGCCTTCAGACGACTCATACCCTCGCGCCGCAGCGGCAGCGACACGGCTGTGCCCTCGGGGAAATTCTGCAAGCCGATCCCCACAGCCAAGGCGATGGCGGCACCGATCTGCGCCAGCTTCTCGGCACCGGCCAGGTGGGCGGCTGCCCCGAAGGCCACCCCCACCGCCATGCCTTCCGGAATGTTGTGCAGCGTGATCGCCAGGATCAGCAGGGTGCTTCGCTGCCAGGAGGTCTTGACGCCCTCGCGCTGCTGCGGCTCGGCGTGAAAGTGCGGCAGAATTCGGTCAGTTACGCGCAAAAACGCGGCGCCCAGAACGAACCCCGCAAGCGCCGGCACGAACGCCAGCCGCCCGTAGCCGAGATGCTCGCTCATCTCGATCGCGGGGATGAGCAGGCTCCAGCAGCTTGCGGCCATCATCACGCCTGCGGCCACGCCCAACGATGCGTCGAGGTATTTCTGCGAGAACTTCCTGGTGAAAATGACCAGCCCCGCCCCGCAGGCGGTCACCAGCCAGGTGCCCAACGTCGCCACAAAGGCCTGGAGCACCGGGTTCCACTCGTAGAAGGAACTCACCTGTGATCCCCTTGCACTGTCGCGTGCCCCAAGCGGCCCGCACCGCTCAACCCACTCCCTGACATGCCCGGCCCTGAAAACGTGGGCAATTTAGCGGCGAGCAGACCGGCATTCAAGTTCCCCAGGTGGGTCGCGGAGCCTACGACCCGCGTCGAGTGGCAAACGCATGGTATCGAGGGGCTTGACCTCCAACGTCGGGTCCATCGTCGCCGGCTGTAAGGTCATCGTACGACGGCCTGGACGAGGAACCCGCCCTGGCGTATCATATCAGCCGCCATGTCGGGAGGTTTGCGCGGCGTGGACGATTCGGCAGGCACCGCAACGTCGGCACGGCGCGCTCGTCCAATACTGCCGGCCCGTATGACAACAGGAGGTGTGATTTGTCGGCGACGCGAAGACTGAAAACCTCAATCGCAATCGGCCTGATGGCGATGGCCTTTGAAACACAGGGCTGCCTGCCGGAGAACTACTTCGCCGACCTGGCCGCCACCTCGATTCAGCAAATCGTCGACGCGTCACTTACCGCTGCGCTCGATTGCCTGACGCCTACTGACTCGACCGTCGACGCAAGCACCGACCCAACCGCCGACACGTCTGGTTCGTAATTGGACGCATGGCATTCCCTCGTCACGGGTAACATGGTCCAGCGCAGCCGGCGTCAGGTCGCCGGTGTGTTCGTGGCTCGGCCGGACGGGCAGAACCGCGTCGCGCCCCCAGGTCGAAGCGCCCCGGACCCCCCGTCCAACCCGGTGGCTGCCCCTGCTCCCCCCAAGAGCCCGGGCGCACACAACCGAACCGCACCCCCTGGCCACGACGACCGAGGGCGCTTAGCCTATAATGTGGGGTAGGTGTATGAACATGCCTCGTACCGCTGGACACGCGTCCATATGTTGTCTGGCAGCGCTTGCCGTGCTGTCTTGGTCCGCTCCTGTAGCCTTTGTACACGACGCTCTCGAGCATCAGGGCGGGGCAGGGAACGGTCAGATCGTCTTGCCAGGTTCGGGCTGGCTGGCTGCCGCCTTGCCAACCGACAGGCGACCGGCGCCAAAGGGTGAACCTGCGGGCTTCGATCGGCCCATCTCGTCGATTGCTGCGCCGGCCGGGGCGTCGCCCCGTCCGCGCTTGCCATTACCCAATGAGAACACATCGCAGCCTCTGCGCGGTAGCAATCCGCGTTACGCACACCTCTGTAGACTCCTGGTTTAACCAAGTATCCACAACCTGACCGCGTACTCTTTGCGGCCTTGTTTGGCCGCGTGATTCCTCAAGGTGCTTTGCGCCATGAGGTCGGTTTCGACTGCATCCTGTCGGCGCGTTCGGCTTGGCCGATTTCCGCCGACCGTTACCCAAGGACGACGACCAATGTATCACAATTCCGAGAAGACCAGCGAGACAGTGGCCCTCGTGCGAAAACTGCTGGAGCTTGGCAGGCCTCAGGAAGCGGCGGAGGTGATCCGCCAGTTCGGCGCCGCGTCTGCGGAGCTGCGTAACGCGTACGGTGTCTGTCTGATGCGGACCGGGCAAACCGGCAAAGCTGTCGAGCTTTACCGCAAACTCGTAATGGATGAAAAGGGCATAAACCTGAAGCGCGACGTGCCGACGATTTTCAAGACCAACTTTGCCACAGCGCTGCTGTTGGCAAGGAACGCCGCAGGCTGTTTGTCGGTGCTCGATGAGATGGCCGACAGTCGCCATCCGGCCGTCGTGAGGGTCCGCGACGCGGTTGCCCGCTGGCGGCGGTCGTTAGGCTGGTGGCGGCGCGTCTGGCTTGCCATGTACGGTTCGGCGCCGGCCACGCCCGTCGTGCTCGACTTTCCGCCGGGCGATCTCGACGAGCGGCCATCACTGCGACCGGCGGCGTGACCACGGCGCGGGCCGATGCCCGGCATCCCGGCCCGTTCCATTGAGTGATTGCGTAGGTCGGGTGGCACGGTCCGGCGCGGCCGGGCCGTGAGCCGTAGGGTGGGTCGTGACCCACCAACTCGGCTTAGCGCGTAGGGCGCGTCGTGTGCCCCGCCGCGGCGGGTTCTTGAACAGTGTCTTCTCTCACGTGAACGGCAGGTGGCCCGGGTTCACACAGTAAACGAGGTCGAACTGCTTCCAGTGAGCCGAGTCGAACTGCTCTGGACCCGGGGGAGTCGATTCTGTATCATGACGACATGCGTTTGCGTCTTTGCCCGAGATGTCCTTCGTGGCTAAAGAAAGGACAAGTCATGCCTGCCAAGCTCGCGCTTCGACTCAAGCCAGGCACCGATCCTGGCAAGGTCGATCCGTATCTCATCCAACTCATGATGAGCGCCAATATGATGCTTGGTGCAATACGCTGGAGCGACTCGCTTGGCGACAAGGAAGGTCAGCCCAAGTCGGTCTCTGCGCAGAGTGACCTGTTCATATCGCTCACTGTCACGATGGGCTGGGCTGGCGAGACCGTCAAGCTTATTCACGAAGGGAAGCGAAATAAAGGGCTTACAGACCAGATGGTTGCTGATGATCCGAAGTTGCGTAACATATGGAAGGAGTGCGCCACGAAGATTCGTTGCGCTTGCCGAAAAAACCCTGTCTTCCACCCCAGGCTCCAACGCTGTGTCGACGTGCGTGACCAGTGCTTTGCTCACTGGGATGCGGTGGTGGCCGAAGGGGTGATTGAGCAACTGCGCCAGATGCCGAACTTGCCACCCCTTTGGGAGTGTGACGATCAGTCGGGCTCGTATCGGGACTCTCGGTTTAGATGGGCGGACGAAGCTCTGGTCCGCTATATATTGCGTTGCAGAGAGGATGCAGAGTTGAGTGCCGAGGTGAAAGAGATTCGCGAGGTGGTTACTGACTTGGTGGAACTCACGAATTGTCTCGTCGGTGCTCTGCTTAAGAAGCAGGGCGTCCCGGTCGAAGTCGTGGAAGGGGATAGCTGACACTGCGGATTCTGTGGTTGTCTGGCGTTCGGGCGCACAGTTCGAACGCGGACGCAACAAGGGCATGTGAGGCAGTCAATCACGACTCTCAGTGATCCCATGCCCATACAACGGTTCGACTGAGCATTTCGGTCCTGAGCTTGTCGAAGGGCTCACCGTTGACAGCGGCGCTTCGGCTCGCGTTGCTCGCTCAGCGCAAGCGTGGGCATGTCACCCAAAAATCCGTCCTCGGCGCGTGGCGGGGCAGCCAAGCATGCCCATACGATGCACGGCCAATCCCGGCGACTTCAGCATGATCCTCGGCTCGCAGGGATCGAACGCGCCGGGATTGACCGTGCCACCGGTCGCGCAAATCCGTCCCCCACGCTCGAAGAGCATGGGGCACCCAAGACCGTCCTACACTACACGCGGCCCGTCGGGCGATCCCACATCGTATTGCCCACCACCCCCGATCCGGCTATGTTCGTCGCGCAGGCGGGGGATGGTGTAAGCAGCAAGGGCTGGGCGGTTGCGGAGAAACGCGATGAGCGAGATGGGACTTGCCGGAGTGTGTTGCCTGACGCTGGTGCTGGCCGCCGCCAGCCAGAGCGCGGGCATGGTGACCGACCTGTTCAGCCGCGGCTACTGCATCATGCCCACGCCGCAGCAAACCAAACTGCAAGCGGGCAACGTCGTCGTCGACGCAGCCTGGCAGGTCCGCCTCGACGGGGTAGACGCCAACGTGGCGGCCGTCCGCTCGCTTATGACGGGCCTGAAGGATGAGTGCGGGCTCGACCTGAAGGTCGGCGCCGGCGGCGATCGCGCCATCGTCTTGGCCGTCAAGCCGGGCATCGTGACGACCGACACCGACGCCGAGCGCGAAAAGCAGGGCTACCTGCTGGCCGTTACCGACGGCACGGTCGAGATCACCGGCAACGCCGAGGCGGGCCTGTTCTACGGCGTGCAGACGCTGCTGCAACTGCTCCGTCCAGCCGGCGACGGCAACAAGTATCACCTGCCCGTCTGCGAAATCCGCGATTGGCCGACTTATCAGCTTCGTATCCTGCACTGGGACACCAAGCACCACCAGGACCGCATCGAGGTGCTCAAGCGCTATCTCGACCAGTCGGCTCGCTTCAAACTCAACGCCATCGCCTTCGAGCTGGAGGACAAGTTCGAGTACCCCTCGCACCCCATCATCGGCGCCCCCGGCGCGTTCACCACCGAGCAGATGCAGGACCTCACGCGCTACGCCCTCGACCGCTACACCCAGATCATCCCCAACGTGCAGGCCCCCGCCCACATGGGCTTTGTGCTCAAGTACGAGCAGTTCGCCCACCTCCGCAGCGACGGCAGCAACTACCAAAGCCGCATGTGGGATCCCGAGGTGCTCAAGCTCATCTTCGACATGTACAGCGACGTCATCGAAGCCACACCCGGCGTCGACTACCTCTTCGTCAGCACCGACGAGGTGTATTACGCCGGCATCGACCCCAACGCCCCGCGCCCCTACAACCCGGTCAACCGCAGCCTCACGTGGGTCGAGTTCGTGCAGAAGGCGCACGAGTTCCTCAGCACCAAGGGCCGGCGGCCGCTCGTGTGGGCCGAGTTCCCCCTGCTGACCGAGCACGTGCACATGCTGCCGGCCGACACCATCGACGGCATCATGGGCGGCGACGACGCGTTCATCGAGGCCGAGAACAAGCGCGGCATCCGCCAGCTCGCCTACGTGTCGATGCAGGGCGCCGAGAAGCTGTTCCCCAACTACTTCGCCTACCAGAACCGCGACCAACTCGACGCCGGCCGCCTGGTGTCGGCCTACGACGGGACGTCGCGCGGCAAGGCGTCGAAGGGCAACCCGATCGGCACGTTCTCAGCCGCATGGGATGACGCCGGCCTGCACAACGAGACTTTCTGGCTGGGCTGGGCCGTCATGGGCGACTACGGCTGGACGCCCGGCACGCCCGACATCGAGGAGGCCGTCGCCAAGTTCATGTACATCTATCACGGGCCCGAGACCCGCGGCATGGTCGATGTCTACCGAGCGCTCCAGGAGGGCGCGCGGTTCTGGGAAGACTCGTGGCGGCGCGTCCGGTCGACCGTCCGTGGCCCGGGCTACGGCAGCAGCCGGGGCAAGGGCATCGGCACGCAGCGATACGACATGACGCTGCCCACACCCGAAGTGCCTAAGCTGCCCGACCTGAAGGTCACCCGTTCGTTCCGGCCGCGATGCAAGGCCGCCCTCACCGAAGCACCCGAGCAGCTTCGCAAGAACGACCAGCTCATCTATCTGCTCCAGGAGAACCTCGCCCGGGCCAAACACAATCGCTACAGCCTCGAGGTGTTCCTGTCGCTGGCGTATTTCCAGCGGCACTTCGTCGAGCTGCTGATGGGGCTCGATCAGGCCGAGAGTCATCTGTTGCAGGCCCAGGCCGCTGCGTCGTCCGAGCGCCAGGGCGAGGCCGTCGGCCAGTTGGTGCGAGCGCACGAGATCGTCGTGCGGCTGGTCGAAGATCTGGACAGCCGCTATCGCGCCCTCAAACGCGTCTTCGAGAAGAGCCGCTACCCCAAGGGCCGCTCGGTCGACGGGCGCGAGTTCGTCCACATCATGGACGATGTGAAGGACCACTTCGCCGATCGCCGGGCCGACCTGAGCTTTATGATCGCCCCCGAGCAGAGCCTCGATCTGCCCGCCTGGTGCAAAAACCTGGAGAAGGTGATCAACGAGTATGCCCGGGCGCACGACGTGGCCGTCCGCCCGCTGCCCGAGCCCGTGCTGGAGGACTAGGCTCGGGTCGCGTTGTATCGGCTTTCGGCGGGCACTATACTTACGGCCCGAGCGATCAAGCGGTGTGTCTTTGTTGAGTGCAGCGCCTTCAGGACACACGTCAGCGGCGTTTTTCGGGTTGATATGAGCAAGAGACCCACCGGCAGGCCATCAACATTGCGGGATGCCGCTACGGTGGTGACCGGCTGGGCCGTTCCGGGGCTGGGCCACTACCTGGCTGGCGAACGTGCCCGGGGGATCGTCATCTTTGTCGGCATCGGCCTGACGTTCTGGATGGGTGTGGCGATCGGCGGGGCGCGGTCCACCATCGATCCCCAGACGAACCGCGCGTGGTTCGCGGCGCAGATCTGCTGCGGTGGCCACACGTTGGGCGCCTGGGCTCTGCATCAGGCGGTGCCCGACAGGCTGCCCTACAAGGCCGGCGCGCCGCCGGTCGATCTGGGCATCGTCTATACGGCTGTTGCGGGCCTGCTGAACGTGCTGGCCATCCTTGATCTCTTGGGCGGCTCCGAGCGCCGATCGCGCCGAGCGCCCCAAGGCACGGCCTCATAGGTTGGGTTGGACCATGGACATCCTCTTAGCGCTGTTTGTCGAGCCGATCCAACTGACCGGTTGGTGGCGTCTGGTGATGATGTTGCCGCTGTGTCTGGGCATCGCCGTGGTGTACAAGGCGTTGAAGTTGGACGACTTACGGTCGTTACCGATCGGATCGCTAGCCCTGTGGGCGACGCTGGTGGTCGGCATGATGGCGGTGGGCGTCGTGCTGATGGTCGGTTACGAGCTTCTTCGTTAAGGCTGCGGGGGTTCGGGCGGGTCTGACCAATCTGTTTGGTTCTGGACCGTTGACGATGCCCGCACGGCGGGCTTCTCGTCGAACTCGTCGCCTCGGAATGTACTGCCCAGGTAGGTCTTGCGGACCAGTTCGTCGTTGATCAGCTGTCTGGGTGGTCCCTGCCGCAGGACGCGGCCCTCGTCGATGATGTAGCTGCGATTGGTCACCGAGAGCGTCTCGCGGACGTTATGGTCGGTTAGCAGGATCGAAATCCCCCGCTCGTGCTGAAGGTGGTGAATTTCACGCTGGAGGTCCTCGACTGCGATCGGGTCGACCCCACTGAACGGCTCGTCCAGCAAAATCAGCCGAGGGTCGGTGATCAGCGCCCGGGCGATCTCCAGCTTGCGGCGCTCGCCGCCGGAGAGGGTCCGGGCGTGCTGGTGTCGAAGCTGGGTCAGGCCGAACTGGTCCATCAGCTCTCGTGTTTGGCGGCGGCGCTGTTCCCGCGAGAGCGTCCTGATGGTCTCGAAGATGGCCATCAGGTTCTGTTCCACGGTCAGGCGCTGGAAGATGCTGGGCTCCTGCGACAGGTAGCCCATCCCCAACTGAGCCCGCTTGTACATGGGCAGGTCGGTGACATCCTGACCGTTGAACAGCACCGTGCCGCCCTCGGCGCGAATCATTCCGATGGTGATGCGAAAGCTGGTGGTTTTGCCGGCCCCATTTCGGCCCAGCAGGCCAATGATTTCGCCCGGATAGACGGCGTAACTCACGCGATTTACGACGGTTCGGCCGCCGTAGGACTTGACCAAGTCGCGTACTTCCAGCAACGGCTGGTTCGCGCTCATGAGCTGCCCCTATCGCCCTGTGGATAAACTGTTGAAATCCCGTCACCCCGGAGGAATGCACTCGGCACAACCGAGCGTCGGGTGGGCAGGCGTAAACCGTTCGCACAGGGCTTACATGAGTGCAGGTATGTTATAAGTCTTTTTCGCATAGCTTCTTATGAAAGTATTCGTCGTTGTTGGCTGGGCTGGTCATATGGTGGCCGGCCACTGGCTCTGACCGAAGACGGGCTGCCGTCTTTTGGCCACGTCAGTTGTGGATAACTGCCTTTGCGGCAAGCGCAAAGCGCGGTAAGTTTCTCCTGGTTCGAACCCTACGAGCGCTCGCCCCAAGCGCCGTCTATAGTCGGTCGGCCGGCCGACGTCAATCGGCGCCGGCTTTACCGAACGAAACGCATGCGGCCGACATTCGGGATGATGCCCCCATACAGGAGCCTGTACGCCAGACGCCCAAGCAGCCCGCCGCGTCGAAGCGAGCTGGCAAGGTCGTCACCCGTGTCCTTCAACGGAGCCACGCCGGCTGGCCAATAGACGAAGAACGCTCGCCCGATCATCTGGTCGGCCGGGACGGTCCCCAGGTGGTAGTAGCGCCAGTCGACGTCAGCGAGAAGCCGGGCTAGTTCTCCGCCGAGGGCTAGAGCCCGTCGCGGGTCGTTCTGTGCAGCGGGGATGTAGTCCTCGACGAGGCTGCGTTCAATCCGGTCGGCGGCTTGGCTCAGTTCCTCTTGGCGGTAACGGGGCGCCCGCCCGAGGGTGCGGCGCATGCCGGCCACCCGGTGCCGTAACTGCTGCGCCTGCGCATCGTCAAGGACGGTGCCCTGGGTCAGGGCCGACATTTGCCGGCCGAGCAGATCCCGCAGTGGGCCGGCTGGTTCGAGCAGCTCGCAGGCGTGCCACCAGAGTCGCGAGTCCTTGCTTTCGGGGCTGTTGTCGCCCAGGACGAAATACTCCCCGCGGCGGAGGTACAGCGGGTGGTTGCTGGTGGCCCAACCGGGCCGCCGGATGTGGGGATTGCGGCGGTCTCTTACCTCGTCGTCGTACTCTTCCTCGATCAACGGGCTGCGGTAGAACACGTCGCGCTGGAGGCGCACGTGGCGCAGCGTCAGCCGGGTGTCGGCAGCGCCGAGCAGGATTCGAGGTTCGACGCGGTTCTTGGCGGCCTCGCGGCCGACTGCCGGGTCGGTTGGTCGCGGCATCGATAGCAGGATCCGGCCGTCAAGTTCAACGCGGGTAACATGGTCGACGTTGCTCAGGGTCACCTGATAGGCCAGTCCGGGTTCGAACGGCTCGATCTGGGCGTGCTTCGCCTCCATCTCGTCGGGTGGCTCGGTCTTGCCGACGCGCAGGCGACTCAATTCGATCGAACCGTCCAGGTGCAGCAGAAGGCGGAACAACTCATCCCGCTTGCCAAGCAGGATTTCGAACTGCCCCTGGGATGCATGGGGAATCAGGACCGCCGACGCGCGCAAGTCGCTGACGATCTGCCGCCTTTCGAACTGCTCGCCGTTGTAGGCATAGAAATCGGTCACATTCTTGCCGGTGAACTGAATGTGATCGAGCGGGCGTCCCACACCGTCGAACGAGAGTTCGCGAGTGTACGCCTGCCATGCTGATTCGTCGCCCGGCGCGGTCCAGTCGGCAGGTCGGTCGTCGTTGCGCGGTCGGGTCGTGGGGTAGTCCTGGTCGTAGAGGGTGAACCAGAGCGAGCCCTGAGCCGAGTCGGGCTTGGTGCGTATCTTCATCGCTTCGTCGAGTTCGGCGCGTTGCTCGGCGGTGAGAGGTGGTCGGTCCCATGGCGGATGGGCCAGGATGTCCAGGATGGCCGGGTCGATTTCGGCAGCCGGAGCGGCGTAGATGTCGCCATCGATGATCTCGATGACCTCCTCGGGCAGGCCGATCAGTCGCTTGATGAAGTTGGTCTGACCGTCGCCGGGGTTCTTGAATACGCAGACGTCCCATCGCTTGGGCCCCAGCCACTTGCCTCCAAGGTCATAGGGGAATTTGAATACCAGGATGCGGTCGCCGCCCTCGACCCGTCCGCGCCCGATGAACTCGTACTCACAGTTGGGGCACACGATGCGGCGGTGCTGTCGCTGCTGACCCGACCAGCCGTACGCGTACTCATACCCGCAGTCGGGACAGACGAAGGTCATGTGCTCGCCGTAGAGGGTGGCGGCCATCGATCCGGTGGGGATGACAAAGGCCTCGATCACGAATGCGCGGAAGACGAACGCCAGGATGAATGCGACCACGATGGATTCGAGAGTCTGGCGAATGCGTGCCGCCTCAGAGGGAGATGATGTGTCGGAGCGGTCGGACAAAGCGTGCGTCCCGGTGAGCTTGATCTCTCGTAAGTCTATCGGACCATACCAACGTTAGAGCCGCCGAACGATACCGCCTGGCCGTCGGACGGTCAATCGGGCGTGGTTCGGCGGATGGCGCGTCGCTTCGTGGGCCGGCGCCGACCTTGCCAACGTCTGATAACGGGGCTCGTTGGGTTTCCATCGGTTCCGATTCGTTGATGGCCGGCCTTGTGCGTTGAGCGGGGGTCGGCATGCGATGACAGGGGGGGATCGTGGCTTTGCAGCACAAGTTGCGGGCCAAACAGGACGACAAATGGGGAAAGGGCCGTGCCGACCATATGCCTGGCCGGCCGAGAAGGGAAGTCATCGTCCATGAACCGTCCTGAACGGCGTACGTACCCGCGAATGCACTACGACTGGCAGATGTTCCTCGATCGTCCGGGGGAGAACCTCTGCGACATGGGGCGGATGGTCGATCTGTCGGCGGTTGCGGCTCGCTTTGCCATCTCGACAGAGGCCCCTATCGAGCCGGGCATGCGCGTGGGCGTTCGCTTTTCGCATCCGTACGTCCGAGATGACTATGGGTACGAGGTTCGGACGGTCATGCAAGACGCAGAGGTCCTGCGGGTCAGACGGACCGACCAGAACAAGACGGAGGTGGCGGTGCGTCTGGCCAAGCCGTTGCATTACGGTCTGGAAGGTCAGACGTTCTCGGTGTAGTGCTCGCCTCCACCGTCGTTTCTCGCTCACCTGACGGTGGGCTATCTTGAGTCGAAATTCACGTCGCGTTAGACTAAAGCCGTTGTCCGATTCCTGGAGTTGCCCGGTTGCGGAGTGGATTGGCTATGGGTAGAGCCCGCGCATCGTGGATGCTTGTACTGTTGGCGACGGCCTTTACCGTCGGTTGCGGGCAGGGCGTGCTGTCGTCCGGGGGCGCGTGCCGCGTGCCGTGGCAGGCGGACGAGTGGGCCCGGGAAGTCATCGACCTGGTCAACGCAGAGCGGGTCGCCGAGGGGATGGCGCCGCTGCGCGCCGATGGCACGCTGGCCGAGATGGCTGAGGACTACGCCTGCGAGATGGTCGAGGGCGAATTCTTCGCGCACGAGAACCCCGACACCGGGTCGACTCCGGGAACACGGGCCGACGACCACGGCTATGTCTACTACGAGGTCGGCGAGAATCTGGCGGTCGGTTACGACAGCCCCGAGGACGTGATGGTCGCGTGGATGGACTCGCCGGGCCACCGCGCGAACATCCTGCACGACAGCTACACGGAGCTGGGGGTGGGTGTGAGAGTCGCGCTCGACGGGCAGATC
Source organism: Phycisphaerae bacterium (assembly GCA_035530655.1). Lineage (GTDB taxonomy): Bacteria > Planctomycetota > Phycisphaerae > UBA1845 > DATKUK01 > DATKUK01. The sequence goes on from DATKUK010000097.1 coordinate 12,994, forward strand.
TACTGGGTGCAAGAGTTCGGCGATCCCTGGCCGTAAGCTTCCGTGCTGACTATGCTGGCGGCGTGATGATCCGTCGGTCGCGGCGTGAGGGGCGGCTGTCACGCATGCTTCGCCGCTCCGTGTTTTCCAATTACTCGGCCGGGTGATCTTCGTTTGGTCTTTGCCCCCTTCGCCCGTCCCGGGCCGAGCAGCCAACATGCAAAAGACAGGGAGTTTGCAGTGAGTACCGTATTGATTGCCGTCGGTGCTTTCGTCGGCTATGTGCTGGCCTATCACACGTACGGCAAGTTTCTGGCGCGCCGGATCTTTCAAATCGACGACAGCCGACCCACGCCCGCGCGGACCCTCAGCGACGGGGTCGACTACGTGCCGACCAAGGCGGAGGTGCTGTTCGGGCATCATTTCACGTCGATCGCGGGCACGGGGCCCATCGTAGGGCCCGCGATTGCCATCATCTGGGGATGGGTGCCGGCGCTGGTGTGGGTGTTGCTCGGCTCGATCTTCATGGGAGCCGTGCACGATTTCTCGGCGATTGTCATCTCGACGCGTCACGACGGGCGGAGTATCGGCGATGTGGCCCGAGACATCGTCAACGGTCGGGTTCGAACGCTGTTTCTGCTGATCATCTTTTTGGTGCTGCTGATTGTCATCGCGATCTTCTGCCTGGTGATCGCGGTGCTGTTTGGCCTGTACCCGCAGGCGGTGTTTCCGGTCTGGGTCGAGATCCCCATCGCGCTGGTGCTGGGCCATGCCATGTATCGCCGCGGCGTGCATCCTCTGGCGGCGTCGCTGGTGGCGGTGACGGCTCTATACGTGGCGATCGTGATCGGGGCGTACATGCCGCTGAAGATGCCGTCGCTTTTCGGCCAGCCGCCGGTGATCGTCTGGACGGTGCTGCTATTGATCTATGCGTACGCCGCGTCGGTGCTGCCGGTGTGGCGGCTGCTTCAGCCGCGCGACTACATCAACGGTCACGAGCTGTTCATCGCGCTGGGACTGCTGGGGTTGGGCGTGCTGTTCGCCCGTCCCGACATCGTCGCACCGGCGGTCGACTTCAAGCCGAACGGCGCGCCGCCCATGTGGCCCATGTTGTTTGTGACGGTGGCGTGCGGCGCGATCTCCGGGTTTCATTGCCTGGTCGGCTCGGGCACCACGTCGAAGCAGCTCAGTCAGGAGCGGCACGCACTGGCGATCGGCTATGGGGGCATGCTCACCGAGGGCATGCTGGCGGTGTTTGTGATCATCGCGGTAGCGGCGGGGATCGGCATGGCCGTGGGCGGCGAGCCGGGCGGTGTGGCCGCCTGGCAAGCACGTTACGCCTCGTGGGCGGGCGCGAGCGGGTTGGACAAGACGGTGGGCGCGTTCGTGGACGGCTCGGCCAACATGCTGACGGCGCTGCGCATTCCGCGAGACATTGCGTTGGCGCTGATGGGTGTGTTCGTGGCGTCGTTCGCCGCGACCACGCTCGACACGGCCACACGTTTGCAGCGATATGTGGTTTCGGAGCTGGCGACGGGCCTGAAGCTCAAGCCGCTGGCCGGGCGGCACGCCGCGACGTTGATCGCGGTGGTGACGGCGGGGCTGCTGGCGTTTCCCAAGGGCGGCAAGGGCGGGCTGATTCTCTGGCCGCTGTTCGGCGGGACGAATCAGTTGCTGGCCTGCCTGGCGCTGCTGGTGGCGACGGTGTATTTGAAGCGCCGCGGGCGGCCGCTGGGCTACACGGCCATTCCCATGGTGCTGATGCTGGTGATGACCTCGTGGGCGATGGTGTACAACGTCCGCACGTTCGCGCAGGACCCGCAGGCCAACTGGCATCTGATCGTGATCGGCGTGGCGATTCTGGCGCTGGAAGCGTGGATGGTGATCGAATCGCTGATCGTGCTGGGCCTAGCCAAGGCCGACCTGGTCGAGGGCGAGCCGAGGCCGGTGGAAGTGCCGGCGGGGTGAGGTTTCTACCCATGACGGCGACTTCGCCACGTTCGCCTGCAACGTAGGCGTGGTGTTGCCGAGTGGGTCGGTGTCCCGGGCGAAGCCTGGGCGAAGGCGGATCGCGGCGAGGATCAGCCGGTGCGTCGCTCGGCTCGGCGGTCTGCGCGCATTCTCACGCGGGCAGTTGTGTTACTGAGATCCTTTCCGCAAGGTCGGCTGAATTCGTTACGCATGTGGAAGTACACACCGATTCTGTTGGGGAATCACTCCAAGACACGGTCCATCAGGAACGCCCGGGGTAAGCCGCGCGGTCTTCCGCGTCGGCTTGACCCCGATGTTGGACATTGTCTGCTTACGTCCGTTGCAAGAAGCGCCCCTTGAAGTCACTCACAATCTTCTTGGCCCTCTCGATTTGTTTTCTGACCTTTTCGTTGTCGTAATCGCCTTCCGCTCGGTACATACCAAGGTCATACGTGTCAACGCGCGCCTTTGCTTCCAGGCAGTAGATGAGAAGCAGGAGCGTAGGATCGGGGACCACGGGAAAATCACCATTCTCCAAACAGGCGGACTTGAAGGTTCGAAACAGCCCAGGAGTGATAGCCCAGAACTCGGTCCTGACTCGCGTCACTTCTTCCATGTCTGCCTCTTTCAGCATGGGGTAGGCTTCGCGCAGTAAGTGCAACACGTGCTCCTCGATAAGCTCTTTGCGCGCGTTGGTGCTTGCGTAGTTGCCGAGCAACAGGACTTCCTCCGAAGTGGCCGACAGGTGCTTTAGCATTCCGCACAGGCGGAAGGCGTTCACGACGGTGTTCTCGGCAGAATCATCCCAACAGACGTCCACGGGGTAGTACAGCACTGCGTTGACAGAAGGAGCTCTATTGATCGCCTCGTCCACGCATGTATACCACCAGTGTCCCATGCCTTTCCCTGTTCTTTCCGACGGTTTTCGCACGGAGGCACGATAGATCACGTTCCGGAAGGAGCAGAGCTTGTCCTTTTCTGTGCTGTGCACATCCAGGAAGGCACCGGTCAGCTCGAATGCCTCACCGCAGTTCCGGGCGATTTCATTCACAGAGCTGATGAGGCGATCCATGTCGCCAGCAAACTGGGTCACGGGCCCCGCCCCTGCCCATACGATCGGAGTGGCAATGCAGAACTGCTTCACATCTGCCATGTCTGTCTCCTTTCACCATGTCCAACAATGATTAGACTGATCCGCACAAGACGCGGTGTTCCGTTTTCCTGCCCGTAAGAGACGCCATCGATGCGCGCCCTGCATCAGGGATCTGTTGCAGCATCTGACACCTATGCCGGTGACCTGCCCCCGTTTTATGTACCACCTGTTATGAGAGTCGAGCCAGTGTAAACACCGTCCCGGCTGTTCTTCTCCGGTGCTTTCCGGAGGGGAAGAAGCCGGGAGTTTTGGGGGCAGAGCCCCCGACGATTCATCTGTCCTGGTGCATCGGGCCGCGAAGGCCGCCGGTGTTTGATAGCCCAGCGAGCTGTGCGGCCGACGATGATTGTACTGCAGCCGGTAGTCCTCCACCAGCACCTTGGCTTCACGCAGACTCGTAAACAACTCGCGGTCCAGCAACTCGTCCCGAAACCGGCTGTTGAACGATTCGCCGTAAGCGTTTTCCCACGGGGCACCAGGTTCGATGTACAACGTCCCGACCCCTGAGTCCCGAAGCCATTGGCGAAGCGCCCGGGCGATGAACTCCGGGCCGTTGTCGCT
>DATKUK010000098.1:0-71088 GCA_035530655.1 Phycisphaerae bacterium
GCCTGGAGGGTAACCGTCTCGCCGTCCTGGTTGGGCAGGGCAAAATCGGGTGCCGGCTTGTGAGTCAGCGGCGACCGCTCGGCGGCAGCGGTTTCGATCTCGGCGGCGCGCTCGGCCGACATGCAGCCGGCCTGCATGCAGCCAACCACCGCGGCCAGGAAAATCGCCGCCGGACGGACCTGCCTGCGTACGCCCTCATGAGCTTGCCTGGTCATCATTCGACTCCTTGTCCTCTGAGTACAATGTAACGTTCGCCGTCCACTCAAGCAGACCCCCGACCAGCTCATCGCTCGCGTGAACGGTCACCTCGGTCTCTTTGGTGTCCCATTCCTACAGCGCCCGCAGGAACGCGGCTAACTCCTGCTTCTCCTGCGACGAGAGCTTCACACCCAGAACCAGATTGAAGAACTCGACAGTGTCCTCAAGGGTCAGCAGCCGACGATCATGCAGATAGGGTGGCGAGTCCTTGATGCCGCGAAGCGGAAAGGTTTTGATCGGCCCATCTCCGGCGGCCATGCAACCGTTGACCATTTGCGGCTGAAGGAATCGCTCGGTCCGCAGATTATGCATCAGGTTGTCTGTGTAATAGGGAGCAGGATGACACTCGGCACACCGTCCCTTTTCGAAGAAGACTGCTTCGCCGCGAAGTTCCGGTTGGGTCGCCTTGCTCGGATCCAGCCTGCCGAAGACGTCCAGCTTCGGCGCGGGCGGGAAGTCGAACAGCGCCTCCACCTCCGCCATGAAATGCACTTGGCTTCCGCGATCCAGGATGTTGACCCCCTTCTTGGTGCCGATCACCGGGTCACCGTCAAAGTAGGCCGCCCGCTGCTCGAATTCTGTGAAGTCCTCCACACTCTTCAATGCGCGTTGCGAGCCGAAGAGGCGCTGGACGTTGACCCCTCGCAGCGGCGGTGTGTCCAGTCCATGCCGAAACTCCTGCGGGCGAATATCGCCCACCAGATGGGTCGCGGCGTTGGTGTGCCCGTTGACATGGCAATCGAAGCACGTGACCCCTCGGTGCGGTCGAACGCTTCGCCGGTCTTCCGTCTGGTTGAACTGCTGCTGCGGAAACGGCGTCACCAAAAGGCGCAGGCCCTCCAACTGCTTCGGATTCAGAATCCCGTTGAACAACTCGTAGTAATTGTCGATGGTCACCACCTTGCCCTGCGATACGTCGCCCAGGTCCGGACGGGTGGTCAGGTAGATCGGCGGAGGATACTCGGGCAGAAAATGCACGGGCAGATCGTAATCCAGGTCAAAACGCGTCAGGTCGCGCGCTTCCTGCCTCTTGATTTCGTCAATGTGGTGCTGTGGGAAGACCATGCCGCCTTCCTTGTGGTTCGGGTGGGGAAGCGGCAGGAACCCTTTGGGTAGCACGCCTTCCTGACGGATTTGCTCGGGCGACATCGCAGCCAGTTTCTCCCAGGTTACTCCCTCTGGCAGTTTCACGCGCACGCCGGCCTGCACGGGCTTGCCGCGTGACATGGTCGCGCCTTCGGCCGCTTGATCGCCGAGGTCATATCGGTCGGCGAGAAGATCCATCTGCCGCTTCATCACCTCGGGCTTGGCGGCCTTCATCCTCGCCATGATGGCGTCGAAATCCTCTTCGATTACGACCGGGGCGTAGCTGGATGGTTTGCCCGCGAGCGCTCGGGCCAGAGGCAACACAATGACCGCGACTATGGCGCTCGCGAGGACGACCCCAGCACACTTCCGTCCTAACTGCTTCCGTTTGGGCTTCATGATATTCTCCTTGTACTGGAGGAACGCATACGTTTTCTCGCCCTGACTGGCGAGTTGGGTGATTCTGTGCCGTCCTGCGGGGGCGAATCGCCTTCCCGCCGCCGTTTAGCGCAGACGCATTGGTCGCACGATTAGCGACAGCCCTTTTTTGCTACGAACCCGCCTGAAGTGCGCCGTACGTCCGCGCTTTAAGAGAACCTATGCCCGAATGAATAGTATGATGTGGCAAACAGCAGGAAGTGTCAAGGGCGACCTGGCCTCCCTGTGGCATTCCGCTCCCATTTAGGGCTACTTACCATCAAACCGTTCAGACACACCGGGCGGGAATTTCCTCGACGGCCAGCGGTTTGATCCGACTCTCGCCGAGCGGCACCCGCCACGTGGGCTCGACCCGGCCTGTATACGCCTTCGCCTCGCCCTTTGTGGATCAGCTTGTGATGGGTCGTCGGATCCGTCAGCCGTTCAGCAAAGGCACGTCGACCCAGGCCCGCTTGCCCCAAGACTCGTGGGCGCATTCGGCGAGTTGCACGCCTTTGGCCCCCTCCAGCAGGTTCCAGGTGTAGGACTCGTCCTTGACCACGTGGCGCAGGAACAGTTCCCACTGCACCTTGAAGGCGTTGTCATACGTCTGGGCGTCGGGCACGGGGATCCACTGATCGAAGTAGTTCAGTGGGCTGTCGACGTCGGGGTTCCACACCGGGCATGGCGTCCCACCGTATGGCTGAATGAAACACTTGCGCAGGCCAGCCACGGCACTGCCCTTGGTGCCTTCGACCTGAATGGTCAGCAGGTCATCACGCCGCACGCGCACGACCCAGGAGGAGTTGAAGTGCGCCATGATCGACCCATCCAGCTCAAAGGTGGTGTAGGCTGCGTCCTCGGCGGTGCATGGGTAGGGCTTGCCATTCTCGTCCCATCGTTTCTTGATGTGGGTGGCCGCCGTGCACGAAACGGCTTTGACCTGTCCGAAGAGATTGTCGAGCACGTATCGCCAGTGGCAGAGCAGGTCAAAGATGATGCCGCCGCCGTCCTCCTTGCGGTAGTTCCAGCTCGGCCGCTGGGCGGGTACGGTATCGCCCTCAAAGACCCAGTAGCCGAACTCGCCGCGGACAGAGAGGATCTCACCGAAGAAGCCCGTGTCGCGCAGCATTTTCAGTTTCAACATGCCGGGCAGCCACAGCTTGTCCTGCACCACACCGTGTTTGACGCCCGCCTTGGCCGCCAACACGTGCAGCTCCAGCGCCTGTTCGGTGGACATGGCTGTGGGTTTTTCGCAGTAGATGTGCTTACCGGCGGCGATGGCCTTCTTGACGGCGTCGGCCCGACGGTCGGTGGTCTGGGCGTCGAAGTAGATCACGTTGCGCCGGTCGGACAGCACCTGGTCGAGATCGGTGGTCCACTTGGTCACCCCGGACCGGGCCGACAGGGCCTCGAGCTTCGCTGGGTTGCGCCCGACCAACACCGGGTCGGGCATGATTGCTTCGTCGCTGCCGAGCTTCACCCCGCCCTGGTCGATGATCGCCTTGATGGATCGCATGAGATGCTGATTGGTGCCCATGCGTCCCGTCACGCCGTTCATGATAATCCCGACGGTGTGCTGCTTGATACTCGCCATCGTCCTCGTCCTTTCGCCTGTCCGTCTGAGTCGGCCCTGCTGCGATTACGGTTTGTCCACACACTGAGGTTGCGCGCCCGGCGGCAGGGGCGGCGCGTCCACGCCGGCCACCGGCAACGTGCCCTCCAACTCCTGTCGCCAGTGGGCCACATCGCCGGCCGGTCCGTAGCAGTAGATCATGTGCAGCGGTGTGTCGCCGATGTTGGTGAGCTGATGGAACACGCCGCTGGGAATCTGCACCGCTTGGCCGCCCGTTACCAGCTGCCGTTCGTTGCCGAGGCACATCTCCCCCCGCCCGTCGAGCACGAAGTAAACTTCTTCCTGCTGCTGGTTGTGCCAGGGCACCTGTCCGCCGTCTGGCTCGAGCGTCACATAGCCCATGCAGAAGTTGGAGGCCTGTACGGGTGACGGACCCCCGACCAGGTTCTGCGTGCGGCGACGGGCGGGATAGGTCCGCCCTTCAATCTTGCCAAGATCCGCGATGATCACGGCTGCAACTCCTTTTCGTGCTGCCGCAAGAAGGTAGGCGATTCGCGCCCGGCTGCCAACCCGTCGGTCATCTTGCGTCGGTGCCTGCCGGCCCAAAGAAGGTCAAATAGGGCTCGTTGCGGGTGAGCCTCTGTACGAGCAGAGCCGCCTCGCGGGCGTGATAGTCGCCCCACATGCTCGATTCGCCGCAGGGTACCTTTCGGCCGGGCGGAACGTAATCCCACCCATTGGGCCGGTGGTACACCGAGTGCAGAAGCAGCCCCTGATGGCTGTCGGCGGCGGATAGATAGGGTTCGTCGAACAACGCGTTGAGAACCGTCAGACCCGCCTGGACGTACCGCCGCCCGTCGGCGGCACTGCCCTTGGCGATCAGGTAGTGTCCCGACCGCAACAGGCCCTGGGCGGCGATCACCGCCGCCGAACTGTCCACGGGCTCGTGGACGTTGAACGGATCGGCCGGCCGATCCAGGTAGTTGCCCATCGCCGCCAGCCCGGGAGCGCCGGTATCCCAATAGCACACGCCGTCGCTGGGGGTATTGGCGATGTAGAAGTCGCACGATGCGCGGGCCCCTTCGAGCATGAACCGCTCGACGTCGCGCCGGCCGCCGAATGGGTCGAGTTCGGCATCGGCGACGGTTTCCAGCCACTCAAGCTCTTCGGCAAAGCCGCACATGACCCACGCCAGACCGCGCGTCCAGGTCGTAAAGGGCGAGAACCCCTGTTGCGAGTTGGGGCAGCGGAAGTTGCCGTCGTTGACGTTGAAAATGCTTTCGTGCGCGACGCGGCCGCGGACGTCGTAGGCGTCTCGTCCCTCGCCGTAATACACCGAGTAGGTGGCTGTGCTGCGTGCGTGCTGCACGAAGCGCTCGAGTAACGAGATGGGCTGGTCGTTCTCCGCCATCAGGGCATGACCCAGTCGATGGGCCATAGCCACCGCCCGGAGCGAGCGAATCGTATCGGCAAACAGCGAGTGCGGACCGTTGAACGAGTAAATGTATCCGCCGCCATCGCGGATGTGCGTCCAGCGCCGGGCCTGGACCGCGCCGGAGCATTTCAGCGCGAGTTCGTAGAAGTTTCTTTCCCACTCGTCCTGCTCAGTCTTGCCCTCATTCATGAGCCGAAGCAGATTGCCGTACGTGCTGACGTTGTTGAATCCGTGATCGTGTACGCCCATGTGCGTTACGTGCGGGGCCATCACCGCCACCGTCTTCGCCCGACCAAGCTCGAGCGCATCGCGGTCGCCGGTTGCATCGAAGTGCAGGATGGCCGAGCCGAACTCAAAGCCCTGGGTCCACTCGGTCCAGCCTCGCGTGGTGTACTTGCCCTTGATGGTGAACACCGGCGAGCCGGCTGAATGGTCGTACTCGCGCTGTAGCCGGTCGATCTTCGCGCCCGACAGCCGCCACAACTTCTCGATTCGGGGTATCAGATCGGCCGGGCTGAGTCGATCGTCGATCCTGATCACGCTCGTATCCTCCAACTACTGCGGTGCGGCTGCGCCGCCGAGTGGCCCCATCGACCCACACCAAGCGGGTCGAGCGGTTTGGCCTCGTCGTTTGTCAGGCAGTCCACGCGCAAGCTGACGGAACACCACCCGCGCCTCGGCCCGGCAGTCGCCTTATTGTTGACCCCGTCGTAGCGTTTTCAAGGCTGTCGCGTCATTCGGGCGCCGTGGCGTACCACCCAGATGGAAGGAGCAAGCGTGCGCACGCGGCATGGAACCCTGATCATACAGGGCGTAAATCGGACGAATTCGGCTGCGGTTGAGCGGTCGTGCCTACGGCGACATCGGCTCCTCGGGCGCGACGGTGCGGGTTTGGCGGGGGGCCTCGGCGCTGATGCCGTGTAGCTGGAGCAAGTCGGCGGGCGACTCGGGCTGTCCGGTGCGAGCGGAAAGGTAGGCTGATTCGATCACGGCCATGGTCGGCAGTTGCTGCCCGCCTGTCGGCAACTCCGGGGGGCGACCTTCGGTGACCGCCTCGATCACTGCGTGAGTTTGTGCGACCATCGCGCGCACAGGCTCGTGCGGACAGGTAACCGACGTCCGACCGTCGGCATCGATCAGTGCAAGACCGTTCGTATCGATTGTTGCGCTGCCCGTCGAGCCGTGCAGTCGAAACGAATCCTCCTGCGGTTGGCTGAGCCAGCTTGCCGCGATCAGTCCGGTTACCCCCTTGGGGTACCGCAACATGACCGAGGCGGTATCTTCGGTGTCGTAACTCTGCGCGGTCTGCGTTCTGGCCAGACGGGTGGCGGTGGCCATCACCTCGTCGGGTAAGCCGAGCAAAGCGACGATCCGATCGACCGCTTCGTAAGCCTGGTTCAGCAACACCCCGCCGCCAGCCCGGGCGCTGTCGCCCCGCCAGCCGAGAGGATCCTGAAGATGGCTCACCACCGCCGCCCGCGCCAGAAACAGCCTGCCCAACTCGTCGAGATGCGAGACCATCGCTTGATATCTCGGATCCACCCGCCACGCCGTGCCGACCAGCAGCATCCGGTCGGCCCGCTGGAAGGCGTCGACCAACCCCACCGCCTGCTCAAAACCCCGCGCCAGAGGCGGCAAACGCCACACGTGCGCCCCGCGACCGGCCGCCAGCAGGGCATAATCGTTGCCGGCGAAAGGCGGGGCGGTAATCATCAGCAGATCACACTGTGATTGAACGACCAGTTGGCGGTAGTCGTCGAATAACTCGTATGTGCCCAGCCGGCTTGCCTCAGCCAGGACGTCGGCGCTGCGGTCCGCGACGGCCGTGACCCGTACCCGGGGCTCGGCCAGAAGGGCGCGCAGCAACGGCTCGCCCGCACCCGACACACCCATCAGTGACACACTCACGTCGGCCATGCGACAGCTCAACTCTCCGAACAGGTCTGCCGTGCTTAGCCTCGCATGGCTGGATTGTCAACATGCCTAAGGCCCACCGACGTGGACGCCTTGATGTGCGCAAAAAAAAGGCGACTGGTGGCTGTCGCCCGTTGGGCTCTCCAGAGCCTTCACGCCAGTTACTCGGCTGTGGCCGTTGCCGGCCCTTGCCGTTCCCTCATGGGCTTGGTCCGCCGTCTAGAGTTTCCCGCCCGGGCAGTATCGGCCGTATTGCTTAGCCGATCCCGCTCCGCCGTCACTTGCGCTCGGCCCTGCGGTCTTCCTGCCAAGCGGACGTGCGGGCTCGTTTCCAAGTTCCCGCAACTTCCTCTTTTCGGCTTGGGCCGCCCTTCAGGGCATTTCCCAACTGGCGCTTGCCAGCTTTCCGCTAGCGGTCGCCGCTGATTAGAACGGTTTCCGCAGGCGGCTTGCCGGCGGCTCTCCTGAGCTTTGGTCCCCTTCAGCACATTCAAGGTCACCGGATCCGGTTCACACGGGCTTGGCGAGCCCGCCACCTTCCGCCCTCAGGGTTTGGTTACCCTCTCGACGGTTTACTCCCCGGCGACCCCAGTCGGCCATTTTCAGGCCGACGGCGCTACTGGGGTTGCGCCCTTCGGAGCGTTCCCCTCTCCGGCGGTACCACGGCGTTTCCGCCGCGCTGACCCACACGCCGTTAGCCGCCGCGTGCCAACCGACGGGGCAAACCCCGCCTGCAGCAAACGGCCAGCCCGACCTCTGGGCTTTGGTCCGCCGGGGAGTCCCTCGCGCCCGGCCGGGGTGTTTAGCTCCAGCCGGCGCCGGCTGCTCCCTTGGGCTTTCGCCTTTCTAGGGGTTACTCACCGCCCGCCTTTCCGCCTTCGGCGGATCCTCTCACGCACTTGGCGTCCGCCGGTTTGCACCAACGAACCGCCTGCGCCTCAGAGTATCAATCGGCGGCCGGTTAGCCCCGACTACGTGAGCCGGGGCGCCCCTTCTAAGGTTCTGCACCTCTGTGGGTCCTGGCAATTCGGGCACAGCCATTTCGGGCTATGTGTTCACCTCGCGAGTGCTCAGCGTTACCGCTGAACGCGGCTCGCTCTTTGAAATGGCTTCGGCCCTGCCGGAGCTTACCGGAACCTCAGAACGGTGCCGAGCGAAACAGCTCTCAGCCGCAATCTAAACACTACACCATGTTTGGCAGGAGTCAAATCAAGCGGATTGGATTTGGACTTTTCACAGCAGGCCATGTGGCACTTACGGCAACCCAGGACGCTGTAAGCTTCGGCGCCCACGAATATACGGGAACCACCTGTGCGCGCAGCCAATTCGTCGTAAAGTCCGAAAAATCTCTACCAAGGCGATAGAATTTCGCCGGGCTGCTAGAGCAGGTTGGCCGCCAACTCCGCCAGCTTGCCGCGTTCGCCCTTTACAAGCTGCACATGAGCGGCCAACAGCTCGGCTCGGAAGTGGTTGACAAGATAGTTGAACCCGTTGCTGCCCGAATCGACGTAGGGATTGTCGATCTGCCAGGGGTCGCCGGTCAGCACGACCTTACTGCCCTCGGAGAGGCGGGTTATAACCGTCTTGATTTCGAGGGGGGTGAGGTTCTGCGCTTCGTCCACCACGACGAATTGATGGGCGATGTTGCGGCCACGGATGTAGCTGAGTGGTTGGACCTCGATCGTGCCGGCCTCCCATAATTCGCGCCAGTTTTTGCGCCCGGCGATGTCGCCGGCTGAGTCGAACAGGAACTCCAGCGTATCGAACACCGGCTGCAGCCATGGGTAGAGCTTTTGCTCGATACCTCCGGGCAAATGGCCGAGATCTCTGCCCAGTGGCACGGTGGGACGACAGACCAGCAGACCCTTGTAGTTGCGACTGCGCAAGACGGCATGCAGCCCCGCCGCCAAGGCAAGAAGGCTCTTGCCTGTTCCCGCCTTGCCCATGATGGTGACCAACTGGATCCGGGTGTCGCGCAGCGCGTCCATCGCATAGTACTGCTGCTGATTGCGCGGGCGGATGCCGCACAGACCTTCCCCACTCTCCAGCAGAGCCTGGACCTGCCTGCAGTCGGCACTGATCCGCCCCAGCGCGGTGCGCCGGGCCCCGTCGCGGGGCTTCAATAAGACATACTCGTTGGGGTAGGCGACCACGCCTTCGGGCAGGGCGATGCTGCCGGCCGAGTCGAACTTTTCGACGTCCTCGCGCGCCAGGGCAAGCTCGATCTGCCCGGTGTATAGATCGCTCAGACCCACCCGGTCGGACTCGTAGTCCTGGGTGCGCAGGCCCATGGCGTCGGCCCGTATCCGCAGGTTGATGTCTTTCGTGACGATGATGACGGGCACGTCGGGCTCGTCCTGCTGGACGGTCTGGGCGATCCGCAGGATGTTGTCGTCGGCCAGCGTCGGGCGTGTTGTCCCCAGTTGGTCCATGCCGTCGCAGTACACCTTCAGCGTGCCGCCGCCGGGCAGCTTCACGCCGGCGGCCAGACCACCGGCTGCGGTGCCCCGAAGCTCGTCCAGCAGGCGCGATACCTGCCGGGCATTCTGGCCGCGATCCGACATCTCGCGCTTGAACTGGTCGATCTCCTGGATCACGTCGATAGGGATGATCACGGTGTTGTCCGCGAAGTGCGTCAACGACGTGGGATCGTGCAGCAGCACGTTGGCGTCCAGGACGTAGTTCTTACGCATGGAATTAAGTATAGACACCGCGCATCCTCCGGCAAGGGGATGCGGAGCTTGCCGGCCGGGTGTTGGCTGCGTGGGTGCCAGTCACCGCGCGACGGGGCCGCCGCGTGGCGGCCCGGCGCCTATCCTGGCGTTACCACCCCTGAATTGGTGGGATCGACTTGACCAAGTGCGGGCCAGCCACTTTACTGTAGGCTGGGAGGACGCGAATGCCTTACTTCATTGTCGACTATCCGGGCGAGCGGACCGAGAAGTTTCCCATCGAGCAGGAGTTGGTGATGGTCGGCCGGTCGGGCGACGCCCACTTGCAAATCGACGACAAGAGCGTTTCCCGCGTCCATTGCGAACTCAAGCAGAGCGCCGACGGCACGTGGCTGATCACGGATATGGGCAGCCGCAACGGCACGAAGGTCAATGGGGACGCCGTCGAACAGGCCCGGCTTTACGAAGGCGACGAGGTGAAACTCGGCCGAGTTTTGCTGACGTTTTATGAGGGGTAGCCGAGCCCGAAGCGCCCGTCCTTACCGCGCCGGGGTGTATTGTGGGGAGATCATATAAACGGAACTGCCCAGGATGCCATGCCCAACCACTGTGACAAAGATGCCCAGCGTTGTCCGTTCCCCAGTCCGCGTGTAGCCGGGGTACGGGAGCACTATCAGCGCGTCAAGTTTTTTCATGCACTGGCCGAAACGTGTCGTGATCCCGCCGGGACGTTCCGCCTCCTGGTGGCGGGGCTCTATTCTGCACAAGGGGTCGTAGAATTGATTCTGGAGGCAGCCGCCAAAGGGGAACTCAACAGCACGCGCGAGCAGTTGAAGGTGCACCTGCGCAAGCAGCTCCCCTGGTTCGACCTGATCGAGAAGATCAGAATCCACGATTTCCATCGGTTCGGTCTGGTTCCTCCAGATCCGCGATTCAAACTTACGATGTTCGGAGGGCCGGTGAAGCTTCGAGCACAGGCGGGAGCCGCCATCTATCGAGTGCCCACCAGCGGTCCGGAAAAGCTGACGACGGGCAAGTCCGACATCCAGGAGCAGCGACCTCTCCTGAGTAGCGACGGCCAGTTCTTCGACGAAGCGAGCCGTCAATACGTGTCCCTTGACCAAATCCTTCGGGATTTCGTTTCTGCTGCTGTCGAGACGATAGAGGAATTCGAGAGGAACCTGGGGCAAACCAGTTAGCCCACCTGACCACCGAATCGCCGCCGCGGCGATGATCGGTCATGCAGTACTGGTCGGGGGCGGTCCGGGCGGCTAAGCTTGGAACATCGGTGCAGCGGCAATATGACCATGCAATACTACAAGCCTGAGGGAGCCTTTTCTGTCGGCGACTGCATGCCGTACGGCCACGGGGAGGTATTTCATCTGTTCTACCTTCTCGATCAAGAGCACCATCAGGGCCGGGGCGGACTTGGCGGGCACCAATGGGCGCACGTGTCGACGCGCGATCTGGTTGACTGGCAGCCACACCCGCTTGCGGTGGCCTTGACGGAGGATTGGGAGGCGTCCATATGCACCGGCTCGGTGATTCATCACGACGGTACTCATCACGCCTTCTATGCCACGCGGAAAGCCGATCTCACGCAGCACCTCAGCCACGCGACGAGCAGGGACGGTGTGACCTTCACGAAAACCGCGCCCAACCCTTTTGCGTCGGCACCGGAGGGATACTCGCCCGTCGACTTCCGCGATCCGGTGGTGTTTGCGGATGCAAGCGGGCGATTCCACATGCTTGTGACATCCAGGATTGACGACTACCCGCTCTTCGACAGGGGCGGCTGCCTCTTGCGGCTGAGTTCAGAGGATATGGAGAATTGGCGCGTCGAGTCGCCATTCCTGATTCCGGGCGGGCCACCGGGCTACGCCTGCATTCCCGAATGCCCGGACTACTTCCACTGGAACGGCTGGTACTACCTGGTGTTCGGGCTCGGGCTTCAGACGCACTACCGCATGTCACGAGAGCCTTTCGGGCCGTGGTGCCGGCCGAACGTGGATACCCTCGGCAACGCCATGCTGGCGGTGATGAAGACCGCACCGTTTGGGCGGGACAGGAGAATCGGCGTCGGCTGGATCGGCACGCGGACGGACAACCGCGATTCGGGAGCGCGTCAATGGGGAGGCAACGCGGTCTTTCGTGAGCTGGTGCAGAACGCCGACGGCACACTCGGCACCAGGTTTCCACCCGAGATGATGCCTGGCGGGCACACGGCGATTGCCCCGGCCCTGGAGGCGCTCACCACTGGGGTGGGAGGAACCGCGCATCACGTCGAAGCCGATGGTCGCCAGACCCAGCAGGTGGCTGCGCTAGGTCCCATGCCGGCAGACTACCGCCTGCGGGTCCAGATTCGCCCCGGAGGCGATACGGCCCGATATGGATTGGGGCTCCGCGGGTGGGGCAATTATGCGACAGAATACTATCTGGCCTTTGAGGTGCCTGAACGACGGGTGTTGCTGGGCGAGGAGAGCATCGAGTGCGTTGACGGATTGGACCGCCCGTTTGATCTGGATGTCGTTCTGAAAGATGACATCATTGACGTGTGCGTCGCAAAGCGCCGTTGTCTCATCAACCGGGTGGGGGAGCTGAAGGGCGACCGCCTCTTTTTGCTCTGCGAAAACGGCTCGGTCGCTTTCGACGATTTGGAGATCAGGCCGCTGCCATAGGGCAACGGGTAACGAACAGTCCGGATGCAGCAATTGGCGGCGGGTAGGATTCGCCCTATGCTCTGAATTCAGTCCCCCACCCCGTGCCTGGCAACGGAGTGGGGCACCGTCAAGAAATTCGCTCGTATGAACCGGGGCAGGCGAAACCTGCGCTGTCAAGGTGAGAACACTTTGGGTGCGAGTGGTCCGTCAAGGGGAAGTGGGCGGGCACGCCTTCGGCGTTGCCGCTAAACCATGGTGACCATGGCGGATGAGACCCGCCGACTTCGATCAGTGACCATGGCGGGTGGAACCCGCCCGACTATCCAGCATGTATTCACTGAAGCATATTGCCCAGTCGATCGGCGTTGCGGGCCAGCCACGTGGCCTTGCGGCACACCATCTGGAGAAAGCCGAACCCGGCCAGATCGCCGAACGAGCCCGTCGCGGCGATGGGCACCACGGCCTCGGCCACCAGCGCCTCGATCATCAAGGGGGGAATCGCCCGCAACTCGGCGACCGTGAGGGTATCGATCTCGTCGTAGCCGCGAAGAAATCGCTTGATGCGCGTCTCGTCGAAGAACTCAGGCCACTCGGCAGGGTCCTGCCCCCCGATGATGGCGAACTGGAGCGTGCCGTTGGCCACGTCGGTCACGCGAGGCTGGATGCGGGCCGCGTCGAAGTCCAACACCGCCGCCACGCGCCGGCTGCGAAACAGCACGTTGCCGGGGTGGTAATCGCTGTGCACGATCTGCAATTGCCACCTTTGCAGCCCGAGGCTGTTGGCGGCGCTGGCTGCATGATCGTACACCTCGCGCACCTGCTGTATGGCGGAGAGGACTTCGGCTTCGCGGCCGTGCACGCTTTCGTGGGCGGACAGCGTGGTGGGGATCGCGTTGAGGCCGTTGCGAACCGGGTCCGAATCGTGATAGCTCCCGTGCGGCGGCACCCACTGGACCTCGTATTCGCGGACAAGCTTGTGATACATGGCCAGGGCCCGCCCGGCGTGGTAGGTGGCGTCGAGGCTCCCGTCGTAGGGCTCGGCCTCGACGTACTCGAACAACTCGAAGATCCATCCGTTCCAGTGCAGCATCGAGTTGTTGTCGGCCTTGGTGCCGATCAGGTGAGGCAGGGGAAACTGCCGCCGTGCCAGATAGTTCTGAAGCGAATGTGCGAACGCCACCTTGATCGGGTCGTCCTTGCCGCGGGCGCGCCGCTTCAGCAGAAACCTTCCACCGTCGGTGGTCACCACAAACTTGGGGCTCTTGCGTGAGCCACGAGTGAACTCCTCGATGGTGTTTACAGGCTCGACGGGGTACTGCGCCAACACCTGGCGAAGCTCTACGTCGCTTAGGCTGTTGTGCTCGGTGGCCATATGCCCGTCCGGCGCCGCCGTCCCCCAGGGCGATTGAGGCGGCTGGTCGCTAGTGTACAACGCCCCGCCGCCGGGTTCAAAACTCGGCCCGACGTATCGCGTGCGGACGGCTTACGCGCTGCGCAGTGCCTCGACCACGTTGCCGCGCGCAGCCGAGGCGGTCGGCACGAGCCCAGCCGCCAAGCACGCGCCGATCGTCAGGGCGATGCCGGCGGCAATCCAGTTCCACGGAATCTGGAGGATGGGCTCGAACCCGAACAGTCGATAGTCCAAATGATTGGACACGGCTGCCATGTACAGGCCCAACACCACACCCATCAGCGAGCCGATCATCCCCAGGCAGATCGCCTCGCCCAGCACCATGCGGACGACCTGCCACCGCGTCATGCCCACAGCCCGCAGGATGGCGATTTGCCGCCTGCGACTGGTGATATTGGCCATCATGCCGTTGGCCACACCCAGTGCGGCGATCATCAAGGCGATGGCCGCCGCGAACACAAGCCACAGAATCCCGCGGCGGAAGTCCTGCTCGATCAGCAACTTCAACTGCCTCGCCGAAAGCGACACATACCCGATGCCCTTCCGCAGGAAGTAGGAGAAGCTGAACTCGCTGGCGCCCAAGGCCGGCTGCTCGGCCGCTTCGCCCAGGCCCATGCGCCGGGCCATCTCCGCTATCACCGCCTGTTCATGCCGTCGACGTTGGGCCGGATCCATCTGGTCGCGGTTGCTGAAGTTGAACAGCACCAGATTGGACAGCCGTGTCCCGAACATCCGTTCGCACTCCTGCCGCGTGGTGATCATCGCGCCGACGGCCCGTCGCTGGTACGCCGTCCGCTGATCGAAGAAATCGGTCGCCACGTCGATGCCCGGCGAGTCGACGACGCCGACGATCCGCAGCCGGTGCTCGCGCCCGCCGTAGCCGATGAGCGCCACGTCGTCTCCTACACCCTTGCCGAACATGTTGGTGAACTCTTTGGCCACCACGATGGCACCGCCCTCCGCCAGGGCGCGCATCGCCTGTTCGGCGTTGCCGGAGAGGAACCGGAACTCCACCAGTTCGTCGAAGCTGTCCTGGTCGATACCCACCAGGTGAACCATAGGCTCCGAGCGGAACAGGCGCCAGATGCCGTCCACCTTCTCCCGTGCCTGGCCGGCCATCTCCGCCGGAATCGTCGTGACGGCCGTGAGAGCCGCAATCCCCTCGGTTTGGCGGGCCATCTCAATCTGCGGCTCGTCCAGGGCGTCGAACGACCACAGCAGCGCGTCGGGGAACTTCCGCGGAAACTGCCACCCGGCGATGATGCTTTCGGTGTTGGTCAGCAGGTTGATCATGAACGCCAGGCCCACCATGATCGCGCAGCAGATTGCGGCGTTGCGCCACCCGCTGCGCCCGAACTGGTCGATGAGCAACTGCCTTGGCATCCGAAGCGCCGCCGACAGCGGCACGGCCGCCAGCGACGACAGGCAGCGGATCAGAATCGGCGCAATCAGTACGCACCCCGCCACCAGCACCGGGAATCCAAGCAACACGAACAGCCTGAGCGCGGCGAACGGCTCGATGGGCGCGAACGCCATCGCCGCCTGAGCGGCCAGACACAACAGGCCGATCCCACCCGCCGCCCAGTCCAGCCATGCTCTGGGCGAGACCGACCGAGGCCGTGTCGCCGTCATGGGTGAGACGCCCGAGGCCATCGTCGCCGGGATCGCCGCGGCCAGAAGCGTCGCAGCCAGTCCGCCCCAGCCGGCGAAGTGCAGCCCGCGCACGCTCAGATACCAGCCCCCGAACAAATGCTCGTACCAGAGTACTGCCAGTTTGCTTGCGGCGATGCCCAAGGCCATTCCCAGGCCAATACCTACGATGCCGATCGGCAGTGCTTCCAGCAACACCATAACCGCGACCTGCCCCCGCGTCGCGCCCACGCAGCGCAGCATGCCCAGTTGCACCATGCGCTCTACCACGCCCATGTTCAGCGCCGAAAAGATCACGAACACCGCCGCCAGCAGCGCGCAGATGCTGTTGAAGGACAGGATCAGGTTCAGCAGGCGCATGCCGTCATTGATGTGCCGCAGCTTCGATTCGCTGGTGTCGATCGACAGATCGGCCGGTAGACGGCCACGCAGATCGTCTACGGCTGCACGCACCGAGGCGTCGGGCGCCAGCAACACGTCAATCGTATGAATCTTGTCGGCTGAGTACGTGATCTGCTGAAGTCGCGCGAGCGTCACGTACCCCTTGCTCCGCTGAAACATGCCGAGTTTCGGGCTGATCACCGTGCCGACGAGATCCAGCTCGATGCGCCGACCCGTGCCGTCCTCGATCGTCACCGGCTCGCCCACCCGTACTCCGAGCCCGGCGGCCAGGTCCGACTGGAGGACGATCGCGTCGACATCGCCGGGCCGTAGGTTTTGGCCGGCAGCAAGCTTGTACCCGCGCAATCGGTACTCGACGGACGGATCGACGCCGTAGCAGTCGAATGGCACCCGCCCCTCCAACGGCACCAATTCTTCATGGGCGAACGGCCGCTTGATCCCCGTAATCCAGAATCGACTCCGCGGTGCCGCTGCCGCCACCTCCGGCGCCTGGTTGACCAGATCGAGGGTCGATTCGTCAATCAGGGCGACCGAACCCAGCCGGTGTTCGACGTGAATCTGACTGCGGCCCAGCCAGCTCAGGATCCAGTTGGTCACCGACGCGCGCAGCGACTCGTAGCAGCAACTGACCGCCACCACCAGTGCGACGCCCAGGGTCACGGCGAGGACCGATGTGGCGGTCCGTCCGGGGCTAACCCGCCAGTTCCTGGTAGCGATTTGAGACCAGTGTCGCATCGCCGCTTCCTGCCGGCTCGATCGAGCCGACCAACTTGCCGTCGCGCAGCACGTAGATGCGATCGGCTTGGGCCGCCGCGGCCGCCTCGTGCGAAACCATCACCACAGTCTTGCCCATCTCGTCGGCCAGCCGACGCAGGAGGCGCCAGATCTCAACGGCGTTCGTCGAATCGAGATTGCCGGTCGGTTCGTCGGCCAGGATAACAGCCGGGTCGTTCAGCAGCGCCCGCCCAATGGCCACCCGTTGCCGTTCGCCGCCCGACATGGCGTCGGGACGATGGCTCGCGCGGTTCCCCAGATGGACCAACTCGATCAGCTCGTCGGCGCGGCGACGAATCTCCGCCTTGGGCGCCCCGTCGATCAGAAGAGGCAACACCACGTTCTCGCGAGCCGTCAGCGAGGGCAAGAGGTTGTAGTCCTGGAAGATGATCCCCAGTCGACGACGGCGAAAGAGCGTCCGCTCGCGGTCGCTGAGGGCGCTCAGATCGTGCCCCTCCACCCATACGCTGCCGCCGCTGGGCACGTCGAGCCCGCCCGCAAGGTGCAGCAACGTGCTCTTGCCCGAGCCGCTGGCGCCCATGACGGCGACAAACTCGCCCTTGCCCACCGAGAGCGAAACGCCCCGCAAGGCGCGGACCACCTCCGATCCGGCGCGGTAGTCCTTACTGAGCTCGCGAATGTCCAGCACCATTGGCATACGACCCGCAAAGCTTACCACCGGTCGGGACGATCCGCCAATTCCCTCGCCTCGACCGTACAGCGCACGCCAAGCCGATTTGTCAGGGGTCTCGTGGCCACCTATAATCGGCGGCCTGGA
Organism: Phycisphaerae bacterium; assembly: GCA_035530655.1. Classification (GTDB taxonomy): domain Bacteria; phylum Planctomycetota; class Phycisphaerae; order UBA1845; family DATKUK01; genus DATKUK01. Next base: position 17,034 of record DATKUK010000098.1, read on the forward strand.
AACGATACCTCGGTTCAACGCAACCCAGTCATGAAGATCGTTGCCACAGCAGACCTCCACTACAACATCGCGCGCAGCAAACAGTCCGCCGAGCAACTTGCCGGTGAGCTTATCGAGATCGCACCCGACGTTCTGATCCTCGTGGGCGACCTGGCGGGCAAGCGCCTGGACGTGCTGGCACACTGCTTTGCCCTATTCGAGCCGCTGGGATGTCCCCGACTTTACGTACCCGGCAACCACGAGCTTTGGGCCCTTCCCGGGCAGGACTCGCTGGACCGCTACGAACGTCTCCTGCCGCAGACCTGCCGCGATTGCGGTGTACACTACCTCGACGCCGCACCGTTCGTCCTCAACCGCATCGCCTTCGTCGGGAACGTTGGCTGGTATGACTATTCGTTCCAGTCTCGGCGTCTGCACGTGCCGGAGCGATTCTACCGGGCCAAGGTTGCACCCGGCGCCGCCAGGGCCCTGCCCCAATACCGCCATCTCGTCGAGGGCTGCGACGATCTGGGCGACGGACTGCTACAGATTTCGACCAGATGGATGGACGGCGTCCATGTAACCATGGACCTGGATGACAGGCAGTTTCTTTCCCACCTGATCGATCGCATGACCAGGCACCTGTCCGAAGCCGCTTCGCAGGCCGATCAGATCGTCGCGGCCGTTCATCATCTTCCCTTCGTCGAACTCGTGCGGTATACGGACCGGGACAACTGGGAATTCGCCAACGCCTACATGGGCAGCGGACGTCTCGGCGAAGCACTGCTGGCCGAGCCGAAGGTCCGCTACGTCTTCTGCGGCCACAGTCATCTAGCTGGACGGGTGACCAAGGAGCATCTGACGTGCATCAACATCGGTTCAACCTACACCCACAAACGCTACGAGTTGCTCGAACTGTGATCGACGCTTCGCCTGCCGGGCGTACAGCAACGGCTGTGCCACTGCTGCTGGCGGCGGGCCTGGTGACCCTCGTTGCGACCCGGGCCTGGTCCGTCGACGCCGAGCCGGACCCACGCAGCATGCGACGCACCCGCGTCGTGGAAGTGTTTGAGGCCACCCGCGACGCCGTGGTCAACATCTCGGCCACCCGCATCCTCGAAGAGCGCTCGCGCTTCGGCGATCTCTTTGACGAGATCTTCCCCAGGCAACTGGTGCCGCGTCGACGCTACCGGATCCAGAGTGCAGGCAGCGGCTTCGTGATCCACAAGGCCGGCTACATCATCACCAACGCCCACGTCGTCGCACGGACGCAGGATCCGAAGGTGATCTTCGCCGACAAGCGCGAGTACGACGCGCGACTGATCGCCGCCGACCAGGATCACGACCTGGCGGTGCTGAAGATCGAGGCCGACAAACCTCTGCCCCACCTCAAGCTTGGCCGAAGCGATGACCTGATGGTGGGCGAGACGGTAATCGCCATCGGCAACCCGTTCGGATACGAGAACACCGTCACGGCGGGAATCATCAGCGCCCTCGATCGCCAGCTCGTCTTTGCCGGCGACCAGGGCGAGGTGACCTACCGCGGGCTGATCCAGACCGACGCAGCCATCAATCCAGGCAACTCGGGTGGGCCGCTGCTCAACGTGCTGGGCGAGCTGGTCGGGATCAATTCGGCCATTCGTGGCGACGCCGAGAACATGGGGTTTGCCATACCGGTGAATCAACTGCGGGCTTTGCTGCCCAACATCCTTAGTCCCGAGCAGCTCCATCGGGTGCAGGTGGGCATGCGCGTCCGGGGGCAAAGCAAGGCTCTCGTGGTGGAGGTGCTTGCCGACAGTCCCGCCGCCGAGGCCCAGGTCCGCCCCGGCGACCATCTGCTGACCATCGATCAAACACGCCTGGCCGACGCGCTCGACTTCTACTTCGAGATGCTGGACAAACGCGCCGGCCAGACCGTCGCCATCGAACTCATGCGCGACGGTGAAAAACGCATCGCCCAACTCGAACTCCGCCCCGTGCCCAAGCCCGACGGAGCCGCCCTGGCGCGCCGGCGTATCGGGATCACGCTCGACGAACTGGCCCCGAGCGATGCGGCCCGTCTAGGCCTCGGCACAGAGGGCGCGCTGGTCATCAGCGAGGTGGAACGCGGCTCGCCTGCCGACCGAGCCGACATGTATCGCGGCGACGTGTTGTGGCAGCTGGGAAGCTATCGCGTCAGCAACCTGGACGAGGTGGGTCAGATCCTCAAGGACACCCAGAGCGGCGACGTCATCTATATACGCATCGTGCGCCTCAGCGGAATCGCGCATTTTTTGCGGGGTACGATCAAACTGCGCTAGCCGAATCGGATGAACCCCCCGGCATGAAGATTCTCATCGCAGCCGACAGCTTCAAGGGCGCCCTGCCCGCACAGAGCGTATGCCAGGCCATTGCAGAGGGACTGCGCGACGTCTGGCCCGACGCCGAGATCGAACTGGTCCCCATGGCCGATGGTGGCGAAGGAACGGTGCAGGCCTTGGTGTCGGCCACCGGGGGAGTGGAACGGTCAGCCACCGTCCGCAGGCCGTTACAGGGCGAGTTGTCTGCCTGTTTCGGTCTGCTGGGGGATGGGAAGACGGCCGTCATCGAGATGGCAGCCGCCTCCGGCCTGCCGCTCGTGCCGCCCGAACAGCGCGACCCGCTGCGAACCACAACGTTCGGCACGGGCCAGTTGATCCAAGCCGCACTGGATTGCGGCGCCCGGCGGTTGATCATCGGCATCGGCGGCAGCGCCACCGTCGACGGCGGCGTCGGATGTGCCCAGGCTGTGGGGGTTAAGTTTTTCGACGCGCAGGAACGTCTGCTGCCGGACGGATTGGCCGGCGGCGATTTGCCGCGAATCGCCCGCATCGACGGGTCGCAGGCCCTCGCCCGCCTCCAGACGGTGCGAATTCTCGTCGCCTGCGACGTGAGCAACCCGCTGTGCGGGCCCGACGGCGCGGCAGCCGTGTTCGGGCCGCAGAAAGGGGCAACTCCCCAGATGGTCGAACAGCTCGATGCAGGACTGAGCCATCTGGCGGAGCTGATCCGTCGCGATCTGGATCGTTCGATCGCCGACCTGCCCGGCGCCGGGGCGGCGGGTGGACTGGGCGCCGGCCTGGTCGCCTTCTGCGGCGCCCAGCTCAAGCCGGGTGTCGATATCGTCATGGAGCAACTGCGGCTCGCCGAGCGGATGGACGGCTGCGATCTCGTGATCACCGGCGAGGGCCAACTCGACGCCCAGAGCGTGATGGGAAAGACCGTCAGCGGCGTTGGGCAGCTCGCACGGAAACTGGGCGTGCCCGTCGTCGCACTGGCTGGCTCGATCGGACCGGACGCATGCCTCGCCCTAAACGTCGTCGATGCATACTTGTGCATACTCGACGGGCCCATGAGCCTTTCGCACGCCATGGACGGCACGGCTGCGATGCTGCGGGCAACGGCGGCCAACCTCGCTCGCGTTTGGTCCGTCGCCCGGGCATAATGTTTAATCGCACGGATTCGCTGGGAGCGAACGGATGGATTACTTTCGGTTTCGCCAGGGACAACTCCACTGTGAGCAGGTGCCGGTCGAACAACTCGTCGCCCGGTTCGGCACGCCGCTGTACGTCTATTCGCAGACGACGCTGGCCGAGCACTACGACCGGATCGCCACGGCCTTTCGCGACCTGCATCCGACGATCTGCTTTTCGATCAAGAGTTGCCAGAACGTTCACATCTGCCGTGTGCTCGCCGGGCGTGGGGCCGGCTTCGACGTGGTCAGCGGCGGCGAACTGGCGCGAGCTCTGCAAGCCGGCGCCGATCCGGCCAGGATCGTCTTCGCCGGCGTGGGCAAGACCGACGTGGAGATCAACCAAGCCATTGACGCGGGCATCGGATGGTTCAACGTCGAGTCGGAAGCCGAGCTGGCCAACCTGGCGGAGATCGCCGCCGGGCGTAGTGCACAGGTCCGCGCCGCCCTTCGTGTCAATCCCGATGTCGACCCGGACACGCACGCCTACACCACGACGGGCAAGAAGGAGACGAAGTTCGGCATCGATCTGGATCGCGCCGGCGACGTGTTTGCCCGCTTCGGGCGGAACACGTCGGTCCTGCTGCGGGGGCTGCACCTGCATATCGGCTCGCCGGTCAACACCGTGGCGCCCTACAAACAGTCGGTTGAGAAGGCCCTCGCGCTCATCGATCAACTGCGTCGCGACGGGTTCGACATCGAGGCCATTAACATCGGCGGCGGCTTCGGCGCATACTACCTGGGCGAAGAGGCGCCAAGCGCCACCGAATATGCATCGGCCATCGTACCGCTGCTTGAGGGCAGGCAGTTACGAGTGCTGATGGAGCCCGGGCGATCCATCGCCGCCAACGCGGGCATCCTGGTGACCCGTGTGCTCTATCTGAAGCGTTCCGGCTCGCGGCAGTTCGTGATCGTCGACGCGGGCATGAACGATCTGATTCGCCCGGCCCTGTACGGGGCATTTCATTTCATTTGGCCGGTGAGCCCGTCAGACGACTTCGCCGTCGAAAGCCGCCAGGCCGATCTGCGCATGCCCGGCACGCTCGAGGTCGACGTGGTCGGACCGGTGTGCGAGACGGGCGACTTTCTCGGCAAGGGTCGACACCTACCGCCCATCCAGCGCGGCGATCTGCTGGCCATCTTCAGTGCCGGCGCGTACGGCATGGTCATGTCCAGTCAGTACAACTCGCGGCCTCGCGCCGCGGAAGTCCTCGTCCACGACGATGACGTCAGGCTGATCCGCCGCCGCGAGACCTACGACGACCTGCTTGCGCCCGAGCGGGTTTGATGCCGCGACTGTGGTCCGTGACGCAATTCTGGGGACGCACAGCCTGGGTCGGTGGCCCGCTGGGATGGCTTTACGTGCTCGGGTGTTTCTGCGGGCGGGTGCCCTGGGGCTTTTCGACCCGCCAGCGCGATTCGCCAGTCGTTCGCACAATGAGCCGACGGGTACCGCTGGGGTGCGCAGCGGCACAAGTAACGCGGCGGCCGCAGCCGGCGCGCGCACCCACCGTCCGGGTCACCCCTTGGTGGCACGACCCGGTTAGCGCCCGCCGCTGGGCGCTTCTTCTCTCAGAGCAGGAAATAATTCAGCTGTCGATCCGAGTCTACCAGCGCCGCCCGCGCCCGCCGCCGGACCCGCCACCGGGCCCGCCGCGTCCGCGCCCGCCACCGCCACCGCCACCGCCACCGCCACGGCTGGTCTTGGGTCGCGCTTCGTTGACGGTGAGGGCCCGTCCGGCGATCTCTTTGCCGTTAAGGCCGTCTATCGCGGCCTTGGCTGCCGCCGAGTCGGACATCTCGACAAACCCGAAGCCGCGGAGACGGCCGGTTTCGCGATCGGTGATCAGGTTGACACTGTCCACGTCACCATACTCGGCGAACAGTTGTCTTACCTCCTCCTCGGTTGCCTCGTACGAGAGGTTACCCACATAAATATTGGCCATGGCACGATCTCCTGCCGTGTTGACTGATTCGAGGGCTAACCGAGGTGTGGCAACGTCGCCATCAGAACGGACCCCAGCGCAAACCGTCGGACAGTCGAACCCCCATACAATAGGCCGACCGGACGGCGCTGTCAAACGGGCATGCCCCGCCGCACCTTTGGCGGCGGAACGCGGCCGCCCGAAGTTAAGGCCCCCCGTAACCGTTGCCGATTGCCCGGGGTTGTACTTGCAGGCTCTGCCAGCCGGCTGCCGCCATCCGGTCTGTAGTAACTGTGGTTGCTCTGAGCCCGTGGTCTTGCAGCACGCCAGGACGTGTCGACCGGCATGCAACGGCGGGTTCACTCACCGGTTCGGTCCGTGGGCAGTGAGCGAAAGTGCATTCCGACATCGTACCGCCCCGGCGCCACCGACTGGCACCGCACGATCTGGCCGTCGATGAACTCGCGTCGCCACTCACGGCCGCCATGGATATACAATCGCACCCATTGGCCCAGCCTGATCGGCTTCGAGCTGAAGAACCCCAGGCCCGATCGCGAGACATCGCGCGCCAGGATCTGAAATTCGTCTTCCACTTCCCAGTCGCTACCGCCCCATTTGATCAACTTGAGCCGTGCGGCTCGGCCAAGCGGGCGTCTGAGGTGTCTTGGTGTTCCGTCCCTTGGCGGGGCTTCGTCCTGTGTTCCTGCATCCGATGGCCGGAGGGTTCCCGCCAGCATTTTGGTCCACCCTATCACGACCTGCGGATCATACCGTTGCTCAGTTGCCCCTTGGCTGAGAAGGTTCAAAGCCCTTGAGACCGACAACGGGTTCTGCATGTACGGACGCACGGCGGTCATGGCGTCGAACGAGTCGATGACAGAGCAAAGACTGCTGATTGGATTGATTTGATCGCCCTTGAGTCCGAGCGGATATCCGCTTCCATCGAGCCGCTCATGATGCTGGCTCACGACATTCAACACCAGTTCGTCCGTCTCACCGGACTCCTGTAAATCGCGCCGTCCGTTCGCGGGATGCCGTCGAATGAGCGCCCATTCATCCTCGCTGAGGTCTTCCTTCTTGTTAAGGATTGCATCCGGAATCTGAACCTTGCCGATGTCGTGTACCAGTCCCGCCTTGCACATAGCCGACAGGCGGTCCCTGTCGTGGCAACCCATGAAATTTGCCAGCGGGACCATCCACGTGGCCACGTTTACCATGTGTGTGGCCGTGCAGAAGTTGTGCTTCGACGCGGCATAGAGGTGCGAGAATGAACTTTGATCGCGAAGGACCAGCGTGACCACGGACCGTGAGACGTTTTCAAGTCTCTCCTTGTGGGCTTGTAGATCGAATTCCGCAAGCACCTCGTCCACCAGCCCCAACGCGGCCTCGTAGGCGACCGACGAGGCCCGATCAAGGCTAACCGACGGATCGGCAACGAAGACCTGAAGCCGCTGCTCAAGTTCGCAGCGGTACTGACGACGGTCGGTCACTCGAATGAAGACCGACTGCACCCCGTTCGCCAATAGACGTTCACGGTCTGCTTCGCCGAACTCCGTACGCTCGCACCGGTACAGCGTGAAGCCGCTTTCCACCGGAAGGTAGATGGGGATCTGCATCAGCGCGGCCGCCGGCGCCTGCAGCAGGCTAATCGGTGCATACTCCGGCTGCTGTGGACCATCCACCGCTACAGCCTGAGCTGTCAGATCAACGTCGCCCCCCAAGAGAATGCTCCCCCGACGACGCGGAATGCTCTATGACCGATATCGTCCCTCGATTCGTTGCGGTACAGAAAAAAAAGAGCCGGTTAACCGGCCGTCTGACTTCCGATAATACTTGTCGTCGTTGCTTGGCTCGGCGTCCCGGCATCTGGGCCCAACGACGCGATGCTGCGATCGCGAAGCCCATGCCATCGCGGCAGGGACCGGGCTGCCGATACGACGAGCGATCAGTTGCATGAGGCGAGTGTTCCAGCTCATAGTGGATCTTGAATAGCGATAACGTGGATCGGGAAGCTATCCTTACACATCACCATACGCACGGGAAGTCATAGAGTCGACACCAGACCCGCTACCTGTGCTGCTTAATGTACTCGCGCGCCTCGGTGACGCCTTCGACGTTGGCGCGGAACTTCTTACCGACGACGATGCCGAGGGTGTATGCGGCTCGACGCGACAGATGCGAGTCGGTGTGCAGCACGCGCGCAATGAGCCGTACTCCACTGGTATCCCCAAGACGTCCCAACGCTGCGGCTGCCCGCAGAGCCACCTCGTCGTCTCTGTGCTGAAGCAGAACCCGTAACGACTGGATCGCGTCGGTGACCCGCAGTTGCGCCAAGGCCTCAGCGGCCTCGGCTTGAATCGACGCATTGCTGTCCTCGAGTAGTCGGATCAGCGCGGCGATTCCGTCTTTGCTGATGATCTGCATCAGGACCGGTATCGTTGCGCGACGCACCATGTGGTTCGGCCACATGGACATGGCGACCACTTTGGCCACGACCTCGGGTGATCGCAGGGGCTGCTTACCGAGCGCCGCAAGCATGTTGAGGGTCTTCTCGTGTCGAGACGTCGTCGTTGCTGAGGCGTCCGTCTTCGCCTCGACCTCGGGCTGCGACGTCTGAGAAGCACACTCGTTGAGTTTGGCCCGTGCTTGCTCGTACGCCTGGCGGCTCAGTAGCGGTTCTTCAATGCGGCAAAACTGTAAGCCGGAGAGATACCAGCCATCCTCAACGCGCCGGGAATAAGCGACGGTGCCGGTCAGTTCCTTGCTTTTGCCGTCGGGCAATCCGATCACGACAAAGAGCGCCTGCCCGCGAACGAAATGCTCACGAGAAAGGAAGCCAAGTCCCCCCACCGAGATGTCACGCATGTCACCGAAGGTGAGGCGAGGGCCTTGGTTGCCTTGGGCGACGTGAAGGACTTCGCAATCGATCGGGAACTTCCGGCGCGGAGTGCGCCTCTTTTCTGCCCAGCGCTCATCTTGCGAAGCTGCGAGCGAGTCGATCTGCTCGAGAATCGCCGAGACTGCCTGGACGTGGTCTGCGGTCCCCCGTTCCACCGTCCCCCATGTCATACCGAACGTATCGGACGGCGATGACCGTTGCTTAAGGATTCGTCGATCGACAAACCCATGCATCCGCACGCAACGGCCTGATTCTCACTGTAGGTCGTGCGTTGCCTACGCGAAGGCCGTACACGGCTACGCACCTCCCGGGACGAAACCGCCCGATAATGCCGTGGCGGAGACCATGGCAGCACAGCGACCCCGCGCCGCGAAGTGCCGGTGCGTCACGGCTCGGCCTGCGTGGCGTGCATGTTCGGCGGCCCACCGGCCAGCAGCTTGCGCAGCCCGCAATAGTCCAGCAGAGCCTTGATCCGAGCGGGCGGGTTGATGATCCTGATCCAACCGCCGTCCCTGCGGAGTTGGAAGCCCGCATCGATGATCACGCCCAGTCCGTCGCTGTAGAGGACTTCTAGCTTCTGAAAGTCGAGAATCACGTGACGGTAACCCAGACGCACAAGCAGCGCAAGTTCTTTACGCAAGTCCCTTACGGCTGTCGGATTGGCTTCGCCGACGAGCGTAACCAAGGCTTGATCCCCGTGCAGGTCTGTGAAGATCTGGAACATGGCCCGCCTCCTTTCAACCGGCGGTCGCCGCGTTGCGACCCGCGTCCTCGTCCCTCCGGTGAACGGCTATCGCAACAGGCATGCCAAGCCCTGCGCCGAACACGATAGAAAAGTCGCCTCGCGCAACCGCCTCAAAACAAGTGACTTACGAGCCCCCTGAAAACGAGTCGGTAACGGACGCCGTGCCGTGGCAATGGCGGCGGGCAATAGTGCCCAAGTGAACGGGCCATCTGGGGGGGCATTTCGCCAACCCCCCGAGTTGTGCTGTATCGCGCTTTAGTAAGGAAGGTGGGTCGTGGGTCGTCTTCGTCACGGCTTCGCCGCGCGGTTGTCCATGTGGTCTTTGACGACGGTGTAGTCGGCCATGGTAATGCACAGCGGGCCGTGGTTGACCCGGAGTCCCGAAGCGACGGGGGCCGTGGTAGGGTCCCACGTACCAGTCGAGGCGAATAAGCAGCAGCGTCGCTGCGCAAAGAGAGGGCCGCCCGGTATTGACGGCCCGGCGACTGCTTCACCCACGCGGCTGTGGCCCCCGATAGCGCCCGGTCACGGCTTCGCCGGCGCGCGGATGCCCAAGTGGGCTTTGACGACGCTGTAGTCGGCTGTGGTGACACGGCCGCTGCCGTTAAGGTCGTATCGACTATCCGTGTACTCACCGAGGTGAGCTTTCACTTCGGAGTAGTCAGCTGTCGTGACGCGCCCGCTGTTGTTGGCGTCACCTTGCAGCGTGCACACGTCGAGCGTAAACGCCTCGGCGGCGAAGTCCTGCGATGGTGTGACGCGGTACCACGTTTGATCGGCAAGCTGAGGTCCGTCCTCGACAGCCTTGAGCGTCACACCGTCCGCCTCGACCGCGTAGGTAAACGCGCCGCTCACGTCGTTGTTGGGGTCGCCCAGTTCGGTGATGAGCAGCGGGTCGCCGACGGGCAGGGCGATCGGAAAGTCGAACGTCAAGACGATGATGTTGTTCTCGGTCTTGGGCAGCGTGCCGTCGGCCGGAGGCTCGCTGGAGACCAGTATCGGCAGCGGCACGGCAAACTCGTACGCGCCGATGTCCAGCATCGCGTCGCTGGGTCGGCTCTGGCGGTCGGTCGGGTGCAGGTACTCGTAGACGGGCGTCAGCGAATAGCCCAGACCCAAGCCCGGGTCGCTGCCCGCATCGATCGCGCCGGTCGAACTGGCGGTCAGGTGATAGTCGTAGTTGGGTCCATCGGCCAGATAGGCATTGCTGGTAACCCAGTTGGTCACTTGCGTGCCGAGCCCGTTCAGGATGGTGCCGGCGCCCTGGAAGATGTTGTTTTGCAGCAGACAGTCGACCGCGCTCGCGTTCCGCACGAACGTGCCGCTGCCGCGGTTGTTCACGATGGTGTTGTTGATCACGTAGAGATGCTGATCCGGGTTGGAAGCACCTTCCTCGGCGTAGCTGATGATGCTGCTGTTCTGGGAATACGGTCCCTGCTCGACCATGTTGCCGATGATGTAGCTCGTGCCGCCGTTAGGAATGTTGATTTCGTACGAGGCGTTGCCCGTCTCGTTGGTGATGCGGTTGTATTCGATGTAGTTGACTCGGGCCCGGGTCTTAACCTCGTGGCCCACATAGGCGTGATGACTCCAGCTGTGGCGAAGCGTGAAGCTGCCGACGTTGGAGATGTACATATTGTGACTATAGCCGTCGCCGTAGCCGTTATTGTAGAACTCGCTGTACTCGACCAGGACGTTGCTGCTGGTGTTGCCGCCGCCGAGGATGCCGTCCTCGTTGTCGTGGAAGTAGCAGTAGCGGACCGTCAGATTGGTTCCCTCCTGCCGAATGCCCGCGCCGTTCTGGTCCGGCACCGTGCAGTTGCGGAACTCGATGGACTCGACCGTCGTATTCGACCCGCCGATCACCCAGATGGCCTTGCCCCCGGTGCTGGTCCCGCCGGCATCGAGGATCGGGCGAGTCGCCCCGACGCCTCGCAGCGTCAGGCTGCTCTTGCTGATCGAGGCGTTGCCCTGACTGCCCGTGTAAGTACCTGAGTGGATCTCAATGGTGTCACCATTGACGGCCGCATTGACGGCCGCCTGAACCGTGCTGTACGTCTGGCCGGCCCCCACGCTCAGCACCGCCGCTGACCCCGTCGACGCGCACACCGCGACAACCATGAACCAAGCCACCGAACCGTTCTTCACCACACACATATTCCTCAATCCTCCGAAATCAATCAGCCAAGTGCAGTACAGACCCCTCGCAGGGGTAGGCCAACTGCCGGCGCAGCGACAGCCTTCGACCGAAGGAAGCAGTCCGCGTACTTGGCGATGACGATCGCGACCAGCAACCTTCCCTTCCAACCCCCACAACAACATCAGACGTCATATTCTAGCACACCAACGAAGCGCGTGCAAGCCCGCATGTCCGCCTGCCCGTCGGGCCGATTATGGGGCTTTAGGCCGACATTACCCAGACAACCTTGCCCGGCTACGCCGCCAGCTCGTGTTCAGCTATCCACAGCGACGGTGCGGGTCAAGGGTTCCACGCAGCCGTCGGGGCGAATGAGTAACAGCGTCTCTGCGCAAAGACAGGGCCACCCGGCGTGGACGGCCCTCGGCACCAAGCCACGATCATCGATACCCCACCAATTCCACAGCATCGATCTCGTTCCAGCCCGCGATGGCCGCAGTATCGAGATCCAGCCGGACCGTGTCGGTCAAGTAGCTGGTCTGAGCGACGGAGACCTCAAACCAGTTCAATTCGGTGACCTCGGAGCGAGTGCCCTCCCAGATGATGTTCTGCAACCCGTCCGTGTCGATCAGTGTGACGCGGATGATCGCACCACCATGATAGCTTTCGCGAACCCGCACCTGCGTTGCCTGCACCGGCGTGGCGTACACCAATTCCAGCCACTCGAGACCAGCGTTCTGATTCTCGGGGGCCCACGCTGTCGCAAGGTCATCGTACTCAAAAACGTTTGGGGCGCCAGTGGCCTGCATCGCCGCGTAATCGCTCGCCTCGTACTCGCTGCTTGCGGTGGCCGAGACGGCCCACTGGCCAAAAGCGTCGCAAGCGTCGCCGACGCCATTTGCGTCGCCGTCCTCCTGTTCGAAGTTCGATGTGTCTGGGCAGTTGTCACATTCGTCACCGACATAGTCACCGTCGGCATCGAACTGGTCGGCGTTGGCCACGTCCGGGCAGTTGTCGCAGTCATCACCTACGCCGTCACCGTCGACGTCGGCCTGGTCCGGGTTGGACAACGCCGGGCAGTTGTCTTGCGCGTCCGGGACGGCGTCGCTGTCAAAGTCCAGACAGCCCATCATGAACAGGCTCAGTACGATGGTCAGCCGAGTCGCCCATTCCGTTCGATCGGTCAATCTGCGATACATGACTAATCCTCTCTTCGGGTGAAATGGACTGTTTTTCTGGTTCGGAGCACGCACCACAGAGTGCCCTTTGATGTGAGTAGGCTCGAAGCCCAGAAGGCGATGCAGATGCTTCCGCGACCGGTCCTGTCTCGCGCGTGGTTGACATTCACACTGCTCAACCGGTGCCAAGAGCCTATCCTGTTGCAGTCTGGTCTGCAAGGATGAAACCGATCACCACTCGGCACTGCGGTGACCAAGTGTGGCGACAGGACGGTCCTTACGGCTTCGCCGGTGTGCGGTTGTGCATGTGTTGCCAGCGACAGCGTGCAAGCAGGTGCGCGGTTCCCCCGGTGACCTGCTCCCCAAGAACTGATCCATGTGTTATGAGAGTCTTTGGCCCGGCAAGCTTGAGCCAGCCTGTCGCGGCGTCAAATGTGCCGAAGGCAACCGATGCAGGGGTTACTTAGAGCACCTAACATAATGGATTTTCAAGTATCCGATGGCAGATCAACACGCAGCCGATGATAAGAAACGCCTGGTGGATGTCGAGACGACGTTCGTAACGGATTCGCAGGCGGCGGAACTGATGCAGCCAACTCAAGGTGCGTTCAACCACCCAGCGATACACACCCAGACCACTGCCGTGTTCGGTGTTACGCCGGGCGATGTGCGGCTCCATGCCCACCTCGCGCAAGGCTTGGCGGACCGGTTCGGAATCGTACCCACGATCGGCATAGAGCTCATCGAAGCGATAACGCGGAGCGCCGCGCACACCCGATATGGCCGGAACCTCATTGACCAGTTCAAGAATCTGGGTAACGTCGTGACGGTTGGCGGCGGTGGTCTTGGCCACGATGGGAACCCCATTGCCATCGGTCAGCAGATGGTGTTTGGAGCCTGGTTTTCGCCGGTCTACAGGGCTGGGGCCGGTTGCTTCGCCCCCCCCACCGCACGAAGGGTAGCGCTGTCCACGGCACACCGACGGAAGTCGATCTGGTCGGCCTGCCGCAGTTTGTTCAGTAGAATACGATGGATGGTTTCCCAGACACCGGCCTCCTGCCAATCGCGCAGCCGTCGCCAACAGGTCATTCCGGAGCCGCAGCCCATCTCCTGCGGCAACATCTCCCACGGGATGCCCGACACCAAGACGAAGATGATGCCGCTCAGACACGCGCGATCCGGCAGGGGCTTGCGCCCGGGATGGCGTGTCCTCCGCGGTTTGACCGGAATGTAGGGTTCGATCAGTGCCCATAGTTCATCCGTTACCAGCGGTTTGGCCATAGCCGTGCCTCCATGCACAAGGTCCCCTGGCCCAATATCGGCTACATCAATGCCATTCTGTTAGGCGCTCTAAGACTGTGCACTTGCCCGCTTCAAAAGCCTTATGCTACCAGGATCGACCCCATAGCTACAATCAAGGCAAAAGTGGGCGCCAGGAAAGCCACAAGGTCTCATGATGGTTCTCTTGACAACGTGAGGCCCCCGGGTCGGGTGGCACGGTCTTGCGCAGCAAGGCCGTGAAGGTCGGGTGAACGATCCCGCGCGGCCGCGGTTTGCGAATGGGTAACACCTTTTCTTCTCTTCGTTGCACTCAAGGAGAGTCTGGGTATTCTGTGTTGGCAGGACAGGAGTGAGCATGGGATTCCTGGAGCTTCGTCGGCATTCCACAAGAGTCCCTGGGACCGACCATCTCTCCCAGGAGGGAGTAAGACTCGCCCAACGTGTGGGCACCAGCATGGACCCGTTCGCACGGGTGATCGCCAGCCCTTCGCCGTGGACCTATGAGACGGCCATTGCGACGGGCTTCGCTGTCAGTGATCGCTACACCCCTGTTCCGTTCACCGAGACCGAATGGGAAGAACTCGGCCAGCTCATGCCGCCTGGCACTCCCTTTATCGTCAGATCGGAAACCATGCAGCGGGTCGGTCTGGCAGAGCGCCTGGGTAATGCTTTGCGCAATCAGTGGACCGATTACGCCGCCGCTGTCCCGCACGATGAATGCTGTCTTGTGGTTACGCATAGCGGATACATTGACAACAGTGCAGTCGCCTGCCTTCCTGCTGAGCGCCACGCACAGTGGGGCGAGAACTTTGGCCACTGTGAAGGCATTCGACTTGCTTTCGATGACGGACACTTCGTTTCCGGCAAGATCATCCGAGTGCGATAGCTCTGCTTGCCTGCCTACTTGTCTCGATCCTTGGCGAGCCGGCTGGCATCCCGGCGCGCCGGGACGCGGCGAGGCCGTGAATGTAGGGTGAACCGTCCCGCGGCGGCGGGGTGCGGAATCGAGAGCCCGTCGCCAAACATCTGGCCTTGGACATCACCCTCCACCCACGCGGCCAGCCCCGCAAAGACACGTAAAATCCATCCTGACAACCTTTTTATCCCCGTCAGGCGCATGCGCCGGTTATGCGCTCACTTCTTGTTCGACTCAGTCTCTTCGATACTCCACTCGCCGACGCAATGACGGTCGTAGAAGACCTTCTGTCGGGGCATCGCCAGGATTTCATGCACGACAAAACGCTTTTGAGGATCTCTGCTGAACACGGTCGAAGAGAAAGTGGAGCGCCCAACGATGGCTGTATCAGCACCTCTGTCCGTGCCAGCGATCGAGATCACCTCGTGGAACGGCACCACATGCCCACCATCGGTCGCCATGAAGACACACTCAACGGCTGTCTTCAGGCCGTAGCCGCCGATCGCCAACAAAGCCTCCACGAAAATCCACGTTGGAGACCGGTAGCCGTAGCGCGCATAGCTGAACTCGATGGTGTCACTTAGGCTAGACGGAACCGAATCCACAATGGAAACCTTGGCATCCTGCAGCTCCCGTCGGGTCTGGTCCGACATCAGTGGGTATGGAGAGTCAGGCAAGTTCCTCCAACAGGGCGGAGAGGTGACACAGAAGACAGGGATCGCAACGTCCGCAACGACGTTACGGGCCTTCAGCGCAGTCTGTCCCGAAAGGGAAGCCACGATTACAGGAGCAGCTTCTCTCTGTTCCGCCAGATACGCGATGACCGTCTCAAGAGTCGCGTCGGTATTGCTGCAGCCCGGCTTGTCGAAGAACTTGACCCTTCGTTCAGTCATTCCATCATCTCCGCATGACGTCAGAGCTGAGCGGCGTCCGTTACGCCGTCCGCTCCATCGCTCTGTTCGGCAGTTTCCATGATTCTTGCCCCGTCTACTTCAAGAATCTTCGAGATCTGACAACGTATCCGGGAGATCATCAATGCCTGCAAATTCCTTAACCACAATCGATTTGATTCGTGATTTTATTTCTTCCTTAATGCGCGGATACGTCATCTGAGACTCGCCGCCAATGCATTCGCAATTATCTTCAATCAGGATGTCCGGCAGCGCCCTCTTGGCAACATCTCCATATTCCTCGCACGACTCTCGAAACAACACTGGCCCCTTTGGAAAACCATGCTTACGCAGAACACTCTTGTCATGTTGCAGGCCCTCTGCATCCTTATGAAAAGTTAGATATAAGATCTCCGCACCCTGTTTCTCCCATGCTTTCAATTTGGCAACGGCATTGCCGATGGGCACATACGATGCGAAATCATGCACTGATGCTTCGCTGTCCCGCACTTGTTGGGATCGCTCCTCTGGCGTATGATTGACGCCATTCTTCTGCATTATTACTGTACCATGCAAGAAGACCATTATCCTCATCGATAGCCTCTCCTGCGTAATGCCGGATGAAGAAAAGATGTCAGGATGATTCGGTGGCACTCCTCACTTCCCCCACGTACCATCCGACCCTTTCACCAATATCAGTCTGCCGTCGCCGGGCCAGGGCCGCGTCAAGCCGGGCTGTCCGTCGACCGCCACCGTCAACGCTTCGCCCGGCCGGGCCAGCTCGTCACTCAACGCACCCGGCCCGCCGCGACTCCTTCAATGCCTCACCCAGAACGGCCCCGGCCTCTACAACATCACCGTCGTCAACCCCGTAATGCGTCATCAGACGAATCCACTCGCCCCACGGCGCGCGCCAAGGCCCCGCCACCCCAACACCATGCTCCGCCGCATATCCCACGAACTTCTGTCCGTCGACCAGCTCGCCATCGAACGCAATGTCGATAATATTCGTCTGTACGCGATGAGCAAGCCTCAGCGGCGGCATCTCAGCTACCAGCCCAGCCAGTTGTTTGGCACGTCGATGATCCTCGCTGAGTCGAGACGGCATCTCCCGCAGCGCCACGAGCCCCGCTGCCGCCATCGCACCCCCCTTATGTATCCCGCCGCCAAGCATCTGGCGGTACTCCCTCGCACGATCGATCACCTCTTGCGAACCGAGGACCAGCGAACCGAACGGCGCCCCCAGGCCCTTCGACAGACACACCTGTACGGTGTCCGCGCCATCTGTGAGATCAGCAACGCTCGTGCCGCTGGCCACAGCGGCGTTGAAGATCCTGGCTCCGTCAATGTGCAGTCTGAGCTCATATTCCCTCGCCACCGTGACCAGATCAGCAAGGACATCCTCCCCCCAGGCCACGCCTCCGCGGAAACTGTGGGTGTTCTCCACGCAGATCACCCCCGCGCGATGGCCGATGTCGCAATTCCGCAGGCGCTCGCGGACCATCCCCCCAGCCAGCACGCCGTTCGTCTCGATCGGAATCAGTCGGCACCCGGCCAAACGCTCGAAGCCGCCTCCCTCCGACGACACAATGTGCGTCCACGGGTCAGCGATGATCGCACCGCCCGGCTGCGAGATCGCCAGTAGACTGACGAGGTTGCCCATCGTCCCGCTGGCGACAAACAGCGCCGTCTCCTTCCCGAACATCGCAGCGCACGCCTCTTCGAGCGCCGCAACGTTGGTGTCTTCGCCCCGCAGCGCATCTCCCCCAACCTCGGCCTCCGCCATGGCACGCCGCATGGCGGGCGTCGGCTCGGTATGGATATCACTGCGCAGGTCGATTCTGTACTTGCCCAATGGCGAACCTCATCTTTCCGGATAACGACTTACCGACAATCCCTTCAGGAGGCAAAGGGTGTCAGGATGCTCTACTGGCACTTCTTACTTCCCCCACGTGCCATCAGACCCTTTCACCAATATCAGCCTGTCGTCGCCCGGCCGGGGCAGCGTCAGGGCAGGCTGTGCGTCAACCGACACGGTCAACGCTTCGCCCGGCCGGGCCAGCTCGGTATTCAGCAGAATCGCGAACGACTCGATGTGCACGGTCGTCACAGCAAACTCGCCCGGCCTGCTGCAAACCGCCTCGATCCGCGCGATCTCCGCCGCCTTGCCGGGTTCGTGCTGCTGCGACGAAGTACTCATGCTGGCCAGCCGTCCCGATTACAGAGCCCCTCGCACGTGCCGCCTAACGCGGCAGCATATCCAGCAGGATCTCCGCCGCCCCCTCCGACGCACCGGGACTCGCCAACGGCGCGATCACCTGCCGCAACTCATCCCGCATTCGCCTCAGCCGGTCCGGGTGCAGCAGCATCTCGACAGCCGCCTGCCCGATGGGCTCGGCCGATCGGTAGTACGGCATGAACTCCGGCACCACCTCGCGCCCCGCCAGCACGTTAATTAGCGCCAGGTGCCGCGTATGGATCAGCCACCGCCCGATGAGCTGGTACCCCCAGCGCGATGCGTTATACATCACGATCATCGGCGTGCCGCGATACGCCACCTCCAGCGTCGCGGTGCCCGACGCCACCAGCGCCAGGTCGGCCGCCCGAATCATCTCAGCTCGATGGTCGTAGCAGAGCGTGGCTGCAAGACCACTGGCAGCCAAAGCCGGCTCGATCACCTCACCAGCCGCCTTGCTGGCTACCGAGATGAGGAATCGCGCCGACGGGAACCGCCGGGCTACAATCCTCGCCGCATCGAGCTGACCCGGCAGCACCTCTCCAACTATGTGCCGCCGCGACCCCGGCAGCAAAGCCACCACCGGCTGGCCGCTGCCACGAAGACCCGCAACCTGCTGGTCGTCCACCGTCTGGCTGGCCAACTGATCGAACAGCGGATGCCCAACGTAGGTCGCCTCGATCCCGTGCCCCGCGAAGTACGCCGGCTCGAAGGGCAGGATGCACGCCAGCCGATCCACACGCCGGCGGATCTTGCCCACCCGGAACTGCCCCCACGCCCACGTCTGCGGCGCCACGTAGTACATCACCGGCACGCCACGCCGCCGGCATCGCCTCGCCAGCGGCAGATTCAGCGTCGGCGAGTCGATCAGCACCGCCGCGGCAAACCTCCCCGCCGCAAGCAGCCGGTCCAACCGCCAGAGCACCCGAACCGCCACACCCACGTTGGCCACCGCCCCCAGCAGCATCGCCGACCGTCCCGCCAAGTCGGCAATCGGCTCACAGCCGGCTTCACGCATCATCGGGCCCGCCAGACCGGCGAATCGCACCTTGGGCGCCCGGCGAGCCATCGCCTGGATCAGCTCGGCCCCATACGTGTCGGCACTGGCCTCACACGCGCTGATCAGCACCGTTGGCTCGTCCGAACCGTCTAAATTGGCCATATCGCGGCTGATCCCTTCGAAAGCCTCCAGAAGATCGCGACTCTACTGACCCACCCGTCGGCCTGCAACGATCGCCGACCGGCAAGCTCAACCCCCGGCTGAGGCGACCCGAGGCCCACCCCGGGCACCAGCCGCCCTGCCAAGTGCCCAAACAAATGCCCTTGACCCGATCGGCGGGCGGCCCTAAGCTTGGTGGCTCTTGTGCTCGCGGTCTTCAGTCGTAACCGCCTGCAAACAGGAAACCTAGGGTTAAGGAAAGCCCAAAATTCACACGGTGGAGGTGTAGCTTGGCGTCATCGTTGGTCCGCGAGTTGATCGATGCCGGGGTCCATTTCGGCCACCGCGTCAGTCGGTGGAACCCCAAGATGGAGCCCTACATCTTCGGCAAGCGGAATTCGATCCACATCATCGACATCAAAGAAACAGTCAAGGGCCTGCTGCGAGCCAAGAAGTTTATCGCGCAGATGGTCGCCGACGGCGATGACGTGCTGTTCGTCGGCACCAAACGCCAGGCGCGACAGGCCGTCCGAACCCAGGCCGATCGATGCGGCATGCACTATGTCACCGAACGCTGGCTGGGCGGCACCTTGACCAACTTCCGTACCGTCCGCTCCCGCCTCCAACGCCTGGAAGAACTGGAAGGCTACGAGGCCAGCGGAGAACTGGACACCTTCTCCAAGAAGATGAAAGCCACCCTCCAGCGCGAGAAACGCAAGATCGCCCGCAACCTCGGCGGCGTCAGACGGATGGAGCGGCTGCCCGGCACCTTGGTTATCGTTGACGTCCGGCGAGAACACCTCGCCGTCAAGGAGGCCAGGAAGCTTGAGATCCCCACCGTCTGCCTGATCGACACCGACAGCGATCCGGACTTCGCCGACATCCCCATCCCCGGTAACGACGATGCCATGCGCGCCGTCGAGCTGATGCTGACGCAACTGGCCGACGCGGTCGAGGAAGGCAAGAAGGGGCGGCTCGCTCCCTCCGAGGAGGCCGGCCCCCGCCGGCGTTCCCGTCGTCCTACCACGGCACGGGCCGATCGGCAGACGCCTGCCCAAGCCCCCGCCGAGGTACCAGAGCAGGCCCCAAGCGCCCAGCCGGGCACCGCCCCGCAGCCGCAGGCGGCGCAGGCAGACGCCGACCAGCCGGCGACTGAACCCCAGCCAACTCAGCCGGTTGCCACACCGTCCGAGCCCGATACAACAGGACCCGTCGAGGACCAGAGTCAGGACGACAAGACACCGGACAGCGCCGGCTAGACAACGCCGTATGCGCCAATAACCGGCCGCGATCGACGCGTGCCAACCGTCCTCTATAGACTTGGAAGGAGCGAGATCTCAATGGCGACGATCAGTGCAGCCGACGTCAAGGCGCTGCGTGACAAGACCGGGCTGCCCATGATGGACTGCAAAGCCGCCCTCGTCGAAGCCGGCGGCGATCACGAGAAGGCCACCGAAATCCTCCGCAAGAAGGGCGCTGCCGCGGCCGAGCGCAAGGCCGATCGCGAAACGGCCGAAGGCCGTATCGGCTGCTACCTCGATCAGCAGCAAGGTGTCGGAGCCCTGGTCGAGCTTCGTTGCGAGACCGCTCCGGTGGCCAAGAACGAAGGCTTCATCGCCCTGGCCAACGAACTGGCCAAAAGCGTCGCCCTCGCCGATACCCCCCCTGACGTGGAAACACTGCTTTCTCAGCCTCTGGCCGACGAGCCTGCAAAGACCATTCGCGATCGGATCAACGACACCGTCAACATCCTTCGCGAGAACATGGCCCTGGCCCGCGCCGCACGGCTCGAGGGCACATTGGCCAGCTACGTGCACCACAACGGGCAGGTCGGCGTGCTGACGCAGTTCCAGGCCGACCAGCTCGACCCCCAGTTGGCCGCCGATATCTGCATGCAGATCGCCGCCATGAGTCCTCTGGCCGTCTCACGCGACCGCATCGACCCCGAGTTGGTCAAGAAAGAGCTGGAAATCGCCCGCGACCAGGCAGCCCAGACCGGAAAGCCCGAGCAGATCCTCGATAAGATCGCCCAAGGCAAGCTCAACAAGTGGTACGCCACCTGTGTCCTGTTGGAGCAGCCGTTCGTGCGCGAAGACAAGAAGACCGTCGAACAGGTGCTCAAGGCTGCCGGGGGCGTGGTCGTCAAGGATTTCGCGCGGCTACAGGTCGGTCTGGTCGCCTGACGGCCGGTCGCACCACAACACAACCCAAGTCGGGGACAGCCGCCATGCCGGCAGGAAAGCCCAAGTATCGACGCGTCATCCTGAAAATCAGTGGCGAGGGGTTCTGCCGGTCAGGTCAGAGCGGCATCGACCAGGAGCAGCTTCAGAGCATCGCCCGCCAAATCGCCGACGTCGTCAACCTGAACGTGCAGACGGCCGTCGTGGTCGGCGGCGGCAACTTCATCCGCGGAGCCACCATCGCCCAGCAGACCCAACTGCAACCCGCCACCGCCCACTACATGGGCATGCTGGCGACCGTGCTGAACGGGCTGGCCTTGCAGGACACCCTTGAGGCCTTGGACATCGCCACAAGGCTCCAATCCGCGATCAACATCTCCGCCGTGTGCGAACCGTTCATCCGCCGACGATGCATTCGCCATCTGGAGAAGGACCGAACCGTCATCCTGTCAGCCGGCACCGGCAATCCGTTCGTCACCACCGACACCTGTGCGGCCCTGCGAGCGACCGAAATCAGCGCCGACGTCCTGCTCAAAGCCACCAAGGTGGACGGCGTGTTCGACAAAGACCCGGTCATTCACCCCGACGCCAAACGCTTCGACCGGCTCACCTACGACGAGGTCATCGACCGGCGCCTCAAAGTCATGGACGTCAGTGCCATCGATCTCTGCCAGCAGCATCGCGTGCCGATCGTCGTGTTCAATCTCACCGAACCGGGCAATATGAGACGCGTCGTCATGGGTGAGTCGGTCGGCACACTCGTAAGCGACTGACCTGCTCCGGTCTTCCGCCCTCCCCGCGCAAAAAAGAAGGGCTGCCATACGAGCTTGCGGCCCCGCCAAAAAGCCGTGCCCCACCGCGTATGGCCGGCAGCCGCCGGCGAACCAGGCGTCAGGCACCCAACAAGGGCAGCAGCGCCGAAACCAACGTCAGATAGGCGCTGCTCAGCACGAATCCCGTGCACCCGCCGGCGATCAGCACCACACTGCCGCTGACACCGGCCAGTCCGATCCACTTCAGGCTCCGTCCGTCCATCCTCGTCTCCTCACCCGACGTCGCGAAACTGCCGCTCGTACAACGTCTTGTACAGCGGGCAACTGGCTACGAGCGTATCGTGGCTGCCCACCGCAATGATCTTGCCCTCGTCCATAACCACGATCTGATCCGCCTCGGCAATCGTGCTGAATCGATGCGCCACCACGAACGTCGTCCGCCCGTGCATGATCTCGTGCAGCGCCTTCTGGATCTTCATCTCCGACTCGGAGTCCACCTGGCTGGTGGCCTCGTCGAAGATGAGGATCGCCGGGTCACGCAGAATCGCCCGGGCAATCGCCAGCCGCTGCCGCTGCCCGCCGCTGAGTGTCAGCGCCGAGATTATCGCGTCGTACCCCACCCCGACTTGCCCGTTGTGCTCGCCCTGCAGTTGCTGGATGAAGTCGTCGGCATAGGCAGCCCTGGCCGCCACCACGATTTGCTCGTCCGTCTTGTCCGGCTGGCCGTAGGCGATGTTGTTGCGGACCGTGTCGGTGAAGATCACCGTGTCCTGCGTCACCAAACCGATCTGACCTCGCAGGCTCGCCAGCGACACGTCGGCCAAGTCGGATCCGTCAAAAAGCACCTGGCCCCGCTGCGGCTGGTAAAACCGCATCAGCAGAAGGCACAGCGTGGTCTTGCCCGACCCGTTCGGCCCGACAATGGCCGTGACCTGGCCGGCTCGGACCTTCAGATTCACGCCGCGAAGGGCCGGCGTCTCCGGTCGGGCCGGATAGGCGAACCACACGTCACGAAACTCGATCCACTCCCGAAGCCTCGCCAGCGAGACGCGCCGCGTCGCCGTCTCCGGCGGCTCCTCCGAAGGCATGTCGACGACTGCGAACATTCGCTGGGCGGCCGCGTCGGCCTCCTGGAGGTGGTTGTTCACGTTGGCCAACTTGCGGATCGGGTCGAACATGGCCGCCAGACAAACCACCGACGCGATGAAGCTGCCGGCCAACCCACCCGCCGCAACGTCCTGCTTGAACACCAGGTATCCGGCAAACAGCACGAACGCTCCCACCGCCGTCACACCCACAAACTCCAGGATCGGTGAGGTGGCCGCGTCGATCCGCGCGATCTTGAGTTGCTGGCGAAGAATGCGCCGCTGCTGGCGGAAAAAACGCACCCGCTCGCGGCGCTCGGTGTGGTAGGCCTTGACGATCTGAATGCCGGCGATCTTCTCGTCCAACAGCTCGATCAGATGACCCCAGGCCATCAGCGACTTCTTCTGAGCGCGACGAATCCGCCGACCGAACTGCACGATCAGCACCGCCGCCGCCGGCGTGGCTACCACCACCGACAGCACCAACTGCCAGTTCAGATACATCGCCAGCACGAACACCCCCACCGCCTTGAGCGGCTCGCGTATCGTCTTGCCGAACAGCGAGCGCATGCCCTTGCGGATAACCTCCGAGTCGCGTGCAAAGCGCGACATCGTGTCGCCCGCCTGCTGTTGGCTGAACCACCCCATCGGCGCCTGCAATACGTGCGCGTAGGCCAGCGTCCGCATGTCCAGCAGGCCCCGCTCCGACACCAGTTCCACCATGTATTCGTGCGTAAACCGACTCACCCCACCCAACAGCGAGAACACCAGCAGCGTGCCGATCACCAGCGCCAGCATCCGCATCCTGCTGACCAGCGTCAGCTCCCTCGGCAGCAGGGCCGCCACGTCCAGCATGCGATGCTGACGCCATCCCAGCGACTCCGGCGTGATGTCCACCTGAGCTTGTCTGCCGTCGTCATACATCAGGTCGATCCGGGCTGGCCTGCCCTCCGGCAGCGCGCAGATGTGGCGGTATAGCTCCACATCCGTCCCGTGCTGCCCATTGATCGCGACGATCCGATCCACACGTGCCATACCGGCCAGGGGCGAGTTGGGATCCGCGTCGACCTTCAGCACTTTGATATAAGGCTTGGGCGGCACATCCTCGGGAAAGTCGCAGTCCAGCCGGTCCTCAGCGACGTGTCGGTACAGCCAGTCGCCCACCGTCTCATGCCGCGAGAACATCACCGTCAGGAACGGTATGATCGACGAGACAGTCAGGGTGTAGAAGATGCTCACGCCGACCGCCGCCGCCAACCCCGTCGCCAGATAGCGGCGATGAGGCCAAATGTACCCCAGCGCACGGCGGAAGTACCGTAACCTAAGCTCTGAAACGTCTTTGCGCCTGCGGCTCAATGCAGCCAACCTCACAAGATCACTGGCGGACAGTCTACCGCCGCATCGCTCGGCTGTCACCGCAGCAGTCCGACCCGCCGCCCGAACGACCGCTCTGCAGGTGATCGCGTCAGACTGCCCGCTGCGGGTCGCCCCTTGCGTTTCAAGCCTCCGAGAAAACAAGACTTACGTGGTAGCAGCGAAGTCGTGCTCGCCGTTCGGCATGCGTGGCCGGACGGGGTCAGGGGGGCGCCGACATATCACATCCGTATCACCCCACGTTCCGCGCCGAACTCGCGGAACCGTATTGCCGCCATACCCTCTCGGGCAGGAGCGCGAGCATACGCGAGGCCCCCAGACCCCTTGCATATCCAAACCGGCGCATCTACGATACGGTTATATCGTTTTGGGGCGGGAGCATTATCCGCCACCGGGAGGTGTTCCGCCGGACCTTGGGCGAAGGCGGGTATTACCAAGACGTGAAGCGTTCGCAGCACGTCTCACCGGGACGCATGACAGCGTGAGACGGTCGACGGGGCACTAACCAGCGGAGTTGACTCGCGCGGCGGGGCGGGGTGCTTGGTGCCTGAGGAGAACTGGGAAGTCGCCACTGAGGCAAAACACATGCGTGTGTTCATCAGCCACTCGTCGAAGGACAAGCCCCAGGTGGAGGTGCTTGCCTTGGCTCTTCGCGAGCGGGGCATTGAAGTCTGGCTGGACAAGTGGGAGATCGGGCCCGGGGACGACATCGTTGCCCGGATCAACGCCGGGCTGGAGGAGGCCACGGCGGGGCTGATCGTCTTTTCCAAGCACTCGCGAGAAAGCCGATGGGTCGAGGCGGAGACAAGCTACCTCACCTACGCGCGCATCAACGAGGGCAAAGTCCTGATTCCGGTCAAGGCCGGGGGCGACGCCTTTGTCCCCCCGCTGCTGCGACCGCTGGCTTACCGCGGGATTGAAGAGGTTGAGGCCATCGCTGACGCTCTCCAGGGGAGAAGGCCAAGCAGACCACCTGCTCGGACAAGGGACGAGCACAGAGTCGAGCGGGTTGTCATAGCTCTGCAACGCGAGGGGCAAGCCGGTGTTCAAGTGGACGTGCACATCGGCCAGGAGCAGTACGCGAGCCGGCCTCTGGCCGCGCTTCCGCGTGAGGTAACCAGAGGGCGCGACGCGTTTCTTCGGGGCTTCCGCTTGGGGCTTCGCCGGGATCCGGCCACGGCCGAGCGCGCGTCGCTCGAGTCCTCGGTGGTCGAGCTGGGGCGTGCGCTCTGCGGAGTTTGCCTGCCCGGCGATGCCGCTGAAGCCTTGCTCAACATGGTGGACGGCTGCCCGGTCGGGACGACGGTGGAAGTGTGGTTCGAGGCCAGTGACCCGGAGCTGCTCGGGCTGCCGTTCGAGACTCTTCGGCTGCCCGGCGACCGCCTGCTGGCGACCGTGCCTTCGGTGGTAATGGCGCGCCGGCCGATCGGGCTGCAGCACGCATACCGTCAGCCCCTGCCCGGCCCGCTCAAGATCCTCATCGCCGTGGCTGCTCCGGATGAAGAGCTGACCACCTCGGTGGTGCTCGACCAGGAGCGGGAACTCCAGAACATCCTGGACGCGACCGAGGCGGCGCAGCGCAGTGAAAACGTCGAGGTCCGCATCCTCGAGGTGGGTCATCCTGAGGTGATGGCGGCGGCGATAGAACGAGACTCTTATCACGTCCTGCACATCTCTTGCCACGGCATGCCGGGCAGGCTGGAACTCGAGGATGAGGAAGGTCGCGCCGTGCTCACAACCGCGGGGGAGCTGCTCGAGCCCATCCGCGAGGCGGGGGGCCCGCTGCCGCTGGTTTTCCTGAACGCCTGCCATGGTGGCGTCGAGGGTGGGCAAACCGCGAGCCTGGCCGAGGAGCTTCTGCGCGCCGGCGTTCCCTGCGTGCTGGCCATGCAGACGTCGGTGAGCGACTACTACGCAACCCAACTCGCCCGCGCATTCTACGAACACCTGGCACGCCGGGAGATCTTGCTGCCGAGCCGGGCCCTGGCTCAGGCCCGAAAGGACCTCGAAAAGGCGCGGCGCCGAGCGGTCGAGCGAGGCGAACCGATCGAGCAGACCCAGCCCGAATACGCCACCGCCACGCTCTTTGTCGCAGGCGACCACGAGCCGCAGCTTGGCGACTTCGCGCGCGACAAGGAGCCCCTGAGCGAGCGCCCCGTACACGACATGACCGGCCCGGTCCCGCAACTTCGCATCGACGACCTGATCGGCCGCCGCAACGAGCTGCGCCAGACGCTCCGACCCCTGCGCGACCAGACAACCGCACATGCAGGCGTGGTGCTCACCGGAATCGGCGGCGTGGGGAAAAGTGCGGTCGCGGGCCGGGCGATGCGGAGACTGGCGGAGAGCGGCTTCCTTGTGGCCGCCCACGTCGGGCCGTGGGACCTGGAACGGATCGCCGTCGCCGTGGGCACCGCGCTGGTCCGCGACGGTCGCGATGAGCTAAAGGCGCTCGGTAAGATTCTCGTGCAACCGAGCCTCGACGACCGCGTGCGCCGGCAACTGCTTGCGGGGCTTCTCGCGGCCGAGCCCCTGGTTCTCGTCCTTGACGACTTTGAGATGAACCTCACGGAGGGCGGCGCGGCCTTTCGCGACCCGGCCGTCGCCGAGTACCTCGGCGAGCTTCTTGAATCTGCCCGGCGCGGTCGTCTGCTGTTGACCTGCCGCCACCCGGTGCCCGGCACCGAGGCGCACCTGCGGCGGATCCGCATCGGTCCCTTGAGTCCCGCCGAGAGTCGCAAGCTCCTGCGGCGCCTCGACCAGCTCAGCGGGCGCGATCCCGCGGAACTCGCCCTGGTGCTGCGCGTGATCGGCGGGCATCCCCGCATGCTCGAGTTTCTCGACGGGGTGCTCCGGGGCGGGACGGGACGTCTGCCCCACGTCACAACGAAGCTGCGCAAGACGATGCAGGCCGCCCAGGTCGATCTCGACGGCGGGTCCCGGGATCTGGAGGAGGGTATTCAGCAGGCGCTGCTCCTGGGGGCCCGCGATGTGCTGTTGGAAGAGCTGCTCGACATCAGCCGGGCCGAGGACTTGGAGAGCGTGCTTCTCCAGACCGCCGTGTCGAACCTACCCGTCAGCCCTGCCGGCCTGGCGCACATGCTGGCCGATGGCCCGGCCGAGAATCTCGCTGCCGTCGAGAGCAGGCTGCATCGTTTGGAGGAGCTTTCCCTCATGTTTCGCTTCCCTGACGGGTCGGGGTGGGTGCACCGTTGGACGGCCGAGGGCCTCGCCCGACTCGTGCCCGATCAGGAATACCGCTGGCGTGCCAACCGCGCCGGGCGCTACCGCTCGTGGCGGGTCGAGCACGAGAGCCACAGTCTCGAGGACGGCTGGGAGGCCGTGCGAAACCACCTCGTCGGCCGCGACTTCGACGCGGCAACGGGGGTCGCCTTCACCTGTTTCGATGCCCTCCGCCGCTTCAACCAAACCACCGCCATTGCCGCCCTGGCGGGTGAGGTGTTGGAGGTTCTGCCTCTGGATCATCCGAACTACGGGCCCGTGGCCGACCAGGAGGGGCAAGCCCATCTCGCCCTGGGGTTCGTAACGCTTGCGGTCGAGCGGTACGAAAGCCTTTTGCGCCTTCACAAGGAACGAGCGGAGTCCGAGCCCGATCGCGCGGACTACCAGCGGGACCTGTCGGTGTCGTACAACAAGGTGGGCGACCTGTACCAGAGTTTGGGCCAGGGCGAGAAGGCGAGGGAGGCCTACCTCAACTCGCTGCAGATTGCCGAGCGCCTCGCGGAGTCCGAGCCCGATCGCGCGGACTACCAGGTAGACCTGGCCAGCTCGTTGGTAAGGGTGGCGCTAACGGGAGCGAGTGAGCGGCAGAAGGGACTCAAGCGCGCACTGTCGATCTTGACAGCTCTGCGAGACCAGGAGCGACTGGCACCCGTTGACGAGGGCAAGATCGCCGCACTCGAGCAGATGATACAGGGCGGCGGCTAGGTCGTGGCACGTCGGTCCAGTATCGAACGGCGGCGGAACCGATCGGTACGCGCAACGCAGGCCCCTTCCCCTATCGCATTGTAATTCCGCTAAAGGCAACAGGTTCTGCGGGAACCTGCGGCCGGGTGCACAGTTGGCCCGGCCCAGGACTGTTGCCTCAGATAAGCCTAAGCGCGTCGCATGGCCTCCTGAGCTCTTTGAGACGCACGTGACGCTTCGGCTGTGTTTCAAAGACCCGCCCGATCCAGACGGTGAATGAAGCTCTGCTTCCTGGCGTGTCGGCTTCGGATTTCTTGCGTGTAAACGGCAAATCGGCTCGTTTGCTTCGCCAGCGACCAGCAGTTCATCCCGATTAATGCCTTGGGCGACGAGAGCGCCACCTCGACAACCTGCTCGACGATCTCCGAGAAGAACTTCCGCGGCTCGCCGTGAGCACAATAGTAGGGATACCAACTGATGGCGGGAACCCCACCGTCATTGAATCGGCGAATGATCTGCCGAACCCATACGTCGCTGTATCCGACCCGCCAGGCGATCTCGGCGTTGGACACGCCACCGCCACTCAGCAGAATGACGCGGGCGTGGCGACTGTTGACAGGATTGGTGCACTGGCGTTTCATACGATGCAGCTTCTGACGCTCATACGGGTTGGGCCTCCGTGCCCTGACTTTGACCATTGCAGGTCTCCTCGTGATGAACTGCGGTGCTTCTCAACACGCGGAGACCCTATATATTGCCCATAACCCGTGGGCGCAAGTGCCTGTCTTAACAGCAATGACGACGACATAACTCTCAAACCGAAAGCGGCACTAGTCGGCGTGTGGCGCGAAAGGCGCTTCGTACTCCACGCGCAGGTCGTTCTCGCCGACTTGCAGCGGGTGGGTGATATTCGCACGGACGGCGAGGTGGCGCTCGCCCTGGTCGATCACGTAGCCGCTGGAGGGACACGGGCTGAGCGGCTGGCCGTTGAAGAGCAGGGCTTTGATGCGGGCCCGTGGGTCGAGGCGGAGCTGTAGGACGATGCCGGCCGGCGGATCGGCGATCTTGTTGTTGACCTGCACGCGGACGGTGGCGACGTGGCCGGGGTCGGCCGGGAGCCGCGAGACGTTGAAGATCCCGCCCTCGAGGATGGCGCGGGCGGTCTTGCGGCGGTTGACGCGGCGCTGCCGGCAGTCGGCGCCGTAGGCCATGAGGCAGCCGACGGGCGAACCGGCGATCAGGTCGCAGGGATATCCTCGGTAGGGCTGGTGCCGGTCTTGGCGGTCGCCGACGCGCACCAACGTCGAAAGCCGCGCCACGGCCGAGCGGATCGAATCTTCGAGCGGGTAGTAGTTCTCCGTCGTCTCGACGGTGTAGGTCAGGGCGTTGTCCTCGGCCAACAGGCGCAGGAAGAGCGAGTCCTGGTGCTGCTCGCCGGCGCGCAGCGGGACGATGTGACAGAAACGCTGCGGGTAACCGAGGGCCTCGGCTGCGGCGTCCATCTCGTGGCTGACGGCCAGGCTCGCCAGGAACAGCCCGTTGCGGCCGGCGAGCATGGGGACGTATTGGCTGTCGCCGATCGCACCGCCGGCCAGGCCGTGGACATCGGCGTAGCAGTCGGGGATCCAGTGCTGTGCGACGGCGTAGGCGGCGCGGGCCTCGGGCGTGGTCGGTTCCTTGCCGAGCGGAAAGGCCTGGTAAATGTTGACGTCCTGCGCGTTGTGGTAGGTGTTGCGGACCGCGCCGTCGGGGTTGAGGCAGGGGCATATGAGGATCACCTGCGTGCGCAGATGTCGCGAGCCGTCGTTGGTGAGCAGCCAGCGGGCCAGGGCAAGGACGGCAGCGCGGCCGACCTCCTCGCTTCCGTGCGTGCCGCCGGTGAAGAAGGCGACGGACTTCTGCTCGACGGACACAGCCGGGTCGGTAAGAGTGAGCAGCGGGATGGGTCGTCCCTCAAACGACTTGCCCATGTCCTCGAACGTGCAGTAACCGGGTACCTGGCGGGCAAGGGCCTGGCATTCACTCATGACCTCTTCATAGGTTGGCCTGGTTGCGGGCATTGCAGACCTCCAAGCGGCGATGACGGCGCAACGTGGCAGCCGCGCCGTCTGTTGTGCGAACGATGTTCATCCTAGCCGATGGTGCGACTTTGGGAAGTAGCTACTGGGCAGACGGACGCACATTAGATCCAAGGTAGGTTGACGAAAAGGAAAGTACTGATAGGACGGTGGTCGGCCTGCGATCTTAAGTCGGTCATCGGCGGAATTCTGCTATGGCCCGCTCAAGAACCGGATCACGTCCGGTCGCCACATCTTCGACAGTCGGTTTTGCCAGGACATCCGGCTGAATGCCCATGCCGATGAATTCAGATTTGTCGGGCAAGAGCATGTAGCGGGTACAGACACGGAACGATCCGCCCCCGGGCAATTCGAGCATCAGTGGATTGCCTGTGCTTCCGCATGTGGGTTCGCCGATGGTCTTTGCGCGCCCTCCGACTGCCAGCGGACCGACGAAATCCTCCGCGGCGCTGGCCGTAGCGGCTGATATCAGCAGGACGAGTTCTCCCAGGAAGCTTGGTGTATTTATCGCCGGGGTCAATGATGGCATTTGGACTACTTCCCACGTGACGCCGGTCCCGTTCTCGCCACGGCCCCACCCGCGCAGCGCCGGAGCATAGGTGGCCCGCCGTTCGACCATACCCGGCAGATCCGTCTTGATAAGGCGTTGGATGATGCGATCACCGTTGCCACTGTTGCCCCCGCTGTTGCCCCGCAGATCGATGATGAGACCGTCTATCTGGCCAAGCGAGGTCAGCGCCTCGTCGAACTGCCGGACCACCTCACTGTCGCTGAAGCTGCTGATTTTCACGTATCCAATGTTCCGGGCGATACGGCGAGTCGTGATACGGCCATCGCGGCTGAGCGGGTTGTAAAGGGTCCAAGGCGTTTGCCCGCTTTGCTCTTTCCGGCTCCAGCGACATGTGTACAGCCGTCCATCAGGTTTACGCAAAGTTACTTCGACAGCCGTGCCTCTCGCGCCTCGAAGTAGCCTCGACGCGGTATCCAAGCGGCGACCGTGATCGGTGGCTGAGGGAAGATACGGGATAATGTGTGCCGCCGCATAGGCGCCAACGGGTGTTCCGTCTACCTCCACCAGCGCGTCGCCCAGAGCCAACTGACCTCGGGACTCCGCATCGACGGCGTAGCCGACAACCACATACTGATCGGCGACGTACCAAAGCCGCACCGGTGGAGAAACATCTTCCTGTTTTCGAAGACGGGACGGTGGAGTAACACTTACATGGGGATCATGCGCGAGTGCAACGAACGCCTGTAGCCGCCGGTAATACTCCCAATCAGACTGCTCGGGCAGCACCTGCGCAATTCGTCGACGGAACTCTGTGTCCCAGTCAAGCTCGCCCAGGCGATGCCACATCGGATAGTTGTACTTGACCTCCGACCAGATCAGCGCGAGTCCCCCAACCCTATCCTGAGCCGAGAGCGTTGACGCTTCGGTTCGGAGCTGACCGGCGGTCGGCGCCGTGGTAGGCCCAGACCAAGCCGGTCCGGGCAGCGCCACGAGCACAACCAGAACGGAAAGCACTTCCGTCCACTGTCCGCGAATCATCCTCGTCTTCTGCAACCAGGCACCCACATCCTAGCCGATGACCCCGCTTTGGGAAGTAGCTGTTGGGCAGGCAGGCGCAGATCAGATCCAACGCGACTTGGCGAGGGGAAAGGGTTGATGGGATGGCGTTCGGCGTAGGACATCAAACAGAGTTACTTCCCTCTCCTGCCCAGTGTATTCGAAACCCGTGAAGGCCGACGGTTAAGCTTGGTCGAATGGTGACACTCCGTCGCCAAGTGCGCGCACAGGAAAAGATGTATGTCTCGCGTTGGGAAAAAAGTTCATTTGGCGCGTTTTTTTGTGGTTTTTTGCTTGACAGGATGATTCGCAGCGATAGATTGCACGGTTCAGATTGGCTTAAGGCACCATTCTCTAAAGAAAGGAGGCGAATGATGAGGATGCTAGACATTCGCGCCAATGGGGCCGCCTCCGGTTCGGTCGCCATTACGGCGTAACCTCGGTCACTTCCGCAAGACAAACTGGTAGACGGCGGGAGCGTCCGCGCAGATCGAACTAGCGCGGTCCGACATTTTGTGTATTTGAGGGCCTTCAGTCAGGGGCCTGGTGGGGTTGGCGCGCCGCGTGTGCCCGCAGAGCGGGTGTCGTGACGGCGAGGCAGACCTCGGTGTGATCGGTGTGCGCCGATCGATGGTGAGTAGAGATGTGGATCATGAATGCAAGACGAATGGGAATAGGAACGATGTCACAGCAGCAGGTGATGGCGTATCAAATGGAGCCGTTGGTCGAATCCGATCGCAGGATCGTGCGGGCGGTGGCTCGGTTGCAGTACTTGGCGTGGGGCGTGGCGCCGAGCGAGGAGACGGTCGAGCAGCGGGCCGCTCGACTGAGCGACGAACTCGCTCAGTATGTGCCGGCCAGCATGGGTGTGTTCGTAGCCAGTTGGCGTATGTGCGTCACGGGCGTGGGCAGGATATGTCGACACGCCGAGGTTGGGTCGCAGTGGTGGCTGACGCTCCTGGTGCATCCGAACCATCGTCGTCGAGGCATCGCCACGGGATTGTTCGGTGCGTGTCGCAGCCATGCGGCCGAGCACGGCGCGAGCGTGATCCGGTCCGAGTTTCGAGCCGACAACGTTGCCGCGGTGGCCCTGCACGAGCGGCTGGGCTTTCTTTGTGACGGTCGGCTGCGCTGTCCGTCGGACGGCAGCGAGACGGCCGTGTTCAGCCTGGCGTTGTAGGATGCGGACGCATGACACATACGGACGAGGTTGCCGAGGCCCGCGCCCGCGATGCCGCAATCCACTATGGACACAAAACCCCGGCGAAACGGAAGAAGCCAGTGAGATACGGGCTTATTACATCCCGCTGCAAGGCAGTGGCCGATCGCATCGCTTTTCCCGCACAGTCGTCGGTCCTCGACGAGGCAGCGCTGTTCCTGCGGGTGGTGAAGGCATACGACCTTGATAGGCCGAGCGATTGTCGCTTCCTGAGTCGCGGCGATTCAGACGTATACCGAGTGTGTGCCTCCGGCAAGCGGTACTACCTGAAGGTATACAGACCTCCCCATGGCCTTCCGCGGGCGGAGGCCGAGGCTCGGTTCGTGCGGGATCTGCACGCGGCCGGCGCGCCGGTCGTGCCCCCCGTTCCGCGGCGAGACGGGCGGTATGCCTGTGAGGCCGTCGCGGCCGAAGGCCGGCGCCCGATCCTCCTTTTCGAGGAGGCGCCCGTGGCGGCTTTCTCGGCCGCCAACGTGGCCGACTGCTGCGCGCTGGGGCGGGCCGTGGCCACATTGCATGACACGGCTGACTCGCTTGACCAGAAGTACGATTTGCCGGTGTTCGATGGGGTCTGGGTTCTCAACCGCATGTTCCCGTACGCCCGGTCATACCTGTCGCCGAGGGACTATGCGTACACCCGTCAACTTCTGGAACGAGTGACGGGACTTCTGCACGGGCTGCCTACGTCCTTGCCGCACTTCGGTGTGTGTCACCGCGACTTGGCGCTGTCGAATATCCGGCAGACGGAGGATGGCCGAATCACGTTCTTCGACTTTGGCGACGCCTCCTACACCTGGCGGGCCTACGAGCTTGCTGCGCTGCGCGAACGGCTCCCCGGCGATGGTGCGCCCTGTAGCGCGTCCGGCCGCCGCGACGCGTTGCTTGAAGGGTACTCCGCCATTCGAGCCGTGCCGGCGGGCATTCCGGAGTGCATCCCGGCGCTGGTGTTGCTTGGCCGTCTGCTGTGGTTCTGCGCGGCGATGGCGAAATGCCCCCTTCGCATGGGCACAGACGGGTTCAGTGAGCAGTTCATCTGCAAAGAACTCTCCGTCGCCCGGGATCTGGAGGCGCAACTTCCGGCGGGCGCATGAATTGCGCCAACAGACGAATCGAGGCGACGTGTGACAGCGTGCCTCATCGAAGTCGTTATGTGATATCATCGGCGCCTGACCTCGTTCCAGTCTGCTTTAGGAAAACCGAATGACTGTGCGAATCGAATATCGTCCTGCACATCTCACATTTGAGGAGTTCCGCCGCGTCGACGGGGAGTGCTTTCCCGCAGAGTCCATCGCGTCTGAAGGCTTTTCTACCTTCATGGCAGACAACTTCTGGGCAGCATACGACGGTGACTCGTTGGTGGCGTTTAGCCACGTCGTCCGCAAACCGGACGTCGCGTGGATATCGAGGATCGCCACCTCTACTGCCTACCGAAATCAGGGCGTCGCGACAGAGCTGATGCGCACCATGGTTCATCACTGCCTTCGAATCGGCCTGTCGGACATGATGCTCTATGTACAGAGCGACAATACCGCCGCCATACGTCTATACGAATGCTTTGGATTCCGGACGGTCGAATCAGCCTATCAGTTCATCCTCTCAGGGCCTCGGCTGCTGAGACCGCCTCCTGATGCCGTCGCCGCACCTATCACCGCAGTTCCGATCACGGACCTCAGTGGGTCCTCCCTGCCACACTGGCCACGTGAGTGGTCCAATATCGCCGATACGCACAGACCGCCTGAGCAGTATGTTCTGGTCTTTCACGATGAGTCTGGCACGCATCGCGGATACTGTAGGCTGGTCCCGCGCTTCCCCGGCTGCTTCCCATTTGTCGTCGACAGACCCTCGACATACCTTACTGGGGTGCTGCACGCTCTCCATGATTTCCTGTTGCCCGAAAGGGATATCTTGAAGCTAACGTTTTCCGATGATGCACTCGCTGATGCATGTGTTGAGCTTGGGTTGAAGCTCAACTATCAGCTTTTTAAGATGCTTCGACTAGCCGGCAAGCCATGATGTGTGAGACCGGGATGGCGCCCGACGTGACGGCGGAAGGATTGCATCGCCACCGAGGTGAGAAGCAGTCGAGGTGCTCGCGCGCCGGATCTGTGTCCAGACCGTTCGATGCATTGTAGTTGTCGCCTGGAAGTGTTAGGATTGCGGTCGCGCGGCGAACTGGCGGGGAAGTCTGGGGCGCCGCCGGTGCAAGGGGCGGTTGCATGTGTAACCTTGAGAGGATACTGGAATGGAACCAGCGGAATTGCCCAAGACCGTCGCCTACTGCGGGCTGGTGTGCGGTTTGTGTCCGCCGCCGCGCACGTGCGAGTGCCGAACAAGCCCCAAGCCCGAGGAAGCTAACTGCTACCAGCGGAACTGTTGCATCGGCAAGGACCTGGACGGCTGCTGGGAGTGCGACGAGTTTCCGTGCGATAGGGGGTACTACAGCAAGGACAACATGTGGCGCGGCTTGAACGTGGCTTCGGTTCAGTGCGTCCGAGACGGCGGCAAGGAGGATCTGGTCAAGCTGATCCTGGCGCGCCATGGCGGGCAGCACTATCACGGGTTCTACATGCGAAAGACACCCGACCAGGTGCTGCGCATGCTGCGGGATGCACCGGAAGAACCGGGTTCGTAGACGGACTCGCAGGGGATGAAGGCGCTGCTCCGCGCGTCGCAGGCACGAGACGACTTGGGACAGCGCCTCAGAACCGGGGTTCCTGGCTGCGATAGATCGAAATGCGCCGGCCAGTGCCGCTGGTGGTCGCACCGGGCGAGCCCTGAAAGGACGACGGCGACCACAGCGAAATCGCCAAGCCCACCACGCCTGCACAGGGGCACCATCGGCAGGAGACGAATATGGCAAGGATAGTGTGTCGTGTGATGACCGGCGTTGCTCCTGTCCTGATATGGTCGGCCACGCTGGCGACGGACGGTCCTGAACCGACGACAGCCCCTGGATCGGAGACGCTCACGCTGGTGGCAGCCGGCGCGGCGGTGACGGTCGACCCGGCTGGCGGCAAGGTCACATCCATCCGAGTGCGCGACGCGGAGGAAATGGCGACGGAACACCCTGCTGGCAGCGAGAAGCCCTTCGGCTACCTCGAAGTGATCGACCTGCGCGACCACCGCCGATACAATCCGGTGCTGGGGAAACCGCTCATCGTGAAGTTGAGCGTGTCTGGCGAGGCTGACGAGGGGGCAGCCTGCTTCGAGCAGCAATACGACGGGGCGCCGTTTGCGGTCCGCCAGACCCTCCGCGAGACGCCAGCGGGCGTGCGGTGGGAGGCGACGCTGCGACTCCTGGAGGGTCAGGACCAGAACCGTTCCGTTCGGATCAACTGGGTGCTGCCCCTGCCTTACGGTTGGCACTTTTGGGGACCCAACTCCGTTGCGTCCAGCCAGACCAATGGCGTCACGCCCTACCGCTTCGTCTACGGCCACACCGACCCAGGTACCTGGGCCACGGTCATCCCGCTGGTAGGTGTGTGGGGCGAGAAGGCGGGCGCGGCGGTTTTCTCGCCTCCCGACGTACGCAAGTGCCAGATCAGCTTCGACGTGTTCACCCAGGACTGCCTCGACGCAGGCAGGGGCGTCGTCCGCCAGACCCAGGACTTGCAGAGCCTGCGCGTCGCGCACCACATGGTCGGTCTGCGTCCGGGCAAGGAATTGCGCCTGGCGATCTGCATCGCGGGCACGCGGGCGGACTGGCGCAGCGTCCTGGGCCACTACGTGAACGCTTACCCGGAGCTGTTCGAGCCCGCCCCGGCAGCGCGGAAGTACGAGGGGCTCTATGGCATAACCTCGCCGGCAGCTTGGGTCCACGACGGCGACCACCGTCGTACGAGCAGATTCCTCTCGGCCGTGCGGGCGACCTGCGTGGAGGTCCACGCCCACTTCCTCGAGTACGGCTATTACATTGACGACGACGTCGTCGCTAACCCGGACAAGGAGTACCGGTGTCGACCGCACGATTGGAAGCCCCTCACGTATGCCGGCAACCGCAGGATCTTCGGCGAGATGCTGGCTTGCGGCGCCGCACCGTTTTTGTACTTCCATAACGTCCACGCCCGACCGGAGACGGTGGCCAAGCACTTCCCCGGATTGGTGGCGTTCGATGAACGTGGCGAACCGCAGAACGTCTACCGGGGCGAATGGGCCGTCGCCGCTCAGGTGGATAACGCCTTCGGTCGCCACCTCATCGACCAACTCCACCGACTGATAAGCGCCTACCCGGAGGTGCCCGGTTTCTTCGTGGACAACTATTCCGGGCAGCGGATCGACTTCGCTCACGATGACGGCGTGACGATGGTGCACAATCGGCCGGCGTATGACTTCAACCGCAACCTGCAGGATGTCGGCACAGAGTGTCTGCGAATCGGGCGCGAGGCGGGCAAAGTGATGATGGTGAACAAGCTCGCCACGATAGAGAGTGCGAAGGGCGCGGACATGGTGCTTGTCGAAGCACTGGACCCGCAAACATTCGTGGTGCACGCCTTCGCCTGTGTGAACCGCGCGTTCTTTCCGTTCGGGCCGGACCGGTCCCAGGGCGAAGAGGTGGAGGAGCATCTGCTTCAACTCTTACTGATTTGGGGCGGCACGCCGGCCGTCCGACCGCGCGAGCACCTGGCCCTGCTTAGCGCCTATCGCTCGCTGACCGACGCGCTCATCGGGAAGCGCTGGGTGTTCGACGAAGACCCCCTCACGTTGCCGGCCGGCTATGAGGGTCAGATCTTCCGCATCGATCCGCACGCGCCGCACGCGGGCGACGTCGTGGTGACGGTGGTCGACCCGAATCGCTCGTGGAAGGACGGCAAGTTCAGCGAAGGCGCAATCGTGACCGTCCGCTTGCCCGAGGCTGCCGAATTGAGCAAGGCGACCTGGCTGTCCGTTGAGCGATGGGACCAGCAGCCCACGACCTGCCAAATCGAGCGAACGGGCCGATCCCTGAAGATTCATCTGCCGCCGGTCGGCGCCGTCGGCATCCTGCGCCTCAGTCGATGACGGGCAGACCCGGCGAATCCGATGGGTGGTCCTTGTTGAAGCCACCATACCGGTAACGGGCGTCCCTGCAGGGCGGGGACGTCGGTGAAGCCGTTAACGCTTCGCATGTCTGCATGGTCGCCCCCGGTCAGCCGACATTCCCCAGATATAGGCGGTTCTTGAAGATACAGAACCACCCCATGGTGCGCCTCCAGTATGCCGGACCTTCGGCAGCTATCTTACTCGAAATAGAGGACTTGCCCAGTCGCCGCTCGTGGACCACGTGCTTGGAGCACAGCAGGATGGCCGACGGGAGGAATCAGCAGCCTGGACCTTTCGGTCAGGAACTCCCGCCGCACAATCTTGGCACATAAGGGCTTGGCCAAGGCAACTACAGCTTACGTGACCGTGGTTGCACAGCGCGCCGGGACTCGAGCGAGGACCAAGGGTGTGCGTCGCTGTGCCGCGATCACCCATCGTAGCGATAGCCCACGCTATGCACCGTCAGGATGATCGCCGGGTGCTTAGGGTCCTGTTCGATTCGCTTGCGAAGCTGAGAGATGTGTTGATCGAGCGTGCGGCTGTTGGGGATGTGGTCGAGCCCCCAGGCTTCCTGGAAAAGCGTGCGCCGGTCG
This sequence comes from Phycisphaerae bacterium, assembly GCA_035530655.1. Taxonomy (GTDB): domain Bacteria; phylum Planctomycetota; class Phycisphaerae; order UBA1845; family DATKUK01; genus DATKUK01. Next base: position 55,684 of record DATKUK010000098.1, read on the forward strand.
ACGACTCGCCCCTTGTTATCGTGCAGTGTTCGCAGGATTGTGATGTCCCGCAGGCTCAGTTCGATAATGTGGTCGCCGCGCCGGGCCCGCAGTTCGTCCGGGAGCACCTCCAGGTCGCCCATTTGCAGAGGCTGGGCTGTCGGTGACCGGCTGGCCGACGACAGGTAGCGGCGCGTGACGGCGCGGATTCGGGCGACCACCTCGCGTATGCCGAACGGTTTAACGATGTAGTCGTCGGCGCCGAGTTCGAGGCCAACCACCTTGTCGATCTCCTCCGACTTGGCGCTGATGAAGATCACGGGGACGGCTGCCTTCAGCTTGCGGATCTCGCGGCAGACGTCATAGCCGCTCAGGCCGGGCATCATAATGTCGAGGCACACGAAATCCGGATCTTCACTCTTGAAAAGCTCCAACGCATCGTGACCGTTCCTGGCGGTGACGGTCTGGTAGCCTTCGAGCTGGAGGATTTCTTCGAGCCCGTTGAGAATGTTCGGGTCGTCCTCGGCGATGAGTATCTTCATGGTGCTTCTCCCTCCGGCGCCGGCGGGGTGGCAATGCGAAGCTCGAACACGGCGCCCTCGTTCGTCGGCAGGACCACAAGGTCGCCACCGTGCAGCCGCGCCAGGTCTCGCGCGATCGACAGGCCGATGCCCGTGCCCGCCACGCCGTCGGTGAGTTTGTTGCTGATGCGGTGAAACGGCAGAAAGATCCGTTCCCGCTGGACGTGCGGGATGCCCGGGCCTCGGTCGGCGACGGTAACCACGGTCCGCCCGTCTCGCTGTCGGGTGGTGATGTTCAGCACGCCACCGGACGCGGCATACTTCTCGACATTGTTGAACAGATTGCCCAGGATCTGTTCGAGGGCGTCGCGGTCGAGCTGAACCTGTTGGCCCGCCTGGGCGTCCAGCGTCACGTCGATACCGTGGGCCTTGAGCGAGGGCCGGAAATGCTCGAGCACCGCTTCGACGACTTCGTCCACCACGTCGCGGCGCGGGTGCAGGGCGAGTTCGTGCCTCTGTTTGCGACTGAAGCTGAGGATATTGCCGATCAGGCGACTGAGACGCTGGCTTTCGGAGACTATCACGTCGAGCCGTCTGCGGACCTTCTCGTCCTCGTCCGGCAGGCCGGCCTCCAACAGTTCGGCATACATGCGGATGTTGGTCAGAGGCGTCTTCAGTTCGTGCGAGACCTGGTTGACAAACGTGATCCGTTGTGCGGCTTCACGCATCTCTCGGGTGTTTTCGCGATAGAAGTACACAGCCAGCCCGGCCAGCACCAAGCCGACCGCGACCACAGCCCCTGCCAGGCTAAGATAGGTGCCGAACCCACCCAGTGCGGCCATCTGTTCAGGTGGGAGGTAATACTTCAGCGTCCAGGCGTTGAGCGGATATTGCAGCGGCTTGGCGACCACGGGCTGCTGGTCCGAACCCGATTCGTACGCGCCCCATTGATAGACCACCTCGTCGAGCGCGTTACACAAGGCAATGCGTCCCTGTAAGGGATACGTGGCAGTCGGATCGGTGTTCGGCAGCAGACCGATGACATCAGCAAGCAGTCGTACACTATCGAGTTCGGCACCGAGGATGTTGCCCAAAGCGTCCTGCCGCCAGAACAGAACCTGCATCCCTCGACCCCAGTACCATGTGTACCAGCCATGGGTCCTGACGGGCTGTGAGCCCGACTCGGCTGGCGAGGGCGTCTGCTGCACAGACTGCCTTGCCTGTCTCGGCTGCGGACGAGGCGGCGAGGGGACTTTCTGTGAGCTGCGCTCGATGGGTCTGTCCTGCGATTGGTGGATCAGGTTTTTGCCGATGAGGATGTCCTTGGTCCGCTGGAGGAAGTCCCATTCGGCCTGGCTGAGCTGGTCGGTGGGCGAGGGAAAGAGGACTCTCCCCGTGGCGTCGAGATGAAACATCTGCTCGACAAACGGCGCGCTGCGTGTGAGTTTGCGGAGCGACTCTGCATCCGGCGATTCGACATCGATCAGTCCCAGCAGGTTGCTCTCGCGCTGCTGCATGAACTGAGCGATCGTGCGATCGACATCGAACAGCTCTTGCAGCAGGAGTTCACTGAATCTGTCGCGGACGGCCTCCTGCTCATAGCGGGCCACCCGAAGCCCCAGCCACATGACAAGCCCGAGCGGCAGCAGCACCATGAGCAGGAAGATGACGATCAGTTTCGGCTTCAAGCTAACCGATCCTCAACTCAACCAGCACCTCGAGCCGGCCCCGCCGTCGCCGTCAACGCTTGCCCGCGCGACCCGCTGACTGCTGCTGGCTGCGATGGAGCTGATCCGCCCGCATGATCTTGCGCTGCTTTCCCCAGTATCTGTCCTCAAGTTTATCGGCATCCTCGGCGTTTTGCACCGCATATTCACCCAGCCTCTTGGAACCGTACTTCGCCGCGTTGGAGCCAAGGTAGCGTTCGTTCAGCAAGAGATTGCGACGCGCATCCGCGATTTTTCCCGCATCCCTGAGTTGCACGGCCAGCGCATTCCGCTCGGCTGCGATGAGTTCGACCACGTCCACGGCCACGGTCGTGTTGGTTCGTGCCTCGACGAGTTCCTTTGAGCGGGTGAAGCTTACCTCCAACGACCTGCCCAGTCGATCGGTCGTGCCTGTCCTCATATTGTCGTAGGTCACGCTCACTGTGGCCAGCGGGCGCGTGCTGTCGGCGGGCATAGGCGGCACCTCGATCTCCAGCAGAATAAACTTCTCGTGCTTGCTGTCGAGCTGGTTGACCAGAACGAACACGTTCTGACCGTTGATCGCGCCGCTGCGGCCAAGCAGCCGGACGGGGCGGATCCCCGGGGCGCAGGTGATCTGCGTTCCGATATCCCGGGCGACAATGGAAAGAGCCTGGCCGAACTCGCTGTCGAACACAGCGGCCAGATCCCCTGCCTCCTCGACGAAGTAGTGGTTGCCGTCACTGTCGTAGGCGAGCCGGGTCATGAGGTCTTCGTTGTAGTTCAGGCCCAGTCCGATCGTCGTGACCGAGATGCCTTCCTTGATGAGCGAGCGGCCCAGAGCCCCCAGCTCGGCAGGCGTCTGCGGCCCGACGTTGGCTAGCCCGTCGGACAGCAGTACCAGTCGGGCGGGTCGGTCATCTGCCAGGAACTTCCTCAACTCCTCGGCGCCCTTACTGACGCCGGCGAACAGGGCGGTGCTCCCGCCGGCGTTGATGCTGCGGATCTTCCTGAAGACGGCCTGCTTGTCGGTTACCTTGGTCGCGGGGATCAAGACGTCGACGGTGGACTGATAGGTGACCACCGAGATGATGTCCGCGGTGCCGAGACGGTCGATGGCCATGATGGCCGCCTCTTTGGCCCGGGCGATCTTCTCACCGCGCATGGAGCCCGAGATGTCGATCACCACGGCAATGTTGACCGGCCGGCGCTGACCACCGTTGTCCAAGTCGAATCCGCTCAGGCCGACCCGCAGATAGGCCGTCTGTTGGCTGTCGGCCAGCAGCACGGGCTTGTCGATGGCTGTGTGCAGGCCCAACTGCCCACCGTGGGCCACGTCGGCGCGGATCAGGTCGGCAGCCGGCAAAACGACGAGCAGAGCAGCCACCAGTTGTGTGAGAGGTGATGAGGCGTTCATGATCTTCTCCTTTCCAGTGAGCTTTGGTCTGCGTATAGCGCCTGATTCTCCCGAGACGGCACATCGTACTCATTAGAACTATACGGAATCGGCCAAGACGAGTGGTCAGCCCCAGGTAAGATGACTGTAAAAGATTTGTGAGCATCCTCGGGTACACGGGGCGCTGGCTAGCGGGCAAAGTCATTAAGGGACTGCTGATTGGGGGTGCCGGGGCGAGTCTGGGTTTCAAGTCTGTAGCGCATCGCTCGGACAGTCCGGCGGACTATGCGGGTGACCTCGCTACGGCTAGGATCAACGAGGAATCGTGGTCGGTGGTCTCGGTCATGTGTCCAGGTCGCCGACACTTGGCGCAAACGACGGAGGTGTGGGAGTGAACGTGACCCTGACGATCAGCACGTGGGACTTCAAGCATCTTGGCAGCGAGTACGCATCGGCGGCTCGCGTCATTGAGAAGATTCATTCGCTTGGCTACGGCACCGAACTGTGGCTCAACTGGGATGCCGAGCCCGAGTTCTACGACCGAGCCAACTGGGACGACCTGCGAACGATCGTGGGGGCATCGCCGGCGCTGTCGTTTCACACGCGAAACCAGCAAGACCGCATGTTCGAGGAGATTGAGCTGTTGGCCTACCTTGGCGGTCGGGCGCTGGTCGTCCATCCATGCGTGGTGAGTCTGGCGGAGTACCGGCAGGAGCGCCCGGCCGGCCATCCGGATGTCCCTTTCATTCGAGACTTGGCGGCCGCCGCCCGGCAGCACGGCGTGTTCTTGGCTTTGGAGAACATCTTCGCCCGCACCTTCCTCGATCGGACGCTGGAACACGTTGAGACCTTTGACGAGCGCGGCGGACTTGGCATCTGCATTGACCTCGGGCACGCCGAAATGCGGCGGGACGAGGTCCACGATGCCCACGAGGCTCCCGAGACGCTCATAGGTGATTACGGTCCGGTGCTGCTGCACCTGCACGTTCACGACGTGGTCGACGGGCGAGATCACAAGCCGCTCGGGACGGGGTCGCTCAACTACGACGCGATCGCCGCCGCTCTGCGCGACGTCGATTTCCACGGCACGGCCGCGCTCGAGATCCAGGCGGACGATCCTGTTGCCACCATCCACGAGGGCTGGCAGTATCTCAAGCAGGCCTTTGGTGACGACCTGAATCGATAGGCGAACGGCCACGAACCGGCACTGAGGCGTTGGCTGCCCGGCGGTCGATCCGCCTGAACGCCGAGCGAGGATGGTCCGGACGAGGGGTCTGGCTGACAGAAGCGAAGGAGAGCGAAATGGCTGCGGTCATGATGATGATTTGGGTGCTCGGCGACAGCCAGAAGGTCAATCCCATTTCGGGCAACATATTGGAGGAGCATTACTGGCATCAGATCGAAGGCAAGGGCGATCCCTACTACGCCGCGCCCAGCTATCAGGGCGAGCGCTCGGGCAGTCTGCGCAAAAAGTCGGCCGTCTGGGACTACGACAGCAAGCGCATATCGCTGAGAGTTGCGAGCAATGAATTCGTAGCCTTTCAGGTGATCGTCGCCCACACCGGTAAGCCGCTGAAAGGCGTGTCGGTCAGCGTGGGCGAGCTGACCGGACCCGACGGTGCGACCATCAGCTCCGACCACATCGAGGTGTTCGTCGAGTGGTACGTGAACGTCGCCAGCCTGGCCAAGGACAGTTGGGACTACCGAACGTACCACGGCCCGAAGTATTGGTATCCCGATGCACTGATTCCGTGCAAGTTCGACCGGTGGGGCAAAGTCGACGTTCCCGACGAGCGGCTGGGTGTGCCCGGTCAGACGTGTCAGGGGTTCTGGGTCGATGTGTACGTGCCGCACAAGACGAAGCCCGGTGCGTATCGCGGCACGGTGGTCGTATCGGCGGCCGACGGCGCACGCCAGGAGCTCGACCTGCACCTGGAGGTCCTGCCGTGGCAGTTGCCCGACGAGCTGAGCTTCGTGGCTGAGATGAACACCTACTCCAACCGCTTCGCGCGGGAGCCAAACTTCGATGCCGAGGACGGCAGCGCCAAGCATTTCGCCATCGAAGAGGCCTTTCACAAGATGGCCCATCAACACCGCTGCACGTTAAACATCTTCCCCGGCTGGCCGTCGCGACGCGAGCGCACGACCAGGCAAGTCGTGGATCAGAGCTACGTGCCCAAGATGGCCGGTGCCGGCGAGAAGATCCATGTGGCTGACTGGTCCCAGTTCGATCGACATTTCGAGCGATACTTCACCGGCGATGCGTTCAAAGACTGTCCGCGTGCGGGCGTGCCGCTGACCCACTTTTACCTGCCCTTCAGTCTCGGCTGGCCGAGCGCGTTCTCGCAGTACTACGAAGATCGCCAGACGTACGAAACGGAATACGTCAGAATCCTCAGGGAATTCGACGCGCATATCGCCGAGAAGGGCTGGAACAGGACGCAGTTCCAATACTTCTTCAACGGCAAGAAGAAGTTCGGCGAGCCGTGGAATACGGACGAACCCACCGCCAAGGACGAGTACGACGCGCTGCGCTACTATGGGGACCTGCTGATCAAGGCCATCGGGCCACGTACCGCCCGCAAGGGCAACATACGCTATCGGATCGACATCGGGACGTACCGCACGGCCGGAACGCAGCTTGACGGGGTGGTCGACCTGCGCTGCGTGAACTACGAGGTTACCCCGCCCGCGTTCTGGGGTGACTGGACCAACGGTCTGCGGCCCGGCAAGGCCGCCGGCGAGCAGTGGTGGTACTATGCCCAGGACCACAAGAGGCAGCGCCATACGCGGATCGATTGGGCGCTGACTTGTACGATCCTCTGGGGTTGGGCCGGTTGGGACCTGAAGACCGACGGTTTCTGCCAGTGGCAGTGCGTGGGCTGGGTAAACGAGGACCCGTACGGTCTGCCCGGTGGGGGATGGAGCTATGCCCACCTGTTCTATCCGGGAAAACGCTTCGGGTACGACGGCCCGATCGCGTCGATGCGTCTCAAGGGCATTCGCCGCGGGCTACAGGACTATGAGCATCTGGCGATCCTGACGCAGCGATGCAAGGGCGATTCGGCGCGAGCGGACGCGATTCTGCGCAAGTACTATAGTCTTACCGGCGCCGAGCCAGGTTCGATCCGCGTTGAGGCTGAGGACACCTACAAGATGCGCTACGAGACGTTCGCGGCGATTCTCGCAGCCGAGACGGCTCGTGCCCAATGAGCGTACCGCGTCGTGCGGAGGTCTGGCGGCGATCTGCGAATTGCGGCTGCGCGAGCGTTTCGGGCAGCGGGTACTGGTCACGATGCTCAAACCCAAGTGCCTGCAACGTCGGCGACAGGTGTTTTACCGTCGAGTTCTATCCCCTGGCCCCTTCTGCGACCTGCGCCATGTATAGCACCGCGTCGCCGTCGAACGGTGAGGTCAAGGCTCGCCTTGCCCCGCCTGCCACGGGCTCGCCACGGACGACCGCGCCGGTGGACGGGTTGAACCATTCCACCCGGAAGTGGCTGGAAACGGCGGAAAGATCCACCGTCACCCATGGGCCTTGCGGCAGATACACCAGATACTCGGCGCCGTCGGCGGCTGTGCTGGCCAGACAGTAGCCCGACGAGGCCAGCCCGGGCTCGGGCTTCATGGCGGCCAGATTCATCCTGTCGGCGTACATGCGGGTGTAGCCCATGTTGATGCGAAGGGTGTCCCAGTAGGGATCGGGCTTTCCGTTCTGTGGCCCGTTGCGGGTCAACACGTACCAGGGGGCAGGGTCGATGTAAGGGTCCATGAAAAGCGTCTGCTGGCCGCGGGTGAAGCTCTTCCAGACCCAGGCGCGCTGGCCGCCGATGCCGACCTTCTGAAGGGCCGTGAAGAAGAAGGAGTGATCGGTGTCGTTCAGGATGACCTTGCTGCCGTCAGCCGCAGGCGGGTCGGTCTGATAGCCTCCTTCCGGGCTCGGGGAGATCCAGTCGGCGGGGCTTTCGAACAACATCGAGTTGCCGCCATCGGGCCACTGGACGGTCATGCCCACCGGGTGTTGGGTGGGCTTACCGGCTTCGTAGGTCTTGATGAAGCGGATAATGTGGTACTGCCACGCGGTATTGGCTGGACCACCGTTGTCCTCATTCGTGATTTCATAGAGGACGTTACTCAGGTCGTTGACGGTGTCGATAACCTTCGCCACGTAGGCCTCGTGGACCGCTGTAATCGCGGGAACTGTCAGGCTATGCACTTCCAGGCCCTTACCATCCTTGTCGGGATCGCCGTCAATGCTGTTGATGTTGTTGTCGGCGTGGAAGGGGTGCCCCGGCCAGGGGTCGTGGTGATCTTTATCCTTTTCCGTGATGCTGAATCCCTGGAACAGCATGACGATTACGTACATGCCGCGGTCGCGGGCGGCGATGACCCGCTCGCGCATGCGGTCGAAATAGAGTTGGTTGAACTTTGTTAGGTCGAACTTCGGCTCCCCGTCGCGTGCATCACCCGGGCCCGTGCGCAGGTAGGGCATCGGATCCTGCCGGTACGTGATTCTGCCCGCGGCATCAAAGGAGGCGGCGTGTTCCCATGCCCACAGCCGGAAGCAGTTGTGCTTGCGGGCCTCGAGGAAGTCCAGGTACTCGTCGAAGTCGACGGTGGGATTCGAACGCTCGGGCAGCCGGGTGATCTCCTGCAAGTTGTTCCAGGTGTGCGAGCCCGTCACGAAAACGACCTTGCCGCTGCCATCGGTGAAGTATCGTGGGTTTGCCGGATGGACTCGAAGAGGACCCTTGGCCATGACGTTTGACTCCCCTATTTGCCGTGTCGTGTTCACGTTGGCCTGTTGATCTCGATTGAATCGGCGGTTCGCACGCCGTGCCGCCACCGACACGCGTACGCATCTGCCGCGCCACGCCGCCAACCGCAAGTCGCGTGCGGCAGGGCTCGCCATGCGCCGACCGATGAGTCTAAGGCCCGTCGCCTGGAACGGGTAGATCGCGGAAAAACGCCAGCAGCGCGGGCACGTCCATGGCGTGGCCCATGTCGGGGCTGACGATCAACCGGACGTTGTCGGCCGAGCCGGCGGCGGCGTAGATCTGCCTGATCTCCTGCAACATCTCGGGCACGGCCTCGTTGTACGCGGCGGCGTAGTTGTCCTTGCCTGGTTCGTTCAGGCTTGGGGTGTCCCGTTGGCCGTAGTGAATGACCAGCGGTCGAGGCGCGTTCATGCCCGCAATGTCGCTGCGTTCCATCCAGTTGACGATACCGGGAACGCAGTGGGCCGGTCCGTTGTAGCACCGACAAAAGTGAAGGGCGAACGATCCCGAGCTGCCGCTGGCGAAGATGCGCCGCACGCGCTGGCTGAATGGCGGGTAGGCGACCGCCAGATCACCGCCGTAGGACAGACCGGCTGCGAAGATGTCCGTCACCGACAGCTCGGCAGCCAGCCAGTTTTCCCATCGCAGAAGATCCTCGATGTTCTCACCGACGACCGAGCAGCCATGGAGAAACGCGTCGGTGACATACGAGAAGTGCATACTCTGCTCGTAGTCCATGCGGTAGCCCGGCCGACCGGCGGCCAGATCGCGCAGCGGCCCGAACCCGCGATGGATGGGCAGCAGCACCACATAGCCCGCCCTGGCCAGTTCGATAGCAAAGCCGCGGTAGGCATCGTTGCGGAGCCCGAGGCATCCCTCGCCCCTGCCGGGGCTGTGGCCGTGAATGGCCATCACGGCCGTGCCCGGCATGCAGTCGGTCTCGGGACGCAGCAGGTAGGCAGGGATCGACAGATCCTCGGATACGTTCATCACCAGCACCGAGATCCGCACGCCCTCGTGCACGGTATGGCGGAGCGGGCTCACGCTAACGGGCGCGGCCACAGGTAGCTGGAGATTCAGCAGCTCGGCCAGCTTGGCTCGGGCACGATCGCACCACGCCCGAAACTCGCCGCCGACGTGTTTGTAGGACAGCACTCGGCCGCCCGGTGCGTGCAGAAACCTCAGCGTCAACTCTGAACTGTCGATCAGGAAATCCTGGTCCATCGCATTCATCCGTCCTGTGGGGCGTGACCTATCTACATCGTCAACTTATGACCGCTGTCGTCGAGGCCCTGTTCGTCATAACGGCGTCCCCAGACCAGTCGCATGCCGAATCCCGGCGCCGATGGGACATCCAGCACGCCCTGCCGGACTTCATACAGGGAAGTATCGACGCCCTCGGTCTCGTCGATCACGCCTTCCACGGGCGATACGCCACCGACACCCGCCAGCAGGTGGGCCGCATAGTAGGTCTTGAGCTTCAGATCGAAGGTATGCGGCGACAGCAGCAGGCCGCACTCGATGGCTCGCCTCGCCAGCTTGCGCCATCGCGTGAAGCCATACCCGTCGATGTCGAGGTTCAGGATGTCGACCAGGCCCTCAGCGCCGAGGTCGAGCAGGAACTCGACATCGGCTTTTGCCTCGCCTTCGACGACTTTTGTGGCTGGGCTGAGCCGTTCGATCTGATCCCTGAGGCGTCGCAGCTCGTCCCGGGTTTCGTGGAAGGGCTCTTCGATGGCGTACAACTGACAGTCGGCGACGGCCTGGAAGTAACTCAGAAACCCGTCGCAAGTGAAGCCGTTGTTGGCGTCGACCATCAGCAGCACATCGGGGAAACGCTCGCGTATCGCGCGGGTCACCTCGATGTCCCTGTGCAAACCCTGCTCTTCGGGCATCCATCGGCGACCGCGGCCGATCTTGATCTTGAAGCTGCGATACCCCAACTCGTAGTCCTGGCGGCAGTGATCGAGGACGACTTCGAGCCCGCCCGGATCGTAGGCTGGTGTGACGTCGTCCATGTAGATCATGGCGTCGTAGACGGGCACTGCCTTCCCGCCGGCCGCACCCAGCATTCGGTAGACGGGCACATCGAGAATGACGCCGGCCAGATCGTGCAACGCGAAATCCAACGGCATGGCGTCGTCGGCCATGACTCCCACAGCCGGGTCAAAAACGTCGCACAGCCGCCGGCCGTGCAGTTGAGGCGTCTGCCCTGGTGGCAGGTGCCGGCAGATGCCCCATCCAGCCGCGCCCTGATCGGTGACCACCTCGCGCACGAGCAGTTCGCGTCCGTAGCCGTGCTCTTCGAGATTGGCGTTGCGCCCGACGAGGCGAGGCCAGCGTGTGCGAATCTTGTACGTCCGGATTTCGGCTATGCGGTGTTCGGCGAGGCGTTCGGCGTGCAATAGCGTCACAGCATGCTCCTGTCGTCGGCCCGGTGCTCGTGGCGGCACCGTGCAGTCGTGCTTCGCTGGTGATCGGGTCCACAGCAGCGTCCTGGGTGGTGAGGATACCGCCTGGCTGCGGCAAGCGGGAGCGTGGTGATGTTTTTTCCTGGGCCGACATGGTCGACGGGGTAGTGACAGGGACGAATCGGCTGGAAAAAGGCGATGTCCAACGGCGCAGGTAGACGCTGCCGCAATGGCTCGGACCTTGATACAATGACCGCCCACGGTTTGGTGGATGAGGGTGTTTTCCTTGCGGGCGCGTTTGGCCGCCATCATTGGAGCAGGCACGACGAGAGGACAGGGCTAATGACGGATAAGAAGCTGCGGATTCTGTTGATCGGGGCACATCCGGACGATTGCGAGGTCAAGTGCGGCGGCACAGCCGCGCTGTGGGCGCGGGCGGGGCATACCGTACGGTTCGTCAGCGCGACCAACGGGCAGACGGGCCATCACGAAATCGGTGGGGTCGAGTTGACGCGCCGTCGAATTGCCGAAGCCCGGGCGGCAGCCGCGGTGATCGGCATCGAGAGTCAGGTGCTGCCCATCCCCAACGGGCAGATCGAGCCGACCTTGCCCTACCGGTGGATGTTCATCCGCCTGCTGCGCGAGTTCCAGCCCGACCTCGTGATTACGCACCGACCCAACGACTACCACCCCGACCACCGCTATACGTCGCAGCTCGTGCAGGATTCGTCCTACGTGGTGACGGTGCCCAACACCGTGCCGGAAACGCCGGCGCTGCGCCGCATGCCCGTGATCATGTACATGTCCGACACGTTCGCCAGGCCGTACGCCTTCCAGGCCGACGTCGCGATCGACATCGACGCGGTGATCGACACCAAGGTCGACATGATGCACCAGCACGCCAGCCAGTTCTACGAATGGGTGCCGTACAACCAGGACATTCTCGACCAGGTACCCGACGGCGACGACGCACGCCGCAAGTGGCTGTTCGATTGGCGGACGCCTGCCGACCGCGACCGGGCCGACCGCTATCGCGAGCAGTTGATCGTCCGCTACGGCCAAAAGCACGGGGCAGCCGTCAAGTACGCCGAGGCCTACGAGGCGTGCGAGTACGGCGCGCCCTTTGACGAGGCACTGGCGAAAAAGCTTTTCGGCGAACTGTAGCGCGGACGCGATTGATGGGGTGCAGGGAGAGTTGGCTTCCCCGTCCCCGGCTGGGGCGCTTCAGGAAGCCGTGGAAAAGGTTTGAACGAGCGATCCAGGACGGCGAGGTCGCCACCGCCATAACAAAGGGGGGTCGAGCCTGGGCAGCTCAACCCCTCTTGTTTCTGCCGTTCGAGCCTACTTGCACGCAAGCGGGCTACGGACACAGCGGCGGCTTGGTCGGCCCGCGATGTCCTATATTGGCCTTGACCACACTGTAGTCCGCCGTGGTTACACGGCCACTGCCGTTCAGATCCGCACGCACGTCACCCCGCGCGCCCAACGCCGCCTTCACGCACGTATAATCCGCCGTGGTCACGCGGCCGCTGTTGTTGCAGTCGCCGACGAGCGTGTACACCTCGAACTGGAACGGTACCATGCACGCCCAATCAGGCGCCGACTCGACCTGGTACCACGTCAAATCGGGCAACACCCCACTGTTCGGATCGTTCGGATCCGTGTTCTCCCTGCCCTCGAGCGTCGTGCCGTTCGGATCGTCCACGTCAATCGAATACACAAAGTTCGCGCTGACGTCCGCGCAGCCGTTGGTCATGTCGGTAATAACCAGCGGGTTGCCCGAATCCGGAAGCGTGATCGGACGGTCGAAGGTGCACAGGATGAGGTTGTTCAGCGTCTTGGGCAGCGACCCGTCCGCCGGCGGTTCGCTGGCGAGCAGTGTGACGAGCGGCGTCACCTCCACCGTCGTGCACACCGGCGCCGACACACAGCCGTTTCCGTCGGTCACCGTCAGGCAGTACTCGCCGGCCACGGCGGGTGAGATCACGGGGCATTGCTGGTCGGACCAGTAGTCGTCCGGTCCGGTCCAGTAGTAGCTGGCCATTCCGTCAGGCCCGCAAAGTTGCACGTCCTGTCCTTCACAGACCGGACCGTCGTTCGACGCCGTCGCCGTCGGGTTGGCATTGACCGTTAGTGTGGCCGGATCGCTGGGGGTGGTACCGCAGTCGTCGGTCACGTCGCAGGTGATCTGCGCCCCGTTGTCGACGAGCTGCACATCGGTCAGCGTCAATGTGTCGCTGTCCTCGCCCACCGGTGAGCCATTCTTGTACCACGGATAATGCAACGTGCCAAGGCCCCTCGCCGTCACCGTGAAGGTAGCGTTGCCACCCGCACATACCGTCTGTGGCTGAGGCTGCTCGATAATCTCAGGCCCCGTCACATCAGGCAGTACAACCGGACCATATCCATACTCATTGTCCTTGCCCGGATCACCGAGGTCGATAGTCTCGCTTTCAAGATAGGCCCGGAGTTGCGTATTGGTGTAGCTGGGGAACCGTTGAAGAACCAGTGCGGCAACGCCGGCCATGTGCGGCGCGGCCGCCGACGTGCCGGTAAAGCCACCCGCGTAGGTCCAGCTTGCGGTGTCGTCCGGTCCACACACGTCGGGTTTGATCAAGGCGGGGTTGCCGGTGTACGCACCGTTGTTCGGCCCCAGTGAGCTGTATGGCTGGGTCGGCCCTGTGGTGTACACATCTTCGTCAATAGCCCCGGCTGCCACCACTGAGGCGGCATCGCCAGGAGAGCCGATGCTACCGCTGGGCGTGTAGTTTCCGGCGCTAACGTGAAGATCCCAGATTGGGCTGCGCAGCACCAGCGTCTGCGAGCCGCTTGCGGAGTACTTGTAGATGAGCAGTCCATACCCAGCCCAGGCGGGGACCACGGTTGGATCAAGATCCCAGCGGCGCAGTTCTTTAGGGGGGAGAGGCGAACTGTGCCGCGTCTCACATTTGTCCAGGATGTACCAAGTGTCGCCCGGATGGATGAGCAACCACAGATCGTAGTCCTCCGTTGTGGAGGGCCAGTTGTTCCAAGTCAGATAGGCACTGATAGTTGATCCGGCGGGGATCTGGTACCCGTCGTTGAGTATATTGATGTTTCCCCCATTGGGGAACTGGTGCGTCTCCGGCCAGCCAGGATAGGGCGTGAACACGCTACGGTAGTTCCGCCTTCGGTCGTTGCCCGCCGAATTGACCCAGAGGATTCCGTTGGGGTCTGCGTTTGCGTCGTTGGCGATGCCAACGGGTGACGGCGTCACTGAGCTATAAGCGACACCATCGAAGAAGTTAAACCCATACCAACCCAGCGAATGACTGATGATGTCAATACCGTTGGTCTTGCAGGCGGTCTTCGCCGCATCGAGGTCATGCGCATCTCCGATCTTGATGAGGTGCAGCTCAGCATCGGGAGCAAGGTCGTAAACAATCTCGGCCACGCCGACCCCGTGTACGGTATCGGTCTCCATGCCCTTCCCCGTCAGGTCGAGCGTGATGACGGCCGCGGGGATCTCACCCGCAGCTATGGCAGCAGCCAAGCCAATGAAACCAAAATCGATTACGGCAACCTTCGTCCCGGCGCCGGTGCAGCATGTATGCCAGTCGTCGGCGTTCATCTTTTGCACGCCCTCGGAGACAACATCGAACTCGGGGCGAATGGGGAGGCGCATGTAGTCGATCTGACCGATATTGCGGGCCGCAGTCAGCAGGGAACCCACGGGCAGCCGGGCTTTGATCGTGTCCTTGCCGATGCGGATCACGTTGACGCCGTTCTGCGCAAGAAGCGGCGCGAGGGTATCGGGCGTGGTTCCTCCGATCGGAACCACAATGACCGTAACGCAATCATCCGAGACAGGAAGAAGGTGCCTTGTGGCGTACGCGGCTGCCTGGTCGCGCCCTCCCCGCACGCGTCGATCGGCCAGCTCGAGCAACTGGCCCCGCAACTTCCCGGCAGCGTCCGGATAGCGGGCGAGCAATTGCTCCTTCGATTCTGCCATTGTCCCAAAGGTCTGCACATCCTTGCTCAGCAGCACGGCCGGGCCGTCCGGATAGCGCAACGGTGGCTCCGCAGCCAGGACCCCTGCCGCCGAATAGACGACCGCCACGGTGACGAGCCACGTCAACACGGCGCCAGCACGCGCCCTGACCGTTCGCACACTTCTCATGTTCGTGCCCTCCTCGTGTTAGGGAGGCTCCATGGCCTCCAGAAGTTTCGGAAAGACAGGCAATCCAGACGCCGACGGGGTTCGATCCGAGAAAGAGAGACTGTCGTGCTCATCAGCAGCCGACGACAGAATGTGACGCTTCTCTCGTGAACCTCCTGTCAACTCCCCTGCGGAACTGGCCCCATCAAGCTACCAAACGATGATGTTACGCAAAGTGCAGCGCGGTTACCAGAGAAAAAAGGCGAAATTATGTCGCCTGGGCGAATTCGGGGGGGGTGGGGCCAAAAGCTGTCGAGATTGGATGGGGACATCCTTCAACTTGTTTTGCGACAACCACTTAGTTCGACTTTCGCACTTTCGGAAGGTGATGAATGATCGTGGTTTAAGCAAAAACAAGCCTCCTGGCCGATGCGTTGGTTGTAGGGACAACGCATGGAGCAAGGAGGCTCGCCGTGACTCTTGTATCGTCTTTCCAG
>DATKUK010000099.1:0-12010 GCA_035530655.1 Phycisphaerae bacterium
TTCCTGATCGCTTCGACATTGCTGGTGCCCGGCTACGTCGACGAAACGCAGGTAGGCCGAATCGCAGAGTTTGTCGCCGGGCTCAACCCGACGATTCCGTACGCTCTGCTGGCCTTTCACCCGGCCTTTCAGATGCAGGACCTGGCGACGACCTCGCGATCCCAGGCCGCCGACTGCCTGGCCGCCGCCCAATCCGCCGGCCTCACACGGGTGCGAGTCGGCAACGTCCACCTGCTCGCCTGACGACTGAGATGGTCTCGCGACTCTAACAGAAGAACTCTGCTGATATGCGGACATCGTGCTTGCGGCAAGAGATCATCGCTTGACGGCCACCCAAACCTGCTCACCGCCATAGCAGAACGCCCCGCGCTCGAAGTCGCTGTACAGGGCGTCCACGCTGAAAGCGCACAGCTCCAGAAGGTGCTGCATCTCGTATCGAAAGACGTAGCGCAGTGTCAGCGGCACGTACTGCCTCGCCACAACCGTGCCTTGCTCATCCAACTGATCGAAGACGTTGTACTGCTCGATCACCTGCCGCAGCGGGTCGCAGCTATTGGCATACCAACCGACCACGCGTCGATGGGTTTGCGGATGGGTGAACTCTGTGAACTTCCTCAACTCCGAGCCGCCGCCTATGCCTTGCTGCAACAGATCCAGCCTCGGATCGAAGACATTGAAAATCAACCGTCCTCCGTCGCTCAGATGCTCCCGGACACAACCCAGTGCCGCTCGCTGATCGTCCGTCGTTAACAGGTGCAGAAACGCCCTGTACGGGATCATGATCAGGCCGAACCGCCGGCCCAGCGAAAAGTCGCGCATGTCGCCTTGGAGAAGTTCTATGCGGCCCTGCACCTCGCTGCTGAGTTTGGCCACCCTCTCTTTGGCCACGGCAAGCATGGACGGCGAGCGATCGACGCCGACCAACTCCACCCCAGCCTCGGCGACGGGAATCAGGATGCGTCCCGTCCCGCAGCCCAGCTCCAAAACAGGCGGCCTGCTGCGTTTGGCCTCGTCCACGTAGAACGCCACGTCGCCGCTGACCCCCGTGGCGTAGCAGTCGT
Organism: Phycisphaerae bacterium; assembly: GCA_035530655.1. Taxonomy (GTDB): domain Bacteria; phylum Planctomycetota; class Phycisphaerae; order UBA1845; family DATKUK01; genus DATKUK01. The sequence continues at coordinate 1,062 of DATKUK010000099.1, forward strand.
AGATAGCCGCGTCGATTCGATCGTATTCATCCATCCTGCCATTCCCCGGCGCGTTGGCCGCTGCAATGGCCCCAGGGCCTCGCCGGATATTCTGAGTCTTTTGTGTGGCGACTGCAACCCGCGAACCGCCTGACCGGCGCCCCTGTGCGACGCGGCACAATCCGACTACAACGAGCCTAACAGACCCCGTGGCCGTGGCCCACCGGATGGAAAACACCCCACCAAGGCAATACGCTACATCCTGCCCCGACGATCGGATATGATGTTCTCTGGAACGTCCGGGCGTGGGGCCTTCAGACGTTCGGCCGATGCACTGCGGTGACACCACATGGCCAGCGGACAGCTAGAGGTAAAGCGAATCCCTCTGCGGTTCACCTCCGACGCCCGTCGCGTCATCACACGCCTGTTTCTTCCCGGCGAGCCGCCACGCCTTCGGGAGATCATCGACCTCGTGCTGCAACTTGACGAGCCGGAGGTCAAGCGGCTGCTCGGCGAGGTGGACGAGTTCTTCGCCGGGCGCCATCGTGACCTCGCGTCGACGTTCAGAGGCCACTACCAACGCGTTGCCGAGTACCTGCCCGAAGGCGCCACCCTCAGCAACGACCGGCAATTGCTCATCGGCGCCTACTTCACCAACGAGTACTCCTTCGAGTCTGCCGCGTTATTCAACCCCTCGATCGTGCCCCACCCCTACCAAGATGGCGTGCCGCCCGGTTCGGTCCGGTTTCTTATGAGCCTGCGGGCCACCGGCGAGGGGCACGTCTCCAGTATCGTCTTCCGGTGCGGCGTCATCGACGCCGCCGGCCATATCACCGTGGCCCCCGTCAGCCCCTATGCCCGAAGCCTCAAACCGGCAGAAGACCAAGTCAACGAGAAACAATCCTTCTTCGAGAAACTCATCGAGATGGGCGCATATAACGACACGGTGGGCGACATCCTGGACATGCTGCCCGACCGATTCACCGACGACCTAGTCGATCGTGTCCTCGACGAACTGGCCCAGCGCGACCCCCAGCCCCCGTTGTTTGACGAGTCGGCCGAAAGCCTCAGGTGGCTGGCCCGGTCGGACTATCTGCTGCGACTGCCCGAGAATACCTGTCCCTCCGAGATCGTGATCTTCCCGGCTACCGAGGACGAAAGCCGCGGCATGGAGGACATGCGCCTCGTCCGCTTCGTCGACGACGACGGCACGGCGACCTACTACGGGCTCTACACCGCGTTCAATGGTTTCCGTGTCCTGCCGATGTTGATGACCACGACCGAGTTTCGTCCCGTCGAGGTCACGCCGCTTCACGGACGTTGCGTTCAGAACAAAGGCCTCGCCCTGTTCCCGCGCAGGCTCAACGGCTGGTACGCCATGATCTCACGCTTCGACGGACGCAACCTGTTCCTGATGCGATCGAAGAACATCCGCTTCTGGAACGAGGCGGATCGAATCTGCGGGCCGGTGTTCCCCTGGCAGTACGTCCAGATCGGTAACTGCGGCTCACCCATCGAAACGCCTAAGGGGTGGTTGCTCATCACCCACGGTGTCGGACCCATGCGCAAGTACTGCATCGGCGCCGTCTTGCTCCATCTGAACGATCCGGTACGCGTAATTGGGCAGCTCAGAGAACCCCTCATCACTCCTACCCCGGGTGAACGTGACGGCTACGTACCCAACGTCGTCTACTCCTGCGGCAGCATGATCCACCGCGACCAGCTCATCATCCCCTACGCCATGTCCGACAGTGCCACCAGCTTTGCCACCGTTCGCGTCGCCGAGTTGCTCGACCATCTCACCAACCAGGCGCCGTCATAGCAGAAGCCGACGTCAGCAGCGCGAAGGCTGTCGCGTAATGCTGCCCGTAGGCGCAGGCAGCCGGCCTCCGTCCCGAAGTGCTACCGTAAGTGTTCGAAAGAAGTGGCCCGCCTCCGACGGAAGGCTGACATCCTGATCCCAGTCGCGAGTCTAGACGCCTTCAGCCCGGTCGAACAGAAACTCCAGGCCAATTGCATAGCCCGCCGAGACCCTCGTGGCGTGAATCACCCGGGCCGGTACCCAGCAACGCGTCGTGCGTCCGTCCGCCAGACGCAGCCAGACCGATACGTTCTTTTGCAGGGCCTGCGGCGACCGAATCGCCACCCCGTGGTCACTCAGATTGGTGCCCTGGACATAGAAGTACGACCGGCCCGATGCCCGCCTCGGCTCGTCCACGCCGATCTGGAAAAACGGCCGCCAGTCGGTCCGAAGCGTCCGTCGCCTGATACCATGCGCGTCGGTGCCTCCCGATTGCCGCGCCGTCGCCAGCCAGGACATAACTTGGCGTCGCATCTTTGTTTCGTCAGCATGCGTTAGTGCCATGAACGTGTGCACCTATCCAGAACGTGAACCCAGTACACCTGTACCCAATGCCGCAGCAGCCCGTCCATCTCCAGCCCCCGATTCCATCCCTCCCGACCGCTCGTAGAAATAGGGCCCATATACTCCCCAATACCTCCCAGACTTCGGCGTGCTGCATTGCCGGGAATTTGGCGTCAACAGACTCGCTGCCCCATTCTTGCGGCGTGTCAATCAAACATTAGGCACGATCCGACCGGCAGGTCAAGCCGTCTTCGCCGCTTTCGCGCAAGACCGGCCGCAACGACGCACATCGCTCAAACACCCCACTGATTCTGGGACCCTCCTGGCTGGCTTGCAAGTCGAATACGCTCCGGTATTGTCTACCTGTCCTGACCAACGGCAGCGTTCGTGCGCATTTGCAGGACCAATCCATATGAAGACCCACACGTCGCCTGGCGGGCAAACCCCGTCCGTTAGCTCCAGATATGTTATGACGAAGCATCTCGACCTCTACGCGGCACGTAGGTCCGGTCATTCATCGTAGACGCCGCCGCGTTCGCGCCATCAACTGTGAGCGGTGCACACGTCAGGCCGGCCCGGACAACGGGGCGATAAAACACGTGATCTCGCGCAGTAACTAGCCGTATCGCTGCGGCTACCCCCCGACGGCGCGAAGCAGGCCTTCGGCGATGCAGTCTCGCGCACGAAAAAAGTACGGTCCGCTCTTGCCTTCGCATCTCGCCACGCCTATGGATTAGACAAAGCGGCTCGCCGGGGGCGCACCGTAATCTTCAGTAAGCCTGCCAACTGCCGTTTTTCTCGCCAAGCCGGCCAACCCCACAACGCTCACGTAGTTCGGGTGACAGTTGTCATCCCGCCTGTTGATTCGGAGAATCGCCAAATCTGACAACACGGCAAACATAATTGAAGGGAGAGAGGCTATGAAAACTCTGTGGACGAATACAAAGAAGTTCTTCAAAAGCGAAGACGGACCTACGGCGACCGAGTACGGGGTCATGCTCGCCCTGATCATCGTGGCCTGCTTGGGCACCCTGGCCATATTGGGCGGCCACCTCAACGACTCGTTCACCAGCACGTCCGACGCTCTGGAAGTCGCCCAGTAGCACCCGACAGACGCAGATGGGCCAAGTTAGCCCGAAGGGGCGCTCGCCGGTGGGTGGCGTGCTGGCTGAGCGTCGTCGGAAGACCTGAGCGGGTCTGCTACTTCGTCGGAACCCACCATCGTGTACTCGTCGAGTAACGGCCTCGATTGGGCAGAGTCTGCTCGTTTCAGATCGCGCGGTAAGCGACGGGGCCGGCATCATGCGGGCCCCAATTTATTACCTCGACACCGCCACTGTCCCGCCTACGGCTTGGCCGGTGTGCGGTGACCGATGTTGCTCTTGACCACACTGTAGTCGGCCGTGGTCACACGACCCGAGCCGTTCAACCCCTCCTGGAGAACCGCCTCGCCAAACCGCGCCGGCCGAACCGCACGAGACTGCCCACGCCGCCACCGAAACTGCCAGCGTCCGCGCCAGGCCGCGCCTGGCCCACACTTGCGTTGCCATGATCGTCCCCTGCCTTTCAAGACCCCGCTGCTTGGTCAAACGACCGGTCTGCCGCGGCCACGGCAGGCCATCCTGATGACCCCCGACGTCTCGTGCTCGTTCTCCGGCGTCGCGGGCCAGGTAGTAACCCCTACGCGTCCGGTGCGGCCATTCATTCTGCCCCGCCGAAAGCATCGACGCAGCGTCGGGCAGAGGCCAAGTTGCCGGGCCGAACAGCCGATATACCAGTCCAATGCCATCGCCGGTGGCGATAGAGGTACGCAGTGATACGTTCCTTGCAGAAGGCCATTTGTGTACGAGGCAAACTCGACACCGCAGACGTCGTTCAGATCCTCGACCAGTTGGATCACGATAGCAAACCTCATGATCGACTGTACCGGCTGTTGCGATCTCGGCGCAGGCACGAGCGTTATCGGTACCGAGTGCGAGGTATATGCGTTGCGCTGTTTCACGGTGGCAAGGAGGCCACGCTCATTGTCTCCGGCAGGAACTTAAGCGCCGGTGGCGTCGCCTTCCTGCATACGGATGCCATCGAGATCAGCACACCTTGCCAGGTTCGCTTGGTCGACCGAGACGGGCAGGACCAGCATATCACCGGGGCTATAAGCCGCTGCCGCCATGTCAAGGCTGAGGTCTACGAGATCGGCGTCCAGTTCGACGAGACCATCGATCCGCGATTCTTCGTCGATCAGACAGTCCGTCCCGCTGAGTGAAAACCCGATCCGCCGTGCCGTCGACCTCTCTCAGTCTCACCAGGCACGAAGCCACCAACAACGCGACGGCTCGATCGGAACGCCCACCCGCAGGTAAGCAATGGATTCGTTACGTGCCCACGATTCGCCGACCGCGCCAAGGGCCGGCAGGGCCCCGTACGCTCCAGACGTGGCAGCGACCGGCACGTGCGAGGACAAGTGGCCACCGCGCCCTGCCCCATCACGCTTTGTCGCGGCGATCTCTCAGTTTGCGTGCCGGATTACCCGCCATCACGCTGTGAGGCGCAACGTCGGTCACCACAACGCTGCCCATGCCGATCAGACTACCTCGCCCGACGCGCAGGTTCTGCCGGATCATGCATCCCTGACCCAGATAGGAATCGGACTCAATGTACACGCTTCCAGCCAGAATCACCCCGCTGCATAAGACGACCCGGTCCTCCAGCGTGTCATCATGGTTGACGACGCTGCCGCTTAGCGCAAAGATTCTGTCCCCCAACACCGCACTGAGGCCAACAAAGCAGTTCGGGTATAGAACACAGCCCGCGCCGATGCCTGCCGTCCGCGAGACAAAGCACGACGGATCGATGAGCGTGGCCAGCCTTTCGCGAGGCACGTCAACGGAGGCAGGGAACTCGTTGTCGGGAATGAACCACGCGCCGGGGTATTCGGCGATGCAGTCCACACAACCCAGCACCGAATGGCGGTTGAACACCTTGCCGACGTGGCGCGCCCCTCCAGGACCGGCGATGTACCCGAGCAGCCGCCCAATCGGCTTGATACCATTTACGCGCTCCACAATCTCGGTCATCTCGCGCGCATGCACGCCCGTTCCCAAGATGATCAAATCCTTCATCGAGTATCCCTCTGTGAGCAGGCAGACGCCCATCGACGGTTATGCCGCTTGTCCCGCGCGGTTCCGGCAAGCCCCTTGCGTCAGGTCGACGGGTGCACCCGAAAACGCCTCACAACGTCTTCGTCCACAGTCACGCCCAGGCCGGGAGCGTCGGGCACCCGGACAAAGCCGTCGATCATGCCGATGGGACTGGCGCACAACTCGCGCAAGACTGCCGACGACGACACGTTGTACTCCAGATACAGCGAATTCATCAGATAGGCGTTCAGGTGCAACGAAGCAGACTTGAGCAGATCGGTAAGCCAGGCGTGCGGCGCACACTCGATCTGCAATTGCGTGGCCAAATCCGCCACCTGCTTGGCGACGGTCAGCCCCCCACACCGGCTCAAGTCCGGCTGGAGGACATCGAGCTTTCCCTCAATGGCCGCGCGGCTGAACTGGCGAATCCCCGACAGTTGCTCGCCGGCCGCCATTCGCAGTGTCGTCGACGCCTCCGCCACGGCGGCATAACCCTCAAGGTTCTCCGGATGCAGGAAATCCTCCAGCCAGATAACCTCCAACTCCTCCAGGTGGCGCACAAGACGAATCCACTCTTTCACAGGACGTGGTTTGAACGGATTGTCGTGGCCAACGCCGAACCAGCCACCGTCGACCATCAGATCAATATCGGGGCCCGCCTCCTGACGGGCCGCCTTGACGAGCGATACATCGAGCGCCAGATCATATCCGAACACACCCCAGCCGAATTTGATCGCTCGAAAGCCCTTCTCGACGTAACCGGCCACCGCCCCCTTCATGTCGTCTGCCGTCGGCCGAAACAGTGTCGACGCATAGGCCTTGACCCTATCACGGTACTTCGCGCCCAGCAGCGCCCAGACCGGCTGGCCGAACGCCTTGCCCGCAATATCCCACAGCGCGATGTCAACCGCGGAGATGACATGCATGCCGGCGCCCGCGCGGCCGTAGTAAGCCAGGTAGCGATACATCTTCTGCCACAGTCGTTCGCGCTCAAGGGGGTCCTCGCCGATCAGAGCCGCACGGATCGATTCGAAACCCACCTGCCCGCCCGAAGGTGCCTCCACGATCGCCCTGGCCACATGAGGCTGAGTCTCCACATCCGCCCAGCCGACGATTCCCTCGTCGGTGGCCACGCGGAGAAGACAGACGAACCGCACGCCGTGCGATTCGCCCGCTTCGGACGGATCGGCATAGTCCTTTCCCGTATCGAGGATGATGGCTTCCACGTCCGTGATCTTCATCGTGTGCGTGGGTCTCCAAACGTCAGGGCAACCTTCATTGCATCGGCGTGTCCGCTGCTTGCCAGATCAAAGGCCTCGCGGTAGGCCTCAACAGCAAACTCGTGAGTGACCAATTCCGCCAGACCCAGCTTGCTGTCCGTGAGCAAACGGACGGCTTCGTCCAATCGGTCTTCGTCGTTGCATGCGCCGACGATTTCCAGCTCTCGCACGTGCACAGCCAGAAGGTCGATCGGCGTTGGGGATGGAACCGCCGAAAACAGTACAAGCCTGCCTTTGGGCCGCAACAGGGCCAGGCCCATCCGGACGGCTTCGGCCGAGCCCACAGCTAAGATCACGGCACCGTAACCCGCACCGGATGCGCATTCGCGCAACCGTTCGGTCGGATCGGCAAGCTGCGTCGTGTTCACCCCGACGGCGCCCCGCGCGAACGACAGACGGAAGTCATGATGCCCCGCGATCACCGTGTGTTTCTGGCCGCCCACGACGGCAAGCCGGGCAATGATCACGCCAAACGGCCCGTCGCCCAGGATCAGCAGAGGATCGTCCTTCGCCACTCGCGCCTGATATAAAGCCTGCAAGCATACACAAACCGGCTCGGCCAGGCAGGCAACTGGAAGGGACGCTTCAGGCGGCAGCACTCGCGCCCGGTCTTTGCGCACCACATAATACTCGGCGAACGTCCCCGGCATGTTCAGGCCGAAGTGCCCCATCGAGCTGCACAGGTGACCCATGCCTCGCGAGCAGTTCAGACACTCACCGCACGGATGGACCGGATGCGTGGCAACCCGGTCGCCCGGCTTGAATCCCGCCGCGTCGCTGCCGACCTCAGCCACCGTGCCTGCACCTTCATGACCCATGATCGTCGGAAGCGGGATGCCGAAGGGATTGGAGCGGATGTCGTTCAGATCGGACGTGCAGATGCTCGCGGCGCCGGTGCGGATCAACAGCTCGTCAGCGCGAATCGTGGGTGCGTCGGTCTCCACGAGTTGAAGCCGGCCGACAGACTGTAACTGAAGCGCTTTCATGGTTGGATCCCTAGAAGGGCCAGCGCGTCCCGGTCCAGAATCTGCTCGATCAGCTCGGCCGAGACACGGGGCAACGAACTGTCGCCGATGATCTGGTTGACGTTCCTCAGACCTTCTATCGATTCGTCGGCCATGGCAAACGGGTAGTCCGTGCCGAACAGCAGTTTGTGCGTTACTTTATACTCCTGTGCGAGAATCATCATGTTGTAGAATTGCCACGGGCGATAGTGCAGCGCCGCGATGTCCGCGTAAACGTGCGGGTGCTTTCGGATAACGGCGAGGCACTCGTCGTAAAACGGGTGCCCCAGATGGGCCAGCACCATCCGCAACTCCGGATACTCTATGGCCATCTCGTCCCAAAGCCACGGACGGCTGAACCCAAGCGGCGCCTCGCGGTTGAACGTCGTCCCGGTATGGAACAGGATCGGAATGCTGTGATCCTGGCAGTACTCATAGACGGGCCGGCAGCGATCGTCTCGTGGATCGAAACCCGCGTAGATCGGTCCAAGCTTCAGCCCCACCAAACCCAGATCCTCGACGGCATGGACTAGCTCATCCATGTGACCGTCCTGCGTCGGATCGCAGGCGGCAAAGCCCACCATCTTCCCCGGCGCGCCGGCCACGAATTCGGCCACGTGCTCATCCGGCACCCAGTAGCCGGTGCGACGAGCCTTCATGCCGAACACAACGACGCGATCGAATCTGGCCATATCGTCCATGAATGCGTCGAACCTGACGGTCAGATCCAGCGCATATCCGCGCGAGAGGTCCGCTTCCCTGACGGTGGCCGCCTGAAGGTGCAGTGTCTGGTCCCATGTATGCGTGTGGATGTTCTGCATGGTCAACGTATCGCTAAGGTAACACGGAACGGGCCTTCACGGCGCCGCGGGCCTGCATCGCCACAAGGGCTTCCGCGTGAGCGCAGCCTACCTGCTGTCCGCGGAACCGGCTCATGATCGCGCAGTACTGTCCCAAACCCGTTCCCACGGCCGCTTTCATGGCCTCCTCTTGCGACGCGTGCGAGCGCAGCAACGCGGCCTTCTGGTCCTCAACGTCGCTGATATCGACGTAGTGCGTGGGCACAAAGGCGAAGGGGCCGTGCGGCTCGACCATGAACACGGCCGGATGCTCGGCCAGCGGCGGCGACTCCGTCGGCAAAACGGGCAGACACGACTGCATCGCGCAGTGTCGCACCAGCATGCAGACCGTAACATGATCCTGATTGTAGTCCTCGTTGAAATGGGTGAAGACCAAATCCGTTCGACGGCTGCGGATCGCCTCAATCAGCATCATCCGCAGCTCGGCCGTGTCATAAAGGAATTCGTCCGGCTGCGCCAAGCTCTTGTATGTTGCGCCGACGGCCGATGCAAGGCTGTTCATCTCCTCATGTCGGATGCGGGCGGCCTCAGCCTGTGCGATGCCAGGATCCTGGACGAACCCCTTCGAGCCGTCGGTCAGCGTGACGAAGTGTAACTGATCGCCCCGCGCCAGGCACTTGAGCATCGTACCAAGACAGCCCATCTCGTCATCCTGGTGAGCCATGATGGAAACCACGTTCATATCGCTGTTCCCGCCACGTCGCGCCCCACCCAGATCAGGCAGATCCACCCGCCAACCATCGAACCGATTGCCGGCGATTGTCAGCAAACCTGGCATCTAATCATGCCCGCGCCAAGCGGTCGCCGCAAGTCCCGACACCGTTCATCGCCGGTGTGCCCCCGCCGATTTGTGGCATACGCGGCGCAGGACGGCGCGTTCCTGTCCGATCAGACCGGTGGCGCCTTCAGCCGAAGCAAAGATAATGGGCGCCTTGGCGAACAGGCAATCCCTCGCTGTTGACACCCACAAGCTGCGCTTCAAGACGGCGTACGCCGAATGAAACGGTCGAGGCCGTCGGGGGCGGGTCGCACCCGACGGCCTCGGCTTCGATACTTCGTTTGGACAGAGCCCAACCCGCAGACCCACCGAATCGACTACCTGCCCGTCCTGAAGTGCCACACCACGCCGGTGGTCGTCCCGTCGGCGTTCACCTCGTCGATCCGCCAGTAGTAATTCGTGTACCTGCTCAGGTGCCCGCGATCAAACGTCGTGCCCGTCTGGTTGCCCTGGAACTGCGACGCACCCGGGTTCGGGTTCCTGCCGAAGTACACGTCGTGGCTGGTGGCGCCGGCACCGGCCGTCCACGAAAGGGCCACCTTGCGGCTCACCCTCGTCGGATCGCCGGCGGCAGTCCTCTGGCATGGCAAAAGGCCGGGCGGGGCGCCGTATGGTGCCCCGCCCGGCCGCCGTGGTTGCTGTTGCTATGGCGTGCCTATGATCTCCACGTCATCCACGTAGCCGTACTCGCGAGTGCTGCTGGCGTTCAGGCGGTACCTGAATCGGAAGTTGGCGTTGTTGTTGGCTCCGCTCGGACACGTGAAGTCCTCGTGGTAAAAGGAGGTGCTCCGCGTGCTGCCCAGGAGGTACCAGCTTTGGCCGCCGTCATTCGACCACTCGCAATACAGATATTCGCCGGAATCCAGACCCTGAGTCCTACGCCAGAACGTCACGTGGATGTCGGTATAGCCGACGGTGCTGAGGGCCTTCGTGATCGAAGAGGTGCCGCGGAGCCTCGCGCCGTAGATGCCGTTGTAATCCGCGGAAGTGCTCACGTCGGCGCTTCCGCTGGTCGTCCAGCCGCCGGCCGCGAAACTGCCGCTCTCGAAGTCGTCGAAGAACAGCGTCTCCGGCACGCCCGCGGTGTCGTTGTCGAGAATCGTATAGGTGTGGACCGTGTTGGCGCCCAGCGTGGCGCCCGTCGGATTGCTCAGCGTCACCTCAATGGTCTCATCCGATTCGACCAGGCCGTCGTCCACGATGCTGATGTCGATCGTCTCGCTCACGTCGTAGGGGTCGAACGTTAGTGTGCCGGCCGCCAGGGTGTAGTCCACTCCGCCGCCGGTGGCCGTGCCGCCGGTCACCGCGTAGTCCACGTACACCGTGCTGACCGAGGGCTCACTCAGCGACACGCTTAGGCTGGCCGGCGTGACCGATTCGTCATCGCTGGAGCTGACCAGATCGAACGCCACCGTCGGCGGAGGCAACTCGCCCGGATACAACTGGGTCTGCGGGATGATCTCCTTCGCCTGACTCGCGCTCGACCAGCGAAGCTCGGCCACCGCGTCGCCGCCGTTCTCGTAGTACTCCATCTCGATGTCGTACT
>DATKUK010000100.1:0-4248 GCA_035530655.1 Phycisphaerae bacterium
GGCACTGCACGCCTACGGCACCAAGGACGAGGCGGGCAATACGGGCGTGGACTTTCGGTTGGGGCGGCGCAGGCCGATGCACCGCATGGCGAGGGGCTGCATGGTAGGCACGGGACTGGCAAGGAACTGAATGGCTATACAGCGTCTCAACGGTGCAACGAAGTGGGTTACCTTAGCGATTGCCATAGTCGTAACGGCGGTGGGCTACGGGGAGGTGCGATTGCAGGTGGCGGACAACTGCAAGGAGATTGCCGCACTGCGAAGCAGGCAAACGGGGATAGCGGACGATGTCGCATGGATACGAGGATACCTGGAGAAGCAAAAATGAAAGATGCAGTGTTGGCAGTCATTGGCGCGGCTGTACTGTTTGCGCCGCTGGGCTGCACGACGGGCCAGGAGCCTATCGAGCGCTCGCTGGTACTGGTGATGGAGAAGGTGGTCGCACCCGCCGTAGCGAAAGTGGACGCGGAGACTATCGCGCGGGTCGGTCAGGTGCAGGGGCAGGGCAGCTTCATTAACCCCGGCCTGCAAACGGAAGGATTCGGAATCGTGGGCACCGGCGTCGTATGGCGCGGCACCATCCGTGCAATTGGCGTATCGGCCAATATCGCAGGGGCAGCGCAAGGGGATCGAGCGGCGGACCCGCCGTTTATCGTACAGCCGACGACCCAACCAACAACCCAACCAACGGAGGATGAATGATGAGACGATTGGTAAGACGAGCCGTGTTTCTGACTGAGGTAGCCGTTGTGCTATCGTTGCTGACTGCCACAGGAGCCATGACGGCCCTGCAAGGATGTCTGCAAAGCCTGCCAGTAGCGCCGTGACACGCGACCCGACGTTACGCCTGCTGGGCGTCTCAATCGTGATGATTATGGCGTTCTGCACCTTAATACTGATCGTGTTCGGCTGCGCCCTGCCCGACCAGGCGGGCGCGGGGTTCACGTCTCAGCAGAAGGCGGACCTGAAGACCGCTATCGATGAGTCCGCCCTGAACAATTCCGTCGTCGGTACGGGCCGCGATGTGAAGATTGATACGGGCGGGCTCATCGGTACGATCCAGGCGGTAGCGGTTGGATTGCTGCTGCTGACGTATCCGGCGGGCAAGCTGATATGGCTGTTCGTCGGCGGGGCGAAGAATCGATTGAAGGCAAAATGATCGAAACGCTAGTCATTTTCGGGGCGGGTGCCCTGGCGTTCGCGGCTGGAATGGGCAGTATGTGGCTTATTGCCCGCAGCTACGGCAGGACGATGGAGAAGCTCATGACCGATGCACACAATCGGTTGATGAGCAAAACGTGGGTGGACTACCTGAGCATCACACCGCAAGAGGCTGGCCAACCGACCGCAGGCCCTCTGCAAATGCGCCGATCCGACGATATTGAATATCGGATCGAGAGAGGGCAGGAGTTGGATGGCCAGGAGCCGCAGCCGGAATAGATACACACCCGAACGGGGCAGCGCTAGTAAACCACTACACGAAGTAGACTGGAAGAACGACGACGATGTCGTCGCCTTCGTCCAGGGCCTGGAAGATACGCGCTCACAGCGCAAGGGGTCCTTGGAGAAGGAGTGGCTGCTCAATATCTCCTATTACCTCGGGAAGCAGAACGTCAGGTGGAATGACGGTACGGGCGCTCTGTACGAGCGGAACGTGCCGTCGTGGCGCGCGCGGCTGGTCTGCGATAAGATTCTGCCGTTCGTGCGCAAGGCGATTGCCCGATGGGTGCGCAACGACCCAACTTGGACGGCGGTGCCCGCCACCAACGAACAAGAGGATCAGCAGGTCGCCAGGGTGGCCAACCAGGTGCTGGAGGGCTACTGGCGGCATTGCGATATGAGCTTTGTACTCATCGACGCCCTGACGTGGATGGGCACAACGGGCAACGGGTTCCTCAAGGCACTGTGGGACGTACAGAAGGGGCCGCCCATCAGTGTGGGGGCCGACGATCTGGAGGGTGGCGGCGAGCAGGACAAGGGGCTGCTGGAAAGGGCCAAGCAGAAGTTCGAGGAAGTGCTGGGCCGCAAACCGGAGAAGGACGAGACAAAAGAACTCCATCTGGGCGACTTGGAAATCGAGGCGGTCTCGCCGTTCGAGATTGATGTGCCGGTGGGCACAACGTCGGTTCGCAACGCTCTATGGTTGAAGCACTCCAAGATACGCGACCCCGACTACATCCGCCAGCGATACGGTAAGGACGTGGACGTTGATAGCGACGAAGGTTTGGCGGGTTACTACCAGCGTCGCATCGAGTCGATGACCTCTACCGGATCGGGGTCTACCAGCGATATGGACGAAGGGGTGATGGTTCACGAGCTATGGGTCCGCCCGATCAAGGGATGGCCCAAGGGCATTCGTGTAGTGGTGGGCGGCGGCAAGGTGCTGGAGGAACCGAAGGCCAACCCCTACGAGCATGGACTCATCCCATTCGTGCAACTGAAGGAAGTTCACGTTTCGGGTCGATTCTGGGCCGACTCGGTCGTTACCCATCTTCGCCCGCTACAGGACGACTACAACAAGGCCCGGTCGCAGGTGAAGGAGAACCGCGATGCGATGAGCAAGCCGAAGTGGCTTGTACATCGGATGGCCCGCATAGCGGGTAATGCGATCACTTCGGAGCCGGGCGAGATCATTATATGGGAGGGTACGATCGAGCCGAAGCCGGTTGTGCCGCCGCCGATCCCGCATTACGTCACCCAGACGATGGAACTGGATCAGGCGGACATGCAGGACATCGCATTCAGCCACGACGTATCGATGGGCAAAAACCCTCCAGGTGCCCGCAGCGGCGATATGATCCAGTCTCTGAAGGAGGGTGACGAGCAGGACTTGACGCCCACCGGCCAGATGATCGATCGGGCCATCGAGCACTTGGGCAGCCTGGTACTCCAGACGCTTCACCAGTACGTCAGTGAAGACCGCCTTGTCAAGATCGTGGGCAAGAACAACGCCTTGGACGTGGCGAGCTTCCGGGGCACCGATCTGGTGGGCAAAAGCAGCATGCCCAACGTGAGCTACTTCGACGTGCGAGTCCAGAGCTACAGCAAGCTGCCGCAGAGCCGGACGGCAACGCTGGGGCTCATCGATAAGATGGTCGAGCGCACCGTGCTGAACCCGCAAGCCGACAGGGACACCATTCTGGGTGCTATCGGCATGGGCGACACCAAGGGCTTCGTGGACGAGACGGCGGCAGATCGCTCGCGGCAGATATGGGAGAACAACCTTCTGGCCGGCGGGCAGAACATCCAGCCGGAGCGCTACGAGAACCACGCCGTTCACATGAAGGTTATCAACGAATATCGCAAGGGCGCCGAGTTCATCACGATGGAGCCGAAGGTGAAGATGCTGTTCGAGCAGCACTACATGACGCATGAACTCATGGAGGTGGCCGAGGTGGCCCGCAAGCAGGCGCTCTTACAGCAGGCGATGGTGCAGCAGCAGCTTATGGTCTCGGGCGCCGTGGACCAGCCGCCGGGTTCCGAGCAGACCCTTCCAGGACAGGAACAAGCCCTGCAGCCGACAGGGGAACCGCAACCAGGATAACGTCACCGTGGCGGGTGATGTGTGACGAGAAGGTGATTTATGCCGGAAGAGACAACTGCAACCGCAGAGGCGCCGCCGCCAAAGGAGGCCGACGCCGCCGCAGCCGCAGAGGCGAAGCCGGAAGAGCCGTTCTTGAGCTTCGATCATAACGGCCAGCAGATTCCAGTAACGCGAGAGCAGGCCATCCAACTGGCCCGTGCGGGCGCTGAGTACATCAACGTCCTGGAGCAGCAGCGATTGGACGAGCAGAACAAGCCCGCGAAGCCGGAGCCGGACGCCAAGGCGGACGCTAAGGCGGACGACGATCCGATGTCCGCTATTCGCAAAGAGGTCGAGGCCAGCAAGAAAGAGGTGGCGGCCCTCAAGCGCGAGCAGGAGAAGGAGAAGGCCGAGCGAGATAAGGAGAAGCAGGCCGCGCGGATCAAGGACGAGATGGCCGAGCAGCGGGCCAAGCACGCCGTGACCAAGGGCAACGAGAAGGCGGCCAGACTGGTGGAGAAATGGACGCTGGCGTACCTGACCTTCAACCCGACGGCGAGCGTAGCCACCGCCTATGGGAACGCGGCTAAGGAACTGGCCGACATGCTGAAGGACGGCAACCGCGACTACGTGGCGGGCAAGATCGCCGCTTCCGAAAGTAAGGGCGAAGCGGCCGGCGGCGGCTCGCCCGGCGGGCAGACCAAGAAGTTTACGGGCAAGGACTT
>DATKUK010000101.1:0-57361 GCA_035530655.1 Phycisphaerae bacterium
CGCTTCCCGCAGCTTGCGAATGATCTGCTCCGGACTGTGTCGCTTCCGCTTCATCGAGAGCCTCCTTCACCGGCAGCGGCCACGCCCCTGCCGGGCCAAAGACTCTCATAACACATGGATCCGTTCTTGGGGAGCAGGCCACCAGATTGAATGCTATCTGATGGGTGGTCTCACCTTGGTGATGTGGCGAAAACAGAACCTCTAGTGCAATCGCAACATTCACACAACACTGGTCCATGTAGTGTGAACGCCAAGCATAATAGAAGTGGACGAGCGCATTTGCCACTCGCCCTCGGGCACGGGTCCGATCCCATGACGTCTGCTGATTCTCCCACGCGATTGCCAGCGCGCGTGCATTCTCACCCGATATGATGGGCCAGGTGTCGGGTTCAAGAAATGTGCTCTGCGCCATCGAGGCAAAAACGAGGTGAGTACCATCAGCGGTTAGGAAGTCGTCGCGCGACCAAATGACACGACACATCCCTACGGGTGTCCCCGTGGTAACGGCAATCAGGTTGCAGAGACGATCAACCTTAGAAAAAGGATCCCCGAAATCCAACAGGTGATCCTCTGGGGTCTCAAGCCTGAGTTCAGCATAGACCTCATATTCAAAGGGCTCTTCATCGTCGATCTGTAGGTCCGAACAGAGGCGGGAGTAGAGCGCTTCCACACGCGAACCACGCATTGGGGAAAGAGTGACCCCACTCGCTAGTTCGACGTCCCCGTCTACTGGGTTCCAGGCGACACCATGAAGCATTACGGCCACACTCATACTAGGGGGCAAAGGCATGACATTCCTCGGATCTGACGTTGGGCGCCCCGTTCAGGTCCGCCGTCGGTCTGCTTCCGGCGCGAGTACCTCGGCGCCCAACGTTGCTGGCCCTCGATGCACCCCTCACGTGCTGAATCCCTCCACTGCTCAACAGCCCGCCGGGGCGGGGCGCACCTCGAATCCTGCCCCCGGTTCGCCGGGAAGGACCCGCGCTTCCCGTGCTCTCTGAGGGCGAGGGACGGACCCCACGCCGGAAGGCCGAGCAATGCTTATCCGCGGCGCCCACCTGCTTCCCCGTTGTCAGTCCCCGACCCATGCGATCGGCATCGTACCAAAGACGGGGAACAAAATATCGACATCCAGCACCCCTGTCTCGCGCAACATGAACTGCGCCAACACTATTGCCTTCCCTGCGTCCTCCCGGCCGATTGCATGCAGGTCATGAAGCCACGCATTCCGTGTCTTTCTGACCTGCGAGACGAGTTTGTACCTGTCACATGGCAAGACACCCGCCAAGGAAAGCTTCTCGGAGATAACCGACGCCGTGAAGTCCCCCCCAGTGAGCTTCTGCTTGCGCTCCGAGTTGATGAACTTCTCCTCAGAATCAGCTCCCGTGTACTGAGAGTCGAGCTGGCCCAAATGCGTCTTCCATAGCTCCCGTAAGCACCTCTCCGCGATGGTCCAAGCTGTGATATGGCTGCCTTCGTACTTACCGCTCTCGTGTAGGTAAAAGGCATGCAACAGCAACTCCGCTAATACTGCTACACCGGGGAAGCCTTGCGCGATGGCTGCATCAGTCATCTCCGCGGCAGCGTGCAGAACCTTTCCCGGCACAGTCGTGCAGACAGGCTTAAACCTACGATGCCATGCTTCGGCATCTTTGATGACCGACCGCGTGCGCAGGTCGCACTCCACATGCCGTGGATCGAGAGCGAATGATCTGGCAGCGATGTATGTCGTATAGTCGATAAACAGCTTGCCACTTGTCGACTTCTGAATGCGGTGTACCGACGTGTAGAAGCATGCGAGGAAGAGATTCATGACGCGCATGCGAGTGAAGACGCGCTCTTCCCAATTATCAAGTGGATTGTTCGCCAGCGCAGATGAACCCGGCCCCCATTGCGCGAAATCAAACACAAAGAGCCCCTGCCTCGATACCTTCAAGCTCACACCGCACTGTAACGTAGCCGAAAACACCTCCGCGTTCATCACAGCGGGTGTGAAATCACCTCCTTGTTCGACCGGTGGCGCGCCGATCCACAGCGGCGGCCAATGGTAAAACCCGGCGCAGTCTGATTCGCTTAGGTTACTTCTTGCGTGCATACTCGCCCTTCAAACATGCAGCTGCTTGCGACAACACGTAAGTCCTCCTTCACATGAAGCTGATCCATCCAAGAAGTCTGGGCTAACGGCTGAACTCAGTGCCCCCGGCGGGGTCACGAGTCGTCCTTCCCCAGTGAATGGCGCGGCGTGTTATTCACGTCCTCTCGAGTGACCAACTCGATTTTTATTCGTTTTTGGCCGTCTATAATGCCCGATATGCCCTCCATAAGTGACTGCCCTTGTTTAGCAGCTTCTTCATCTTTAGGCACCATCAAAACGGATACGCTCCGGTTGCCTGCAAGCCATTCCATGACAAGGCGCCGGACCACCTGCAGCTCGAATTCAGCCGTGGCGTGGCCCTGTGGTGAATAGACGCCTTTCCTTATCTGAACGGTGTCGAATTCATACCCGCAAGTCTTACCCATTGCGATGAGAAGGGTTGCAAGGAGTTGATCCGTACGCTGCGTCCACACAGCAGCACGCTCCTTTTGGTTTTCACCTTCGCGCGGGTATGAATTGAGATGATCATGGTATTCTTTCCACGCCAAAAGGATTGGCTTTTCGGAAGGTTTCTGGAACTCAAGCTCTATCATATTTAGCGCTTGCACATGCTCTGGAGACAATGTTCGACCGCGAGTCGCCATAAGCGTCTTGAAAACCCACAGCTTTCTTTGCCTTCGTTCTCGCCACAAATCAATCTGTCGCTGGGCGAAAACCGCGAGGAAAGGAGCTACCAAAATGGCAACTATCATAAGAGCGTTGTGTACTGTCATATTGATACTCCGTCTGTGAGCGGTTTAGTGATTATCCAGCCCGCATAGGACGCAACCCCCGGCAAGTCACTCGCCGCATCCATCACAAGTTGCTCCATACCAATCACCCAGGTCGGCGGGGATGGTGCACCCGATCCAGCAGTTCCTGTTGCCTTGCGGATTTAGCAGGGCGGTGCACGCGCATTTGCCTGGGTTCCCACTGCAATCGCGTCTCCGCGAACTCTACCATCGAGTTGTCCCCAGCTCCAAGCATTCCCTTCCCCAAACTCCCGCCCAGGGTCGCTGGGCGACCTCGCAAATGTAGCCTATCCGAAAGTCAAATGCAATGCCCCGGGGTGCCCCCCCACCCCCTGCCTTCGGCAAGAAATGGGCCACAAGGCGCCTCGCGCGCTACATTCCACCACTGCTCAAGAGCCCGCCGCGGCGGGTCACCCCCTCGCTACCCCTGGTCGCAGCTTGCGAACGCGGCCCGCAGCGCGTCGATCGGGTCGCCCTTGGGTTTGAACTCGTGCCCCACGTACAGATCGTAATCGGTCTCGGCGATGGCTTTGCAGATGGCGGTGTAGTTCAACTCCTGCGTCTCGTCGAGGTCGCGTCGGCCCGGCACGCCGGCTGTGTGGAAGTGGCCGATCCACCGGATGTTCTCCCGGATCGTTCGGATGACGTCGCCCTCCATAATCTGCATGTGGTAAATATCGTACAACAGCTTCACGCGCGGGCTGTTCACCTTTTCGCACACCGCCACGCCCCAGGCCGTCTGGTCGCACTGATAGCCCGGATGGTCCTGCTTCGAGTTCAGCAGCTCCAGGTTCAGATTGACGCCCCTGGCCTCGGCATGGCCAGCCACGCGCTTCAAACCGTCGGCCACGGCGTCGATCGCCGCCACTTCGTCGAGATGCGGCTGACGGTTGCCGCTGAACACAATCAGGCCCCCAATGCCCAGCCCAGCAGCCCGGTCGATCGACGCAATCAGCTCCCGCTCGATTCGCGGATGGTTCGATCGCTTGTTCAGCCCGTCGGTCAGCGACTGATGACCCGACATACTGGCCACGACCAGGCCGTGCTTGCGCGCCAACCGGGCGAGCTGCTCCAGATCGTCGCCCGGGTGCCAAAGCTCCACCGCGGCAAAGCCGATCCGGGCTGCGTAGCCCAGCAGCGCATCCAGGCTCATACCTTCTGATTGATACAGCATGTAGCAGAAAGATTGTTTGATTCGCATGACTGCCCACCGACTGTCCTGACTTCAGCGATTGGCTCGGCCCCTGCGCCCGTCGATCGGGCCGCAAAGGCTACGCGCCCGTTTCGTATATGCACCCCAGCTTAATGTACACGTCCGGCTCGGTCATGATCTTCGGATACGCCTCGGGCAGCTCTTCGAACTTCACCACGGGCGTGACGATCTGGTCGCCGCCGACCTGCCCCTCGCCAAGCAGCCGCAGACACACATCCTGGATGCGACGCTCGCTCCATCGCGGCGCGTCGCGGTTCGGCTCGCTGCACGAGCGCGAGAACACGATGTTGGGCACGTTGATGTGGGCCTCAGCCCCCAGGTCCAGCCCCGCGCCGTACGGACCGGGAAACGCCCCCGCCACCACCGTCCCGCCATACGCCACCCCGCGCAGCGCCGCCTGAAGCGCCTGCACGCTGCCGCTGTATTCGATCACCACGTCGGCGCCCACGTTGCCGGTGGCCTTTCTGATCTCCAATCCCGCATCGCACGCAGCCGGGTCGAAAACCACATTTGCGCCGAGACGTGCCGCAAGCTCCCGCCGGTGCGTAAGCGGCTCGACGGCGATCACCGGCAACGCGCCCGCCAGCCGCGCAAGCTGCACAGCCATCAGCCCGATCGCACCCATGCCGAAGATCGCCACCGCATCGCCCACGCGGACGTGCCCGTCGCGTATCGCCCCGAGGGCAAAGTCAGCCGGATCCAGACAGACGGCTGACTGCCACGACATCTGCGGCGGCAGCTTCGAGCACCGATCGTGCGTGCACACGTGCGTTTCTCGAAATCCCCCATAGAGCAGCACGCGATCGCCACCTGCCAGCTCACCCACCGCCGCGCCCGCCTCCACCACCGTGCCGACCGTCATGTTGCCCACCGTCGACGGGCCAGCCCGGCCCGACTTGCGATAGGTAAACACGCCCTGCTCTTTGTCGAACGGCCCGCGCTGGGCTGCGTAGCCTTTGTGGCCCGCGATCTCCGTCCCGTGCTTGGCCGCCCCGAAGTCACTGCGAACGCGCACCTGGCTCGGCTCGAGCGCCGGCTCGTCATACGCTCGCCATGTCATCTGCCCGTCGGGCAGCCGGATGAGCTCCCTGGACATGTCGATCCTCAGTCCTGGCCCCCTCGCGGCAAACCACCGCTACGCGGCCGCCACCTGTTGCGGGAAATCATCTGCCCCCAGACACATTCCCGCAAGCACACAAGCCTTGAGTGGCGCGAAACAATCGGATGTAGTATTCGTTTCGCTTCCGCGACTGCCCGGCCAACGTCCGTCGCGGCGCTAACCGATCTGCTTACCCAGCAGCCGGGCGACCTCGACGCAGTCCTTGTCGCCCCGGCCGGACAGGTTGATCACCACGATCTGGTCCTTCGTCAACGTCGGCGCCAGCTTGACCACGTGGGCGATCGCGTGGGCCGGCTCGAGCGCGGGGATGATTCCCTCGGTCTCCGCCAGCATGGTAAACGCCGCCAGCGCCTCGTCGTCGGTCACCGCGGCATACTCGGCACGGCCGGCGTCCTTCCAGTACGAGTGCTCGGGCCCCACGCCCGGATAGTCCAGCCCCGCCGACACCGAGTGCACCGGCTGGGTCTGACCGTCCTCGTCCTGAAGCACGTAGGTGAACATGCCGTGCAGCACGCCCGGCGAACCGCAGGCCAGCGTGGCTGCGTGCTTGCCGGGCACGAGCCCCTGCCCGCCTGCCTCCACACCGATCATCCTGACCGCTTCGTCCGGCACGAACGGGTAGAACAGCCCCGCCGCGTTGCTGCCGCCGCCCACGCAGGCCACCAGGTAGTCGGGCAGTCGCCCCTCCAGCTCCATGATCTGCTGCCGCGTCTCCTTGCCGATCACCGACTGAAAGTCACGCACGATCATCGGGAACGGATGCGCCCCCATCACGCTGCCGATGATGTAATGCGTGTACTCGACGCTGCCCATCCAGTCGCGAAAGGCCTCGTTGATCGCGTCCTTAAGCGTCTGCTGCCCGCTGGTGACCGACTCGACGTGCGTACCCAAAAGCTCCATGCGAAACACGTTAAGCTTCTGCCGGCGGATGTCCTCAGCCCCCATGTAAACCACGCACTCCAGCCCAAACGCCGCCGCCGCCGTCGCCGTCGCCACCCCGTGCTGACCCGCGCCGGTCTCGGCGATCACCCGCCGCTTGCCCATCCGCACCGTCAGCAGCGCCTGACCCAGCGTGTTGTTGATCTTGTGGGCCCCGGTGTGATTGAGGTCCTCGCGCTTCAGGTAGATCTTCGCCCCGCCCAGTCGGTCGGTGAGCCGACGCGCGTAGTACAGCGGGCTCGGTCGCCCCGCATAGTGCCGCAGATACCAGCCCAGCTCGTCCCAGAAGCCCTCGTCCTGCTTGGCCCGGGCATACTCCTGCTCAAGCTGCTCGATCGCCGCCATCAGCGTCTCGGGCACGTACTGCCCGCCGTAGACGCCGAACCGCCCCGACTCGTTCGGCACATCGACCGTCGCCGTCTGATCGGCCATGGCTGGCTAACCTCCTGCTGGCCTGGTTGTTATTGTAACAGCCGCCCTAACTTGCGGCGAGGGGGGGACTTGGCTAAACCCCCTCGACCTTCCGAAGGTACCACTGCACGGTCATGGGGATGCCCTGCTCGTAGCTCATCGTCGGTCGGAAGCCCAGTTGTTCGCGGATCTTACGGCTCTCGAAAAAGCACCGCCGCCCGGTGAGCCAGACCGCGTAGCGGGTCACCATAGGCGGGCGCCTCAGCCGCAGCAGGTGACCCACGCACTCGAGCACGAATCCTACCCCATGCGCCACACCGAACGGCACGTGGCGCTTCACCCGCGGCGCGCCCAGCGCGTCGGCGATGGCGTCGAAGTACTCCTGCTGCGTTATCGTGCCGTCGTGGCTGCAATTGTAGGCCTGCCCGATGGCCTCGTCGCTGTCGGCCGCCAGGATGCATCCCTCCGCCACGTTGCCGGCATAGACCAGATTCATGCGGTTGTCGCCCGGCCCGATGATCTTCGCCCGACTCGTGCGAACCAGCCGTGTCAGACGTGCGATTGTCGCCCGGTCGCGCGGGCCGTAAATCCAACTCGGTCGTACGATGGTCACCGGCAAGCCATCACGGTGATGGGCCTGCCAAACCAGCTCGTCGGCCAAGATCTTCGATCGCGTGTAATAGGCCCAGCGGTGCACGTTCCTGCCCGGCACGCCCGGCGGGGCGCTCTCGTCAAGCACCAGCCCGTCGGCCTTGACGTGGCCGTACGTGCTGATCGACGAGATGTGAATAAAGCGCTTCACCTTGGCCGCGGTCGCCGCCGCCAGCATGTTGGCCGTGCCGTCGATGGAGATCCGAACGAAGTCGCGCCACGGTCCCCAGTCGCCCACGCGAGCGGCCGCGTGGTATACGCACTCGACGCCATCGCACGCCCGTGCCAGCGAGTCGGGATCGGTCACGTCGCCCTCGACCAACTCGACCGGCTGGGTCTTCAGCCACGCCAGGTCGGCGCCCGGCCGCACCAGCGCTCGCACCGGCCGCGAACGCACCGCAAGCTGCTCGACAATGTGCGAGCCCAATAAACCTGTAGCACCGGTAACCAGATTCATGCCTTCGGTCCCCGCGGGATTCATGAGACGGCGAAAAGCTAACGATAGGGGAGGCCGTCACAGCGGTCAAGCAGCACGAGGCCCGCCGGCGCACCCGCACGGACTTCCCCACCAATGCCGGCTTCGTCGGAAATGCTTTCGGAAAGCGGGTCTACAGCCCGTTGGCCCCAGGCGTGAAATCCTTGTCGGTCAGGCCGACGTTGAGGCGGACGTCGGTGAAGACGTAACTGGCCAGAAGCTCGGTCTTGGCGTCGTCGGCGTAGCACTGCGTGGACAGCGGGATGAGCCACTGCTTGTCCAGGTGGACGATGGCCCTGCGATCGGGATACGCGCTGTTCTCACCCGTGTACGGCAGGACGCGCTCCAGCACGTAGGTCTCGCGACCGCCGACCGTGCCGTCGCCGACGTAGCGCAGGTGGAAGCCGGTCTCCGCGTCGGCCAGACGGCAGTACTTGATGACGAGCTTCAGCGCGTTTTCGAACCCGAACTGATCGATCGTCCGACGCGACGTCGCCTGCGCCTCGGACCCGTTGATGGGCAGGGTGATCGACGGAACGAGCAGTCGAGCGATCGCACCTTCCGGCTCGGCCAAAGCCAGTTCGCGTCCTTGCTCGTCCACGCGGCGCCCCTGCACGTAGATCACGCGCCTGGCCTTGTCGGGGTTCCTGACCCAGTGCATGAGGACGCTGAACGGCTCGTACTTGAATTTCACTTCGATCTGCTGCTCGGGCCGCAGCTTGCCCCCGATCCGCTCCTGCTTGGTCAGTGTCACGGTGTAATCGCGGACAGACCGCTGACAACGCTGAAGGCCCTGCTCCAGCAGACTCAGCGGGGCCGTCGCCGCCAGTTTCTCATACGGATCGCCCGCGTCGGTCTTGATGGCCGCCGCCGCCGGCTGGACCAGGGGCAACGCGGTCGCCGAAGCGTCCTGCTCGCCAATTGGCCAGCACTCAATACAGAATGCAACCAGCAACGAGACGCCGACCGTGAGTCGGACTCTCAAAGCACCGTAACGAAGGTACAACTGCCGCATCCACAACACCCATTTAGGCCAGCTGGTTTACAATTTGGCGGGTAACGCCCTCGTCCGCGCCCCCCGAGGCCGAATGCGCATCCACGTCCAACGTTGTTATCGACCCAACCGTCCGCTCTTCTATAGCCTGCGGGGCTCCACACCCGGTCTTCATCGTGCCGCCAGTGGCTTCCACCGCCACTTCCCTGATTAGCTGTCCGGCGAACGGCGGGCCTGGCAAGCTCTGCGGCCCGCCAGACTACACGTAACGGTGCCGCCACCGCAAGGGCTGGCTGCCCTCGGCCCACAGGAAGCATCTGCCAATCCAACTCAGCGGCACCCTGATGGTCGGCGGATTATACGCCGTTTTCGGACGCAGGTTGCTGACAGGTGCAGCGTCGGCCGCAGAAAGCGCCATTTGCCGGCACACGATGGTGCTTAAGTCTTTATTTGACAAAGTTTTAAATCAATACCAAGTCTCTGCGTCGGGGTGTAGTTCTTTCGCCGCTTGCCCGGCTGGCGCGGCCCTTACGGCCTGAGTGCCAACGAGAGCTTGGCGCAGAGCAATGTAAGGTCATTATTCACAATGTGTTACATGCGGTCATGCCACACAGATCGCCGTCGCCACCCGCTGCGATAAAACCAGTATGCGATTTGCGGACGATCTGCTATCCTTTGCCGTTCGCGACGCTGGTTTTGTGGGCAGAAGTGAGGTTCACGGTCAGTCAGAGGAGATTCGCATGAGGGTCATAGTTGTCAAAGGCAAAGAGGAAATGGGCAAGCGAGCGGCCAAGCTCGTCGCCGACGATATGCGTAGACACGCTGCGTGCGTGCTGGGTCTGGCCACCGGAAGTACGCCCCTGCCGCTCTACAAGGAGCTGATCCGTCTGCACAAGCAGGAGGGTCTCGACTTCTCGACGGTGATCACCTTCAACCTGGATGAGTACGTCGGCCTCCAACCCACCCACCATCAGAGCTACCGCTACTTCATGAATGAGAACCTCTTCGACCACGTGAACGTCAACCCCAAGGCGACGCACGTCCCGGACGGCACGATCACCGACATGGGCGAGGTCGAAGAGTTCTGCGTGAAGTACGAGGAGATGATCGCCGACGTGGGCGGGATCGACTACCAGGTTCTCGGCATCGGCGGAAACGGACACATCGGCTTCAACGAGCCGGGCAGCTCACTCGGTTCGCTGACCCGCATCAAGACGCTCACCACCGAGACGCGCAAGGACAACGCGCGGTTCTTCAAAAGCATGGACGAGGTGCCCGAGTATGCCATCACCATGGGCATCGGCACGATCATGAACGCCAGGAGGGTGGTCCTGCTGGCCAACGGTGAGGGCAAAGCCGACGCCGTCAAGGCGGCGTTGGAGGGCCCGGTAACGGCGATGTGTCCGGCTTCGGCCCTTCAGTTGCACCGGTTCGCCACGTACGTGATCGACGAGGCGGCCGCCAGCAAGCTGACGCTCGAGACCTGCGAGCACGGATAATCGAACCACCCACCACGCCGCAGCTCACTGGGGTTGCGATAGGAGTTCGCGCGGCGTCGTCGCCTGATGGCGGGAGTTGTGGATGAAGGTAGTTATTTTTGAAGATGACCGAAGCGCGAATTTTTACCCCCTGGCGCTGTCGAGGCCGGTCTTCGAGCTGCGATGCGGAATGGACGACCTGGCCGCGAAGATCGCCCGGTGGGCGGGCGTCTCGCCCGACGCCTATCTGGTGCGCGACTATCTGGTCGACACGTTCAAGGCGCGAAGCCCAGGCAAGGTCAACGATCTATCGGGCCTGGGGCGCGGGCAGGTGCTGGCCGTTAACGGGCGGCTGCTGGCCGGCAGCGACGCCAAACCTCCCGGTGAGGTCGGCGCCTATTGGCTGGAGGACGCTGCCCTCGGCTGGCTGCTGACCGACAAGGACCTCTCGGCGGTGACCGACTACGCCGCCCTGGCCAAAATGGCCGAGGGCGAACCGAAGAAGCCGTGCACCGCCAAGGCATTTAAGTACGTCTGGGACGTGATGCTCGCCAGCGTCGAGCAGATCGCTGTGGATTTCAAGGCGATGGGGCGCAGCGGCATCGAAGGCAGCGTCGAGCAGCCCTCGGCCATCCGCGGCAGCAAGGGTGATGTGTACATCGCCCCGGGCGCCGAGGTGCATCCGATGGTGGTCATCGACGCGTCGGCCGGCCCGGTCTACCTCGATGAGCAAGTCGAGGTGCACCCGTTCACGCGGATCGAGGGCCCGGCCTACGTCGGGCCCAAGAGCATCCTGCTGGGCACCAAGCTGCGAGAAGGTTGCAGCATCGGGCCGGTCTGTCGCGTGGGCGGTGAGGTTGAAGAGTCGGTCATCCATGGCCACTCCAACAAGTATCACGACGGCTTCCTGGGTCACGCCTATGTGGGCGAGTGGGTCAACCTGGGCGCCCAGACCAGCAACAGCGACCTGAAGAACGACTACTCGAGCGTCGAGGTGGTGCTCAACGGCAAGAAGATCAACACCGGCAGCACGAAGGTGGGCAGCCTGATCGGCGATCATACCAAGACGTCAATCGGTACCCTGTTCAACACCGGCTCGATTGTCGGGGCGATGGGTATCATCATGGCCACCGGATCGGTCCTGCCTAAATCAATCCCAAGCTTTGCATGGTTCCTCAACGGCGCGACGACCAAGGGCTTCGGGCGACGCGCACTGTACCAGACGGCCAAGACCGCCATGGGTCGGCGCAAGAAGCAGTGGACCGACGCCGATCAGGCCATGTGGGAGCACATATACGAACTCACCCGCGACGAGCGGGAGACGGCCATTCGGCGCGGAAGACGTCAATTCCTCGGCCGTGTCTGAGAGCGACTTGCCACAGCAGCGAGTCACGAAAGCGACCCTACGCAGTAGTGGAGACTTACGGATGGACAAGCAAGAGGTCGAACAGCGAATCAAGAAGGTCACGGCCCAGGTCTTGGGTGTTCCCGAGTCGGATATCAACGCGCAGAGCGGCTTCGCCTCGGACTTGGGCGCCGAGTCGATTCAGTCGATCCAGTTGGTGGCGGCGTTCGAGGAAGAGTTCGGCATCCAGATGGATGAGGAAGAGGCGCTGTCCGTCAGCACCGTCGGCCGGGCCGTGGATTTCATTCACAAGATCGTGCAGGAGCAAAAGGGCGGATAGCACCGCGGGTCCTTAGTCGGGGGGACGACGGAAGGCGTGAAGACATCGCGAGGACGAAGAAGTGGGGGGGAGTGCCTTACCCTCTTGAGC
Organism: Phycisphaerae bacterium; assembly: GCA_035530655.1. GTDB lineage: Bacteria > Planctomycetota > Phycisphaerae > UBA1845 > DATKUK01 > DATKUK01. Next base: position 11,943 of record DATKUK010000101.1, read on the forward strand.
GATGCGCCGGCAGCAGCAGCACGTCCTGGATCGTGTGGCCGGTCATGCGGGCCACGTGCAGCGTGGCCAGGGGCGCAGCCGGATCGTCGGGATGCCACAGCACCGCACGGTCCCGCAGATCGTTGACGCCGACCAGCAGGTCCGTTGCGGCCTGTGCGAAGCGAATGGTCTGCTCGCCGCTGTACGTGCAACTATAGGCATCGCCCAGAACCCGCACCATCAGCCCTGCCCGAGGCGCAGGTATCACCATCCGCGCCACCAACCCAAGGGCAAGCACCTGGACCGATTGAAGATCGCCGCGGCCCGGCGGCTCGACAGTCTCGGGGCTCTCGGGCCCATCGATGCGCCAGCGATACACCCCCCCCGACTGCGTGGCTGCGTAAACGTCGTCTTCAAAGACACTTAGGCCCGTCACCAGATCATCACAGCCTCCGAAGGTCGTCGCCGCCTCGCCCCGCAGGTCGTCGGCGGGCAGGCACAATACCTCATGATCGACGGTGAGCCAGATGCGGCCCTGCTCGTCGCGCTGGATGTGTCGGACCGTGCGGGCGCCGGAGGTCAGGCCGGTTAGCAGGTGACGGACCTCGCCGGGCTGGTCGATGTCCCAGGCCACAAGACCGACCTGAGAGTGTGTCGCCAGCAGCGCATCGCCCAGCAGGGCAACCGCGTTGACTCCACCGCGCAGCTCCGGCGGCGGTGCGAACGAGAAGCTGCCTGCCGGCTGACAAGCAGCCTGATCAAGCAGGTGCACGCCGTGCTGAGCGCCCACCAGCAGAAGCTCTCGGCCCTCGGCGTTGCGATCGGCGCGAACCGACCGCAGAGGACCCAGTTGATCATCGAGCGTAACGCGGCGGGCAGGCTGTGGCTCGATGGTGCTCCTGCCGGGCGGGGTCTCGAACCAGATGAGCTCCTGACCGGCCACGAATACCAACCACGCGGTCTTTTCCGACGGCGGCAGCAACTTACCCAGTGCCTCATAGAGTTCCGCGCGCTGGTCGTGGTTGAAGGTCTTAATCAGTTGCGCGACGGACAGCTCCGGTGACTTCTCGGCGATGACCTGAACCTTCGCCAACAGTTGCTCGAGGCCGGCCAGATGCTGCTGCTGCGCCTGGCGAATGGCATCTTCCAGATGCCGGCGGGCCGTGAGCTGATCGCGCTTGCGGGCGGCCTGCTCGACGGTCTGACGGACCTTTGCGTAGGCTGGGCACTGGTAGGTCACTTCGATCGGATCGATGAGCTTGAGACCCGCCGAGAAGCACGCCGGCTGGGCCTTCTGGCGAATGAGCGACAGCAACTCGCCGCAGTCGGGCATGTCCACCAGATCGCCGGCGCGGCGGCTCTGCGCGAACTCCGCCAGAGCATGCTGCACGTACCAGCGGAGGAACTGCACCAGCATCGAGATGTCGACGCGATCACCCGTGCCCAGGAGCGTCTTGCGGAAGCTTCGCAGCTCGTCCGGGTCGGGGCTGACGGCAACGAGCACCCGGACGCTCGCCGTGCACCGGTACCCGTCGACTGTGGGCAGTTCGGTGTACTTCAACTCGACCGGAACGGGTGAAGCGCGGAAAAGCATAGCCTGCGTGCACGATGCGCGGTCGATGCGACCGCCGGCCTGTACAACGATCACGTCGCCCTCGGGCTGCGTGACGGCCGCGGCGAAATCGCCCGGCAGGTCGACGTGACGCGTGAAGCGGCCGAACAGGTCGTTGGCGTCGACAAGCCTCGCGACGACCTGTGGATCTCTCACGAATTGTGCCAGCTTGAACTTGGGCATGTCAGCACAACAAGCGTAGCCCGCTCCGACGTCAAGGTCACCCCGCCCCTTCGGCAAACTGTTCGAACCTCGCCAAGTCCCTTCTGTTCACCGATGGCGGCGTCTGCTCGATGACGTGCAGGACGTCGGCCATACGGATCTCGCGCGGGGGCTGGCCCTGCACGCTCTCAACGAACGGGATCGAGGCGGCGCGATCGGCGATGCTGCGGATGTCGGCCCCGCTGTAGCCCTCCAGCCGGTCGCAGAGGGCGGCCAGGTCGACATCGTCGCCGATCGGGCGCGTGGCCAGATACATCTCCAACATCCTGTACCGTGCCGGCGCGTCGGGCAGAGGCACGTGGATGCGGGCGTCGAATCGGCCGGGCCGCATCACCGCCGGGTCGAGGCCCCACGGCTCGTTGGTCGCCCCGACGAACAGCAACGGGCGGTCGGCCTTGCGGTCGAAGCCCTCCAACTCTTGAAGGATCTGCGGCACGACGCGTGTCATCACGCTCGATTGGCTGTGTCGCCGGCGAGGCACGAGGGCTTCGACCTCGTCGATGAAGATCACACTCTTGGGCTCGTCGCGCGCCGCGTCGAAGAGTTTCTTGACGTTCTGCTCGGCTTGGCCGACCCACTTGCTGAGGATCTGCGCAGGGCTGATCACAAAGAACGTCGCGTCGATCTCGTGGGCGATGGCCTTGGCGATCATGGTCTTGCCCGTACCGGGTGGGCCGTAGAGCAGCACCCCGCCGCCGACGCTGATGCCGTAGCGCCCTGCCAACTCCGGGTGGCTGAACGGGTAGATCATCTTCAGGCGGATCTCGTCCTTGACATCCTCCAGGCCGGCGATGTCTTCGAAGCCGATCGTGGGCCTGTCGCGGACGATCCAGTCGCTTGCGTCGGCCGATTCGTCGTCGCCGGTCACCGCGGCGCGGGCTCGAGGGCCGGTCGAACGAGCCCGGTTTCGATCGCACTGTCTGGCCAGCTCGATCAGTTGCCCGGCATATTCCTCGTGCCGTCTGCGCAGGTTTTCCGTTTTGGCCGACGCTGCCAGCTCGACCATGCACTCAGCCGCTTCGATCAGGTACGGGCGCGCCGCTCCATAGTCGCCGCGCTTGAAGGCGGCCAAGCCTTTGTCCTTGAGGCGTTCGAATGTGGCGAAGGTTGCGGGCATGGTGCGTTGGTCGCTGGGCGGTCGGGCCGCGACTACTTGCTCTCCTTTTCGCTTTGACCTTTGAGCTGTTCCAGCTCGCTGCGCAGGGCGGTCAGGCGGTCCATCTCCTTGGCGTGTTCGGCCTCGGCTTCGGCGGCGATCAAGCGGTCGATCTCGTCGTCGCTGACGACCTCGCCGCCGGCTGCGACGCTTTCGGCGTCCTGGGCGGCCAAGTCCTCGACCGATTCGAGGAACATGTCCATCCGCTCCTGCATGGTCTGCGACTGGACCATGGCCTTCTCCCAGTCGGCCTGGGTCTTGGTCAGGTCGGTCTGGCCGAAGAGGCGGCTGATCTCGGTGGCCATCGTCCCCATCGCGGTGGAGAAGTCGGCCGACGCCTCGGCCTGTCGCTTGATAAGCAGGGCGTTTTTGACGGCCAGCAGTTGCCGTTCGAGCATCTTGCGGATGGTGGCTGTTTTCTTCAGCGAGTTGCGGATGAATTTGTACTGCGCGTCGTCGCCGATGGCCTTGGCACGCTGGGCGTTGCGGACGAACTCGTCCTGGAACTTGCCCTGCTCGCGGATGGCCCGCTCGACGCGGCGGATGCCCTGACGGATCTTGATCTCGCGTTCGACGCGTCGCTGCTCGGAAGATTTGAACAGGGCCACGGTGGTTACTCCTCGCTTCGGGTGGACAACAGGTCTGGCTCGGGTGGCAGGTCTAGCCATGCTCGGCACGCTGCGCGAATCGACGAGGCGGCTTTCACTGCGTCGCGGCTCGCGCGTTCGTCCGGCATGCGCCCCGGGTACCGCACCTCGACAGCGTACGGAGTGAGGCTATTGGCCATCGACGCCAGGGATGCAGCTTCGGGCCAGCGAGCGCAGGCGAGTTGGAGCAGGTGACCCAAATCGTGCGTTTTTGGGAAGTCAAGACGGGCTTCTGTCAACACCGCCTTCAGATAGCCCTCGCCGCACTGCTGGCAGTGGAAGCACACCATATCGTTCAGCGGCTCACGGAGCTGATCTCGCAGGACGCACACGGTGCGGTAGTTATGCTCAGCCTTCTCGACCCAGCCCAATGTCGGCCCGCTCACGGTCATAGAGAACTCGCCCTTTGCTGGTGATCTCCCGCAGAAACGGATCGAATCCGCTCAGGCGGCTGTCCAGTTCTGCGCTACTGAGAACCATCACGTCCAACGAGACGAGGCGCGGCCACAGACTGCCATATATCTGCCCGGCCAGTCGAAGAGGATCCCGCTCGTCGTCGATGACGACAAGCAAGTCGACATCGCTTTGGGTACGTGCCGACCCATCCGCTCGTGAGCCAAACAGGACGATCCGCCGAGGCTTGGCCATCCGCACGACCCGAGATGTTATCCTGCGCAGCAAATCGTCGTCGACGGGGGGTGCCAACATGTCAGCCGGTCCCGGCTGGACGGACATGAGTCTTCTCCCATGCCGATCGGCGAGACACGCACAAGCCCAGCTACCCCTCGCCGGGCTCGGCCTGCTGCTCGCGGACGCGGCGGTCGGCCTCGTCGAAGGCCTCGGACGTCGATTTCATCATCCCCGAGTCGACCTGGTCCCAGATGCGCATGACGGCCTGACCGGCTTCGGACAGACCGGCGGCGCCCTGCTCGGTCGCGGCGGTCGACAGCAAATCGTCCAGCCGCTCCTGGTAGAGTTCACTGGTGACCGCGTCGGACTCGATCATGCGCTCGAGCCGCAGCATGTCGGCCTGGCTAATCATGCCCAGCCGGTCACCGGTGGTGCGGCTCTGCTCGGCGTTCTCCTTGAGCATCCGCAGGCGCGACACGGTGAGCGTCTCCTTGCTGCGGATGTTGAGTTGCCGACCGAGCATGAGTTGCTCGGCTGTCTTAAGCTCGAACTCCTGAGCCAACGCGCGGCGGACCTCGGGGGTCTTCTCGCCGGCGCCCTTCTCGAAGAGGGTCTGCTTGTCGTCGGCAAGCTTCTCGATGCGCCGCAGCAGTTGATCGCGCTGCTTTTGCAGCAGCAGCTCCTTGCGACGCAGATCGCGGCGAGAGAGCTGCGTGAGCGGTCGGGGTCGATTTTTGTACCAGTCGAGCAGACCCATCGGTTTGTCCCCGTCGATCAGGCTTCGGCCTCGGGCGGCTGCTTTTGTTTGTCGGGCTCAGCCGGTGCAGCCGGTTCGGCGGCTTCGGGCTGCGGGCCGGCTTCGGGCTGCGGGCCGGCTTCGGCCTGTTGTTTGGCCGCCTGGTCAAACTCTGCGAGAATCTGTTTTTCCTCGTCCGACATGACAGCCGCAGCCGTTCCCGTTTCCAACGAACTGACCAGATCGCTGTCGGCACGGACCTGTTCGAGCATTTCCTCGGCGCGTACCGCGTCTTCGGTTATTTCCTCGGCGGTGGGCAACTCGGCCGCCTGGCCCTGCTGAATGAGCGCCAGATTGTGGATGTGTGTATTGATGATGTTGATCTGCTGGCTGAGCATGTTAGCGCTGGTGTTCTGGCGGGCGATCTCGCGCCGCAATTGCGCCAGTTGGGCGGCCAGGCGACGTCGGACCACGTGCGAGGCGTTGGCCACGCCCTCCTGCTTGAGCCTGCCTTCCTGGCGCTCAAGCTGCTCGATCTCGGTGTAGATGCGATCGCGCCGTTGTGCCAGCCCGGCACGCCGCTCGGTGAGGACCTCGATCTTCTTGGCCTCGTCGCCCTGCCGGGCGAAGAGTTGCCGGATTCGCTCGATCATCGACATCGGCGTAGCCTCCTGGCGGACATCCGGACCACGAAACAGTATGCACTGACCGTCCTGATTCGTCACGCGCAGATGCCCATCTTCCCGCACCGCCCGCTCGAAGGCGAGCACCACCGTTTCACGCGACAGGCTGAGCCTTTCGGCGACCGAGTCGGCTGAGAGCCCGCCCGACAACAGATCGACCGACCGCGACTCGATCTCCCGTCGAACGCGCTGGAACTTCTGGTTTGGATCCTCCGGATCGAACAAACGGCAGAGCGCCTCGCCGACCTGCCCGGTCGGATCGATCACCCGCCATGTGCCCGCTTCGGTCCGCTCGACTAGTACGAGCTTGACGTTGGGCATGACGGTCCGCGCCCGGCGGGCCTGGTCGCCGAAACCCGTGGTGCTGCATACGGCCACCAGATGAGGGGTCCGATCATCGGTGACGACACTGCGGACGTGCTCGATGAGCCGACTCAATGTCGCAGGCTCCTCGGCCTGCTCGGCCTGATCGAGCAATTGTTCGACGGGTGATAGAGCCGAAGCCACCGTAACGCTGAGGCGTTTCCTGCCGAGCCACCACCGCCGCTTGTAGGCGTGCAGCACAACCCGACGATTGCGGGGCAGCCGCCCAAGCATCCGGCGATCGTACATGCCGCGTGCAGCCATGAATGCCTTGACCTGATCGGTCTGGTCGTGGTGGGCTAGGCGAAATACGTCGCCGGCAAGCTCGTGCCCCTGGGCTTGGGCAAACCTGGCCTGCACGCCCGCGACGAATTCCATTTCAAGCTCGAGCAACTTTTCGGCCCGATCGCCCATATCGACTTGCACTCGAGGCCATGCGGGGTCAGGAAAGTTGCTGACCACACATGGCGCAGTATCGCGCCTCGGGCTTATTGGGAAACCGGCAGCGCGGATTCGCGCAGGTGCGCACGGGTGCGGCAGGCGGTGCGGGTGGGTCGGCGCCGGCCCGACCAACGTGATCGGTGTCGGGCTCGCCAAACATCGCACCAAACATCCCCACAAGCCCCCGCAACACGGCCGCTACAACTTTCACGAATATCACCGCGACCACGACCGCGATCGCGATAAACGTGATCAATACGATCAGGCCCGGCAGCGTTATCACCCGGAACATCAGTCGACCCTCTCAAGCGACCCGCCGCAGAAGATGCAGAAGCGGTCGTACGGCTCGGGATAGGCGCCGCAACTGGGGCACGTGCGGGGATGGGCGACGATCTGCCGGCCACAATGAATGCAGAAGTTGTCGCCGGGCTCGACCGGCTTTTTGCACTGGGAGCAAACCGTGCCCGACGTTTGGCCGGGCAAAGGCGGCAGAGGCGGCGCCGGGATGGCGCGTGCCCGCCCGATCGGCTGGGCCTTCAGCTCCAGGGCGTCGAGCACCGCGCGGGCCGATTCGTAACGTCGATCGCAACGCGTGTAGCATCGGCCGAAGATCTGGTCGAGCCAGCCGGGCACCTCGCTCCGCCGCTGACTGGGCAGCTCGTGGCCGTGCGGACGGCTGCCGCAGAGCATCTCGAACAGCACGACGCCGCACGAATAAATGTCGCTGCGGGCGTCGACCGCGCTGCCGTCGAGCTGCTCGGGCGCCATATAGGCCAGCGTGCCCGAGATGCTCTTGCCCTCGCCGGTGACCATGCTGCCCGACTGCATGATCGAGGCGGTGGTCACACCGCCCGCTCGACCCAGCCCGAAGTCGGTCACCTTCACCTGGGCGGCACTGAGTTCGGCTGCGTTGCCCTCGCCCTCAAGGAGGATGTTGGCCGGCTTGATGTCGCGATGGACCAGCCCGTTGTTGTGCGCCTCCTGCAACGCCAACAGCACGCCCTCGAACACGGCCAAAGCTGCGTCGATAGGCAGTCCGTCGGGATGCTCGTCGATCAGTTGCCGCAACGAGGGCCCGTCAACCAGTTCCATGACGTAGTAGGGAGGATCGGCGTAAGGGTCGAGGCCGATGGCCCTTACGATGTTGGGATGCTTGAGCCCGTGGACGACCACGCCCTCACGCTGGAGCGTGCGGACGTATTGCAGGTCGGTGGGGATCTTGACGGCCACCAACTGGTCGGACCAAATGTGGTGCCTCGCCTTCCAGATCTGCCCGAAGCTACCGGCCCCGATCTGCTCGAGCAGGACGTACTCGCCAACGCGATCGCCGGGCTTCGGGTCGGCCATGGCTGTGGATCCTTCGCCCCCGGGGCGATTTACAGCGATTCCTCGCTGCGGCCGGCGAGAAACTCGCACACCAGGAAATTATAAACGGCGGCGGCGAGGAACCCAAGGATCAGCACCACCCACGCGGCGGTGGAGCTAACCTTCCATCCTGCAAGCCATAAGGCCGCGACCACGTCGACGGTAAGGTAGCCCAGCAGCAGGGCCGCACTGGCCAGGTTGCTCTCGACGCGGACCACGATTACCGGCAGAAAGAACAGCCCCCACGGCAGAGCAGCGACCAGACCGATCCACAGCAGGGCATGCTTGATGGCCGTCCAGATGGCCTGCTTCGATTCGGGCGGTAGTTGCCAGTACCAGATCAGCACCATGGCGCCGGCCACGATCAGCACGGCGCTGAGGACCTTGGACCCGACGAACTTGCCGATGCCCGCCAGCATGGACACCCCACGACGCTGCAGACGCCGTCACCCGGACGGCGATCCAGCATAACCGCTGGCGGCCGAGAGGGATACTGCGCCGGTAAAACGTGGCAGTGTTGATATCGGAGTGTCATGCTAGGTGACACTCTAGGACGAACGATGGAGTCGATTGTGGGCAACGGAACCGATACGCTTGCAGACGGAGGAGGAGGAGGAATCAGGTGGGGGCAATGCAGGGCGAACCTATTCCGGACGGACTGTTCGTACATCCGCCCGGTCGTGCGGTCGGCGACAGCCAACGCGATCGGACGGCGGGGCCATTTGCGGCGCGGACGTCGTACATCATCGAAAAACTCCTGTCGGGGCAGTGGCGCGAGGCGCGCCTGTCGCCGGCAGACACGGGGCTCACACGGGACCTGTGGGTCTTCCTTGCGTCGCGCAGATCGAACCCCATCGTCCGGGCTCGGCGAGGCGATTGTCAGACGATCTGCCCTTTGTACTGGGACCTGGCCATTGGCAGTGGTCCGTGCGGGCTGGGCTGCCGCGCGTGCTACCTTTTGGGTACATTCCGGTCGACGCGTGATCCGCTCCAGCCACTGGTGTATGACAACGTGGCGCTGTTCTGGGAGGCGGTACGGCGGTGGCTGATCCATCCGCGGAGATGCTCGCACCACACACTAGGGCTTGGCGCGGACCGCTGCGACTCGCTGCTGTTCGAGGAACTTGTCGGCCATGCCAGGCAGTTGGTGCCCATGTTTGCCGATCCGGTCCGTAACCCCAATGGCTGCAAACTGTTCTTGCTGACCAAGAGCACGAACGTACACCATCTCGGCGGGCTGCCGACAAGCAACGCAGTCATCTCGTTTTCGCTCAACCCTGAGCGGATGGCTGACCTGTGGGAGGGCAAGTGGCCGGACACGGTCGAAAGGATCACTCCGCCGATCGAGCGGCGGCTGGCGGCGTCGCTGTCGGCGCAACGGATGGGCTTTGAGGTCCGCTGGCGGCTAGACCCGATCTTGACGCCTTGCCGATGGCAGCGGGACTATCGCGAGTTTCTCAAGCGGGCTGCTGCCGAGGGACACCGCCCCACACGCGTCACGCTGGGCACCTATCGCCAGACCCTTCCGCAGTTGGATCGGTGGCGCAGACGCTGGGCCTTGCCGGCACCGGAGTGGCACGCGCCCAGGCTGGCGCGCGACGGTACGCACTGGCACATACCACCCGGCGACCGCGTGGCGACATACCGGCACGTGGCGTCGCTCTGCGCCGAGTTCTTGCCTCATGCGACTGTGGCGCTGTGCAAGGAAACAGGTGGGGTGCGCCGCGGAGCGGGGCTTTGCGCGCCGCTGTGTAACTGCACTGCGTAGAACGGGACGGCGTAGACACGGCTTTCGCATTTCCGAAGACCTGATGTGTAGTTATGTTGTGTGGGGGGATACCTATAAGAGGGAACTTGGCGAAGGATCGAAGCAGGGGTTGCGCGCGTGGCGCACAGGCAAGGAACGGTCTGCGCATCCTCAAGGTGCTCGAACTGGGCGCGGGAGGCCCAAGGCTTGGCAGGCATGCTGGCGAATTTACACGAAGAGTGGGGGCTAGTTCGAAACTAAGACGCGTCCTCTTGACTTACGCGAACAGACGTCCGCTGCGCCGGGGAGGGAGGCCCTTTCGGGCGGTGGCTCCGATGGCAAGCGACCGGGAGCAGAATCCGGAGAACGATTTCCAACTGGACGCACATGCCACCGGGCTGCGGAGAGCGACAATTCACATGATGGTTGCCATTGGGCCAAAGGGATACGGATTCCGCACGCCAGCCGCGGCCCGCCTTCTCCTTCACGAGGCGAGCCGGATACTTCTGCCAAGCGGAGAATTCCTGGTCATCGGGCGTTTCATGAATCCGTGGTTCAATCCGCAGCGGGGTTCCAGAGCTGGCAGGCACTATATACGTGCAACCGCCAGAGATGTTGGACTGCGCGTCGTCGACTTTCTTACGCCGCTCGGACAGCACCATCTTGCATCGATCTTCAGGATTCCGGGGCATAGGTTCGTCCAACGCTCGTCAGATGGGAGGAAGATCGGTGTGCCCTGCTACTTCCACCGTTTCGTGCGGCAGGCATCTGCGTGAACTCAGTAGGCTGGTCATCCGCGGGGTTTGCTGAGGCGGGTAGCGTTTGACAGGCTTGCGGGCGCACCGCGTAGGACGTGTTGGCCAGGGGGTACGGTTCGGTCCTGGGCGTTTGGTGGGCAGGTTAGCTCGTCCGCGACGTAGGCGTCGCCGCGGTTGACGATGCCACACGGGCAGCGATTCCATCCGCCGTCAGGGCGGCGAAAGTCGTTGTGCTTACGTAACTTAGGGGTCTGTGCGTGGTTTGACAGGATGGACGATCTTTGAGAGAATACGTTGCTAATCCGCCCGGCGAGCGGGCGGACGATTGGCGGCAAGTGAGGACGTGGAGGCGAGTGGATGATCAAGGCGGTGGAACTTCGTAAGGGTCGTGCGGTCGTCTACGAGGACGGCATCTGGTTCGTGCACGAGGCCCAGCACGTGGCCAAGGGCAACAAGCGCAGCTACATGCAGACCAAGCTGAAGAACATGCAGAGCGGGCAGATCGTCGACGTCCGCTTCCGCGTGGACGATACGCTGGATACGCCGTTTCTGGAGAGCAAGGAGTACGAGTACCTCTACGCGGACGGGCAGGACCTGGTCCTGATGCACACTGAGACGTACGACCAGGTGCATTTGGATCGCGAGCTTCTGGGCGAGGCGGTGCAGTTCCTCAAAGCGAATGAGAAGCTCGCCTGCCAGGTGTATGAGGGCACGATCATATCAGCCGAACTGCCCAACGTGGTGGAGCTGGAGGTGGTCGAGGCGCCGCCGATGATCAAACGAGCCACGGCGACGGGTCAGACCAAGGACGTGGTCCTGGAGACGGGCGCGCGGGTGCGGGTTCCGGCATTTGTCGACGTGGGCACAGTGATCCGGGTCGACACGCGCAACGGGGAGTATCTGGAGCGGGCCAAGTGATCAGCGGGCCGATGAGCCGCGGTGTTCGACTGGCGACGGTAGGGGCGGCCGGCTGGGTCGCTCTGGCGGCGTGGCACGTGGCGGCGGCGCAGGTGACGCAGGCGCCGGCGCGTGTGGGGCGGGCGTTGACGGCGTCCGGGACGGCGGCGGTTGGGCCGGTCTGCGTGGCGGTGCCGGTGTTCGCGACGACGGTGGTCGAGCAGCGTCGTCCTCGGCCTCGCTGGGCGCCGGTTGTGGGGCGGGCGGCGCTGGCGGCGGGCGATAGCATGCTCCGGCGCGTGGGGCTGATCTACTTTTGGCGTCTTGGGGGTCTATACGGTCCGTAGCGCCAGGGCGGGGCGACGCGGTCGGTGCCGGTGCGAGCATCACGCTGCCGGCGACTCGAACGTCTTTCTGGTCAATTTTCGCGAACGGATTCGAACATGTTGGCGCAAGACATGCAGCTTTCGCGCGGCGCGGTCAGCACGCTTCAGGAGTCTCTGCGGCGTGCGCGGCTTCGCGCGATGTTAAGCGGCACGGCGGTGGTGCTGACACTGCTGTTTCTGGCGGCGGCCGGTGCGGCGGTGTTGGGCTTCGCGCAGGCGCAGAGGGGTGCGGGCGGTGCGCTGGTGGACCATCGCAATGTGCTGCGCGTTGCGGCGGCGGGGTTGGCGTTTCCGGTGATCGCCGCGTGGGCGTGGACCGTGTATGGGTGCCTGCCCAGTCGTAACGATCGGCTGGTGATGCGGCTGCGGCGGTGGGTGCGGGCAACAGTCGATCCGCCGGAGTCCTCTCTCCGACAGCTCAGCGACGAGCAGGTTCGTGCCAAGACGGACGAGTTTCGTCGTCGGCTGGCTGAGGGCGCGTCACTGGAGGAGATTCGCGACGATGCATACGCCGTGGTGCGCGAGGCGTCGCGTCGCGTGCGTCAGCACCGGCAGTTCGAGTGTCAGATCATCGGCGGCTACGTGCTGGAGAACTGCAACATCGCCGAGATGAAGACGGGCGAAGGCAAGACGATCGTGTGCTACTTCGCGGCGTATATGTACTCGCTGCGGGGCAAGAAGGTTCACATCGTCACCACCAACGACTACCTAGTGCGGGTGGGGGCCGAGTTTGCCAAGCCGATCTTCGAGCTGCTCGGCGTGACGGTGGGATACATCCAGTCCGACATGGACACCATGGGCGAGGAGCGCCGCCAGCAGTACGCCTGCGACATCACGTACGGCACGAACAACGAGTTCGGCTTCGACTACCTGCGCGACAACATGAAGCTTCAGGCCGAAGATCAAGTGCAGGGATCGCTGGACTACGCGGTGATCGACGAGGTGGACTCGATCCTGATCGACGAGGCCCGCACGCCGCTGATCATCTCGGGCCCGGCGCACGACGACGTGTCGCAATATCGCGTGGCCGATGCGATCGCGCTCAAGCTCATCCAGCGTCAGAACCACTCCAACGCCGAGATGCTGCGGAAGATCAAGGACGCCAAGCAGCTCGACACGCTCCGCCAGGAGGCGCGGGCGGCGGGCGTGATGGAAGGGGTGTTCAACGAGGCGGTGGAGAAGTTCAGGCACGATCCGTTCTGGCTGAGCGACAAGCAGGCCGAGGCGATCGGGCACAGGCATTACTTCATCGTCGAGCGCGATCGCAAGAGCGTGCACATGGCCGACGCCGGCTCACAGCTCGCGCAGGAAGAGGCGGGGGTGGGCAGCTTCTACGAGGGTGCGAACATCAATTGGCCTCACTTCATCGACAACGCCCTGCGGGCGCATCTGGTCTACGAGCGAGACAAGGACTACGTGGTCCAGGACGGGCAGGTGATCATCGTCGACGAGTTTACCGGGCGACTGATGCACGGACGGCAATGGTCGGAGGGTCTTCATCAGGCGGTGGAGGCCAAGGAGAAGGTCACCGTCAAGGAGGAGACGCAGACGCTGGCGACGATCACGCTTCAGAACTTTTTCAAGCTCTATGGCTTCCTGGCGGGGATGACGGGCACGGCCATGACCGAGAGCGAGGAGTTCATGAAGATCTACCGGCTGGAGGTGGTGGCCATCCCAACGAACCGGCCGGTGAACCGCTCGGACCACACCGACGCGTTGTACTACGCGTTGGCCGAGAAGGACGAGTCGGTGGTGTGTGAGATCCATGAGATGCAGCGCCGCGGTCAGGCCGGCTCGCCGTTCATACTCATGGACGTGCTGCACGCGCTTCTGCCGCTCGTCGAGGACGAAGGCCTTGCCGAGAAGATTCGCCAGGGGCTGGCCGATGTGGGGGATTGCGACGAATTCGAAGAGGAGCTGGTCGAACGACTGCGCGAGGCGTACGACGAGGCGACGGCCGACTTTCCGGGTGGGCGACCCATCCTGGTGGGCACGACCAGTGTGGAGAAGTCGGAGAAGCTTTCGCAGATGCTCACGCGGATGTACGGGATCGAGCACGAGGTGCTCAACGCCCGGCAGATCGCCCGCGAGGCGGAGATCGTCGCCAAGGCCGGCCACCGCGCCGAGCCGACGAAGGGCAAGGATCGCAGGCCTCTGGGCAACGTAACCATCTCGACGAACATGGCCGGGCGCGGCACCGACATCAGGCTTCAGGAGGGCGTGGTGTATCCCAAGTGCCTCGGCGAGATGGGGCGTTTCGAGCCGGGGGTGACGGCCACCAGGTGCTGCATCTTCTGCGATCTGTACGACCCGGAGACGAACTGCGCCGACTGCTTCAAGCCGAAGATCGATCCGCGTTTCCCGGCGCTGGGTCGGACGGTGTGTCGGCTCAGCCCGCCGTGTGGGCTTCACGTGATCGGCACGGAGCGGCATGAGGCGCGGCGCATCGACGATCAGCTCTGCGGTCGGTCGGGCCGACAGGGCGATCCGGGCTCGTCGCGGTTCTTTTTGTCGTTGGAGGACGATTTGATCCGCCTGTTCATCGGGCAGCGGATGACCAGCGTTTTGAACATGCTGGGCTTTCGCAGCGGCATGCCCATCGAGGACCGGCGGCTGACCAAGGCCATCAAGCGGGCCCAGAAGCACGTGGAGGAGCGCAACTTCGGCATCCGCAAACACCTGCTGGAATACGACGAGGTGATGGACTACCAGCGGCGCGAGTACTACGGGCTGCGGCAGCGGGTGCTGGAGGGGAAAGAGCTGGTGGAATTGATCTGGGAGATGATCGACGAGGCGATCAACGACGCGCTGGACAGGTTTTTCTCACCGGAGTACCCGCGCAACTGCGCGGCGGAGTGGTGTCGTACCGTGCTGGACATGCCGGTGGATGCGGGCAAGCTGGCGACGGACGATTTCGACTCGCTGGAGGCCAGCATCCGCGATCTGGCCCGCGATGAGATGCAGCAGACGGTCCGCAGGAGCCTGGGCGAATACGTCGACCCGAGCATGGAACCGAGCGAGTGGGACGTGCGCGGTCTGGCCAAGTGGGCGGAGCGCTTCGGGTCGAAGCTGTCGCAGAACCAGCTTCGCAAGATGGACCCGGTCGATATCGAGCAGCACCTGATCGAGGCGGCTGACGAGCGGATCGAAAAGACGGACCTGTCGGCGGCCCGCCAGTTCGTCGATTCGCTGTTCGGCAGGACGAGGCTGACGGATTGGCTGCGGACCAAGTTCGAGATCGACGTGCCGGTGGACGACATCGCCGAAGCCGATGCGAACACGGTGGCTGACACCGTGCGCGAGCGGGTGCGCGAATCGTACCGCCGGCGCGAATATAGCTATCCGGTGCACGAGACGCTCCAACGGGCGCTGGCAGAGGGTCCGCTGGAGAACGCCTACGTGGCCGAGCAGATCGCCATGTGGGCCCGCACCAAATACAACGTCGACTGGACCGTCGAGCAGGTGCAGAAACGCAAGGGCGAGGACCTGGAGCGCGAGCTGATCGAGCTGAGCGAGGAGTGCCTCAGCAACGGCCGACTGGAACAGGAGGTGGATCGGGCGCTCCAGACGCACGACGGCGATCGCCTGACCGAGTGGGCGAAGGGGCGCTTCGGCAGGCTTCTGAACGAGCAGGCGCTCACCGAGGGCGACGCCAAGGCCGAGCTGATCCGCGCGGGTCGCGAGCTGGTGCGCTTCGAGCTGACGCGGTTGGAGCGCTACGTGCTGCTGCGTACGCTGGATACGCAGTGGAAAGACCACATGTACGAGATGGACCTGCTGAAGAGCAGCATTGGGCTGCGCGGTTATGCCGAGCGCGATCCGCGGATCGAGTATAAGCGCGAGGGTACGCGGATGTTCCAGGAGATGATGGAGCGGACGCGCGAGCGAGTAACTGACGACATTCTGAAGGTGCAGATGGTCAGCAGTGCGGGCGTGCATTCGGCCTATCGCGGGGCCGAGACGCGGCACGCCGACTCGACCGGGGCGGGCTTTGCGGGGACGACCGCCGACCAGCAGGCGGCGATGGCCCAGCAGGGCGAGGGGTCCAGGCCGCAGACCATCCGTCGCACGCAGCCGAAGGTCGGACGGAACGACCCGTGTCCGTGCGGATCGGGCAAGAAGCACAAGAACTGCTGTGGGCGGACAAAGTGATCGTCGCCGAGGTGGACTATGGGCAAAGATAAAGATCCATTTCAAGATAGGTTCTTGCGGAAGCGGCAGGAGAAGGGCTGGTCGGACGGGGCCTTGCCCGAGGAGGGCGACCTGCCGAGGCCCGACCCGGCCGAGCCGCTCAAAAAAGGCGAGAAGCCCGGCCGCAACGACCCGTGCCCCTGCGGCTCGGGCAAAAAGTACAAGCAGTGCTGCGGGCGGAAGTGAGACAGGGGGCGTTTGGTCAGACGGCGGGTTGAACCCGCCCTACGCGTCCGCGGATTTGATGCGGTCGACCTTGGCGAAGGTTTCCTGGATGAAGCGGACCGAGGCGTCGATGCGGCGCTGGAGGGCGAGGCGCCCTTTCTCGGCTGTGCCGGCGGTGGGTGTGCCCCAGCAGCCATGCTTGCCGAGCTTGTGAAACGGCGCGTAGAGCAGATAGCTCTGCGTGTAGGGCGGCGTTTCATCGCGGGCCAAGTCCATGTGAACCAGCTCGGGCGCGATGGCCAACACGGCCGACGTCTCGGCCTCCTCGGCGTGGCGCATGGTCGAAGGGTGATCGTAGATGTCCGACGTGTCCACCTCGGGCTCGAGCAGAATAACGGTCAGGTCGTCGTAGTCGCGGTTCAGGTCCTGCACGACAGGTCGAACGATGAAGTTGCCGCCGTGAAAGTTGCCGATCACGATCTTGCGAACGCCTTGGCAGCGGATTGAGAGCACCACGTCCTTGATGTAGCGCGCGAGCGTCTCGTTGGTCACCCACACGCTGCCGGCTGACCCGCGGTGCATATGCGAGATGGCGAAGGGAATGGTCGGCAGCCGCCAGAGCGGCAGGCGCCGCGCGATGCCGTCGCAGATGTAGTCGGCTACCAGAGTGTCGGTGCTGCACGGTAAGTGGTGGCTGTGCTGCTCGGCAGCGCCGATCGGCAGCAAGGCGATCTCGGGGGCGGCGTCGGCCAGCTCGTCACTGGTGCGGCTTGAATCCAATGGCAGCAGTGGTGTGGTCATGGCCTGAGACTCCGTGATGCGTGCGGACAGGCGGCTTACCGAGCAAGCCTGACCGCATGGGGGCGTTTGGTCTTCGTGCGGATCGATCGTAGCCTAACCGTCGTCCTTGGGCCAGCGCCGCGTTGACGGAGGTTGCCGCAGCCGGCGGAGCCGGTTACAACTGCGGCCAACACTATACGCGAAAGGAGCAGGCCGATGCGCGCCGAATCGCTCGAGTTCTTGCGGGCCATTCAGGAAACACCGTCGCCGTCCGGGTTCGAGCAGCCGGTGCAGCGGATCGTGCGGGAGCAGATGAAGTCGGTCGCCGACGAGATCCGCACCGACGTACACGGCAACTGCATCGTAGCGCTGAACCCGACCGACTCGCCGCGGGTGATGCTGGCCGGTCACTGCGATCAGATCGGCCTGATGGTCACTTACATCAACAACGAGGGATTCGTGCACTTCGAATCGATCGGCGGGGTCGATGCGGCTGTGTTGCCCGGCAGCCGATTGACGGTGCATACGGCGAAGGGGACGGTCGAGGGCGTGGTGGGGCGCAAGGCGATCCACCTGATGAAGCCCGAGGAGCGCGACAAGGCCAAGGTGGAGATGAGCGATTTGTGGCTCGACATCGGGGCCAAGAACCGCGCCGACGCCGAGAAGCGCGTGGCGGTGGGCGACCCGATCACGTTCAAGCTGGGCATGGTGCGGCTGGGGCGGGACTTGGTGGCCTCACCCGGCTTCGACGACAAGGTGGGCACGTTCGTGGTGATGGAGGCGCTGCGGCTGGTCGCCAAGCGGAAGCGTACGTGTGCGCTGTTTGCCGTTAGCACGGTGCAGGAGGAACTGGGTATGCGGGGGGCGCGGACGTCGTGTTTCGGCGTCGACCCGCAGGTGGGCATCGCGGTCGACGTAGGGCATACCACCGACTATCCCGGGGCCGAGAAGAAGGGGCTGGGCGACCTAGCGTTGGGCAAGGGCCCGATCGTCGAGCTGGGCCCGAACATCAACCCCACGGTCGGCAGGCTGCTGCTGGATACAGCCGCCAAGAAGAAGATTCCGCATCAGCGGGCGGCAGCGCCGCGGGCGACGGGCACCGACGCGAATGCCATTCAGATCTCACGCGCCGGCGTGGCGGCGGGGCTGATCAGCGTGCCGAACCGCTACATGCACACGCCGGTGGAGGTGGTGAGCCTGTCGGACTTGGACAACAGCACCAAGCTATTGGCTGAGGTCTGTCTCCAGATCGACGGCAAGATGGACTTCACGCCGCACTAGCGCCGCGTGCCGGACGATTCCTTTCGGGCGCGTTCCGTTGCACAGTTCCGACTACACCCGGTTCACGGCTTGGCCGGTGCTCGTTGCCCGAGATTGCTTTTGACCACGCTGTAGTCGGCGGTGGTCACGCGGCCACTGCCGTTCAGGTCGTAACGGGCATCGGTGTACTGGCCCATGTGAGCCTTCACCTCGACGTAGTCGGCTGTCGTGACGCGGCTGCTGTTGTCGGCGTCGCCAACCAACGTACACAGATCGAGCGAGAACGCTTCGACGTCGAAGCCGGCCGCCGGCGTCACGACGTACCACGTCAGGTCGGTGAGGATCGGTCCTTGCTCGACGGCCTTGAGCGTCACACCGTCCGGCTCGATCGAGTAGGTGAACGCGCTGCCCTCCTCGAACCCGCCGCCGAAGATGCTCAGCGCCCATGCGCCGCCGTCCGGCAGCGTGATGGCTGCATCGAACGTGAGCAGGATCACATTATTCTGCGTCTTGGGCAGTGTGCCGTCGGCCGCCGGCTCACTGGAGGCGAGCGCCGGCATCGCTATGGGATACTCGTAGGCCCCGATGTCCAGCGCACTGTCGACCGGTCGCGGCGTGGTCGCCAGATGCAGGACGTACTCGGCGTCGGGCACGCGGGTTTCCCACACGTCGTACCGGTTCAACCACTGCGGGGCGTTGTTACCCGCGTCGCGGCACGCCGAGCCCGGCAGCAGGTGGTAATCGCTCGCGCCCGGATTGGCAAATCCCGGGTCCGAGCCGACCGTGCTGTCGGTGATGCCGGCTGGGATGTACATGCCCGTCTGGAACCAGTTGTGGCTGCCAGTGCGGGTGCCGCTGCCGGCCCACGACCAGAGATTCGTGGAAGGTCCGGTGAGGATGTTGTTGTACAGAACCAGGTTGGTGGTGGCCACCGAGAGCGTGAAGAAATACACCTGGTAGGAGCTCGTCGACACAACTGTGTTGTTGATCATCGTCAGCGTGCCGGTCGACGCGTTGCTGGAGGTACCGTCACTCAGCCCAATGATGCGGTTGTTGGCGGCAGACGTGCCTTTGATGATCACGTTGCCGATCATGAGCGTGTTGTCGACGTTGTTGGAGGCGATCTCCCACATGTAGTTGCCGTCTCGCTCCATGAAGTTGTTCTCGAAGACCAGATGCGAGCATCGGCTCTTGAAGTTCTGCCCCCCGACGCTGTCGCGGATGTAGTTGCCGCGCACGATCATCGACGGCGAGTTGACGTAGTAATTGTGGGAATACCCGTCGCCGTAACCATTGGAGGCCGTTTCGCAGAACTCCAGCAGAGTGTTATCGGCCTGGTCGGTGCTGAACCACCCGTCGTCATTGTGGTGTGAGTAGCAGTTGCGGAACGTGATGTTGGGCGCCTGGATGTAGGCCGCGGCCGCGTTGTGCGACTGCGTAGCCCCGCCGCGCGAGTTGCGGAATTCGAGGTTTTCGATCACGTAGTTGGGATAGTATGGCCAGATGTAGAAGATGCCGCGGTCGATGTCGGTGCCGGTGGCGTCGAAGACGGGGCGATTGCCCCCGACATCGAGGATGCCAACGATCTGGATGGGATCAGCCACGGTGCCCGCCCGCTTAAACCAGTGCTTCGGGTCCGACGACGCGGTGACCTGATACACGCCGTATTGAACCTGAATCACGTCGCCGGGGTTCGCGGCGCCCATCGCGGTGCGAAACTCACTGAGGTTGGTGACGTTCCGGACGATGCCTTCGGCCTCCGTCCAAAGGGCACCGCAAGCCACAACACACACCATGATTACCGTCCGACGTAGCTGCAACACAACCGCTTACCTCCTTCCCTGATCCGCTGGCTTGTCTGCGCACCCATACCCGAGCCGCATCAGTTCTTGATCGGTGCGCGCCGCCCGAGACTACCCTTGACCACGCTGTAATCGGCGGTGGTCACGCGGCCACTGCCGTTCAGGTCGTAACGGGCGTCGGTGTACTGGCCCATGTGAGCCTTCACCTCGACGTAGTCGGCCGTCGTAACGTAGCTGCTGTTGTTGGCGTCGCCCACGAGGGTGCACAGATCCACCGTGAACGTTTCGACGTTGAACCCAGTCGCCGGCGTCACGCTATACCAGGTCAAGTCCGTCAGAATCGGCCCTTGCTCGATGGCCTTGAGCGTCACACCGTCCGGCTCGACCGAGTAGGTAAACGCATCGCCCTCTTCCAGGCCGCCTGCGATCGGCACGATACTCAACGCCGGGTCGCCGCCGGCGGGCAGCGTGATGGCTGCATCGAACGTGAGCAGGATCACGTTGTTCTGATTCTTCGGCAGTGTGCCGTCGGCCGGCGGCTCGCTACTGGCCAGCGCCGCCAGCACGGCGTACTCATGGATACCGATGTCGAAGCTGCCCGCGGCTGGCTGGGGCCTCGATGTACCCAAAACGTCGGCCGGCACGCCGTAGGTCTGTCCGGGCAGCGGCAACGTTACGCCCGCGTCGATGGCCGGTGAAACGTCCTGAAGCAGGAAGTCGGCCACGATGCTCGCCCAGTTGTCGCTCCCGATATTCGGCGTGGCCGGCGCGACCAGGTCGGGATTGTCGAAGATGCTGTTGGCTTCGGCGGTCACGTCGACGTCGTTGCTGGCCGGGCTGGTGTTGCACAGATAGTAGATGTTATTGTCGTGCCCGAAGTTCTCGGGAATGTACGTCACGCCGGGCGTCCATCGACCGCGGTCCTGGTAGATCGGATAACCGTTGCTCTGGAGGAAGATGTTATTGTAGACGTAGCAGTCTTCGTTGCGATCGGTCTGCGGAGGCGCGCCGCTGGGCTGCGTCGAGAAGAACTGGATGAAGCACCGCCCGCCGACGTAGTTGTAGAAGATGTTGTTGTAGACGTGAGCGTTCTTGGCGCTCTTGAATTCGAAGGCGCCGTCGCCGCTACAGTTGACGAAGATGTTGTTGCGGGCGATGAAGTTCTCACACGCGGGGAAGACCGCTGGACTGGACGCCCCGCAGCCGACCGACGCGTCCACCGACGCACCGCCCTCACACGGGCCGAACACGTTGTTCTCCCACAGGATGTTTTTAGACCCGCCCTTGGCGAAAATCAGGTTGTCGCCGCCGTGCTCGGGCGTGTGGTAGATCCAGCAGCCGCGGACCGTCACGCCGTTGGGGACAGGGTCGCCAAAGATATCGACGCACTCCTGGTAGCTCACGTCGTCATAACGGTGCGCCGGATCGTAGATGATGCAGTTCTCGATCAAGACGTTGTCGGCGCCGATTTTGATGACGTCGCCATCGTTGGGTGCGTCGTGGATGAGGCAGTTCTTGACCCACGTGTTGTTGGACCACAGCGGGCGAACCAGACCGTCGATCTCGCTGGCGCCGGCGTCCCAGTCGCCGTAGATCTCGAAACCGTCGATGCCAGAGTTGTCGTTCTCCAGACGGATGGCGCTGCCCGTTCCGCTGTAGATCTTGGCGGCATACAGGCCGTCCTCACTGATCAGTTCCGTGCCTGACTTAATGACAATCCACCACTCGGCGTAGGTGCCCGCGCGTACGTGGATCACGTCGCCGCTGGTGGACTGGCTGATGGCGTACTTAATGGTCAGATACGGGTCGGCCGAGCCGCCGCTGTTGCCGTTATTGCCGTTCTTGGCGACGTAAATGTCGCGCGCCGGAACAGCCACGGCGAAGATGAGAACGGCCAAAAACGCTAGCGCGAGTCTCATTTCGGTCCTCCTGGATTGTCTAAGGGAGCCAAACGGCCCGATGGCAGACCGCTGCCGGGCACCAAGTGAAGGCCTAACACTGCGCACTCCTTCCCCACCCGCTCTCTAAAGTCTATACAAGTACGAGGCTACGCGTCAAGGGGGTCTCGCCTGCCGGCAGCCCGATCGCCGCCGGAGATGCCCTAAAGCCGTCGTGGAAAGGTATTAATTTATCGGATTCTGCTCACTTCAGATCCTGCGGTAAGCAGCGTGGCGCCACGATGCCGGCCCCGATTCGCCTCACTCACACCACCGAGACATAAGTCACGGCTTGGTGGGTGTCCGATGACCCATATGGCTCTTGACTACGCTGTAGTCGGCGGTGGTCACGCGCCCCGAGCCGTTGAGATCGCAACGCCCGTCGGTGTACGCGCCCATGTGGTCCTTGACCTCGACGTAGTCGGCCGTGGTTACTCGACCGTTACCGTTGGCGTCGCCGAACAGCGTGCACGCATCGAAGCTGAACGGCTCCACCGCAAATCCCGCCGCCGGCGCGATCCGATACCACGTCAGATCCGTCAGCATCGGACCTTGCTCCACCGCACGCAGCGTCACCCCGTCCGGCTCGATGCTGTAGGTGAACGTGCCGCCCTCTTCGAAGCCGCCGCCGAAGACGCTCAGCGCCGGCGCCCCGCCGTCCGGTAACGCGATCGCTCCGTCGAACGTCAGCAACATCACGTTGTTTTGCGTCTTGCACAGCGTGCCGTCGGCCACTGGATCGCTCGACACCAGGACAGGCAACACCTGCGTGTCTATCCGGATTCGGTTACGCGTCTTGCTCACGGTCACCTGCGGCAACGTTACCAGACCGTGCGCGTCTACTGTGGCCGTGCCGGACTGAATGATCTGGCTGGTGGCGACGTCGGTGTTGCTCCAGTTGCAGACGGTTTCGGCGACGGGCCCGAACGTCTGGCAACGCCGCGGAGTGATGTCGACCGTGCAGGACTCCTGCGGGGCGGCATTGATAAGGTAGCAGGTCATCTCCCAGGCGTCGGTCGTGTCGACCGAGTCGTTGGGGTCCCACAGCAGGTACGCGTTCAAGTATCCGACTGGATCGCCTACCTCGGGATCGCCGTCGCCCATGTTGTCGTCCAGCGAACAGTACGTGAACGCCGGCAGCGTCTTGTTCTTGTCGATGTCGATGCCGATGTAGCGATCGCTCAGCGTCCCCGGAAGAGCGGCTCGGGTCAGGTGGCCCTGTTGGGACCAGTGGAACAGGTGCGGCCGACGTGTCTCCTGAAGGGCCGTCGCCATGAGCCAGGCCTGCCACCAGCCGATCGCCCCGTCGTTCTTGCCGTTGGCGAAGGAAATGAACGGCGTGTCGGTCGGAATGTGGCTGCGCAGCCACTGCTCGGTGTCCCAATAGTCCCAGACGCTCATCCCCGTGTCTTCGTACAGGCAGTCCCAGGCCAGCAGCCCGTAGCACTGCTCGAAGGAGCCGCGGAAATAGTCGCACAGGGCCGGAATGTGCACGCCGACCCAGGAATCGATGTAGGCGAACTTGTCGCCGCTGCGGATACCCCACATGCTCGAGCCGCTGCCCCCCATCGAGCTGCCCGAGACCAGGATGTGATTCAGGTCGACGTTCCAGCGTGTGGCCATGAAGTCGGCTACGAACGACCAGATCCGTTTCTGGCAGTAGTTGCGGACGACTCCGCCGCCGTTGCCCTGGACATTGGTCCACGGACGGATCGTCAACCGGTTTTCGTGATAGGCCGTCCACCAGTCGTAGGGAATCTGCATGGTGGTCAGGAGCAAGGCGCCGCGGTTGGCTTCATACCACCAGCCCCAGCCGCCTTCCATGTTGCCTCCCCAGCAGTGTAGAGCGACGTCGACTGGCCGCGGATCGACCACCACGCCCAACGGCTCACACACCAGGTAGTTGTGTGCATAGCTGGGCGTGTTCCACGTCGGCGGGCACTCCCACCGCACGAAGTAATGCTTCATAACATTGCTTTCGTAGTAGAAGTCGGTCGGGCCGACCTGCTTCCACTTCAGCACCATGCCCGTGCCGACATCCTCCGCGATCGTCGACGCAAGGCTGTTCTGGTTCGGCATCCAGATCGAGAGGTCTTCCTCGCCGTCGACCGCGCGGCTCACGCCGTAGTACGCGCTGCCCGCTGCGCCGGCGCGGCGAACGTAGATGCCGGCGCCCGGTGCCGAGGCCGTCAGCTCGTCCACGGGCAGCGTCGGGATGACCGCGCTGTCCCAGTCGGACGGCCCGAACGTCCAGTTCCACCCGCTCATCGGGGTGATCTCATCGACGAGTTCGGCGGTGCGGATGGTGATCGCATCGATCGGCGACGATGAGCGGTAGATGCGGTAGCGGATCTCGTTGGGGCTGTCCATGTTGGCCTTGGCGGTGTTGAGCTGTGCGCCGGTAGGTGCAGGATCGGTCACCGGCGGGTCAACCTCGGCGAACGTCAGCATGGTATCGCCTTCGCGGTGGACGGCCGCCAGGTTCGTCACCTGCTGGATCGCGCCGGCAGGGGGTGCGTCGCACCAGACATCGAGGCGCACTTCCGATCCGAGCCCGGCGGGGAACGACACAAAATCGAGCCCCAAAGTCTTGTCGCCGGCAAGCAGAGCGCGCTGCGCGGCGGCCGTGCAGTCGAGCGTCAGGTGGTTGGGCGCCACCGTCTGAAGCCACACGCCCGGCGCGTCGGCCGACTGCACCTGCAGCGGTGAGGTCGCGCCGCTACTGCTTCCGACAAAGCCGCTGGCGTGCGGGACCAGGATCGCCCGAAAGATCTGCGTTCCGCCTGGCAGCGCCGACAGATCCACGGTGATGCCGCCGCCGGACGCTGTCAGTGTGCTCGGGTGGGTGCCGCGGGCCGAGTTGGTAAACGACTGCGTTGACGACTCGGCGTCCGGCCGGGCCTGCAATACGACGGTCGCGGTCTGCGGCGAGTTGACTGCGTTGGGGTCTTCCACGTCGACGTACGCTGTGTACGTTCCATCAGGCAGGCCCTGGCGGTCGATATGCACGTCGAACGAATCGTCGTCCGACCCGCTGGTGTTGGTCAGCGAGATCCACGAGGGCGCCGGGCTGCGAACCGCCGCATTCCAGTGCGTCGTGCCGAAGCCGACGTTGCGCACCTGCACGCTGGCCGGCGCGGGGTTCGGCTCGGAGGCCTTGACGCTGAAGCCCAGCGACTCGGGCACCAGATCAAGAACCGGCCGGTCCTCGTCTTCCGGTGCCAGGCTCAGCGTGATCCAACCGGACCCGTAGGTGACGATGCCCTTCCAGCCGGTCGGGTAGACCACATCGGCGAAACTCTGGGCGGACAAGTCGTTGGTGCAAGTCAGAATGGTCAGCGTCTCACCGGCCAGGTCGGCGTAGTCCGCTCCCAAGATCGATACGTTCAATACACAATTGGACAGACTGCCGACACTCCGCGTGACGGCCAGCGCGTCGTTGCTGACAACCACCGGATCGCCTGTCCCGATGACACCGATGTTCAGCGTTACCGGGGTATTGCCGTCCTGGACGAACGCCAGGTTTCCGGCGACCGTCATCGTGCCGGCGACGGCGTCGTCGGTGCCGACCGTAACCGTTGAACCCATCAGGTTGAGGGTGTAGCCGACCGATCCGTCTTCCACTTGCACCGTACCGTCGGCTGTGATGTCGTTGGCGAGTGTCCAATCGGCGTCGGTTGGCTTGTCCAGGAACAGCCTGGTCATGATGTCGGGGCTATAGAGCGTAATCTGCCCGGTCGACAGCGTGCCCTCGGCGAGGGCTTTGAGGTAGCCCGTCTGGACGGTGGTTCCACCGTTGTAGGAGTTGGCGGCGTTGCCGAGGACCACGGTCCCGCGGCTGCCCTGATACTGATCGGTGGAGTTGACGACGATGCCCCCGTCGCCCGAAATTGCACCATCGATCGTGAAGTTGTGGCCGAGGCTGCCCAACCGCGTGCCGGCCAAAGTCATATTCGCATTGAGGGTGACGGCACCGGTGAAGGAGTTGTCGACGCACCAGTTATAGCCGTAGATGGTGCCGCCTTCGCTGCCAACGATGATGTCCATCGGGATGGTGGCACCGCTGAGATAATCCTGAAGCATCACCTGGCTGCCTTCCAGGTAGATCACCGGCGTGCGGGCCGCGCCGCTGTAGTCCTGGTTGGCGCCGAAGCCGACGGTACCGGTCGAGCGAACGGTGATGTCGCCGGTGCCCAAAGCCTGACTGGCCATCGCCCAGACGACGGGGTTGTTGCCCGACTCGATCATCAGGCCCGCGGAGTGGGTGCTGTCGGCGTGATAGAAGAACCACTCCGGGCCATCGCCCTGATACGAATCGGAGGCCTCAAACGTCAGCAGCGCGCTGCCTTGGAGCAAACCATTGATGGCCAGGTTGTTGCCTCGTCCCCCTTTCATAAACGAGGGGTCGGTTACCACTAGGTCGGCGTTGAGAACGCGGTCCGGGCCCCACGGGTAGCCACTCAGGTTGGGGCACGTATGCCACGTGCCCCCACTGAGGGTAACTGCGGTAGTGACAGTCACCCCGTTGACGTGCGCCACCAAGCCGCCGGTAGCCACTTCGATGGAGGGCGAGCCGGTCAGATCGGCGTTGGCCCGCGCATACAGGCTACTCATGTTCACCAAGCCGGTCTGACCTGAGGCGGGAACACCGTCGGGGGCCCAGTTGGCGGCTAGGTCCCAGTTGCGCGTAGCCTCGTCGCCCGAGACGTAGGCGCCGCCGTCCCACGTGAAGTCAGCCGCTGCGGCGCCACCAGCCAGCAAACATGCGACCATGACGACGGACGCCGCTATCGACCCTATGCCCTCGCTCGTTCGTCTCATCAAACTGCTCCTTATCCACAGGCCACAATGCGATGGCCCATAGGCATCCGATCCAACGCCTGCAACGGGACCGGCATGATGCCGGCCCCGATTCATTGCCTCCACGCCGCTGCCGGGCCAAAGACTCTCATAACAGATGGATCAGTTCTTGGGGAGCAGGCCAGTGCGGCCCAGCGAGTCGCGCTGCATGAGGTATTCGTCGGTCTCTTCGAGCGTTTCGGGCGGATGCGTGTCCAGCGCGCCGGTATGTCCGCCGCAGTCGATGTAGGGCACGAAGTCCCAATCGAACCCGATCAGGTCGATTTCGTCCTGCGTTGCGCCTTGGGCGAGCCATTCGTCAGCCAGGCCCACCAGCGGGCCGAACAACTCGCAGAACATGGGCCGCTCGCATTGGCCGAAGGTGAGACTCTCGATGTACTGCTCACGCGTGAATTTCACGGGCACATCTTACACATCGTTTTCCAGTTGACGAAGGTTCCGGCGGGAAGGCGGTTGCCTCACGCCGCGTTGGCTCGGATTCAGCATCCATGCCTTCGGGAGTGGGTGCTGGCATGGCCACACCAGGTGCCTGCGTTGTGGTCAGCACGCTCCTTACAACGGCGAATGTCGCACGGACGTAGGCCGTGGCCGGACGAACAGCCTCCAGTGCTGCCGTCCCGCGATATGGTACCGTTTAGGTACGAGAGATAAAGGGTCAGGAGTAGCGCAGTGACCGGTGCCTCTTGTTGACCTTAACACTAGCTAGGGTAAGCTATTGGTATCGGGCCAGTCTCTTTGTGTGAATCAAGTCCACGAGGCGCCTGTCGTTCGCTGCGAGAGGTGCGCGTATTGATAGCGTACGGACGTTAGGGAAGGTGGCACACGGCTTTCGTCGGTGCACGATGTGAACGGGCTCGCGGGCCGCGCTGATGATCCGACTTCCTCGGACGTCCCATCGACGGAACAGCTGTGTCTCTTGTGGGAAGGAGGTGGTGTTAGGAGGTGCAAGCATCAGGCGGCGTGAAGGGGAAGACGGTGTTATGGGTAGGTTGTCAAGGGAGACGAACCGATGTTTACGAAAGGGACAATTGCTTGTGGTGCCATGTTGCTGCTTGGCGTTGGGCTGGGCGCGGCGTTTGCTGAGGACCTCGCACCCATCGAGCTGCTCGGCCAGGAGTTGTTCTTTGACCAGAATCTGTCTACACCGCCGGGACAATCCTGTGCGACGTGCCACGCGCCGGCAACAGGTTTCACCGGACCGGTTTCGGAGATCAACGCACACGGCGCGGTGTACCCGGGCGCGGTCGACGTTCGCTTCGGCAACCGCAAGCCGCCGACCGCGGCGTATGGCGGCGACAGCCCTGTCTTGTACTTTGACGAGGACGAAGACCTTTGGATCGGCGGCATGTTCTGGGACGGGCGGGCAACCGGTGAAACGTTGGGTGACCCTCTGGCCGAACAGGCCCAGGGACCCTTCTTGAATCCCGTTGAGCAGAACAATCCCAACGCTCGGGTTGTGTGCTTCAAGGTTTCGCAGGCCGACTACGCGGAGCTGTTCGAGCAGGTGTGGGGAGCGGGTTCGTTGGACTGGATAAAGGACGTGGCGGGCACCTACGAGCGCGTCGCCCGCTCGATCGCGGCCTATGAGAGGTCCAGCGAGGTCAATCCATTCACGTCCAAGTATGACTACTGGCTGGCGGACGAGGCGACCCTGACGCCGCAGGAGGAGGCGGGAAGGGTTCTGTTCGAGGGCAAGGCCATGTGCTCGGCCTGCCATCTGAGCGAGGCGGGCTCCAACGGTGAGCCCCCGCTGTTCACCGACTTCACGTACGACAACCTCGGT
Organism: Phycisphaerae bacterium; assembly: GCA_035530655.1. Classification (GTDB taxonomy): domain Bacteria; phylum Planctomycetota; class Phycisphaerae; order UBA1845; family DATKUK01; genus DATKUK01. The sequence continues at coordinate 40,343 of DATKUK010000101.1, forward strand.
GTGCCGAAGAACCCTGAGAACCCGTGGTACGGCATGCCGCGCAAATGGAATCCTGACGGAAGCAATTGGATTGACTACGGGCTCGGCGGTTTCCTCAAGAGCCAAGGGCAGGCGCCGGAGGTCTACGAGCCGCAGCTCGGTAAGCAAAAGGTACCGACCCTCCGCAACGTGGACCAACGGCCCTATCCCGAGTTCGTGAAGGCCTATGGACACAACGGCTTCTTCAAGAGCCTGGAGGAGATCGTTCACTTCTACAACACCAGAGACGTGCAGGTCTGGCCGCCGGCCGAGGTGCCGATGAACGTCAACACGGATGAATTGGGGAACCTGGAGCTATCACTTCAAGAAGAGGCAGCGGTCGTAGCGTTCCTCAGGACGTTGAACGACGGCTACGTTGCCCCATAGGAGCAACTGATCGCGCTGCAGCTGGGGGACGCCGACCATTCCTGATGGCTCGCGTCCCCCAGATATGCACTTGGCGGGTGGCTTCGGTGCGCTTCGGCCTGAGATGGCCCACAGCGAACCATGAGTGGACGGTCAATCAAGCCGTCCCTGCACGACGGGCGGGGGACGTGCGTACCTGGTTCCGGGGCTATGGGGTGTCGGCGGCGGCGCGCTCGCGCATAGTCCTGGCGGCCGACACCATGTGCGTCAGCGCCGGCTCGACCTGATCCCACTGCCGCGTCTTGAGGCCACAGTCGGGGTTCACCCAGATCTGATCGACCGAGAGCACGTCCAGCGCCTTGCCGAGAAGCCTGGTCATCTCCTCGGCCGAAGGCACGCGGGGCGAGTGGATGTCGTACACGCCCGGACCGATCTGGTTGGGATAGCGGAAGCGGACGAACGCATCGAGCAGGTCCATGTCGCTGCGCGACGCCTCGATCGAGATGACGTCGGCGTCGAACGCGGCGATCGACTCGATGATGTCGTTGAACTCGCTGTAGCACATGTGGGTGTGGATTTGCGTTGTGTCGGCCACACCCGACGAGGCGAGACGGAAGCAGTCGACCGCCCAGCGGAGGTACTCGTCCCAGTCGTCGCGGCGGAGGGGCAGGCCTTCGCGAACCGCCGGCTCGTCGATCTGGATGAGGCCGATGCCCGCTGCCTCGAGGTCGGCCACCTCGTCGCGAATGGCCAGGGCGATCTGTTTGCACGTTTCGCTTCGCGGCTGATCGTCGCGGACGAACGACCACTGAAGAATGGTGATCGGGCCGGTGAGCATGCCTTTCATCGGCTTGCTCGTCAGCGACTGCGCGTACCGGCTCCATTCGACGGTCATCGGCTGGGGGCGGGACACGTCGCCGAAGATGATCGGCGGTTTGACGCATCGCGAGCCGTAGCTTTGCACCCACGCCTTGGCGGTGCTGACGAAGCCTTCGAGCTGCTCGCCGAAGTACTCGACCATGTCGTTACGCTCCGACTCGCCGTGGACCAGAACGTCGATGCCGATTCGTTCCTGGAACTCGACCGTGCGACGAATTTCCTGCCGCAAGAACTCGTCGTACGAGGTGCGGCCCATCTCGCCTTTGCGCAGAGCCGCCCGTGCAGTGCGTATCTCGTTGGTCTGCGGGAACGAGCCGATCGTGGTCGTCGGGAGCGTGGGCAGCTTCAGGGCGTCGCGCTGCGTCGGCTGCCGTTTGGCGAACGGGCTGCTGCGCTCGAGCATCGAGGGTTTGATGGCCGCAACGCGGTCCTTGACCCGCGGGTTGTGAATGCGGGGCGATGTGCGACGGCTTTTCATAGCTGCGGCGTTCTCGCGCAGCGCCTGGGCCACACTGTCGCGTCCCTCGTTGACGGCGCGGGCAAGCGTGACGACCTCGCTTATCTTCTGTTTCGCGAAGGCCAGCCAGCTCTTGAATTCGTCGTCGAGCGCCGTTTCCAGGTCGAGGTTGACCGGGCTGTGCAACAGCGAGCATGAGGGCGCGATCAACACGCGGCGGTCGCCCAGCGCGTCGACGGCCTTTTCAACTTTGGCCAGGGCTGTGGCCAGATCGGTCTTCCACACGTTTCGCCCGTCGACGACGCCCACCGACAACGCCATGCCCGCCGGAAGTCGGCCCAGCACATCGTCGAGCTGCGCGGGCGCCCTCACCAGGTCAATGTGCAGGGCGGCTACCGGCAGGCTCAACACGGTCGGCAGGTTGTCGCGCAGATCGCCGAAGTACGTGGCGATCAGCAGCTTGAGCTTCGGCGACACGCGCGCAAGGCGTTGATAACCCCGGCCCAGCGCCGCCTTCGCCTGATCGGCCAGATCGAGCACGAGGCAGGGCTCGTCGATCTGTACCCAGTCGGCGCCGGCGTCGGCAAGACCGGCGAGCACTTGCTCGTAGACGTCGAGCAGGCTGTCCAGCAGCGCGAGTTTGTCGACGTGCGGATCCTTGGCCTTGCCGAGCAGCAACAGCGAAACCGGCCCCACCAGGACCGGTCGTGTATGCACACCGAGCCGCTTGGCTTCGAGAAATTCGTCGATAGGTTTGGTCGAGGCCAGACGGAACGACTGACCGCTCTCGAACTCCGGGACAAGGTAGTGGTAGTTGGTGTCGAACCACTTGGTCATCTCCATGGCCGGGACACCGCCTTGGTCGCCTTGCCCCGCACGACCGCGGGCCATGGCGAAGTAGACGTCCAGGTCGACGGTCTGGCCGCTCCAGCCATAACGAGATGGCACGGCGCCGACCATGGCGACCGCATCGAGCACGTGGTCGTAAAGCGAGAAGTCGTTTGACGGTATGTGCCCGAGTCCGGCGCGTTGTTGAGCGAGCCAGTGGTCGCGCCGAATCTGCGACGCAGCTTTCTGTAGATCCTGTTGCCCGATCCTGCCGGCCCAGTAGGCCTCCAGGGCGCGTTTCAGTTGCCGGTCGGCTCCGATGCGTGGAAAGCCTAGATTGGTGGCGGTGACCATGATTCACTCCGACGGTTGGGACGACGGGTTTTCTTATGATAGGCCCGTCAGGCGGAAAGGAAACGACGAGGCTTGACGACTCGAACGGCGATGAAACAGCTCGTGATTATGCCGGTGCAGGCGGCCGTGAGCAACCTGACGCGGCACGGCGAGAGTCATGACAAGCCACCTTGATGGGGGTACGATAGTTGTGCACGGCCGGGCCACGCGCCGGACCCCGCAAAGGTGGGGCGATGCACGTTCTGATTACAGGATCGAGCGGACTCATCGGCAGGGCGCTGACGGAGTTCCTGGTGACGGGCGGCCATCGCGTGACGCGGCTTGTCCGATCGGAACCGCAGCTCGATCGGGACGAGCTGCATTGGGATCCGAAGCGGGGTGTGCTCGACGTGCGGGCGATCGAGGGTCTGGACGCGGTCGTGCACCTGGCCGGCGAGAACATCGCCGAGGGCCGGTGGACCTCCGAAAGAAAACGCCGCATCCGAAGCAGCCGGGGCGAGAGCACGCGTCTTCTGGCCGGTGCGCTGGCAGAGCTTGCTCGTCCGCCGAAGGTGTTCGTGTCGGCCTCGGCCATCGGCTACTACGGCAACCGTCCGAATGAGATCCTGCGAGAGGACAGCCGTTCGGGTAGTGGGTTTCTGCCCTCGGTGTGCCGCGAGTGGGAGGCGGCTGTCGAGCCGGCCGAGCAGAAGGGCATCCGCAGCGTTAGGCTGCGCTTCGGCATGGTGCTAAGTGCGGATGGCGGGGCGTTGGCCAGCATGATAGGCCCGTTTCGCATGGGCGTGGGAGGCACGATCGGCCGGGGCGATCAATACGTCAGTTGGGTCGCGCTGGACGATGCGGTCGGAGCCATTCATCATGCGCTGCAAACCGAGGAGCTGGCGGGTGCGGTAAACGTCGTGTCGCCGCAGTCGGTGACAAACCGCCAGTTCACCAAGACCCTCGGACGGGTGCTGGGTCGACCGACGGTGGCGCACATGCCGGCCTTTGCAGCCCGTCTGGCTTTTGGCCAGATGGCGGACGAACTGCTGCTTTCCAGCGCGCGAGTTGAGCCGGCCAGGCTGTTGGCCACCGGCTACGTGTTCGGCTATCCGGAGTTGGAGGAAGCCTTGCGGCATCTTCTGGGTCGGACGGACGGTTCGTGAGCAGATCCGTGCCTGTGCAGGTCTTTGCACGACTGGTTAAGGTCATGATCGTAACATGCTGGCAGCGATGCCGAACATGACGGACGGCGCATCGTGGCTGAGGGGCAAGACCGCTCTGATCACCGGGGCGGCCAAGCGGATCGGCCGCGCCACGGCGCTGGCGCTGGCGGACGAAGGCGTCAACGTGCTGGTGCACTACAATCGGTCTTCTGACGAGGCCGAGGAAGTAGCCGGGCTGGTGCGGCAGAAGGGCGTCGGCGCGTGGACGCTTCGCGCCGATCTGGCCGAGTCCGACCAGGCCGCCGCCCTTCTCGCTCGGGCCACCGATCGGGCGGGCGCGATCGATGTGCTGGTGAACAACGCTTCGACCTTCCACCCCAGCAGGCTTGCCGAGGTGGGTGTGGACGACATGCTCAGCGATTTGCAGGTGAACGCCCTGTCGCCGTTCGTTTTGGCGAGAGCACTGGCGGCTCAGCAGCGCGCCGGAGCGATCGTCAATTTCCTGGACTGTCGGATCGCCGAGTACGATGCGTCTCATGCGGCATACAATCTCAGCAAGCGGACGTTGTTTACCCTGACGCGGATGATGGCCTTGGCGTTTGCCCCGAGCGTTCGCGTGAACGCGGTCGCGCCGGGACTGATCCTGCCTCCGCCCGGCACGGACGAGGCCTATTTGCGAAAGATGGCGCCGACGGACAATCCATTGCGGCGAATCGGGTCGCTGACAGGTATCACCGACGCGGTCGTGTTTCTTCTGCGAAGCCCGTTCGTCACCGGGCAGGTGATCTTTGTGGACGGCGGCCGGCACATGAAGGGGAGCGCCTATGGCGGGTATTGATCCGAGTTGGGACCGGATTCACATTCGCGACCTCCATCTGCGCTGCGTGATCGGGATCTATGAAGAGGAACGGCGAACCAAGCAGGACGTGATGATCAATATCACGCTCTACGCCGACTGTCGCGCCGCCGGACAAAGCGACAGAATCGAGGACACCGTCGACTACAAGGCGATCAAAAAACGCGCCATCGCCATGGTGGAGGCGTCGGACCATTTCCTCGTCGAGCGTCTGGCCGAGCGAATTGCCGAACTGTGCCTCGAGGACGGGCGGGTCCACGCCGCGAGGGTCGTCGTGGACAAACCGGGTGCGCTGCGGTTTGCCCGCAGCGTGGCTGTGGAGATCGTCAGAACGCGTGACAGCCGACCGTGACCAGATTGCTGACGCGTTTGTGAGCGTGGGCGCCAATATCGATCCGGAGCGGAATGTGATCGAGTCCCTCCGCCTTCTAAGCCAACGTGTACGCATCACAGGCGTCTCGACGTTTTATCGCACGAAGGCAGTCGGCCGGCCGGAACAGCAGGATTTCCTCAACGGGGTGTGCAAGGTGGCTACGGACGTCTCACCGCGCGCGCTGAAGTTCGACGTCCTGCGGGACATCGAACGGCGGCTTGGCCGCGTGCGGACGGCTGACCAATACGCCGCGCGCACGATCGATTTGGACGTGATTCTCTACGGTGACGCCGTCATCGATGAGCCCGACCTGCACATCCCCGACCCGGACATCCGGACGCGCGCGTTCGTGGCCGTTCCTTTGCTGGAACTGGCGCCCGAACTGCGCTTGCCCGATACCGGCGAGGCGCTGGCGACGCTCGTCGGCGAGCAGCAGAAGCGGTGCTTGCAGCCGGATATTCCCTTCACCAACCAATTGCGAAGGAGCGTGCAGTCATGAACGTGCAACGTGTGGCAGAGCTGACGCGGCAGTTGCTGATCGAACTCGGCGAGGACGCCGACCGGCAGGGGCTGCTCAAGACGCCCGAGCGCGTGGCCAAGGCGTGGGCGTTCCTGTCTATGGGCTACCGGACGAGCCCGGACGACGTGCTCAACGAAGCCGTCTTTGACTCGGAAGCCAACAACATGATCATCGCCCGTGACATCGAGGTGTACAGCCTGTGCGAACATCACATGCTGCCCTTCTACGGACGCTGCCACATCGGCTACATCGCTCGCAAGAAGGTGCTCGGGGTCAGCAAGCTGGCCCGCTTCGTCGACTGTTTTGCCCGGCGCCTTCAGATTCAGGAACGTCTGACGTCTCAGGTCGCGCACGCGGTCATGGATGCCATCGGCGCCGAAGGGGTCGGTGTGGTGATGGAGTGCCGGCACCTGTGCATGATGATGCGCGGTGTGGAGAAGCAGAACTCCATCATGACCACCTCGTCGGTGCTCGGCAGCTTCCACGACGATCTACCCACGCGCGAGGAGTTCATCTCGCTGCTGAGCCGGTCCCGCGATTAGGCCAGCGCGTGTGGCCGCTGACCCCTCTGATCACCCAACATGCTGGGTGCCCGCGCCGACCTGCACGAGCCGTCGCCGGCCCGGTAAACACGTACTTGATCCTCCCAGCGGTCACTCGCAACGCACACGGCGCGCCCGTCGCGGGCAAAAGGTTTGTTGGCGCCGGGGCGAAAGGCTGAGTACCATCCAACATCACGTTCGCCGACGGCGAGCGATCGTGGGCAGGCGAACAGGTTGCTGTAAGCGCCCGAGCGTCCCGATACGTGCGTTATGAATCGGCCTTTCTCGTGCCTCGACGTGGTCGGCGCGATGGCTTACGGAGGACCTGGCATGGCGGATAAACTGCGAATCGCGTTCATCGGCGCCGGCGGGGTGAACTTCGGCGGGGCCGAGGGCCCGTGGGACCACGCCAGCCGACTCGAGAAGATCAGCGATGTCAGCGTGGTGGGCGTGGCCGACCCCGACACGGCGCGGGCCACGAGGGTTTTGGAGGCCCGGCGATCGCGACCGGCGGGAGAAATCTACGCCGGTGCAAACGTCTATGCCGACTTCCGACAACTACTGAGCGATGCGAAGCCTGACGCGGTCTTTGTCGGCGTGCCGCCGGACGCCCACGGTTTGCTGGAACGGCCCCGCGATATCGAGACGGCCTGCGCCGCGGCGGGCGTGCACATATTCCTGGAAAAGCCTCTGGGCTGCGCGCCGCCCGAGCAGATGGCCCCCGTGGCCGAAGCGCTGGCCCGCGCGGTGGCCAAAGGCCTGATCGTATCGGTCGGATACATGTTCCGTTACGCCAGGGCGGTGGAGACGATGCGCGAGATCATCGCCGAGACGCCTGGCGGCGTGCGCGCCGTCCTGGCCCGATACGACTGTGCCTACAGCGACATACGCAAGGTCGAGTGGTGGGACGTGCGCTACTCGGGCGGCCCGATCGTCGAGCAGGCGACGCACTTCTGCGACCTGGCCCGCCTGCTGGGCGGCGAGGCGGATCTGTCTTCAGTTGCAGCCGTGCGGATCGACCCGACGTCGGGCGCCGCCGAATTGGCCGACATGCCCGCGGTGCCCGATGGGCGAAAAGGAGACGAGTCGGTACCGGCCGAGTTTCGCGCACCGCGAGCGACGTCGGCCGTCTGGCGATTCGAAAGCGGCGCCGTCGGGTCGCTCACCCATGGCGCGTTGCTGCACAAGCAGAAGTACGAATCGGAGCTGGAGGTGTGGGGCGACGGGCTGCGGATGGTTCTGTCCGACCCGTACGGCGATTGCCGGCTCTTTGTCCGCCGGCCGCACCGCGAAGACACCGAAGTGCTCGACTTCGCCGACGACGACCCATATCTCAGCGAGGACCAGGCCTTCATCGACGCCGTCCGCCGCGGCGACGGCTCGCTCGTTCGCTCGACCTACGCCGACGCGATGAGAACCTACCAGCTCACCTGGGCCATCCGCCGCGCCGCCGAACGATAGCTCGCACAGCGTGTCCCCGCCCGCCTCGGTGTCGGGTGCCTCGGTGCCCCGCCCTCTCCAGGGCGTGTCGATTTAATCACGCCTGATTCGAAAACCAAGGACTTACGACAACAGCGTTGAACGTAAGTCCTTATTCTGCGTGCAGCGCTGAGCGTTTTCCCGACTAAATCGACAAGCCCTCCAGGGTGGGGGACTGACGTTTGACGTCGGGTGGCACGCCCAAGCGAAGCGCGAGGCTGTCCGACAATTAAAGGGCGTCCAGGATCCATTGAATCTGTCCATCGGTTCCGCCATGAGCGTGGTGGTATCGAACCAAGAGTTGGTAGACAAACATCGCCGCGGCGATCTGCGTGCCGTTGTTGTCGAGCCCACGATGCCACGCCCGCCCGTTCAGATCGAACTTGCCTTTGAACCATTCGTTAAATGGCTCCACCGTCTTGGACCGTCGTTCGTACAACCGGCGCCCCTGAGGGCTCTGAAAGAAGGCCAGACGCTTGGCCCGACGTTGACGCAACCGCTCGCGACGCCCGCGCCGGCGATAACGTCCGGCCGGAAGGTTTTCGGCCACGCCAGCCGCTCGCCGATGAAGGGATACCAGTCGCAGCCGGACGTGATGGACACCAGCACGACCTTGTACCAGCCGGCCGTTCTCCACGTCGCAGATGTACTACAGGATACATGCGCGCAGGCTTCAGAGGCACGGACGGCGGCCCGTCCAGCCGGGATTCCTTCCAGAATTCTGCTAAGAGACGCATTTTTGCATTTGCCTGTTGCACTGTCGCGGCGTTATACGGGCCTTTCCGAGATCGCCGGTCAGTGCCATGGCTTTTGCAGTAATGGCACACAACCGATGGTCTAAAACGGTACGAGGAGTGCATGGAATGAAGACTGTTCACATGATCGGCAACGCTCACTTGGATCCGGTATGGCTGTGGAGCAAGGCCGACGGGATTGACTCGAGCATCGCGACCGCCCGCAGCGCCTGCGACAGGCTGGACGAGTATCCCGAGTTCATCTTCACGTGTTCCGCCAGTTGGTTCCACCGGCAGGTCGAGCAGATCGATCCAAGTCTGTTTGCCCGGATTCGCGCATTCGTGGCCGCGGGGCGCTGGCAGCTTGTCGGCGGCATGGTGATCCAGCCGGATTGCAATCTCCCCTCGGCCAGGTCATTCGCGCGGCAGCTTGAATTCGGGCAGAAGTACTTCGCCGACACTTTCGGCAGGAAAGCGACCGTCGGCTACAACGTCGATTCCTTCGGTCACACCGCCTATCTGCCGCGGTTCCTGCGGGATGCGGGGATGGATTCGTACGTGTTCATGCGACCGATGCACTACGAGAGAGAGCTCCCGGCGAATCTGTTCCGCTGGCGGAGTCCAGACGGTCACGAGGTGACAGCGTTTCGCATCTCCGGTGCATATTGCACGCCGGCCGAGGACTTGAGGGAACACATCGAGGTTGCCCTGGCCGCCACGGCTGACGGCATCGAGCATACCATGTGTTTCTTCGGCGTGGGCGATCACGGTGGCGGCCCGACGAAGGAGCAGATCGAATGGATCAGGGCGAACGCGGATGCGGTCGATGGTGCGAGGTTGGTCTTCAGCCACCCGCGGGCCTTCTTCAATGAGGTGGCAGACTGTCGTGCCGATCTGCCGATCTGGACCGGCGAGCTCCAGCATCATGCCATCGGCTGCTACAGTGTCAACCGGCGCATAAAGGTGGCCACGCGAAGGGCGGAGGAGGCCTTGTGCCGCGCCGAAAGCACGGTGGATGCCTTGGGCGAGCACGTGACCGACGAGGATTGGGCGGACATCCGGCGGGCGTGGGATAGGGTATTGTTCAACCAGTTTCACGATATCGCCGGCGGGACCAGCCTGGACGCGGCCAGCCGGATCGCGAGCGGTGAACTGGTGGCGGCGGAATCGCTCGCGCAGGATGTTGTCACACGGGTGACGCGTCGCGCGTCCAGGGCAAGCGTAGTCGTGGGTGAGCATCGCGTGGCCATCTTCAATCCCTCGGACCGCGCCTTCGATGGATTGGTTATGCATGAGCCGTGGTTGCAGTGGCGAGGGTGGCCGGTGAGGCTTGTTGACCAAGACGGCAGGGATATCGAGTTCCAGAGCGTCTGGCCCGACATGGCCGTCAACGGCATAACGCGACTGCTGCTGCCGATCACTGTGCCGCCAAGGGGCTGGCGCTTCGTGCGGCTGACCGAGTTGCCGCCGGCCGAACCGTGCAAGAGCGACCATCCGACGCCGGCAAGTGAGTTGCTGGATCGCCAAGACGGTCGAGGCGGCCCGGCCGGGCCGGTCTGTGGGCCAGCGAAAGTGACCGTCGACGGTGATGCAATATGCGCAGGCGACCTGGCGGTAACGCTTGAGGTGGACAGCGACGAGACGGATACATGGTCTCACACGTCCATCAACTCGTTCAAGGGCACAAACGTGGGGCGGGTCAATTGGTGCGAACCCATGCAGGTTATAGAGGCAGGCAAGCTGCGCAGCTCGGCGCTGCTGAGGGGCAGGTTCGGCACGTCGAGAGTCACTTGCAGGCTGGAAACGCCCGCCGACGGGTCGGTCGTCAGGCTGCGATTGTCGGTGGTGTGGTCGCAGAGGAGGCAATTGCTGCGGCTGTGCATAAGGGGATTCGATGCGCTGACAACCAGGACCGATCTGGTCAGCGGCGGCCCGCTCGACAGGGCGATCGACGGGTTGGAGTATCCCCTCGCGGGAGGCCTGATGGTCTCCAGCGGGCGGTCCCGGCTTGCGATCATCTCGCCGGACGTTCTGTCGGTGAGCGTGAAGGCGGACGAGATCAACCTGACACTGCTGCGAAGTCCGGTTGTGGCCCATCACGATCCGGCGCTACCGGCCGACTACCCCTACGATACGGTTACCGATCAGGGCTGCCACGAGTTTGACATCATCCTCCAACCCGATTTCGTCCAGGATGCCGCTGCCCTTCAGCGAATGGTGGAGGCATCGCAGGTCCAGCCCGTGGTATGGGACCTTACTGGATAACGCCAAGCGGAGTTGCCCGGCTGCGGGCTGGAAGAAGTGCAATGCAGTGCTGATGCTATTGCGACGTATGGGCATATAGTACGGGCATCCATCATGACAGCCGAGACGGTCTTGAGCATAAAGGGCGCGAAGGATTTCTTTTAAGCAGATGGTGGCACAGGGGGAGATGATCCGTGCCGTCGCACGGGTAACGGGCTTGTCGAGACCGACAGTCTATCGTGTGTTGGAGAACGCGCGCAAGAGGGGTTGACGAAATCTCACCGGAGGCTGTCGCGGCAGGTGGCCCGGATTGTCAACCCAACCTTCGCAGGAACGAAGTCGACCGTGCAGACCTGAAATAGCCTAATACGCGCACCGCTTCGCCTCGTCGGCGTAGGCGGCGATCAGCACCGGGTCGGCGTCGAAAAAATGATCCGACGGACACAAAATGTATGCCCCGTTCGCGCCGGCCGCCTCGAAACACCACCGCACCTCGGCCCGTGTCTGCTCGGGCTCGCACCCGGTGAAAAAGTGAAACTGATCGAACCCCCCGATCATGCAGATCTCACCGGGCACGCGCCAGACTTTTCCCGCCCCTCGGCACATCACAAACTGACCCCGACCTCTTGCGCTTCGCCGCGAATGTATTCAGCGGCCGCCAGAAAGTCGGCCTCTTCCTGCATGTGCTCCAGCAGCAGCGGCAGATCGGGCCCCAGCCGCGCCAATTGCATCAGCAGCACGCGGAAATCCAGATTGCCCGCACCGGGTCGAGCCTCGTCCAGGTGCACCGTCAGCCGATCGGCCATCAGCGTGTCCTTGGCGTGGCAGCTCTTGATGTGCGGTCCCAGCCGGTGCACGAAGTCGCGGATCAGCGCCGCATTCTCGAAGTAGCGCTGCGGACTGTTGATCAGGTTCACCGGATCGAAGTGCACGCCGAACCGGTTGCGGTCGACCGCCTCAATCAGTCGCTCGTAGCTCTCGGCCGAGTCGGGGTACATCCACGGCATCGGCTCGAGCGTGTAGAACGTTCGCGTGGGCCGCACCGCGTCGATAATCTCGCGCACGCTCTCGACGATCGCGTCGAACGTCTCGTCGGTCAGATCGTGCGGATCGGGCCCGTCCCACTTCGGCCCGCGCGAGCCGGCAATGTTCACACAGCAACACGCCCCGACCCGGTCGGCCAGGTCCAGTTGTTGCTTGCACTTTTCGAGGGCTGCCGCCCGCTCCTGCCCGTCGGGGCTCAGCGGATTGCTCCACGCGCCGACCTCGGCGATCACAATATCGGCCCGTTTGGCCGCCTCCACATACGCCCGCACAAGCGACTGCTCGGCATCGCTGTCCACCGGGCAGTAGGCCGCCCGATACCCGTAATGTTGAACGGCAGCCACCCAACCGTCCGCGTCGTCGAACTTGCGAAATAACGTCCCGCCCAGTCTCATCGCCGCTTACCTCCCGTCCGAGGCGCCCTGCGCCCGATCGAGCCGCTCGCCCAAGAGTCGATGCAGAATCTCGCCACGATACGCGTTGCGCGCCACACGTCCAAACGCCAGACGATGCGGCCCGCGCGCGTCCGGCTTGAAGTCGAGCGTACCGTCCTCGTGCACCTCGACGCGCCCGGGTCGCAGGTCCATCTGCTGCGGGATCAGCAGCGACGCCAGCGCGAACACGTCGGCCACGTGCACGCGATCGACGTCGCCGATGCTCCTGACCCGCGGATCGCCCGCGCCCTTGTTCCGCTTCATCAGCACAACCAGATCGAGCAGCAGCTTCGCCGACGCCCGCCCGCTGGCCGCCAGCGCGTCAAACTCCTCACGTCGCAACCCGTTGTCGTTCTGCACGTCGGCCCCCACCACTGTCCACGGCACGCCGCTCAGCGCGATGTTCGCCCCCGCCAGCGGATCGTAGCGCACGTTCCATTCCGGCTGACCCAGCCGCGGCGGGGCATAACCAGCCAGCGACGCCACGCCGGCCATCTGCCCAGCCAGCGCCGGCTCGGCGCACAACGCCCTCGCCACGTTGGTCATCGCCCCGATCGTCACCACGTGCACCTGCCCAGGCCAGCGCCGCACGCTCTCGGCGATGAACGCGCAGCCCCACCGACTGCGATCGATCGGCTGCTTGTCATCGGCCACCGCCTCGCGCTGCGAGCACGGCTCGGGATCGGTGCCCGGCCGATAGTCAAACCCGAAAGGCCGCTCCGCCCCGGCGACCACCGGCACGTCGTCGCGCCCCCACGCAGCCAGCAGCTTCCGCGCAATCCGCGCCCGCGTCACCACGTCGCCGTACACCGTCGTCACGCCCAAAAGCTCGAACTCCGGCGAGCCCAGGGCAAACGAAAGCGCAATCGCATCGTCAATGTCGTCGCCAATGTCCGTGTCGAGAATGATCTTTACTGGCATGCAGACTACCCACAGGGCGCGCAAAAGGCTCTAACGCCAACTCCCGCGCGCTACACGCCACACTCATCCTTCACACACTGCCGATACCCCTCCGCCAATCGCTGCGTGATCGGTCCGGGCTTCTCCTGCCCGATCGCGTGCCGCTCCACCCGGCAGACCGGCATGACCTCCATCACCGAGTTGGTCAGAAAGCATTCATCCGCCGCCAGCAAATCCTTGATCGTCAGCGGCAGCTCCTGCACGGCCAGCTTCTGCTCGCGCGCGATCTGGAGCACGACCTTCCGCGCGATACCCGGCAGAATCGGCGTCTCCACCGGCGGCGTCTTGATCACCTCGTCGGTGACGACAAACACGTTGCTGATCGAACCCTCGGCCACCAGGTTCTCCGTGGTGAACCACAACGCCTCGCCGCAGCCGTGTGCCTGCGCCTCGCGCAGCGCAATCAGCCGCGAAAAGTAACTCGTCGTCTTGTGCCCGCACGTCGGATCGTAACGCCCCTGCTTGAACCCGCTGACCAGAACGGTCATGCCCTTTGTGTACAGTTCGTCGTCGTACGGCGAGATCGGTCCAGCCGCGATCAGAACCGTGCCCGCCGCGTCGTCGGCCTCCGGCTCGCCCCCGCGAACATCGCCCGGCGTCAGCAGCAGGCGCACCCGCGCCTCGGTCAGACCGTTGGCCTCCAGCACCTGCCCCACGCCCGCCCGCCACGGCGCCACGTCGACCGACTTGGCGATCTGCAACGCCTCCGCCGACGCCGCCAACCGCGTCAGGTGGTCGTCCAGGCGAAACACCCGCCCGTTGTACGCCCGCATCGTCTCGAACAGACCCACCCCGTGCAGCAGCCCCGCGTCGAACGCGCTCACCCGCGCCTCACCCGCCAGCGTCAGCACGCCGTTCAGCCATACCTGCTCGACACTCACAATCGCTCCGTGCTCGTCGCAGTCCTACGCGTCATCCCACCGAAACTCCCGCGCCGCCTCGTACATCGCCACCACGTTTTCCACCGGCGTGTCGTACATGATCACATTGGCCGACGCGATCACCAGACCGCCGTTGTAGCCGCACCGCCGGATCCGATCCTGCACCTGGGCACGAACCGACTCCGGCGTGCCCAACGGCAGCGTCGTGCGAATGCTGATCGTCCCCCACAAGGTGATCTCGTCACCCCACCTGCGCTTCACTTCGTCGGGGTCCATGCACTCCGGCTGGATCGGGTTGATCAGGTTGAACCCCACCTCGATGAAATCGTCCATCACCTCCGACATGTTGCCGTCGCAGTGGTAGAACAACAACACGTCCGGATTCACCTCGCGCACGCGACGCACCATCTCGGCCAGCCGCGGCTTGTCCAACGCGCGGAACACAGCCGGCGGAAACATCAGGCGCTCGTTCATCGCAATGTCGCCCACCACGGTCACCACGTCGACCCCCGCCCGCGCCGCACGCACCGCACGCTCGGTCTGATACGCGTAGATTTTGTCGTACAGCTTCTCGGCGAAAGGCCGGTTCGCCACCATGTCGCACAACCAGTTCTCCAGCCCGCGCATGTACCACGCCTGCTTGAACGGCATGGTCGCCCCGCCCAGTACCACTTTGTCGGCTTCTTTAAGCTGCGCAACGCGCGGGGCGATCTCCTCGGCCTCGGCCAGCGTCGAGATGTCGGGGAAGGCAAACTCGTCCGGGTCGTTCGCGTCCACCAGCGGACCGCTCACCCATTCGCACAGCTTGCCGTCCTGGCCCACTCGCTGCACGATGCCCCAGGCGTCCTCGAACGTCCGCTCGTCGTGCCAGATGTACCGCCCCTCCGATCCGGGCCAGTCGCCGCCCTTCGGCTCGGCCGCCCTGGCCTCAAACTCCGGAAACCGCGAGCCCATCCCCGCATGCCCGAAGTCGATCCCCAACGCCTCGTCCACATCGTCGGTGCCTAAACGCTCCCGCAGTTGGCGCACCACCTCGGGACGAGCCCACAAATCCAACGGCACCCGGTCCGGCCGCTCGTGCCGCACCGTCGCAAAGAAACGCTCCCGCGATCCCATACTACATGCACCTCCGCCGACGCGGCCCCCCTCAGACTGCCCACGACGCCAAGACTATACCCGCCCCACTCGCGCCCCACCAACCGCAGACCGCCGGCCCTCTACCGCGCCCGCCCAGTCACCCTTGACCCCCCACCGCGACAACAGCTACCGTGCCCGGCATCAAAGACATCCATGGACGTCCGCAAGCCGGTGCCACACCGTTGCAGGCCGAACGATGAACGCCCCTGCCCCCGCCGCCATAAACTCAGCTACGCTCCCGCCAACGGGCCTCTACCAATTGTGGATCGAGCTGGCTCGGACCATCTCGCTTCGCGTCGGCTGCCTGGGGCGCTTCCGGTTCCAGCCCGGCTGCTACGCCTACACCGGCAGCGCCAAGCGCAACCTGCCCGCCCGCGTCGCGCGCCACCGCCGACGCTCCAAGAAACTCCGCTGGCACATCGACTACCTGCTGGCCAGCCCTCACGCCCACATCCGACAGGTGCTCACCCGCCCGTGGAGAACCGGCGGGGAGTGCCGCTGGCACAGCGCCACCGCGCGGGCGCCCGGCGCGACGACCCCGGTCCCCGGTTTCGGCAGCTCCGACTGCCACTGCCCCGCCCACCTCGTTTTTATCGGACGGTAGCCTCGGGACCAGCCTCCCGATTCCAGCTATAGAAATCTGGATGCGTCCGCCCTTCACCGCGCCTTCGCCCTGCGACCCAGCGGTGCAGCTTGCCCCATCAGGCACATACGACTGGCGTCGCGGCGACCCCGACGAAGCGGCCGAGCCCTTGACGTGGCGCACCACGTCCAGCATGATCACAACCCTGATTTAGAGGTGGCACGGACGCACCTCTACTGCCGCTCGGCCCGACGCTTCCGGGCAGGTACGTCTCGTAACCCGGGTGCAGGCGTAACCGCGGACCGCACGCGGTGACACGGTGCGATCGGCGATGGCGCGGCACGCGTCGTACGTTGAGCCCGCAGCTAGCCGGCGGCAAACGCGGGAAAGTTGGTCCCGTTGCAGCGTCCGCCCAAGACCGATTTCCAACATGCCCCGTGCGCCCGTACCACGAGGCCGAAGGTTCCTGCCGCTGTGGCCAGACCCCTTCTGCGACACGTCGACCGTCAAACCGTAAAGGAGAACACAAACATGGTATCGCGCAAAGCAGTTCGCATCCGACAAGCGGGCCTCGCCTGCGTTCTGGCCGCCGGGGTGCTCATCCTGGGGTTCTTGGGCAACTCTCTCTATGCCGCCAGTGATGAGCTGTCGGTTCAAACCGCTGCCAGCAAGACGGTAAGCGACGTGCCCGCCGAGCAGATCTGTCCCACCTGCCCCGACATTTACGAGACCCAGGCAAGCGGCGTCTTCTGCCCGACGGCTGCGACCATCATGCTCACGTCGCTGATGGCCGGCCTCTCACTCGCCGGGCGCAGGACGCGCAGGTAGAACGCGCAAAGCGGCGGACGAGCGTGGGCCCACACGGTAGGAGTGAAGAATCATGATCCATAAACTGCTCAAGGCAGCGATCCTGGCACTGTTCTCGGGCGCCCTGCTGATGCAGGCACCCACCTGTCAGAACGTCGAGGGCGTGCCCTTCAGTGAACTGACCAAGACCGGCGGCGTACTCTTCGGCGTGCTCTATATCCCCAAGATCCCCGCCGACTAGTGCTCTATGACATTTGATTTTAGGATATAGCATTTTCTTGCCGATATCTCCATCAGGTCAAGGATGATTTGACGGAGAATGGCCATGAGCAAGAAATATGTCGTACGATTGACGGCGACGGAACGCCGGGGACTTGA
>DATKUK010000102.1:0-207198 GCA_035530655.1 Phycisphaerae bacterium
GCATCAATTCAAACCTATTCAAGAGCCAAGGTCTTCACTACATCGCCCCTGCAGCAGATCATCCCTTCTGACGATCACAAAAACGCCGATCGCACCCCAAAGATTCTTTCAAATTCGACTCAGTTGCGTAACTTGGGCTAAGCGCCGCACGACCATCGCCGCGGCCCCATATAACCCCGCCGCGGTCGCCAGCACCGCCCCAAACCCCAACGATGTAGCCAGCAGTACCGCCAGCGACGTGCCCGTCACCGAGGCAAATCCGTTGATCCCCCACGCCCACGGAACCAGCGCCTCGCGCCTGCGGCCCAGCATCGCTAAGCCCTGCGGGAACGGCACGCCCATCGCAGCCGCCAGCGGTGCAAGAAGTGCCAGGCAGATCGCCACCCGAACCGCGCTCGGTGCCCCGCCCGCCAGGCCGAACAGCCAGTTCAGGCCCATCAGATATCCCACGCACAGGACGCATATTCCCAAGACGCAGCTCGCTATCAGCCTGGGCGCGGGCCACGTCGACCTCTGACTGAGCAGGCTCCCCACTCCCGAGAAAACCATGAACCCCGTCAGCACCACCGCAGCCGAGTAAACCGGGTCGCCCATAAACCGCGTGAACCACGAAATCAGAGCCATCTCCAGCAACAGATACGCCAGCCCCAGGCACACAAAATAGGTCAGTACCGCCACACGACCGCTGACGGCTGTTGACCCGCTTCGCAGCCACGCCAGCGGCAACAGAATCAGCACCGCAGCCGCCACCACCGACTCGCCGGCAGCCGCCACCAGCGCGAGGTATCCCAACTCGGTGCTGGCCAGCCATCCCGGACCGTATGCGCTGCGCAGTAGCGGCAGGCATCGCCACTTCCAGAAATCAAAAAAGTATGGACGGTCGTCTGTGGCCGGGCGCACGTTGAACGCCCATTTGTCGTAAAACTCGTCCCGCCGGTTGGAGAGAATCTGCACAGCCGCATGGTGTAAGTAGTCGTACCGCTGGTCCGGCGGGCCCGGCCGAACGGCAAAGCGGTTGGTCTCCTCCTGCCTGATGCCGGGATACCAGACCACGTCCATCCCCAGCCGGTCGCATTCCTGCCGAAGCCGGTCTATCCATTCCGCGCGCAGCGGTTGACGCGATGCCATCGTGCATGCAGCCAGGTAGTTGCGGACCTGAATCAGGTGCTGCCCCGGCTGGCTCACGCCGTTCCGCTCCAGCGCGTCGACCATGGTGGCCAGCAGCTTGATGTTGTCTCGCGGCGGGCTCTGCACCCCGCGCGTCACACACAGCATGCCCCGATCGGTCAGACGGTCGAGACAGCGAGCAACGCCCTCGGTGGTCACCAGGAAGTTCTCGGTCAATGCCGACAGCCCCTGCGATCCTGCCGTCATCGCCTCCAGATCGCAAAGTTGGATCAGGTCGAACCGTTGCGTGGTCCTCTCCAGAAACGCCCGCGAAGCATCCGTAATGGCCGTGGTGTCCGCATTCGACAAAAGGGCAGGCATTCCCGCCACAGGCGGCCGCCGCATCAATTCACCGATTTGCGGGTCCGGATTCACCAGCGTGATCGAACCCGCTTGGCAACGCCGGGCCAGCCATACGTTCGTGCCCGAGTTCTCACCCAGTAGTAGCACCCTCGCCGGTTGCACCAACCGGTAGGGCAGAATCATCGGCGTATAGTCGAGGATGCCCGCCTGCTCTGCCGCGTTGATGAGAAACAACGGCAGGTCGACACCTCCGTCGATGACCATCGTTAACTGACGCGGAGCAAGCGGGGCGAGCGGCGAAGCGAACAGCGTGTAGTGCGAACGCGGACAGTCGAACAGGTCGATGCGACTGCGCGGGCTGTCGTATCGCGCGAGGTGGGTGGCATCAGCCTGTCGGACCAAACGCTGCATCTGGGCCAGCGACTTGTAGGGGTCGATCCGCAGTTGGATGGGTCTAGCCGACCAAAGCGTGAGCCCCGCCACGCCAACCGTGCAGACTATCGCCCCCAGCCGGAATCGCCCCGGCGGCACAGCGATCAGTGCCGCAATGCCCGCCACCGCCGCAACCCACCACAGCGCTTGCTCCGGTCGGACGACGAACATCACACCCACCGCGCCGATCGCACCCAGCCCGCTGCCCAGCAGGTTCGCCCCATACACTGCCGGCGTACGCTCACCGGCAACCATCAGCCCCAGCCCTACGACGCCTGCACCGAGAAAGAAGGGCACCAGCAGCAGTAGGTGAACCGCCACCAGGACCCCGACCTGCCCAAGCTCGTAAGGCAGTTGGCGGATGTCGACGGGCAGACGCTGCGCGAGCTGGAAGCAACAGGGCACCGCCACAGCAAATAGCAGCAGCATGGCCCACATCACCGTCCGCCACCTCGCAAGAAGCTGCTTACCACCGAGACTCAGCAGCGTTCCACTGGCCCCGAATCCCAGCAGTGCGGTGCTGATGACGAAATAGCTCAGGTGCGACCACGTCGCGATCCGCAGACACCGCATCAGGACCAGTTCCAGCCCCAGCACGGCGGCTGAAATCAGAAACACCGCCGGATAGATGCTTCGAGGTGGTATCACGGACGGTACGGGCACGATCAGGTCTCACCTGCGGCGTTGTTGCACTTCTCCGACCATGGGCACAAAGGCCACAGGGCAGATCGATTCAAAACGGGGCTGACCTGTATCGCGCTGTTTGGTCACGACCTGCAGCTCCTGATACCGCCCTGGCTGACCGATGGGGATCACGATCCGCCCGCCCGGCTTGAGTTGCGCAAACAGCGGCGGCGGCAGATGACCCGCGGCGCACGTCACAATAATCGCGTCGAACGGGGCATGTTCGGGCCACCCGAAGTAGCCGTCGCCCTGTTTGGCTCGGATCGTCGTATAACCCAATTCGGCAAATCTGTCAGCGCCAAGCTTCGCCAGCGGCTTGAGAATCTCGATCGTATACACCTGCCGAGTCAGTTCGGTAAGTACCGCCGCCTGGTAGCCCGAGCCCGTTCCGATCTCCAGCACCTTCGAGTCGGGCTGCAAGCCCAGCAGGTCGGTCATCAGGGCGACAATGTAGGGCTGCGAGATGGTCTGCCCGAAGCCAATCGGCAGCGGCCTGTCCTGGTGCGCGGCGCGCCGGCGATCCTCAGGCACGAACAAGTGCCTGGGAACCGACCGCATAGCACCCAGCACACGCGGGTCCCTGACGTCTCGCCGCGCGATCTGGAGGGCGACCATGTCGTTCCGCTCAGCCTGCATCTCGCCGAAGCGGGGGGGCGTCCACGGATGAGTGGTTGGCTGGCTGGCAGCAGCGGTCGTGGTCGCCGGCGACCGATGGTCGGGCCACTGGGCCACAGGTTCGCTGCGCGTCTGCCGGTCGGCACGGAGACCCACCCACACAATGCACACCGCCGCCACCAGCACCAGGGCTGCAAACACCGGTTGCTTCAGTTGGTTGGCCCGCACCACCCGCATGTTGTCCACCCCAATCGATGAAAGGACACTTCACCCTATATAGTACATGGTCAGGCGCTTCAACTCAGTTCGCCAGGCGCAGGCCCCGCAAGCGCGCGTAGCCGCGAGCCTCCGCGATCTCGTCGGGCGTGGGTTGCCTGCACAGCTCGGGGTGCTCACACGCCCTGAACTCCGGGCGATATTGTCCCATCACGTTGACATAGGTGTTGGGGGAGATCTCGTCGGCCAGAAAGTCGATCGCATCTTTACTGCCCGCCAGACCGTTGGGCAGCACCAGGTGTCGCACCAGCAGTCCGCTCCGGGCCACGCCATCGACCAGCATCAGATCTCCCACCTGCCGCTGCATCTCTTTCAAGGCCGCGCGAGCCACCTGTGGATAGTCCTCAGCCGCGCTGAAACGTCGGGCGGGCTCGCCTGCGGCGTACTTGAAGTCAGGCATATAGATGTCGACCAGCCCTTCCAGTTGCTGCAGCACTTCGAGTGACTCATATCCGCCGCAGTTCCATACGATCGGCTTGGTGAGCCCTCGTTGCCGCGCCAAATCGACTGCGGCCATCAGTTGCGGCGCCACGTGTGTGGGCGTGACGAAGTTGATGTTCTCGCAGCCAAGCTCGGCCAGCGTCATCATCGTCTCGGCAATATCCTCCGGCGACTGCGGGCGCCCGCGGGCGTGGTGGCTGATGTCGTAGTTCTGGCAGAACACGCACCCCAGGTTGCAGCCGGCAAGGAAGATGGTGCCCGATCCACCTGCACCGACCAGACAGCTTTCCTCTCCGAAGTGCGGGCCGGCCGAACTGACGACTGCCGTTGCGCCGATACGGCAGAAGCCGGTCTCGCCCTCAATGCGCTTGGCGCGACACTGTCGGGGGCACAATTGACAGGGGGACAACAGTTCGCGTGTTCGCGCGAGCTGGCGGGCGAAGGCGGCGGGCGCGCTCATGAATAAACCGTTCGTCGACTACGATACCAGCCGGGCAAACGAGGCGATCTGAGGGGCGGCCAATCGCTCATAGTCGCTCCTGTTGATCTTGACCGCCTCGGTGTGGGAACCCGCCTGGAAGACCAGATAATCGTCCTTGCAGAGGCTCGCGTCCATGAGCGTGTCGATGCCGTACAAGTGGCCGAACGGCGCCTCGGCGCCCAGTTCGCAGTCATCGAACACGCTGGCCAACTCCGTTTCGGTGGCCAGTTCGGCGGCCTCGGCGCCCATCGCGTCGGCCACACGCTTCAGGTCCACCATGCTCGGCGCCGGCAGTACGCACAGCACAAACTTGTCGTCTGCTCGCACCAGGACGGGTTTGGCGACGTTGCGTCCCGGGACGTGCTCCAACGCAGCCAGTTCCTGGGCGGTGTACGTCATGCCGTGGTGGAGCAATTCGTAATCGACGTGCTGCTGCTTGAGATAGTCGCTGGTTTTCATGGCCGTCTCCCTGTCGCCCCCGCGTAAGAAAGGAAATGCCACTGTGCAGCGATGCAGCGCTGCCCGCTTACGAGTCCCGCCGCGCTAGTATGATATCCGGCCCGAGGGCCGTTGTACAGGTGGAGTTTGACGCGTCAGGAGCCTGTGCTGCCCACGCCTCGGGCTGCTCGACAAGTTGCCCGTCCGATCGATACGATGCGGTGTATGGTGCGGTCGGCATTGCTGATGGTGGCTGGGGCGGCGGTCCTGTCGATGGCTGGCGGGTGTGCGAAGGCGCAACAGTACCATCGCTGGTTCGAGATGTCGCCTGCCGAGTTGCGGGCCGACATCGTCACGCCCGAGCAGGCGGCGGAGTTTTTGGACCTGGCGCTGGACCCGACGCACGATCGCAAGATCGAAGGGGGCGACGACTGGCGGTCGCTGGCGCATCTTCGCCGACATCGCGAGGGCGACTGCGACGACTTTGCGGTCGCCTCGGCGGCGCTGCTTGGCGACGACGGGTACCCAGCCAAGATGCTGGTGGTGGGGTACGTCCGCTGGTATCGCGACACCGAGGGCAAGCCCGGGCGACGGGGCTACTGCCACGCCGTACACCTCCTGGAGAAAGACGGGCTATACGGGGCGAACGGCCAGATCCGCTGGGATCGCATCCCGCCGCAGTACCCCACGATCGAGGAATTGGTTCGCCACATTCCCCTCAGCGAAGGGCGCTGGACCTTCTACAAGGTCATCGAGCTTGACGACGTGGACTGTGTCGCCGGCCAGGGCAATCTCTTCGAGGGGCTCACCGACGTGTGGAAGCAGACCAAGTGGGTCGACGTGACGTACCCGCCGCCTGCCACCCAGCCGAGCGAGACGGACGAAACGTCTCAGGCGAGGTAGGTTTTGGTCTTCTTGCCGGCCAGGTACGATTCCATGATGCAGTTGCCCAAATCGCCGCTACCCATCACCATGCCTCGGCGAACTGCCGCCTAAGCCGACGCCGCGGGTTGCTCAGGCCATCTACTATCGAGCCCCAAACGGGTCCAACTGCCCGGCCAGCTTGCCAATTAAAGCCTCCGTGCCTACCGTCGTCACACCTCCTTGTGCTGGGTAGAAATACCTGTTACAGAATCCCTCCTATCCAACACTAGGAGCCCTTTTTATGCCGCCCCTCTCAAAACGGGTAACCGGGTGTTCGCCAAAAGCTTGCTGGATGCGGATGATCGAGTAAGATGCGAACCGGTATCATTGTTCGGGGCAAGCCAGCGCAACGCGGATCTGGTCACATGATGGACCCAGTTCTCCCGTCATTTGGATCATGGCTTCTGACTAAGGGATTCGACTTGGTCGTATCGAAGCTCCGATCAGCCAAGGGGCCGGCCGACATCCTGGTATCGGCCATCGATGAAGCCGTACGCTCGGACCCCAAGCTGGCCGATCTCTGCGATGATCCACCCAGGCTAGCGAAAGAGGCGGCTCGGCGCATCACGGATGACGAGGCACAGCGGCTATGGCTAGACAATGAGTACGAAGAGCTGATCGAACTGCTGCGGGCAAGAAAGCTACTCGTTCTGCCCGGCTACCGCGGTAGTGACAGCGATCTGCCGTCGCTCTGGCGATGTGCTCTGCAGGCCGCGGTCAACAGGCTGTACGAGCTTGTCAACGGAAATGACCAACTATGGCGTGATTTCCAGTCGTTCGCTCTTCGAGCGATCTTCTCTGTGGTAAAGGACACCCAGACAAGCGTTGCTGGGTTGTCGGGGCCATTTCGGCAAGCCCTGGCTGAAGGTGGCGCCCATGGCGCGCCAGCTCCCTTCGGAAGCATCCATGCCCCCCAACTCGTGCAAGATCAGGTGGAGGTCCTGACCGAGGAGCTTCGTGACAGCTTGGAGGCCCTCGGCGCCAAGACGTTGGCTGAGGTTGACTCGGCGATTCTTGAATTCAACTGGGACAAGGCCAGATTGCTGTTTGCAGATTTCCAGGAACGCATCTCTCAACCGGGGAGCGCAGCTTCAAGGCGCCTTCGGGGCGAGGTGTTGGTGAGGCTCGCGGATATGGCCCTTCGGTATGAAGACGAAGGCGACAAACCAACATGTCTGCGAGAGGGTCGGCGCTACTATCGCGAAGCGCTCAAGGTTTTCGGGAACGATCTATCCGGGAGCGATGCCGAACGGCTGGAACGCCTAGCAGCTAAACTAGAATTCCTGGAAGGCAAACCTGAAGATGCGCTGAGGCGCTTGACCCACCTGGAAAGTCCAGAGGGCATTGGTCTAAGGCTGCGCATCCTGCTCTCTCTTGACCGTGTAGATCCAGCGGTGGAACTTATCGTGGCACGTCCTCTGCATGAGCGTTGGTGCGATTCTGCCGTCTCGGCCTATATTCGTGCGGGACGCACACCAGATGCGGACGCTGCAGTCGAGTGGTCACGCGACAAAGACGCTGTGATTTTCCAAAGATCGTGCCTCGCCCATGCATGGGAATCTTTTCACATGGTATTCGAGGGTGAGGAGCATGGTAAACCCATTGTGAAGAGCAGTTTGTCCGATCAGCATCGTAGCCAGCTGACGACGGTGCTTGAGCTCCTCTCCCCGGTCGTTGCGGGCGCAATCGACCAAGGGCGGCATGAGACCGGACTGCAAGTGGCCGCCCTCGAGTTGGAGTTGACCGTGTGTCACCTTCTAGGGGATCAGGACAGGCTGGGTAAGGCTGCTGCCGTGCTACAAAGCGCGAAGCCCGTGAGTCTGGAGCTGGCGCGCGCCGCCGTTCGCGAGGACATCGACTGCCCGGCAGATCTTCCTGAGCGCCTCCGTAGGGAACGCCCCGGCTCGTTCGACGCCCAGTGTCTGGCAGCGCGGGTTCAGGCTGACCTTCTACATCAGTCGCGGGAAGCCCTCGAGGCCCTGTGCAGTGCGTCAGGTTCGGCAGTTGTGGCTGGCCACCATGAGGATCTGGTCGGCTTGGCGTATGAAACCGCACAGAAGTGCGGACCAGAAGAAGTGTCACGCGTCGTAACCCTCGCACGTGATCTGCTCGGCCAACAACACCGTCTGTGCCGCTTGATCCAGTGTGCGGAACTGCTCCGAGCTGGTGATACGAGCCGCGCCGGAGAACTGTTGGACCCGCTCTTTGAGTCCTCAGATCCCTTCTGTCTGCAGATTCGAGCCGCCTTGGAGGAACGCATCGGAAACTGGCCCGAGGCCGTGAAGTGGCGGCAGAAGGCGTGCGACTTGGCGCCCGGCCCGTACACGTATCGAGATTTGGCGCGCGCCGCCCATCGCGCCCGGCGCCTCCCGCTTGCGGCAGAAGCCCTTGAAACCTTGGTTGATATGCAGCCGCGAGACTTTTCAGCACGGTCGAATCTGGCGCATGTTCTGGCCGACCTCGGACATTTCCGGCGTGCCGGAATCCAATTCGAGGCGGTGGCGCAGGCGGACCCTGGCGATAGAATCACTCTGACCAATGCGGCCCGGTGCTATGCCTTAGGAATGGATTTCGAGAACGCTGTTCGGGTGCTTGAGGCCCGCCTCGTCAACGGCGCGCCAGACCTTGAGCTTGTACTCATGGAGGCTCATGTTCACCGGGTGGACGGCCATCCTGATCGCGCGTGCGATTGTCTCGAGCGCTTTAGGAGCCAGTTCTGGAACGAGCCAAGCTTCGTTTTTCAGTATATGACGGTGTGCCAC
The DNA here is from genome assembly GCA_035530655.1 of Phycisphaerae bacterium. GTDB lineage: Bacteria > Planctomycetota > Phycisphaerae > UBA1845 > DATKUK01 > DATKUK01. The sequence goes on from DATKUK010000102.1 coordinate 8,524, forward strand.
GCCGCAGGTCGGGAGCTACAGGGTGCTGAGGCATTTCGCCAGATCTTATCCCTCCAGCGGAAAGGGGTCGTGGACCAGGAGAGCGTCCGTTCGTTCAGTGTCAGCCAAGCGGGAGAGGTATTCAAATCGATCGCCGAACGACACAGACGGCTCAATGCCGCCTATCTCCGAGGACAGGCGCCTTGGGTATTCATCGCGTCTGCCCGGAACATTCCCCCGTATCTGGCTTGGCGTGGCCGCACGGACGAGACCGGCGTGCGGGATGATCCCGATGGGCGCGCGGAGTTTTCCATCTATGCCAGCCACGCATTCCAGGTGCGGCAGGATGCGACAGGCAGTAAACAGATACTTAGGTCTCCTCTCCCTGAACACGGCGTCCCGTTTGTGGCAGACGTATCAGCCTTGATCACGCTGCATCGTCTTGGCCTTCTCGAAGAGGCCGCCTCATATGCCGGCAAAATCCTCGTGCCTATCGCGTATCAGCGCGAATGGCTCGATGAACAGGCTCGGCTGCAGCCGCATCAACGTAGTCAGTTCGAGGCAGTCGAAGCGATTGTGGACGCTATTAGTGACGATCGTATCGTCATCGTGAATGACGAGAGCACCATGGGCACTGAAGGTATGCCCCTTCTCGACGAGACCAACGCCTACCCGGATGCAGGGCCGAAGAGAGTTGCTCTGGCGCAGGTGGTCGAGTGGCTGGCGCAGAACGGCTATATGGAGCCCCGTGCCCCTGAGCATGCGGATCAGGGAAAGAGGAATGGGGTGTCTTGTGTGCCTGACGAGGATGCAGCTGCCCTGCTTGACGCCGGTGTCCTTGCGGCTGAACTGGATACGCTTCAGAAGGCCCACCACGTAGGTGTATTCGACGCCATCGTGGCGGCATTTCGTCTGCACATGCCAGCATGGGACGCCAACCGAGCGCGCGCCGAGCTCTTCAGCTACCATGCTACGGGCGAGGTCGCGCAATGGCATCGTGAACTAGCTGAACTAATCCAAAAACATCCGCAGTTCGAGTTCGCGCAACCACCGAAGCCGGCGAGCACTGCTGCGATCGACCGCGATGGTGAAAGGGTTTATGCGTTTTCAGCTGCGAACACCGCTATGGATCAGGGGCTGGCTCTTCTTGCCGACGATCGTGCCTGCCACGTGGTTGTGCAGAACGCTCCTCAAGGGAGGGGTATTCCCTTTTTCAGCACAGAAGTACTTCTAGAAGCGATGGCCGATGGTGGGACCATTAGCAAAGCAACTCTCGCCTCGGCGTATTCGTCACTCATGAGGTGGCGATACCGATTCGTCCTTCCGCCTGTCGATGTGTTGCTGACGGTGGCTGGCCCCAGTGACGCGGGTGAATCGCGCGGCCAATTGCATGAGGTGGCTGGCTACGTCCATGACTGCATGAGGGATCCGGGACTACTAGGCGGGCCTGAGGACGTTGAACCACCGATATCCATGGCGGCGAAGCTGTACCTCGAATGGCTGAAGACAGTGGTTAGTTTCGCGATGGCCGTCTGGGACCACAATAGGGACAACGACGGCCGGGCCGCCGAATTGACCGCGTGGGCTATGCGCACGTGCCTTCCTGGTCCCCCCTCCGTTCTTCATGACCAACAACAAGCCACGCTGGCAGCAATAGGTCCCGAAATAGTAATTGCGGACGCACTCACAAGCGCGATGTGTGCTAAGGACGCGGATCGCGCACGATGCGCGGTTGGAAGCGTGATCAACTCCATGGGCCTCCGTGAGGACCAGTTCGCAGAAATTATCGCGCGAATCTTGGACGCAGTACCCGGCATCGCCGGCGAAAGTGACGACGTAGTCCGTCAACAGATCGGATTGCGGATCATCCGCATTGCTTTCGATGACCTGGGGGAACTGCCGCCGTCGGTAGCTCTGGCCGCCTTGAGACTTGGTATAGGCGAGATCCACTTCTCCGACGCCCCGACGAGTCGCGAGGAGCTGCAGGCGTTGATTGATGAGGCTTCCGAGGAACGGATTCCTTCCCCACCAGGCCCGTTCGCCTTCGTGTGGGAATCCCATCAACATCGAGTCGCGCATGTTCGGTTCGTTCCTGAGTTGCTTGCCATCCCGGACCCGCAGTTGCGCCAGCCCGTCTACCAATTTCTGGTCGAGTCACAGGGGGGCGCCAGCGTGTATTCGCCCGCTACGGGCGCCACGCTGAAGGCACATGAGCGTGAGGTCGCCACAGAGGACTCCCGGGTATGGGGCACAGCAGCGGGTCGCATCATCAAGGCCTTTCGGGGCGACTTCCTCGTAAACTTGGCTGGGCTCGACCAGTCGCTTGCCATGCGCTTCGAAGATGGCATTCGGGGGTCGTGGCCTATGGTCTTCGAGCCTCAACTGCCTTCATTAACATCAGTAGAGGACTATGGTCAACAGCTTCTGTCAGGCCCGGACGGCCTCGTATGGCTGCGCAGTAAGCTGGATCGCCCCGCCTCTCTCAGCGATCTCTTGAATCGCTACTATGAGACGGCCGGACACCTGCCGCTGGCGGAGCCGCTGGATCTCGGAACACAGCTCCGAGAGTTTCTTGCGGACAGGACGATGGCCCCCGCAGAAGTGTGGGATTGCCTTTGGGCGTGGGCTGAGGGTCGTCAGGATCCATTGCGTTCATATCACGCATGCCAAGCCCTCATTGCTTGCCCTGAGATGATTCCACCCTCGAAAGAGTCGGAGTTCTGGGCGCGGACTGCAGGCATTGCGTCGCTCTGCCTCCGTAGCGCCTACGAATCCGACTTCGCCCAACCATGGAAGCTGCGAGCTTGGCTGGCTAAGTACTATCTTGAATACCTTGAGCTTCGCTCGCGCGGTTATGATCCAGGGCGACTTGTTGCTATCTCTTGGTGGGCAGCAACGAAGGTTGCCAAGTCCCTTGAAACCCACATACCGAGCGGGCATAACGGCGAACAGCGAACGTGGGAGTGGATGCGGCGAACGCTCACGCAAAGGATCGACAACGAGGAGCGGTTGTGGCTCCTGGTGCGTCCTGCAATTCGCGGCGATGCGGCTAGATACGTGACCCATCGGGATGTCTCTCCGTGGGGCGTGGCGTTGCTCTGCTCTCTGGGGGAGCGTGTCGGTGGCTTGCCTTTGACAACGGCTTCTACTGAGCAGCGTGAGACCATTGCCCAAGCCTTTGGAGTCTGCTTGCTCGCCGGGCTGACAGTTGTTTCATCGGAGGGGCGGTCTGTTTGGCAATGGGACAAGGCAATCCATGGGCTCGCGAAACAGTACGCTGACGCCCTACAGTCGGATACACCCAATAAGGAAGGGCTACAGGGACTCCTTGCCATGACCTCGGTGTTAACCAGCCCCGAGGGCATTGAGAAGGCACTCTCTGAGTTGCCGGAAGCTCATGATGATCGCTCCGCTCACATCGTGAGGATTCTCCGCGCGATGTGTTTCGCTGAAGCGCCAATCGACGAGCTTGTGTGGAAGAATCTCTGTGATTCGCAGTGGCGACGCCGTTGCTGGGAGGCGCTGCCAGCTCACGCGTTGGATGCCCTCATTGACGGGCTTCTGGAACTTCAATGTAGGCACGGAGGGGATTGGCACTGGGAGTTTCCCCACCTATGGTTTGAGGCGGCTATCCAGCTGGCTGACGACCAGCAGAAAGCTAGGCTGTTTCTGGAGGCGGGACTGCTTTCCTCCTGTGGCGGACACACCGTCGCCGCGTTCAAGATGCTGCTCAAGAGCCAATCATTCCCGAAGTTGCGACGGCATCTGCGAGAAATGAGGGACCAGCTGACGGAATTCCATAACGTCTCGCCATCGGAGCATCGCGCTATCGTGCGGGAGATGCTGGCGATCCTTTCTCTCGCTTGATTGAGGCCACCAGGATGACGGTCACCTACAAGACAAGACGCCTTCGGATGGGTGTCTCATTCGCTGCGATCGGATCAATATCGAATTCGTTATTTCCAACGCGTTCTACTTCGAGGGCGAACTTGACGACATCGAATCAGATGGGACCAGCATCTTGCCGTAGGGAACACCCCCGGTGGGCAGGCATTCCTGGTGGCTATCCTATATGGGGACTCCTGTATTAGGCGATGTAGGCGTAGGGCGTGTCCCGGCGCGCCGGGACACGCCCTACGTTGTGGACCGGGTATATAGGGCTTCGTGGACCCACCACATCATGTTACGCGGCATCTGTCCCCCACGCCGGCATGGGGCACCCATGCTGAAACATGCCCACGCAACGGTTCGACGTCGCTCACCGTGAACAGCGGCGCTTCAACTCGCGCTGCTCGCTCAGCGCAAGACGTGGGCATGCCACCGGAGAATTCGCATCCGCAGAAAACATGCCCACGCAATCCCGACGTACGTCGGGACGTGGGCATGGCAACCAAAACAATCAGCAAAGACACTGTTCAAGAACCCGCCGCGGCGGGGCACACTTACGCATGGGACCCGAGCGAGACGGACGATCCGTCCTAGGCGAGGTAGGTCTTGGTCTTCTTGCCGGCCAGGTACGATTCCATGATACAGTTGCCCAAATCGCCGCTGGCGCAGTAGAAGCCCACACCGCGGGTCAGCTTGGTCAACTGGTTTACGAACCCCACCCAATCCATGTAGTAATAGTCGTCAATGAGGGCGAACGTGGCGATGCGGATGCCCTGCTTGGCGGCCAGCATGGCCTCCTTGAGGGTGGCGACGGCGCTGGCCTCATCCGGCGGGTACAGCAGATACAGGTAGTCGCCCTGGAGGTGGGCCGTCGGCTCGCCGTCGGTGATGATGAAGATCTGACGATTCTCGCCGCCGCGACGGGCAAGGATGCGGCGAGCGGTCATGAGGCCCATGTGCAGGTTGGTGAAGTGCTGGGGAGCCTGCTCGGCCTTGGACAGCGGCACCCGCATGCGGACCTGGGGATCGAAGATGGTTACCCGTTTGGGCATCAGTAGCGGCAGCTTGTGCTCGGGAATGACCGTGGCGGTCGAGTGAAACCCCACCACGTCGACCGTATCCATCCAGAACCGCTGCCTGAGCAGGGCGTGCATGGCCATGGCGCACTTCTTGGCCTGGAAGAACCGCCCATACCTCGCCATCGACCCGGACATGTCGAGCAAAATGACCATGCTGACCGATGTGAGGCTTTGCGTCTTGTAGACCTCGAAGTCGCTCTCGCCCACGCGGATCGGCAGGCCCGTGCCCGTACGGTGCAGCGCGTTGCGGAGCGTCTGGCCCGATTCGATGTCACTGACCGGGTCGCCGAACTGGTAGGGCTTGGTGTCTTCGATGCGCTCGCCGGCCTGACCCGACCTTGGCGTTTCGTGACCGCCGCGATAGCCGGGCTTGAGGTCGCGGAAGACCTCCATAAGGGCCTTGCGCTGCATGGCGTGGATTGCTTTGGGCGTCAGTCGCCACCGGCCGGCGATCTTCTCGAGCAGACCCTCGTCGATGAGCTGCTCAAGCAGTTTCTGCTGATCCTCGTCGATCTCGAGCTGATCGAGGGCCTGCAGAGCCTCGTCGCCGTAGGCCAGCACGAAGTCCATGATCTGGTCGAACAGCTTCAGCTTGTCCTGGGTGGGAAACTCGGAGCCGTCCCATTCGGTGTATCGAAATCTCATGGCTTGTGCTCGGCCCTTCTTCGCCGACGGCGGCCCGCATGAAGCGTCTAGCGCTTATAGAAGGTGCGCCGGCGGTACGCGTACTTGCTCAACTGGTTGCTCACGTGCAGCGCTTCAAGGATGAATTCGGCGGCCGACGCGAGATGGCTCGGCTGGTCGGGGTCGAGCTTGGCGGCCTTGCAGAGACCCGCCGCCGCTTTCTTGAGCCCCCGAACAGCCGACACGCTGCGCACCAAATCGGCGCTCGGCACATCGTCGCCCACCTCGATGGCCTTACCCTCGCTGACAGCCTGAACCACCCCGCCGAGCCGATCGAGATCGAAGTAGTTTTCGAAGACGTTCTTGACGGCCTCGCCCAGCAGAGAGGCGATCAGCTTGTCCTCGGTGTCGGGGTCGTCGGCGAGCATCAGCTCGATCTTGCCGCGGCAACTGGCGGCCAGGTTCGACAGGTCGCTGATCCGGGGCACGACCACCGGTTCGTCGAAGAGCACGCCGCGCCGCTCGGCGTTCGAGACCATGGTCTCGGCGCAGGCGATGCTGGTACGCACCGACACGCCCGAGCTCTGGTTGATGTGCGGGCTGGATCGCGCCAGTCGCACGGTCTCCTCGATGATCTCTCGCATGTACGAGGGAATCTCGATGCGATACTGCCCGTTGTCCCGGTCGAGCCAGGCGTTCTGTTCGGTAATCTTGATCGCGTCCTCGACCGTCTGCGGATAGTGGGTGCAGATGACCGCGCCGATGCGGTCCTTCAGGGGCGTGACGATGCGGCCCCGGCTGGTGTAGTCCTCCGGATTGGCAGTGAAGATCAGCATCACATCGAGCGGCAGGCGGATCGGGAACCCGCGAATCTGCACGTCGCGCTCTTCCAGCACGTTGAACAGGCCTACTTGGATGCGGGGCGGCAGGTCGGGCAGCTCGTTGATGGCGAAGATGCCTCGGTTGGTGCGGGGAATGAGCCCGAAGTGCATCACCGATTCGTCGGCCAGGTAGCGGCCTTCGGCATGCTTGACCAGGTCGATCTCGCCGATGAGGTCGGCGATGGTGACGTCGGGTGTGGCCAGCTTCTCGTGGTAGCGCTCGTCGCGATGAACCCATCGGATTTCCGTGTTGTCTCCCTGTTCAGCCACGATCTGCCGGGCCTGTTTGAACTGCGGCTGCAACGGGTCGTCGTACAACTCGAAGCCCGCGACCGTGGGCGTGTACTCGTCCAGTAGATTCGGCAGCATTCTCAGCAGGCGGCTCTTGGCCTGGCCTCGAAGGCCGAGCAGGAGCACATCGTGCTTGCTGAGGATGGCGTTGACAAGCTGGGTAATGACGGTGTCGTCGTATCCTATGATGCCTTCAAAGAGCGGTTGGCCTTTCCGCAGCTTGTCGATGAGGTTCTCGCGCAGCTCGTCCTTGACCGATCGGGGTCGGTAGCCGCTGTCACGAAGTTGGCCAAGTGTGTTGGGTCGGCTCATGATCGGAATCGTTCCCAAAAGCGGTGTGGCGCGGGCCTGGCCTGCTGTTACGTCACTGGCCGATGATAGGCTCGCCTGCAAACCCAGTCAATCGAGCGATGCCGACACCCCCGTAGCCTGCCGTTGTGAGAGTGCGCAGCGGGTGGCCGATTCCCTTAGCGGCGGGACATTCGACGATCCAACCACCGCTTGATGGATCGTGTGGGCGGTACGAAGGGTCGAGGCCCTCATCGTGCCGGCCCCCCTTAAAAGGGCGGGCCGCCCCCTCGTGCAAGACGTGGGCGAATGATGTACGATTTCGGTGTGAACGGGCGGCCCGGCCCTTCGGGGGTGGGTTGTTCGCTGTGTCAGTCGCCGCCGGCGGGTGGCTGGTTGCCGGGCGAGTGGCGGAATGGCAGACGCTAGGGACTTAAAATCCCTTGAGCCTTAGGGCTCGTGCGGGTTCGAATCCCGCCTCGCCCAGTCGTACACACGCGTCTTTGCAGTGGGGTGAGAGCGGCCAGAGATTCCGTTGGGTGGCACCTTCAAGCGAAGACGCGCGGCGTCCGGCGGACGTCAGGCGCCCCAGCAGGTCGTAATCGTAGTCCTTGCCCCCGTAGCTGGTCAAGTTTGCACCGTCGATGTCCCGCCCTTGCCGGCGCAAGGATCGGGCACCGACGCCGCCACCTCATCCTGCCCTCACACAACCGAAGCGCAGCGCCATAGCTGCGAATCGCCTCGCCCAGGCACAGAGAAGGACGCGGGCCACCCGGCAGTTGACGGGGTATCCGGCGAGCCGGAGTCCGATAGTACAGAGGCGCGGGACGGGTGCTGTGTCGGCGGTACAGGAACATATCAAGTAAACTGTGGGAACTCCCGAAGTACAGCCAGGGCGCCCGTCGCCACGCGCCAGGGACGCTGCGCATGCCGATTCCCAGGCGGCTGCGTGAAAGCTGATTGGGGACTCGATGAGCACGCCCACAAGGGGCTTTTGTCTACTGGTGGCTGCGCTGTCGGCCTGCGTCATGGTCGGCTTGTATATCCATTATTGCTATGTGACCGTGTCCCTGGAGCATGCCGCCCAACAGCAGGCGTGGTCGGACCTGGCGAACGTTGGTGACTATGTGCTAGCCGAGTTGGACAGCCTGAAACGGGCGGGCTCGGGCTGGGGCGACGAAGATGTTGTTCGGCTGCTGACATCGCTACAGCACACCGAGCCGCTTCGAACGTGTTACACGACCTACGTGGATGCGAAGTGGAACGTTCTGTTTACGTCATGCGCGGCCGGCCTCGGGGGGCAACAGGGCGCTGTCGGCAGCCTGGCGGGTGCATGGCTTCCGGCGCCCGGCGACTTACCTGGTGCGGGCAGCGCGACGCGCGGCTCGCTCTTGCTGCCGCAAGGTCGACATCTTGGCTTGGCCTATGCGATCCGGTCGGACGGAACGCAACTGCTTGTCCATCGCGCGAACGTCGGCGGGGTGAGCGGTTCGGTGATTCGGCGGACCCTTCTGGTTGCAGGCATCATGACGTTACTGTGGTCGTGCGGCGTGATGGGCCTAACGGCCTACGTGATACTCACGCCCACATACACCGGGCTCAAGCGCGAGGCCGAGCGGGCGGAGACGAAAAGCCTCCAGCAGATTCAGGATCTGGTACGCACGCGGGACGCGGTAATCCTGGGCCTGGCGAAACTGGCCGACTCGCGCGATCCCGAGACGGGCGACCATTTGGACCGCATGTCTTTCTACGCGTCGACGCTTGCCTCGGCGTTGATGCGAGAGCCGCGATACCGACACCGTGTAACGCCTGTCTTCACCCGCCTGATCGAGGTCAGCTCCGGGCTTCACGATATCGGCAAGGTGGGTGTTCCCGATGCGATATTGCGGAAGCCTGGCGCGCTCACCGACGACGAACGCCTTACGATGCAGACGCACACAACCATCGGCGGGCAGTGCCTACGGAACATCGAACGCCGCCTGGGATCATCGAATTTCCTTCAGATGGCTCGCGAAATCGCGCTGTGCCACCACGAACGTTGGGACGGAACGGGATACCCGATTGGCTCGGCTGGCGAGCAGATCCCACTTGCAGCCCGGATCGTGGCCATCGCCGACGCATACGATGCGATGTCTGCCGGCCGCGTATACCAGACCGCCCGATCGCACGAGCGTTGCGTCGCCATCATCCGGGACGAGGGCGGCAAACAGTTTGACCCATCGCTTGTGGCGGTGTTTCTGAAGGTGGAGAGGCGGTTTAGCGAAATCGCCCGACAGTATGGGGCCGCCGCTGAGTCGCCGCCTCTCGCCATCGATGGGCCTGTGGAGGATCGGTCGCAAGTCGCGGCCGGAGTACGAACGCCAGCCCTGGTGGCCGAGCCAGTGTGAGACGGCCGCAGTGATTGTTCGGGACTGCGACGGCATGCAGATAGACACCTCGCCGTAGATCTAAAGGAACGAGCAGATGATCCGACAACGCACGAAACGGGAGAAACTGATTCTCGAGCTGATGCTCCTTGTACTCGCCATCGGGTTGGCCTGCCTGTGTTATCAGATGCAGGGCGGCAAGATGGTGGTTCTGAATCTGTACTATCTTCCCGTCGTGTTGGCCGGGTTCTTCCTAGGCCGGCAGTCGGCCGGCGTGCTGACGCTGTTCTGTGTGCTGTCGGCTTCGGTCGTGGCGGCGTTGAGTCTGGCTGGGTTTGAGGTGGGAAGCTCACCGTTGGCTGCCGGTCTGACCATCGTGGTATGGGCCGCTGTCCTGGGGCTGACGGCCCTGCTGGTCGGCACGCTCAGCGACGACGCAGCGGCCAAAATGGCGGAGCTGCACGCGGCCTATGCGGCGGTGGTTGAGGTGCTCTCGCGATATCTGCAAAGCGCCAACCCGGCATTAAAGGCCCGTTCCACCCGCGTTGCCGAACTTTGTCACCTGGTCGGTACAGACATGGGATTGCCCGCTGCACATGTCGAGGACATCCGCGTGGCGGCTCTACTGGGTGACATCGGCAAGATCGAGGTCACTGCCAAGCTCGTCACGCGGGCGGTTGACGTCGTGGAGTCCGGCCCGCATGCAACCAGCCATGAAACGATCGACGGCGTCGACCTGGTTCGCTCGCTCGGCTCGCTCCTTCGCGGAGCCGTGCCGATCCTGCTGAGTCAGGACGTTTCGGCGTGCGACTGTTTGGTAGACGACAGAGGCACTTCGTCCAGTCGCGGTCCGATCGGAGCCAGGATCATCCACGTGGTGCGGGCCTACGATGATCTCACTCAGGGCGACGAGATGAGGCCGGCGCTTGCGTGGCGCGAGGCGGTTGCGGAGTTACGGGCCGACGGATGTAACGGTTATGACGCTCAGGTGGTTGACGTGCTCGAGCGGGTCGTTGCCCACGGCATCAAGACAAACGTGGCGCCCGCCCAATTAGCCAGGACTACGTCGGACATCGAGAAAGGTGGCGAGCGTCGCCCACCCGTCGTGCTCGAACCGAGCGGAGACCGCATATCGTAAATCAGCGGTAGCGAATGGATGTGACTGGATGGCCTAGGGCTTATGATACCGGGACCGGCGGCGCTCCACCTGAACAGTCGTGCTGGTTACCGGCGGCCCTCGTCGTCGATGACGTCTGCCAGGGTGCGCGATTGCAGGGCCGATGCGGCCGTCGCGCAGGCGCGGTCGACGATGGTTGCCAGCGTGCTCTGGCCCTCAGGCAGGGCGGCGGTCCACTTTGGTTGATCGTCGACGTCGAGAATCTGGCCCAGTCGTATCTTGTCGGCGGGCCGGGCCGGTACGAATGCTATCCCGTCTTCGGTCTCCACCGCGCAGAGCAATTGCAGCGATGTCAGGCGGTCGAGCAGCACGTCAACCTTATCCCTTGGCAGGGCGAGGCGTGCAGCGATCTGCGCGGCGCCCACAGGGCCTTGCCCGTAGTGAAAGGGCTGGACCACGGCGATCGTCACAGCCAGCAGTTCGGCGGGTCTGACGTGCGTATCAGACGCGGCTTCGGCAACCTGCAAGTTCGACAGGTTGGCTGCGGCGTTGGCCAATTCCGCGCCGAACAGGAAGATAGTCCACGAAAGGTTCAGCCAGACCAGAAACAGCGGCAGCAAACCCAGCGCGCCATAGAGATTGCCGGTCGCCACCAACTTCGACACGTAGATGCCAAACCCCCACTTGGCCAGCAGCCAGATGGGCACCGACACGAGTGCCCCGGCGATAGCCGCCCGGTATCCCACGCTCGTGTTGGGCAGAAGTTCGTATATCGCGGCCACGACCAGCACGCCCACCACGATCGGCGAAGCCCAGCCGACGGCCCCCAGCAGCCATGACACGCCCGTTACGGTACTGACGGCGTCGCGCAGTTGGCCCCCCGCATAGGACGCGGCGATCCAAAGCAGCGGGCCGAGTGTGATCACCGACCAATAGAGCAACAGGCGGCGGGTAAGCGCCCGCGCCCGCTGGGCGCCGAAGATGCGGTTCAGCGAGCGCTCGATCGTGGTCAGCAGCGTGATGGCCGTCCACACCAGCAGCACCACGCCCACCGGGCCGATGCGGCGAAGCGATAGTTTCATCTCGACCCGCGTCACCAGCCGCTCGATCTCTTCAGCCACGTTGATTTCGCGCGACGGCTTCGACGCCGCCGTCGCCTCTTCGCTCTGCGCTTCCTGGACGACGGTAATCTGCGAAAAGCCGGAATTGGCCAGAACCGTGCGGAGGCTCTGCTTGCCGTCTGCCAGGACCCCCAGCGACTTGAGTATCAGAACCATCAACACCAGGGTCGGGATCATCGCAAAGATCGTGCGAAACGACAGCGCCGCGCTCATGGCCATCACGTTGTGTTCCCACAATCGCCTGCCACAGAAGCGCCACAACTCAAGATGGAAACGTGCAAACCTGGCCCAGCGCCCCAACTCGTCGCGCGGGGCGGTGGCCAGGCGTTCTGCGTGCGCTCGAATCTCGCGTGATAGCCGCAACGTTAGAGTCCTCCCCCGTTGTCGGAGCCACCGTACCCAATACACTCACTTCGGCGACTGTCACGCTTTGGCCCCAAAACCCATTTGTGGTCTCTTGGGGTGCCACTGGCTGCTTGCCAGCCAGTGTTCAAACGGCGCACAGTCGGAAGAAACCGGTTCCTCAGACAGAGCCTACTTCTCTTCCTTCTTGCCTGAATCGAGCAACCCACCGACGCTGTCCTTGAGCGCCTTGCCCGCCTCGTCGGTCATCTGCTTGGCGGCTTCGCTGGCCGCCTTCACCGTCTCACCGGCGCCGGCTGTGACCTGGCCCACGACCGCCATTGCGGTTCCCTGCATGCCCTTGAGCCCCGCCAAGCCCGACGCCAACTCGCGGCGAATGTCAGCCGGCAGCATCGGGCCGGCCTTGTCCACCACCGACTTGAGCAACGCCTGGATCAAGATGCCGGTCAGCTCGGACAGCAACACGCCGCTCTCGGAGTCCGACCCCACGTTCTTCAGCTCGATACGCTCGATGCGAACGGGAAGCCGCGTCGCGTCGCCGCCAATCGGCAGCAGCTCGATCTGCACCTGGACGTCGCTTATGTCGACTTTCTCGATCACGTACTTCTTGCCCTGCTTGGGCTCGTCGGGCTCCGGCTCGGCCGCCTCCTGCGACTCGAATTTCTTGAGGTTGTCCAGGATCACCTGGTAGTTGCCCTTGCCGCCCCGGCGTTCGAGGTTCATGCTGATGCCCGCCAGCGTCAGCTCGGGCAGGATCACCGTTTCGCCCATCAGCGAGCCGAGCGATACAGCCACCTTGCCCTCGCCCAGTCGCAGGAAGTGGTCGGCCCCATAACCTGCCGGGTTGGCCACATTCAGCGCCGCCAACTCCACGCCGCCGGTCAGCACGCCCACGTCGACGCTGTCGACCGTGGTGTTCACGCCCAGCGCATAGGTCGCCCCCGTCTCCACGCCGGCTTTGGCTATGTGATCGATCCACAGCAGCGCCGCCACGACCACGACAACCACAAGCACAACCAACCCAACGATGAGTCGCTTGATCTTCTTCATTCGTCGCTCTCCTTGTGGAACTGCCCTTGAGTGTTCGGGTGCCCCATGTCCTCTGGACGTGGGGGACTGATGTTCATGTGCCCTCCGCGCACCAGTGCCCGCGGGTGCCCCATGTCTTCCAGACGTGGGGGACTGATGTTCATGTGCTCTCCGCGCATCAGTGCCCGCGGGTGCCCCATGTCTTCCAGACGTGGGGGACTGATGTTCATGTGCTCTCCGCGCACGAGTGCCCGCGGGTGCCCCATGTCTTCCAGACGTGGGGGACTGATGTTCATGTGCTCTCCGCGCACGAGTGCCCGCAAGCAATGAGCGCCCTTTGCACCAGTACCGCCTTCCCAGCCCGATACGCGAAAACAGTACGTCTCCCGACAATCAACATGTGACGGCCTTGCCCCGACCGCCCAGCCCGCTCAACATGATTATCCGCTGCTCGTGCGGCCTACACAAGGACATTCTCATGGGTGCCCGGTATCCTTCCGGTCAGCGACTTCGAGCGTGTCCAGTGGGTGCCCCATGTCCTTTGGACGTCCGGGACACGAATTTTCGGGTACGCGTGCCCCGGGGTCGTCTGGAAGTAGGGGGACGACATTTCTCTGGGTGTATAACTTCGTCTACCCGCCCCGACGCGTCACGAAGCGCAACCCCACCACCCCCACACCGCACACAGCCACCATCGCCACCATACAGGGCTCCCGTTCGATGGGCACCTCGTGAAACTCGCGCACGCGCGCGATGACCGCCGGCAGCGACAGGATGTCCTCCAGCCCGAATTGCTCGCGCTCGCCCACCGCCACCCACAGCTTGCCCGTCTCGCCGCTGGGCACGTAAGCCGCCACGTAGTAGCGACCCGTCGCCGGCAGGGCTAGCTGAAATTCACCGAGGATCCACGAATCGGTGCCCGTGAACGGCTCGTGGAAGAACTCGGGCTCGGCCACGTCGTCGGTCGTCCAGACAGCCGCACCCATACCGGGCGGCACCTCCAGCGGTAGGTCGGCTTCGGTCAGGTATCGACCGACCACCACCACGGCCGGGCGAAAGTCGGCCAGCCGCTCGATGAACGGCACGCCGAGTTGGACGGTCAGTACGTAGTTGGCCTGCCCCTCGAACGTCAGCCACACCTGGGTTGCGCCCTCGGTGACCTCGTGATAGGTTACCTGCGAGATGGTGACATCGTCGATCTGGATGGCTGAGTCGGCATCGTCAGCCGAGCCATCGCTGAAGATCGGCTTGTGCGCCCACGCTGTCGACGCCCCGATCAAGACAAGCATCCACACCCATATCGCTATCCGCCCGATAGCTCGCATACCTCGCCTCCTGCCGTAAGCGTCCACCCCGACAATAGGCGCCACCCCCGCGCTAATCCACCATCGGTGTCCGTGTGGAGTGTGCCACTGCTCTCGAGCAGTGCTCGGGTGCCCCGGGTCCATGCACTGAGCTCAGTCGAAAGTGCCTAGGCTGAGCGCAGTCGAACCCCTCTCGACCTGGGGACTGCTATCTACTCTTTGGGTGCCCCATGTCCTCTGGACGTGGGGGACTGATTGCAGTGAAAGTCGATCCCCGGGTGCCTCGTCCTTCGCGAAGCGAAGGGTGGGGGATCACCCGCCGCGGGGGACTCCGGTGCCCCGGGTCCTGTGGGCCTGGGGGACTGACCATCCGCCCGGCGTGTCCCACGGGTTCTGCCGCCATGCTGGAACCCCACCCCACCAGCCGGCTGATCCGCCCCCGCCGTACCTCCAGAAAAGAACTTCCGCCGTCTTGCACTCGACTTTCGGATCGTCCATAATCCTGATGCTGGTCGTGGCGCGCAGCGCAGTTCGGGGTACGCCCTGGGAAGAGGGACCGGAACCGGGAATGATCGAACGTAGCGCCGATCGCACGCGCGCCCGCACCTGGAAACGTTCCACCTGGCGGAGTCCACACGATGGAACTCAGTGGAGCAGACATTCGCGAATCGCTACAGAGCAGGCGTTTCTCGGATCTCCGAGGCACCGTAGAGAGCATCCACTTCGAAGCCAAGAAGGAGCCGTATCGTCTGGAGGACGCGAGGCAGAAGCTGGAGTTGGCGAAGGATGTGAGCGCGATGATCAACGCCCAGGGTGGTGTCATCGTCATCGGTCTGCAGACGAAGAGAAGTCCGACGCATTTAGGTGACGAGGTGATAAAGGTGCACCCGTTTCCTCGGTCGCGGATGGACAGCGACGTATACTACGATGTCCTGCACCAGTGGATTTACCCCGCGCCCGCCGTGGATATCCAATGGTACGATAGTCCTGACGACCCAGGGAAGGGCCTCGGCGCCATCTGGGTAGATGCCGAGCCCCACACTCTGAACCCATATCTTATGGTGCAGGCAGGGGTGAATGACTGTGGCAAGCTCACAGAGTTGCTTTTCGGCTATGCTGTACGCACGTTCGCATGCGTACGCCCAATGCGCGTCCAGGAAATACACGCGTTGATACGCGAGGGGCGATTTGGACGAGCACGCGAAGAGAGCGACCGCAGACGACATGAACTAGTTGACAACGAACAGAAGAAGGTCAGTGCGCAGAGTCGTCGTGAGCAGCTGAGAAGAAGGGCAGAACAGTTGTTGGATGCGGCTGCCCTCGCTTCACAGCCCGCCTACGTTTTGCAGGCGACCCCGCTAGAGCCAGTTGAAATTCCCGGGCTGTTCACCGAGCGCGACAGTGAGGTAGTACACCTGTTGAGAAAGCCGCCTCGGCTGAGGCCGCACGGGTTTACGGTGGGCACGGGAGGGGACCCGCAGATTAAGGAAGGAGAAGCTCGCTGCGCCGTCAACGCAGGTCGGGCGCTTGGGTTGTGGCGAGACGGGACTTTGATATTCGTCGCCGGTGGAGACGCGGACTTCCTTTGTTGGGCAACACAAGAGCGGGAGGGGCAAGACTCGTTACTTATCAACCAATTAGTGTTGGTTGAGTCAGCATACACCTTTGTCCTTCTGGCAGCTCAGATATTCGGGCTGGTGTCCACAGGGGTCTCTGGCTCCGTATTTGGGCTGCACATCAAGAACATGCCTGGGACACCTCCTCTGCGGCTGGGCCCAGGCCCGCTTGCTAACCACCTCGGTCCGCACGACGCGTGCGCGGCACCCAAGACAGACAAGTGGTTTGAGATACAGCATGATAGAATGCCGTTGGAACCCGGAAAGGTCGCGTATCTATTGGTGCGAGAGGTGTACCGGTGGTTTGAAATAGAGGATGAGTACATTCCATATGTAAATGTGTCCGGGGATACAGAAACTATCAATCCCGACGCGATCAAATCTGAAGACCATCGCTAACTTTCGGAGTGGCTTAGGACTGCAGCGCCTGTACTGCGTCAGCGAGTATGAAGTCACCGCTGCACCGACCCCACCCGCATCTCAATCGTGTGCTCGCGCGGGTTCGCACCGCAGGTGATCGTGTAGCGCGTCGCGCCGGGCGGCGTCGTAAACTCGCGCTGGTCTTCATCGTCGCGCCAGCGATGTGTGACCTGCACGGGCAGTGATGCATGCTCGGCGGCCGCCAGGTGGCCGTAAAACTCTACCCCGCCGATGGGCGTAGCGCTGGTGAGGCGAACCCAAACCCTTTCCACAGGCTCGGCACCGGCCCGTGCGACAGGTACCAAGCAAGCGCGTTCGACAGGCTCACGGCCGGTCGCTGCAACAGGCTGCGCGGAGGCACCGGCCACCGACTCGACAAACACAACCTCACCGTCGATCGTGGTATCCCACTGGATCTCGGTGTTGCTGATGTCGATCTCGGCCAGCGGCTTGAAGCGCTTGCCGTCGAGGCTGTATTCCAACATAGCCTTACGCGGTGGCTGATCGGTCGGCCCTTCGCCCACGATCGCCAGCACGTAGGCCCAGGCAAATCGCCGACCCGGCGGGGCGTCGAAGCGATACGTCACACTCACCGGCGAGTCGGGCTTTTCGGGGCTGATCTTCTGCCAGTCGTCCTTGTGCGGCTCGACGCGGGCGTTGTCGGCCCGCTCCCAGCGTGCGGCCAGATCGGCGCTGCTGCGAAAATCAATCGCATCCGACCACGGCACGGTGGTCAGGCCGTGCTTGTCGCCGGAGCGAAGCTCCATCGCGTTGTCGCCCTCGACGAGCCGGGGGATGGTCAGCGGCGCGGTCATCACATAGCCCTCGAAGCGAAACCGCTCCAGCCTCGCGCCGGCGCCCAGCTCGAGCCGCACGAAGCATTCATAGCGCGAGTCGAGCAGGTCGGTCATATCGACCCGGTCGTCGAGCCGCCCATCGGCCGCCAGCACCGTCTGCCACGCGCCCTCGGCGTCGGTCACCTGCACCTTGATGGGTCCGCTGCCGGCAGCCGACAGCCACGCGCCGTCGTTGCGCACGATCCTGGCGTCGTCGCTCCAGTCCGGCACGCCGCAGAACGGGTAGGGCGACTGCACGCGAAACGTGGCCTGCCCCGCACCGACCAGGCCCGACTCGTCCTGCGTCACGCCGCTATACTGCCACACGCCCAGCTCGAAGTCGGCGTAGGCGGCGCCGAGCTTCGGCTGGTAGGTCCACTTCCCGTTGCCGTAGGTGCGAAAAGGCTCGTATCGCTCGCGCGGATGGCGCTTCCACTCGCGGGCGAACTTCTGCTTGAACTCGGTCCAGTTCTGCGGCATAGGGAAGCGCCCTTGGGGCTTCTGCGAGCGCATCAGCGTCTCGCCGGGCCTCAGGTGAAAGTCCATGTTGTGCGCCGTCACCCGCCAGTCGGGGCGAATGCCCTTGACGTGGCCGTCGACCGTTTCGGTCTTGTCGTACATATTCGCGTAGTCTTCCAGCGACCGATCGGGCAGGTTGCACGGGTTCGACTTGTTGGTGTTGTCCAGAATCAGGGCCCGCGCGTTGCTGGCCAGCTCGTAGGGGCTGGCGATGTGGCCGGCGGGCGTGCGGAACCACGTCCACATGTCGACGTCGAGCACGTGCCATCGCCCGTCGTAGAACACCTCACACAGCGCATGGCCCGGCACGCCGTACATCCTGGCCCGCAGGCCGGCCGCCCGATACAGCGCGTGCAGAAAGTGCGACACCTGCCCGCAGATCATCCACCCGTAGGCGTTGGCCAGCTTGATCGGGTCGGTCACGCTGCGGCGGATGCGGGGATGGCCCGCCCGCTCGTCGCTGGGCCAGAAGTGGTACGTGCCGTCGACGGTGCTGGTGAAGTGGTTGTAGATCGCCAGGACGAGGTCTTCACCCGTCTTGCCGGCGAAGTGCGGCGAACTCAGCAGCGTTTTGAGGCTATGAAAGTCGGGGCGCAACGTCCCCACGATGCGGGGCGAATACGACTGATCCACTTGGCAAACTCCTCATACTTCCTTGGGCGATCCCCCACTCTTTGCATCTGCAAAGAATGGGACACCCGGCGTCTCACGACCCTGCTGCGTCCCGGCGCGCCGGGATGCCACCCGTCGTCAATGGCACTACATGCCGGCGGGCTTTTTCGATCCCAGGATCGTCTCGGTCACGCGGTCGCGCATCTCCTGCACCTGCCGCAGCGTGAGCTTCTCGAACGTCCACACCGGCTCATCGGGATTGTCGCAGTACTCCGCCAGCGCCCGCGTAACGGTGGGGCGATCCCAACCGTAGCGGCCCGCCAACAGATGCAGATATTCAATGTCCTGCTGGCAGCGGCGCATCAGCTTCAGGCGAACGCCGGCGATCGGCCCGGGATAGTCCTTGCCCGACCCGCAGTAGTCCTTCCCCGAGTAGTAAATCGCCAGATCGTCCGCCTCCCGCCACGCCTTGCCCCGGCCACGGAAGGTGTCCCAATAGGGCAGATCGCCCGTCGTGCCCAGCGCCCACGACGACAGCAGCCTCTGGTGCATCGCCACCGCCGGCGCCGATGCGCCCGGCCCGCCGCCGTAGCGCCAGTAGTACTCGTCGGTGATCCATTTCTGCCGCACGTGCGCCGTCGGCCCGAAGTGCATCATCGCGCTACAGTTCCACATGTTGCACACGTTGTCCCAGAGTCCCCGATGCATCTCGGGCTGCGACACGTCGGTGCGATAGTGCACCTGCGTCTTGGGTGCCTTGGCGGCTTCGTATCCCTGGCGGGCAAGCGCCAGCAGGAAGCGGTTGGCGTCGTAGTCGTCGAAGTCGGTCGGCTCGTCCATCAGCCAGAAGCTGATGCCGCCGCGACCCATGCCACCGAAGTAGGCCACCTTCCAGTAGTACTTGTTGTTGTAGTAGAACTGGAACGCCGTCCCGGTCCAGCCCTTCTCGTTGAAGTGTTCGAAGAACTGGCGCACCACGCTGGCAAAGCCTTCCTTGTATTCCGGCTTGAACGCATCAGCCACTCGCCGGGCCTTCTTGGCATACTCGGCGAACTCGACGCGCGTCGACACGTCCATGTAATCTTCGTAGTAATCTTTCACCGGGAAGATGGGCCACGCCTCGTGAAACGCCATGTACATCTGCGTGATCGGCGTGTTGGCACACGGGCCCACGTAGCCGCGCTCGGGCGAGAAGGCCGAGCCGTCCAGCAGCGGGCCGAACCGCTGGTCCCACTCCGACCAGTCAGCCACCCGCGTGTCGGCTCCCTTGCCGGTCATCTCGGGGATGTAGTCGGTGTCGACGCGCCCGCTGTGCGAATAGGGCAGGGCGTTCAGCTCGCAGCGATGCTGGTGGCCCAATGCGTAGTAGTCCCACGTGGTCTCGAGCGCCTGCTGCGGGTCGGCCTTGGCGTCGACGCCTGCCCAACCCACCACGCTGTGGTATCGGTTCAGCTCGACGACCCAACTGGGCCTGTTCGGCAGCGAGAACGGCAGCACCTCCACCGCCAGCCGCAGCTCCACCGGCTCGGTAAGCTGGTCGGCTGAAATGCGGATTGTGCCCTCGTAATCTCCCGCTGCCGTGCCGCCTGGCACGTACAGGTCGACCCACACAGCCTGGTATCGCTGGCCGGGCACGTTGTTGTCGGCTGCGGGCAGGTCGAAGCTCGTGTCGAACGGCTCGGCCAACGGCAGGCAGGCGTCGCCATGCCACGCCGACGGACGGATCGTCGCATCGTCCAGCTCACCCGGGCCGACCGCTTCCGGCGGCTCCTTCCCGGTCCACACGTACCACAGCCGGAAGAGCTGCGCGTTCGGCTTGGCGGCGATCTTGTTGCCTCCCGAACCCACCAGGTCGTCAACCGCCACCTGCACGTTCGTCAGGCCCGCCTTGCCCTTGCCCAGCAGCAGTTGGAAGGCCGCCACCTCGTTGGCCGCCGCCCTCAGCGATACCCGCCGGTCGCCTGCTCCCCAGACGGTGTTGGATACCGCCAACTCTGTATCGGCGCGATACTCGTCGCCGTCCGTGAGCACCCCGCCGCTGACCGGATCGACCTTCACCATGTCCGAGTAGACCTCTACGCTGAGTTTTCCGTCGATGCCCGCGGCTCCACCGCCGCCACCCTCCGGCAATGGGTAGGGCGTCCTGGCCAGCGGGCGTTTGGTGATGGCCGGCACGTCAACAGCCAGCGCTGCGCAGGGGCCGCGGTTGCCCGCTTCGTCGACCGCTCGCACCGCCATCTGGTACTTGCCCGGCGCCAACGTGAACACCGGCATCCGTTGAAGTTTGCCGCCCTCAACCGGCAGCGGCAGCGACCACCGCGGCAGCGGTTTGGCCTGGTCCCAGTTGGCGTCGCTGAGTTCCAGGTCTGAAAACACCGCCTCATACGCCAAGGCCGTCCCCGTCGTACCGTCGTCACCCGGTGCCACAAACGTCACGACAATGGTTCCGTCGCCCGGACTCCGCTCGGCCACCTTCACGTCTGCCGGGGCGGCGGGGGGCGTCTGGTCGATCGCCTCGCCTACGACTTCGAGAGTCGGGCGAAGCGTTTCCTCCTGTATGTCGTTGGTGAAGACCCAGGAGTCCTCGGCCTCGTTGTAGCGGTAGGGGTAGGCCGGCCCGATCAGCGAGTACGACTCAGTCACCTGTCCTTTGTCGTCGGTCAGGATCAGCCCGTAGCACGCCCCGATTGCCATCGACTCCACCATCACCGGGTCGACCGGCACCTGTAGGTGCACGAACCGCCCGTCCTCGGTCTTGGCGCGGACAAGGTCTTGCGGGCCGGCGTGGCTGTAGCGAGCCGACGGGTGCGCCCAACTCACGCTGTAGATGGCGCTTCCCGGCCAGGCCCACCAATTGTCCTCGCCGGGCTCGGCGCCGGGCTCGGGACAGCGCACGAAGTCCCAGCAGGGCGAGCCCGCTCTCTCGGTCCAATTGAGTGTCCGCCCCTCCTTCCACGGCGCCAGCACCGTAGACAGGCCCAGCCCGTAGAAATCGCCCTTGGCCACGTAGAGATTCAAGTGGGCCTTGCTTACGGTCCAGCCCTTGATGGCGTCGGCGTCGAAGGCCATCAACAGCGTCTTGGCCTCGAACCCCGACCAGTTCTGGTTCTGGCGGATAGCCGTGCTCGGGCCCAACGCGTTGCTGTATCGCGTCTTGCCGCGAACCGAGGTGATTCCTACGTCGGCGGTGGCCGGCAGAATAGCGGTGGTCGGCTCAGCCGGCGCCCAATCCGCCCCAATCAGACACAACATCCCGGCGACACAAACAACGTTGCGCAACATGACCGGCTCCTCGTTTGAACGTGAAACGTGACAGGTCCTCACTTAGCCCGCGCACCGGGCGCCTTGGCTAGGCAATCTAACCGCCAACGGCGGCAAGTTCGAGGGATTTATGAGGTTTGATGGGTAGGCGGCGCAAACTCAACAGGGCAGGCGCTCGGCGAGGGCGCGGGCCTGATCGGCGCCGGCCAGCAGCACCTCCAGGGCGTCCCATGTGCCCGCCAGAAGCGACTGACGGCCATTCTCCGGCATCGTGCAGCCGATCGACCGGTCGCCAATCCTGACGATCTGTTCTTCGATATCGACGACAATCTCGACCTTTGCGGCGGCTTCGATCGCCTGGCCGATCTGCCGCGCGTCGTCGTGACCGACGCTGACGCACGGCATGCCCATGGCGATGCCGTTGTCGAAAAAGATCTCGGCGAACGATTCGCCCACGACGGCGCGGATCCCGAAGCGGTACATCGCCTGAGGTGCGTGCTCGCGAGACGAGCCGCAGCCGAAGTTCCTGCCGGCCACGAAGATGCCGGCGCCGGCAAAACGCGGATCGTCCAAGGGGTGTCCGAGGCTCGCACCGCTCTGGTCGAGACGCCGGTCGTAAAAGGCGTACTGGCCGAGGCCGTCAAATGTGACGCAACGCATGAATCGGGCGGGGATGATCTGGTCGGTGTCGATGTCGTCGCCGGGCACATACACGCCCGTGCCGCGAACTTGCTTGATTGGTTGCAGGGCCATCGGTTGCTTACACTCCTGCTCGCCCTGAGGCTGGTATCGTGTCAGCCTGTCGAGTCGTAGTCGAACACCTCGCGAACGTCCACTACCTCGCCGTGCAGGGCCGCCGCCGCCACCATGGCCGGACTCATCAGCAGGGTCCGCCCCTTCGGGCTGCCCTGTCGGCCGATGAAATTGCGATTGCTCGACGAGGCGCAGACCTGATCGCCGACCAGCTTGTCGGGGTTCATCCCCAAACACATCGAGCAGCCCGGCTCGCGCCATTCGAATCCCGCGTCTATGAAGACCTCGTGCAGGCCCTCATCCATGGCCTGAGTCCGCACCCTTTGCGAACCGGGTACCACCAACGCCTTGACACCGCGCGCGACCTTCCTGCCCTTGATGTGCCGAGCGACCTCTCGCAGGTCGCTTATGCGACCGTTGGTGCAACTCCCGACGAAGGCCACGTCGATCTTGGTGCCCTTGATCGGTGTGCCGGGCGCCAGCCGCATGTGCTTCAGGGCCCGACGGGCCGAGTCCTGCTTGTCTTCGGGCAGGGCGTCGGGGTCGGGGATCTTCTCATCGACGCCGACCGACTGACCGGGATTGATCCCCCAGGTCACGATCGGCGGGATCGCGGCGGCCTCGAACGAGACCTCGTCTTCGTAGGTCGCGTCCGGATCGGAGGCCACGTCGCGCCACCGCTGGACGGCTTTGTCCCAGTCGTCGCCTGTGGGCACGTAGGGTCGGCCTTTCAGGTAATCGAACGCCGTCTGATCGGGATTGACGTAGCCGGCCCGGGCGCCGCCCTCGATCGACATGTTGCAGATGGTCAGACGCTGCTCGATGCTCATGTTCTCGACGGTGTCGCCCGCGTACTCGTAGGCATAGCCCAGCCCACCGTTGACGCCCAGGGTCTGAAGGATCTGAAGGATCACGTCCTTGGCGTATACACCCGGCTGGAGCCTGCCGTGAACCGCGATGCGACGAACCTTCAGCGGGTCCAGAGCCAGCGTCTGCGTGGCCAGGATGTCGCGCGCCTGACTGGTTCCGATGCCGAACGCCACCGCCCCCAGCGCTCCGTGCGTTGACGTATGCGAATCGCCGCACGCCAGCGTGATGCCCGGCCGGCTGATCCCCAGTTCCGGGCCGATGATGTGTACAATGCCCTGCGAGCCGCTTGCGACGTCGAAGAACGTGATGCCGCACTCCCGGCAGTTGTTCTCCAAAGCGACCACCATCTCTTCGGCCCGCCGGTCCTGCCAGGGACGCTGTCGCGTGTCGGTGGGGATAATGTGGTCGACAGTGGCGAACGTCCGGTCGGGATAGGCCACCTCGAGCCCTCGCTCGCGCAACATGGCGAAAGCCTGAGGGCTGGTTACCTCATGGATGAGGTGCACCCCGATGAACAACTGGGCCTTGCCGTTCGGCAGCATCCGAACGAGGTGCCGATCCCAAACCTTCTGGAAAAGGTTCCTGCCCATTTTGCCTTCCAGCGGAGTTCAACGCTGCACAACGCAGCAGGGATTCGTTTTTGCGATTATATCCCTGTAAGCAGACCGATGCAGGTCGGCCGCCTCACGATTGACGGCCGGCAGGGCGTCGCTAGACTCCGAAGTCGTGCATAGGGGCCCGGGCGAACCCCCGTGTCGAGGCGGGGCAGGACTTCGGAGGCCGAAAATGGCGAAACAGCCGCACGTAATTCTCATCATGACCGACCAGCAGCGGGCCGACACGATGGCTGCATACGGCGACCGTCAGTGCGATACACCCCATCTGGACCGCCTGGCGGAGCAATCGGTCGTCTTCGACCGTCATTACTCGCCCTGCCCGCTGTGTGTCCCGGCGCGGACGGCGATGGCCACCGGTCTGTATCCCCATCGATCGGGCGCGATGATCAACACCTGGATCCCCGAAGAACGGCAGTACGGCACGTTGCGGCCCGAATACACCACCGTCTTCGAGCGACTGCTGGGCGAGGGGTATAACCTGGCCCACATCGGCGTGCAGCACATCTTCAGCGACCCGCCCATGCAGGAGCGCTGCGACGGGGCGACCTTCATCGGCAAGCAGGACTACAGCGAATACCTTCAGGCGAGCGGCCTGACCGAGCCCAAGCTGACGGAGTACCGAGCGCCCTGCCCGGAGTTTATCAATGAGCGAATGACCTGCGACTGGTACACCAGCGCGCGGACAGGTCGTCATCCCCTGCCCGCGGAGCATTTCTTTGACACCTACCTGAGCACGCGGGCGGTCGAGTTCATCGAGTCAGCCGATGCGAGTCAGCCGCTTGCCCTGGCGTGCCTGCTATGGGCTCCGCACCCACCGTTGGCCGTGCCGGCTCCGTACGACACGCTCTACGATCCGGCGAAGCTGGAGCTGCCGGTGAATGTGGGCCAGCGCTACGCGGGTCAGCCGGCGTCGCAACTCATGAATTTACCAGGATTTATGGGTGCAACGGTCACCATGGAGCAGTGGCGGCAGGTCTGGGCGGCGTACCTGGGCCTGGTGACGCTGGCCGATCATTGCATCGGACAGGTGGTCGAGGCCTTGTGGCGTTGCGGGCTGTGGGACGACGCGCTGGTGATTTTCACCACGGATCACGGCGAGATGCTCGGCTCGCACCGCATGTGGCAGAAGATGTGTATGTACGAGGAAGCGATCCGTGTGCCCCTGTTGGTCAAGCCGCCAGGCGGAGCAGCGACCGACAGCGGCTCGCACCGCAGCCAGCTAACCAGCCACGTAGACTTGCCCGCGACCATCTGCGATTATCTCGGCATCGATTGGCCCGAAGGGGACGGCATGTCGCTTCGACCCGTTGTCGAGCGGCCTGAAAGCCAGACCCGAGACATGGTATTCAGTGAGTTCAACGGCAACGCCGGTCGCGCCTGCTTCCAGCGCGGGGTAATTACCGCATCCCATAAGTACATCCATAACGAGGGCGACCATGCCGAGTTATACGATCTTGAGCACGATCCGTTGGAGCGAGAGAATCTGGTCGGCAAGCCTGAAGTTGCCCCCACTCAGCAGCGGCTGCACGAAGCCTTGCATGAGTGGATGAGCACGAGTGGTGACTTTTTAGACATAAGCAAGTCGGAGAGCAGGCGATATTGAGCATCGCTGTGCGTTTCCGTATATTCCGTGAGGGTGGGTCGATTGCCGGCAGCCAGCTCGGCGTGTCAGCTATTGCGAAAGAGGAGTGAATCATGGCAGGCGAGTTCGTTGGGCGGCGCGTGGTGTTTACCGGGCCGGGCAAGATCGAGGTCGCAGAATGGTCGGTCGACGCGCCGGGCCCGGGAGAGGTCGTGGTTCGCGCCGAGAAGACACTGATTTCGCCCGGCACGGAGATGTCGCGGGCCTTCGATACACACCGTGCCCAACGGGGGTATCCGACCAATACCGGTTATCTCGCCGTCGGGCGCATCGCGGCGGTGGGTCAGGGCGTCGAGTCGTGGCAGGTTGATGATCGCGTTCTGCTGAGCATGGGGCACATCAGCTACGTGCGTGCCGCCGCCGGCCACCCCATGATGTTCGTGCCCGACGAGGTGGCGTCCGAGAAGGCGGTCTACACGCACTTGGCTACGATATCGCTGCGAGGCGTGCGACTGGGGCAGATCGAGCCCGGACGCGGCGCGCTCGTGCTCGGCCAGGGGTTGATCGGCCTCTTTGCAACGTATTTTGCCAAACGTCTCGGCGCGGTGCCGGTGATGGCTCTCGACTTGTGGCCCAAGCGTCTGGAGCTGGCCGAACAGCTCGGGGCCGATCTGATGCTCGTGCCGCCCCGTGAGAGGTCCGCCGAGGTCGTCAGGGAGTGGATCGGCGACGACCTGCCCCCTGTCGTGATCGATGCGACCGGTACGCCCGGCGTGATCGCGTCGTGCCCGAAGTTTGCCGCCGATGACGGACGGATCGTTGTACTGGGCGGCGTGCACAAGGACGTGACCCTCGACCTCTACACCGATTTCCAGAAGCGGAACCTTCAACTTCGCGGCTGCGGGCATGCCTCCCGGGCATCGGGTACCGGTCGCGAGGAGGAAAACGCGCTGATGTGTCTCGATCTGATCTGTCGCGGCGAGCTGGACGTGGCCAAGCTGACGACGCACGTCGTTCCGATCGACGAGGCCCCAAAGATGTACTACATGCTCCGCGACGAGCCCGAGCGGGCATTGGGAGTTGTCTTCGACTGGACGAAGGAGTAGAGCAAGCGGGCATGCCTCGACAGTTGTCCGCCCTCTTCTTGGCACCGCGACGCTGTCCTCTAGAATAGGGCAGCGTACGTTTCTGACAAGCCTGAGGTACACGCGTGCATGAGATGAGCCTGGCGGCGGCGATTCTGGAGCAACTGGAGGAACTGGCCCGAGACCATCCCGGCAAGCGGATCACACGCGTTCGTCTGGCGTGGGGCGAGCTTCAGCAAATCAACGAATATGCCTTGCGCGAGGCGCTGAAGTTGATCACAGAGGACGGGCCGATGAAGGGGGTCGAGCTAGATCTGTTGGTCGAGCCGGCGCGCGGGCGGTGCAGCGATTGCGGCGAGCCGTATGATCTGGTCAATGGCGAACAGAGATGTCCAACGTGTGGCGGCCGGCAGGTCGACCTCCTTCTCGACAAGCCCCTGACGCTCGAACAGATCGAGCTGACCGGCGAAACCGAGTGAGAAACAGCATGGGTATCGAGAGGATACGTGTCGACAAGAAGGTGCTGCAAAGCAACGACGAGATCGCCGAAGCCAACCGGCTGCGCCTCGCCCAGCTCGGCCTGACAGGGGTGAACCTGATCGCCTCACCAGGAGCGGGCAAAACCTCACTGCTGGTGGCTAC
Source organism: Phycisphaerae bacterium (assembly GCA_035530655.1). Lineage (GTDB taxonomy): Bacteria > Planctomycetota > Phycisphaerae > UBA1845 > DATKUK01 > DATKUK01. Next base: position 35,667 of record DATKUK010000102.1, read on the forward strand.
GCTGCGAGCCTTGCACGGACGGCTTCGCTGCTGTGTGGTCGAAGGCGACCTGGCCACGTCGCAGGACGCCGACCGGATCGCTGCCCTCGACGTGCCGGTCTGGCAGATCAACACGGGCGGCGCGTGCCATCTGTCCGCCCGGCAGGTGGCCGATGCCTTCGATCAACTCCCTCTTGCGGGCAACGATCTGGTTCTGATTGAAAACGTGGGCAACCTGGTATGTCCGACGTCATTCGATCTGGGCGAGCACGCCAAGGTCGCGCTGCTGTCCATGCCGGAAGGCGACGATAAGCCCAGCAAGTATCCCGGCACGTTTGCCCGAGCCGCCGCCGTGGTGGTCACCAAGGCCGACCTGGCCGACCACGTCGACTTCGATCTGGATCGCGTCGAGCGCGACATTCGCCGACTCAACCCGCACTGTAGAATCCTTGTTACCTCTGCGAAGACCGGCGAGGGGATCGGCCCGTGGTGCGACTTTCTCGGCGAGCAGGTAGCGGCCAATCGCACCGCTACCGATCGGGACGCGTCATAAGAGCAAGGCGCTCAGGTCCGTTTGAACTGCTTTTGAAGGTCCTGCATGCTCAGACGCAGGCTGGTCGGGCGCCCGTGCGGGCACGTGCTGGATCGCTCGGCCAGGTCCCGCTGTGCCATCAGGGCCTCGACCTCCTCCGGCTTGAGCGGTTCACCGGCCTTCACCGCCGCCTTGCACGCCATAAGCTGCATGACATCTTGTAGCAGCTCTTCGCTGTTGGGCGGTCCCTCATGTTCGGTAAGCCTGTCGAGCAGATCCTGCGTGAACTCGCCCACGTCAAGATTCGCAAGCAACCCGGGGAACGACTGCACCGCCAGCGTGTCCGGCCCGAACGCGGTCAACTCGATTCCGAGCTTGTCCAATAGGTCGGCGTTCTCCTGCACCGCGCTGATCTGCTCGGGCGTGGCCCGCACGGTCTCCGGCAGCAGCAGACGCTGACTCAGAAGCGTGCCGGCCGCCAGCCGGCTGCGTACCTGTTCGTACAGAACGCGCTCGTGCAGGGCGTGTTGGTCGACAATCACGATGCCGTCCTCGGTTTCCGCCACCAGATAGGCATTGTGAAGCTGCACCGCTGGACGCGATCGCGCCTCCGACGGTTCGGGCGTGGGCCGGTCTGCCTCGCGGTCTTGTGTCAGCGGGCGAGCGGGCACCTGCTGGTCGCGAGAGTCAGCGGTCGACTCTCGGGCCGCCGGTCGCGGCACATCCGAACGTCGCGGCTGGGGCAGGTCGCGGGGCGAGCCCGGCTCGGGTGGGGCAAAGGGCATGTGTCGCTGCGCCGGCGCCTGCCGCCTGAAGTAGTCTGCGATAGCCTGGCGAACCCGGCTCTGCTGGTTGGCTTGGCGGGAGGCGCCCTCTGAACTCTGGTCGTCATCAGGCTCGCCCGTCGGACTCGAACCCGCCCGCACCTCTGGCGCCATGTCCGTGTGCCTGAGGGCCTCGCGGATCGTCGAAAGCACCTGCGAGTGCACCAGATTGCTGTCGCGCCAGCGGACCTCGATCTTGGTCGGATGCACGTTGACGTCGATTGCCGACGGGTCCAGCTCGACAAAGAGAAACACCGGCGGGAAGCGAGACGGCTCGATCAGACTGCGGTAGGCCTCCTTGATTGCGTGGGCCAGAAAGCGATCCCGCACGTAGCGCCCGTTGACGAACACGTATTGCCACCGGGCGGTCGCGCGACTTTGCTGAGGTCGGCCGACCCAACCGGCAATCCGTACCCCGCGCTCGTCGCGGTCGATGTGAATCAGCGATTCAACCAGTTCCGGGCCGAAGAAGGCGGCAATCCGGTCCAACCGTCCCTGTCCGGTCGGAAGTTGCTTAACGGTGCGCCCGCTGTGCTGGAGCGAAAAGCCCACCCGTGGATGCGCCAAGGCGATGCGAGACAAGTGTTCGGTGATGTGGCCCATCTCGGTTGTGTGCGTCCGCAAGAACTTGCGGCGGGCCGGCGTGTTGAAGAACAGATTGCGGACCTCCACCGTGGTGCCGGGCGGACAGCCCACCGCCTGAACGGCACCGACCCTGCCTCCCTCCACCTCGATCCGGGCCCCGGCGGGCTGGTCCGGGCGACGACTTACGACGCGCAGTTGAGACACCGCGCCGATGCTGGCCAGCGCCTCGCCGCGAAACCCCATCGTCTGGATGGCGTACAGATCGTCCTCGCCGACCAACTTGCTCGTGGCGTGAGGTGCGACCGCCATCGGCAGATCCTCCGCAGCGATGCCCGCACCGTCATCGGTGACGCGGACCAGACGCTTGCCGCCGTCGGCCACCTCGATGTCGATAAAGGTCGCTTGCGCGTCGATCGAATTCTCGAGCAGTTCCTTGCAGAGGCTCGCGGGCCTTTCGATCACCTCGCCCGCGGCGATCTTGTTGACCAGATTCGGTGAGAGTTGCTTGATCGAATTCATGATCGGACCCGGGCACAACACAACGGGCATGACAATATTCGGCGTCGATCACTATAATCCCCGGTCAGGGCGGTCACAAGCCAAGTGAGGTACGCCGCGCCGGGCGCAGTGTTTGGTCTGCGGACGCTGCTTCAGCCGCCGAGAGACACCGGACAGGCCAACGTTTTGGGCATCCGCCATGAAGCCATCCCTCAACGCCTGGACGTTTCCTGCCTCGACAAGTACGGCCCAGATGGTCCGCGAGGCGTCGGCTGCCGGCTTTGAGGCCCTCGAACCGGTCATCGCCGAGCAGGGCGAGCTGACCTTCAGCTCCTGCGAACAAGAATGCAGGCATCTCGCTCGGGTCATTCGAGATGCCGGCTTGGAGGTAGCGTCGTTGGCTAGCGGCGTTACCTGGCAGTACAACCTCGGCTCGCCCGACAGCGGCGTGCAGGCCAGGGCGAGGGAGCTGATCCTGTCGTCCTTGGACCGAGCGGCGTGGCTGGGTGCCCCGGTGTTCCTCGTCGTGCCGGCGGTCGTGGGTGGATGGCGCGACGCCAGGCCGTCGACTTCCTACGCCGATGTGCTAAGCCGCTGCTACGATCAGTTTCGCCGACTCGCCGGCGAGGCCGAGGCCCGAGGCGTGGCCATCGGCATCGAAAACGTGTTGAACCGCTTTTTGCTCTCCCCGGTTGAGACTCGCGAACTGATCGATCGGGTCAACAGCCCGTACGTCGGCGTGTACTTCGATACGGGCAACGTCATGCCGTTCGGATACCCCCGGGACTGGATCGACACGTTGGCCGGTCGGATCCTTCGCGTCCACGTGAAGGACTACCGATTGGGCGATGGTGATCGGCAGGGGGGCAGTTGCCCGCTCGGCGAGGGCGATGTCGACTGGCCCGCCGTAGTCACAGCGTTGGCGCGGGTGGGCTATGACGGGCCGTTGACCTACGAGGGCCCGGGTGAGCCCGGTCACATCTGCCGCAAGCTCCGCGAAATCATCTCGCTTGTGGCACCCGCCGGTTGACTGGTCGGCTTGAGGCTCTACCCACCTGCTAGGCGAACCATTCGGCCACCAGACCCACCTTCAGCAGTTCATCGAGTGACGTGTCGCCGGCCGCGGCCTTGCTCAGCCCGTCGTCGAGCATGGTGAGCATGCCCTTCTCGCGCATGGCCTGGGCGAATTCGCGACTGTCGGCCTTGCGGGTAATCATCCTACGAATGTCGGCATCCACCAACATCACGTCGTTGATCGGTATGCGGCCTCGGTAACCGTTGGCTTCGTCCGGCGGGTCGCCGGCAGGGCGGTAGAACGTCTGCTCGAACCACCGATCATCGGCCTGGAGCAGCCGGAGCTTTTCGTGCGCTTCCGGGTCGGGCTGCCGGTGGTCGCCGCGGAGTCTGCGGACCAGTCGCTGCGACATCGCCCCAATCAGGCAACTGCTGACCAGGAATGGCGGCACTCCGATGTTCATCAGCCGCGTAGCCACCTCCCCAGCGAAATTGGTGTGCAGCGTCGTCAAAACCAGATGCCCCGTCAGGGCGGCCTGATGAATCACCTGCGCGGTCTCGTTGTCGCGAATTTCGCCGACCATCATCACATCGGGATCGCTGCGAAGCGCCGACCGTAACATAGCAGGAAACGTGGCGCCGGCCTGCGGACGGATGGCAGTCTGCTCCACGCCGTCGATCATAAACTCGACGGGGTCCTCAATCGTGACGACCTTGCAGCGGCCTCCGGCGGCAATCTGCTTGAGCACACAGTACAGCGTGGTCGTCTTTCCCGTGCCCGTCGGGCCGGTAAGCACGAACAGGCCGTACGGCGTGGTCCTCAACTTGCCGAGGCACTCCAGCACGGGTTCGCTGTAGTGGTAGTCCTCGATATCCAGCGAGATCGCCCGGCGATGCAGTACGCGCAGCGTGATCGAGTCGCCCAGCACGCAGGGCGCCAGGTTCACACGGAAGTCGACCGCCTCGCCGTCTATCGTGGCCATGATCCGTCCGTCCTGCGGCCGCGCGTGTTCATCGGGATCGAGGTGGCACATCGCACGCAACTGCTCAGCCAGTGCGGCGTGCTCTTTGGCCGAGTACCGCCGCACCTCGTGCAACACGCCGTCCTTGCGGAAGCGAACCGCAGCCTGATCCCCGGGCCGCCCGGCCAGGTGAACGTCCGACGCGCCGGCCCGGACGGCCTCGGTCAAAAGCTCGCCGACCAGGTTGAATTCGCCGAAGTCGCCGCCTGCTGATTTCTTCTTCTCTGACTTCTTCTTGGCCATAACATGACCTCCGTGGTACGTAACCCTTACGCCGCGCGCCGTCGATCAGCTAGCCGGCGATCACCTTCAGCGGTTGCTGCCGTGCCATTTGCTCGCCGAAGTCGGTCGTCCGCTGGCGGATCCACTCCTCCAGGGCTCTGCGTGAGAACCGGACGTGCCCGGCGAACTCGAACGCCGGCAGATCGGCCAGGTTGTCTCGGAGTGTCCGCTCGTCCACGCGCAGCAGCGCCGCCGCCTCGGCGGGCGTCAGGATGGCGTCACCCGCCTCGTCGAACTGACGGTTCGCCATCGCCTCGGCCGCTGCCATCCGCGTCTCCTGGAGCAGCGCCGGCGACGCACCGGGCAGTTCGATACGATCGAGCAGGGCGTCGAGCTTGGTGTTCTTGGCTTTGCTGGGTTCACCCATGACATCTGATCTCCACCACGGTCGCCCCACTTAGTCCATAAACGGCCTGAGCTCTCGACGCAGATGGTCTCGCGCACGACGGATGTGGGTCTTGACGGTTCCCAGCGGCAATTCCAGCAGTCGTGACACTTGGGCATGACTAAACCGATCGAACCTCTGCATCACAAAGCATGCCCGCACGACCGGTGGCAGATCGCCCAGAGCGGCCTCGAAAGCGGCCTGTAACTCGGCGTTCGCCGCCCGAGCAGATGAATCGTTAGCGCCGGTCCGACCGCTGCTCGCGTCAGCCCCGGCAAAAGCCAGCAGCCTCGCGCGGCGACGATGCGACTCGCTCAATGCGTTCAGCGCCTTGTGCCGCGCAATGGTGAACACCCAATGGCGTGCCGAGCCGGTCGGCTGGTAGCTCGATGCCTTCTCGACGAGTGTCACGAACGTCTCCTGGAACAGGTCCTCCGCCAGGGCCCGGTCGGCGGTCAGTGCGTACAAGAGCCGCATCAGCGACTGCCGATAACGCCGCAATAGACGCTCGAACGCCCATTCATGGCCCCGTGCGATCAGGCCGATAAGCTGGGCATCATCCAGGCGATCCATACCACCTCACTGCGTCTACCTGTCAGAACAGCGGATAGGGTTGTTTGGATTTGGCCGGCCCCAGGAAGTCTCACTTGCCAACCGGACGATCCATTTGACGCCGCAAAACTCAAATCGTACGTTTGGGCCGGTTGGGCACCGACAGCGACCGGCAGCCAGCAAGAACCACCTTCGGGCGAACCTGCCGGCGCCGAAATGTTCACCTCGGCCAAAGGGTTGGGCGGCGTGCCCGCCGAACCCGACTGGCCAGCGGCGACTCCGGCGGCTCGCCCGCGGCAAGAACATGGTCCCCGCCACGACGGCCCGGACCACGAAACGGATATAAAGACCCAGAATTTCTCGTGCCCTCGATGGCGCCCCGGTCTGGCCCGCCTCCTACAGACCGGGGCGTCGAGTTTTTTTGCGCCCGCAGGCACCGTCTAGGGCGCCGACCGGCCAAATACCATCCCCACATACCCCACCGAATCGGCCATGAACCCCGCGCCCTGCCCGCCGAGCACCTCGCTGCTGGTAGTGTGTTCGAGCACCACGGCCTCGTCAGCGCCGAGTTGCTTGCAGGCTGCGATGGTCGCCGCAATCGCCCCCGCGCCACACGCGTTTTGATGAGCGGCCGCCTCCGGCACGATTCGCTCGGACTCCATGGCCGTCATCAGGTCGATCAGGCGCTTGTCGTTCACCTGCTTCGCCCAACGAACGCCCTCCGGACCGGTCCCCTCTGGCGTGAAGTGGTACTGCGGACCGTAATGGGTCAGATCGGTCGAGCCGACCAGGAACACGTCCGCAGCGTAGCCGGCTACCGTCCGCGCCACCGCCTGCCCGACCTCATGAGCTGCGGGCGATGGCGGCACCACGATCGGCACGATTCGGGCGTCAGGAAACAGGTGCTGAACGAACGGAACCTGGACCTCGATGGAATGCTCGTTTTCGTGTGCGTAGGCATCCGGCTGGATCAAGTTGGTCTGCGAACAGATTCGCTCGGCGAGTCGCTGGTCGACCTCGACTCGTCCCAGGGGCGTATCCCATGCTCCCTCCGAAAAGATGGCCGCTTGATGGGCTGCGGCCATATGGGCAGCTCCGAACAGCACGAACGTCGAGGGAGATCTTCGCTTGGCGATGACGGCAAAGACCCGGCCGGCCACCTCGCCGCTGCACATCCATCCGGCATGAGGCACGATGGCCCCGATGGGGTACTCGGGCACCTCAGACAGGTCAGGTTCGCCGGGGATGCGCTGCTCGAGGTCGGCTCGACACGCTTGGCCGCTGCCGGGATAGAAGCGTCCCGCTACAATCGGCTCACGTATCATCATGACCGTCTCCTCCTGCTGGGGCTTCCGCAGGACCCGCCCAAGTCGTCCGCTTGCCGTGCTGCACCGGATTCTATCAGCGCAAACAGGGGCTCGGGCACCCGCCACCATCGCGGGGATTAACGCGAGCCTTTCTTCTTACGCGGGCCGGACTTGGCCTGACCCTTCTGCCACCGACGTTCCTGTGCAGCTCTCTGTTTGACCTCCGCCTGACGCGACCGGCCCTGCTGGCGGGCCGTCCGGCTGGCCTGGGCCTTCGCCCGCCGCATGTCCTGGGTCTGACGCACGGTCGGCGTCCGATCCGGCGCCACGGGCACCACCCCCAGGTCCGACCGCATCGGCAAGCGCCGCGCCGCCGCCAGCAGGTCGAACGGCTTATGAGGTTCGAGTTGATACCAGTATGCCGTGGACGACCAGTCGTTGGCCAGATGGTTGGCGTGCCCGTGCTCCAGCGTGGCCAGGATCGACTTGCGGAAGTGCACTGGATTGGTCAGGTGGAAGTTGTAGCAGACCTGATAGGGTGGCGCCGTCTTCTCGTGAAGGCTCGAGCCGTTGAACAGAAACGCGTTGTCCTGCATACCCCAGGCCTGGTTGAAGTAGTCCTCCGAGCCCGTTCCGTGCAAGTCGGGCGGCCACTTGTAGCCGTCCACCCAGATCATGTCATCCCCCTCACCCCACCACGTTCCCTGGAAGTTGGTCACCGAGAGGTTGCAGCCGATGTAGTGGCCCCGACCAACAGCGTCCAGGATCACGTAGTTGCCCTTACCGTCGAGGTTGGGGATATCGGCCGGCGGCGTGTTCACGCAGATCTCGTGCCCCCACCCGGCTGTGGGGTTTTCCCTCCGCCACTGGGCATGCAGATAGCCCACGTCGCCGTCGGGAGGCTGATCGTAGAGTTCGTAGTCGATGTAGAAGTACTGGGTCAATGGATGCTCGCCCTCGTTGGTCAGTTCGATTCGCGCGTGCTTGGCGAAGGGCATGGGCAGGTAGCAGTTCAGGGCTGCACCCTCGCCGAACTTCCCGTGGTGCGCGGTGCTCGAGCTGAACGGCAGGCTACAGAAGTTCGAGGCGATGGAGTGCCCCAGGCAGAAAAAATCGCCCAGCGGCACGAGGACGCTGGGGTGCTTCTCACCGTCCCACCAGATCTTCAGGACGACTTTGCGGTAGAAGTCCGGATCGACCAGATACCAGTCGGCACCGTGGGCAAAACGGCACGTTTGAGTCATCCAGATGTGCGTGATCGCACCGGGCCCGTCGATGTCGGCCAGGCACACCGTGCCGCCCGCAGGTACGGTCCAGGCGTCCCGATTGCGCCCACTTCGGTCCCAACTCGATGCACGCAGCGTCCGCGCTTCGCGCAGCCTCGCCAGCCCACTAAGCAGTCCACCGGCGTATCCGTTCATCACTTCGCTCCAACTGAATTGGGTCAAGAGGTCCGGCCACCTTTGCGGCCGCCCGCCGAATGGGTATCATCCTAGTCCCGGCTGACTAGCGCAACAAGACAGGTGCGACGCGACACTATGGCCCGAACGCAGACGACATACCGGCAGTCAGGGGTCGACATCGAGGCGGGCGAGCAGTTGGTCGGTCTGATCCGCTCATCCATGCGCAGCACGTATGGCCCGCGCGTCCTCGATCGGCACGGCCATTTCGCGGGTCTGTTCCGCCTGGATTACGACGAGCGGCTTTTCAAGCACAACTATCGTACACCTGTGCTGGTCGGGTGCGCCGACGGCGTGGGCAGCAAGGTGCTGATTGCCATCAAGACCGGACGACTCGACACGGTCGGCATCGACCTGGTGGCCATGAATGTCAACGACCTGATCACCATGGGGGCCGAGCCATTATTCCTGCTCGACTACATGGGCGTGCACCGGCTGGAGCCCGAGGCGACTGCCCAAATCGTCGCGGGCGTGGCCGAGGGCTGCCGCCGCGCGCGATGTGCTCTGCTCGGTGGTGAGACCGCCGAACTGCCCGACCTCTACCGCCGCAATGAGTTCGACTTGGCCGGCTTTGCCGTGGGTGTGGTGGAACTCGATCGAATCATCGACGGGCAAGACATCGAGCCGGGCGACGTGGCGATAGGTCTGGGCTCCGACGGGCTGCACAGCAACGGTTTCTCTCTGGTCCGCCGACTGGTCTTTGGCCAGGCCAAACTCAAACCCACCAGCCGCGTCGATGGGCTGGATGACACTCTCGGCGAGGAACTGCTCAGACCGACGCGGATCTACGTCCAGCCCGTCGTCTCGGTGCTGCGGCGCTACAAAGTTAAGCGGGTGGTGCGTGGTATGGCCCACATCACCGGTGGGGGCTTGGCCGACAACGTTGCGCGCGTGCTGCCGCCGGGGCTGGCCCTGACGATCACGAAGGGCAGTTGGCCCATCCCCCCGATCTTCCCGGTGCTCCAACGCCTGGGCGTGGACGAAAGCGAGATGTATCGCGTCTTCAACATGGGGATCGGTTTCGTCCTCGTCGTCAGACCCACGTTTGCAGCATCGGTGATGCGCCGCTTGGCCCGCAGTGGCGAGCGCCCCTACCTCCTGGGCAAACTCCGACGAGGGCAAGGCGGCGTCCAGTTGCGATAACCGCAAGCTGAATAGGACTTTAAGTGAACAGGCCGTGCCGTCGGCGGACCGTGCGGTCGGGGTGGGCGTTCATCCTTCAGGCCGCACACCATTTGGATCAACGCGCCCGGGAGGTCCCCGGGCAAGAACAACGCTCATCTTGGCGTTGGATTCAGTCTGACGGCTTGGTCAAAACTGGTACTTCGAGGGGGTTGCCGCGGGCGACCTCGATCCGTAAAGTGACGTAACCTCCTTCTTTAGAGGTAGTTACGTTCGCCGACGCGATTTGCCCCCCGCTGGGTCTGCCTCCCGCGTCCGGAAGGGCCGCCTCAATGCCCGCCGACTGCCGGAGTTGGCGGCGCTGTTGCGCGGCGTACTGCTGCAAGCGGCGTATGGCGAGGATCCGCTGGCGCTCGGTGGCGGTCTGCCAGAACTGCTCGGTACCGGCCAGGCGCTTGGGGACAAGCAGTCTGGCCAGGCTGGCCGCTTCGACACGCTCCGGCTCGTCCTCCGAGCACAGTCTCTCGATCACGTTTTCGAGGTCGTCCAAGCCCTGTCGGGCCAAAGCACCGATTGCCACCATGGCCAGCTCGCCGTGTCGGCTGTCCACCAGGGCAGTCAAGTCGCTGACCGCGCCACTGCCCGCGCTTTGCGCCAATGCTTCGATGGCAGCTTGGCGGACCGGCAGGCTGGCCAGATCGTCTCTGACAATGCCCGTGAGGAGTTGGCGGATGTCTGGGCTGTGGTAGATGCTGAGTTGATCGATAGCGGCGGTCCTGGCCTGGTCGTCAGCGGTCGCATCACGTAGCGTCAGCATCGTCTCACTGACCCTGAGCCTGCCGAACTCTTTGAGGCCCTCGTCCATGAGGTTGAGGGCCTCGGTTGCGCTGAAATAGCCCACGATCGGCTCGGCCAGAAGCTTCCCGGTGACGGAGTCGGCCACATACAACACCGGGTGAGTGCTCTTGGCCTGCTCGCCCAGCAACTGGCGGGTCTGGTTGACCGAGAGCCTCAACGCGACGAAGCGCCTGGCTTCCTGCCCAATCGAGGGCCTGGAAAACACCTCTCCCGCAAGTTGATGATCGCGTCCACTTCCGGGCGAAGTGGTAAAGATCAGCAGCGGTCGGCTCTTGGATCGGGCCACTTGCACGGCGCTTCGGACGTTCTTGGCAAAGTAGACCGCCGGCTGGTTGCCCAAAAACAGCGAGTAGTGCAGCGGCGGGCCCTCCGAGTCGCTGCCTCCTTTGCCCCCACCGGAGAGGCTCTTGCCCCCCTTGCCCCCGCTCTCGCGGCCGCCTGCAGGCCCTTGGCCCCATAATCGTGTGGGTTCGGCCCCCAGCACACAGGTTGCAGCTATAACGCACACGGCTAGTTGCAGCATACGACGGTTCATCATGGCTCCGGACATCCTCGGCTCGCGTATGGCGGCACGCCCTGGTGAAGCTACCCACCCCTCTACCTGTGAGATGCACGCGGGCGCGCCCGATGCCAACAAGACCTGTCCCTCTATTGTCTTGGACGCCGCTGTGGCGGTGACGTTGAACCTCATGCTCTCTGCTGCCGGCCAAACGCCCTGCCCGCCGTCGCCTGAGGCCCATTGACCAGCCGGCATGGGGATGCTTCAACTGATCCGCCTGCCCAGCTAGAATGGACCATCTGACGTTGCCCTTGGCATTCACCAGGCTCAGATAATGACAGGAAGGACCATCCGTGAGTCCAGCCGAGCTACGCCGCGAGTTCATCGAGTTCTTCCGACAGCAGGGCCACACATACGTGGCGCCGGCCTCACTGATCCCGCCGGATGACCCGACGCTCTTGTTCACCAATGCCGGGATGAACCAGTTCAAGGACCTGTTTCTGGGCACCGGCACCCGCCAGTACAAACGGGCAGCCAACAGCCAAAAGTGTATCAGGGTCTCGGGAAAGCACAACGACCTCGAGGAGGTCGGCCGGGACGCCTATCACCATACGTTCTTCGAAATGCTTGGGAACTGGTCGTTCGGGGACTATTTCAAGGCCGAGGCCATCCAATGGGCGTGGCAGTTGCTGACCGAGGTCTGGGGACTGCCGAAGGGCCGACTCTACGTCACGGTGTACTCTGGCGATGAAGCGGCCGGCGTCGAGCGGGATACTGAGGCGGGTCGGCTGTGGAGTGAACTGACCGACGTCGATCCGGAGCATATTCGCTACAGCCCGGACACTTTCTGGGAAATGGGCGATGTGGGTCCCTGTGGGCCCAATTCGGAAATCCACATCGATCTGACGCCCGATCGGTCGGGCGGCAACCTCGTGGACGCGGGCGACCCCCGCGTGATCGAGCTGTGGAATCTGGTGTTTATCCAGTACAACCGCAATGCCGACGGGTCGCTGACTCCGCTGCCGTCCCGTCACGTCGATACCGGCATGGGCTTCGAGCGTCTGTGTGAGGTGTTCAGGCATCTCGAGGCGCTGCGCGATGACCGGCCATTTGCGTTCAGCAACTATGGGTCGGACCTATTTGTACCGTTGATTCGCGATGTCGAGCAGATGGCCGGCTGGCGGTACGGTGCCCGTGCGACGGGGACAGACTCACCCGCCCGGTACGACGCCAATGACCCGCGCGAGCTGTCGGATGTGGCATGTCGCGTCATTGCGGACCACACACGCATGCTGAGCTTTGCCATGACCGACGGGGCGTTGCCCGGCAACGAGGGCCGCGGCTATGTCGTACGGCGGATTCTGCGCCGTGCCGCACGCTTCGGCCGGCAACACCTTGGGCTCGCCGAGCCGTTCATCCACCGACTCGTACCCACGGTGGTCCGGACCATGGGCGAAGCCTTTCCGGAACTGACGCGGGATTCAGAGCGGATCGTAGCGATCATTCGTGAGGAGGAGGTCAGCTTCGGCCGAACGCTCGATCGCGGGATCCAACTGTTCCAGCAGGCCGCTGGTCGCGCTCAAGCTGCCGGGTCGGGCAGGGTCGAGGCGGACGACGCCTTTAAGCTCTACGACACCTACGGGTTTCCGCTGGATTTGACGGTTCAGATGGCCGGGGAACTGGGTCTCGGGGTCGACGAGAGCGGGTTCGAGACGCTTATGGACCAGGCCCGCCGGCGAGCCCGGGGCGCGGCCCGCGGCGAGTCGACCATCGCATTCGAGGGTGAGTTGCCGGCCACCACCGATCAGCTCAAATACCTCGGACCGCAGTGTCGGGGTCGCATTCTCGGGTGGGTCGAGGGCAACCGCCTGGTGGATCAGGGGTCGCTCGAACCCGGTGCCGAGGTTGGGCTGGTGCTGGATCAGACGTGCTTCTACGGCGAGCAGGGGGGGCAGGTGGGTGACCAAGGGACGGTATCGACGGACTCCGGCGTGTTTCGTGTGCGCGACACCCGGAGGCTCGGCACCGGCGTGGTGCACATCGGGCAGGTGGGGCGAGGGCAGATCGGCGTGGGGCAGCCGGCCGATCTGACGGTCGACGCCTCCCGCGAGCAGACGCAACGCAATCACACGGCCACCCACCTGCTGCACTTGGCTCTGACGGAGGTGCTTGGGGAACAAGTTACCCAGCGGGGGTCGCTGGTTCAGCCGGGGCGGCTGCGATTCGACTTCGACCATTCGCAGGCCGTCTCATCCGAGCAGGCGGGGCAGGTCGAACGGATCGTCAACGGGTACATCTGGGCCGATTATGCTGTCCGTTGGTACGAGAAGCCACGCGAGCAGGCCCTCAAACTGGACGGTGTGAGGGCGTTCTTCGGCGAGAAGTACGGCGACGTGGTCCGGGTGGTGGAGATCGGTGACGGTCTCAGCCGCGAACTGTGCGGGGGAACCCACGTGCAGCACACCGGGCAGATTGGTTTGTTCAAGATCGTCTCGGAGGAGGCGGTGGCCAAGGGGGTGCGACGGATCACGGCTGTGACGGGCATGGCGGCGCTGGAGCACGTACAAGGTACGGAGCATTTCGCTCGCCAGGCGGCGGTGGCGGCAAGCACTTCGGTCGAGGAGCTGCCCTCGCGGGTGGAGGGCCTCCAGGCAGAGCTGCGGCAGGTACGGCGGCAGCTTCAGAAGGGCCAGTCGGCGGACGTGGCAGCGGCGCGTCGAGAGATGCTGGCGCAGGCCCAGCGTATCGGAGGCTGTGCCGTCGTCGTGGGTGAGTTGCCCGGTGTGGCCGTGCAGCAACTCCGTGAGTCGGTGGACTGGCTGCGAGGGGAGGCGGGCTCGGCTGCGATCGTGCTGGGCAGTCGCCAGGATTCGGACAATGTGCTTTTGGTGGCCGGCCTGACGGAGGACATGGTCAAAGCGGGTTTGCACGCGGGCGATTTGATCAAGCAAGTGGCTCCCATTGTGGGTGGGGGGGGCGGCGGCAAGGCCAGCCTGGCCCAGGCGGGCGGCAAGAAGGTGGACGCACTGGCCGAGGCCCTGCGCACGGCCCGCCAGATCCTGCTCGATCAGGTGCAAAAGGCGAGCTAGCGGCCGCGGCCTGTGCTTGACGCCCGAGCGCAAGTCCGCCTAGTATGTGGGTTTGGAGGAAGGCTTGCATGGGGCCTGTCGTCCTTGCCCTGCGCGGTGCAAGCCTTATCTTATATAGAGGCCATTAGGTGTACCGCTTCAGGCGGTTCAGAAGGATCCGAGTAAAGCCATGTTACCAGCCAGAAGGACCAGTCGCTGCCGCAAGAACAAGAGGCGCTCCCATCTTTTCCTGCGAGCCCGTAACACGGTAGCCTGCCCGCGGTGCAGCGTGACTAAGCTGCCGCACTGTGCTTGCAGCAACTGTGGGTACGTCAGCTATGGGGTGGCTTTGAAAATCGAGAGCAAGGAGTCCTGACGCTGATGCGGATCGCGGTTGACGCCATGGGAGGGGACCATGCGCCGCGAGCCGTCGTGCGTGGGGCCGTGGATGCCCTGAATTTCCTCGACGGCGACATCCGGCTGGTGCTGGTCGGTCAGGAGGATACGGTTCGCGCCGAACTGGCGCAACTGGACGGATGGGCAGGCCGCATCGATGTCGAGCACGCCACCCAGGTGGTGGGGATGGATGAAGTGCCGGTGGATGCGGTCCGGCACAAGCGAGATTCGTCGCTGATGCGAATGGTGGCCTTGGCCGCGGCGGGCAACGCTGACGCCGTCGTCAGCGCGGGCAATACCGGGGCCTGTGCGGCGGCCTGCCAACTTCGCCTGAAGACGCTGGCCGGTGTGCAGCGTTCCGGAATCGCGGTGGTTATCCCGTCTACACAAGGCCCGAAGATCGTTTGCGACGTGGGCGCCAATATCGCCCCCAAGCCCCATCACATGCACCAGTATGCCTTGATGTGCGGCATCTACGGGCAGCACGTGCTGGGGATGGAATCGCCGCGTGTGGGCCTTCTGTCGGTAGGTGAAGAGGATATGAAAGGTACGCAACTGGTCAAGCGCGCGGCCCAGCTCATCCGCGACGACAGCGGCGTCAACTTCGTGGGCAACGTGGAGGGGCGCGATCTGTTTCGGGGCACGTGCGACGTGATCATATGCGACGGATTCGTGGGCAATATCGTCCTGAAGCTCACCGAAGGTCTGGCGGAAGGGCTTTTCCGGACCATACGGGAGGAGATGAAGGACCACAGCGCGGAGTTGGCCAGTCGTTTTGAACCGATCCTTCAAACGATCTGGGCCAAGCACGACTACAGTGAGTACGGCGGTGCGCCGCTTCTGGGTGTCAATGGGGTGTGTATCATCTGCCACGGCAGCAGTGATCATCGCGCAATCTGTAATGCGGTGCGGGTGGCGCACCGTTTTGTGGCCGAGCGTGTCAACGCGGCGATCGTCAGGCACCTGGGCCAGTCAGCCAAGGTAAGAAATGAGCAAACCGATTAGCCTGAAGATCGCCGGCACGGGCAGCGCCCTGCCTCGGCGAGTGATGACCAACAAAGAGTTCGAGCAGTTCCTGGATACCTCTGACGAGTGGATTCGGGCGCGTACGGGCATTCGCGAGCGCCGGGTCTGCGGAGAGGGCGAAACGACGGCCCAGTTGGGCGTCGAAGCGGGCAGGGCAGCCATCGCCGACGCAGGGTGCCGACCGGACGATATCGACCTGATCATCTGCGCCACGATCAGCCCTGAGGTGCCGTTTCCCGCAACGGCCTGCTTCATCCAGGACGGGCTTGGCGTGAGGAACATACCGGCCTTCGACCTGTCGGCTGCGTGCAGCGGCTTCATTTACGGGCTGGTGGTGGCCGGTGGGTTGATCGAATCGGGCGTCTACCGCCGCGTCCTGCTGATCGGCAGCGAGAATATGACGCGGGTGTGCGACTTCGAGGATCGTGGCAGTTGCATCCTGTTCGGCGACGGCGCGGGTGCGGCTGTGATCACACCGGCAAACGGATCGGGATCGCAGTTGCTCCACAGCCTTCTGCACTGTGACGGCTCCGAAGTGGAGATGCTTTGGATTCCTGCCGGCGGGGCCAGGCAGCCCACCTCGATCGACACGGTCCAGGGAAAACTGCACTACGTGCAGATGAAGGGGCGCGAGGTCTTCAAATTCGCTGTCAAGAAGATGGAAGAGGTTGTCGAGCAGACCCTGTGTGAGAGCGGCGTGCGGCCGGAGCAGATCAAGCTGCTGATCCCTCACCAGTCGAATCTGCGGATCATCGAGTTCATGCGCGAGCGGATGGGTTTGCCCAAGGATCGCGTGTACGTCAACATCGACCGCCTCGGCAACACCTCGGCGGCGTCGATCCCCATTGCCCTCGACGAAGCGCGGCGCAACGGGCAGGTCGCGCCAGGCGATTTGATTCTATTCCTGGCTGTGGGTGCGGGCATGACGTGGGCTTCGGCGCTGGTCCGGTATTAGACCGGGCGCAACCAGGCGCCGAAACGGCGGTGCTGATTTCGAGGAATGAGTGGGATGGCCAAGACGGCGATACTGTTTCCCGGCCAAGGCGCACAGCACGTGGGGATGGGCCGCGATATCGCTGAAGCCTCCGACGCGGCGGCTAAGGTGTTCGAACAGGCCGATCAACAGCTCGGAATCGCGCTGAGTGAACTGTGCTTCAATGGGCCGGCCGAGCGGCTCGATGCCACCGACATTTCCCAGCCGGCCATCTTCGTCACAAGTGTGGCGATCTGGGAGGCGCTCAGGGCAAACGGAGTGGCCGAGGGCCACTCGCCGTCCGGCGCTGCCGGGCTGAGCCTTGGCGAGTACACGGCGCTGTGGTTGGGCGGCAGCCTCGGCTTTGCCGATGGCCTGCGGCTGGTGCGGCGCCGGGGTGAGATGATGCAGGCCGCCAGCGAGGCAACCCCCAGCAGCATGGTCAGCATCATGGGTTTGGACGAGCAGCAGGTGGAGGCCCTGTGCAGGGAGGTGGCCGGCGAGGATGTGCTCGTGCCGGCCAATTTCAACTGTCCGGGGCAGATCGTGGTATCCGGGTCGAAGCAGGCATGCGAACGAGCGGTCGCCAGCGTCGCAGGGCAGGGGGGCAGGGCCATGGCGCTGGCGGTAGCGGGGGCCTTTCACTCGCCGCTGATGCAGTCGGCAGCGGACGGGCTCGGTCAGGCGCTGTCCGAGGCGCAAATCGAGTCGCCCCGCATGCCGGTCTGTCGAAACGTGGATGGGGAGTATCACGACCAGCCGGATTCGATTCGCCAGTCGCTGTACAATCAGGTGATCCAGCCGGTGCGATGGCAGCGCTGCATGGAGCGGATGATCGCCGACGGGTACGACCATTTTGTGGAGATCGGCCCCGGCCGAGTGCTGACCGGGCTGATGAAAAAGATCAATCGCAAGGTGAAAATCACGAACATCTCTTCGGCGAAGGACGTTTCCGGCTGAAAGGGAGACTGTTGCATGCTGTTGAAAGACCAGGTGGCGGTGGTGACGGGCGCGGCGCGGGGTATTGGCCGAGCGATTTCGCTGGCTCTGGCCGACGAAGGAGCCCACATTGTCGCAGTGGACGTACTGGCTGACGTGCTCGATTCGACAGTGGGCGAGATTACAGCCAAGGGCGTCAAGGCGGTGGCCAGGCAGGTAAACGTGACCGACACCGAACAGGTGGAGCAGTTATTCGCCTCGGTCGTATCCGACTTTGACCGATTGGACATTATGGTCAACAACGCGGGAATCACGCGGGACACCTTGCTGCTGAGCATGGACGATCAACAATGGGACCAGGTGATCCAGGTGAACCTGCGAGGTGTGTTTCTCTGTACGCGAGCGGCGGCCAAGATTATGCTTCGCCAGCGGTACGGACGAATCGTCAACATGGCCAGCGTTTCGGGCCTGATGGGCAACGCCGGTCAGGCGAACTACGCAGCCAGTAAGGCCGGCGTCGTGGGCCTGACCAAGACGGTGGCCAAAGAGATGGCCAAGCGAAAGGTTACCTGCAACGCCGTGGCCCCGGGTTTCATCAAAACCGACATGACCGACGCGCTGCCTGAGAAGGTTCGCGAACAGGTCAAGCAGTTGATTCCGGCCGGCCGGTTCGGCCTGCCCGAGGACGTGGCCGCCGCCGTCGTGTTTCTGGCCTCGCCACAGGCTGAGTACATCACCGGACAGGTCCTCTCAGTCGACGGCGGGCTCTATATGTGAGGGACTGGGGCCGGTGGCTCGGCCGGGTGAAAAGCCTTGCAGGGCGCGGGACGCGTTTGTTATAGTACCCGGCCAAATTGGGAGCCAGTGGTGATGATCCGTGCACTGTCACTATAGCCAAGGAGGAGACCACGTGCCCGAAGACCAAAGAACAGCAGACGACATTGAGGAGAAGGTCATCGGTATCGTTAGCGAACAGATGGGTGTAGATCGGGCGGAGATCACCCGCGAGACCTCGTTCGTCAACGACCTGAACGCCGACTCGCTGGATACGGTGGAGTTGGTGATGGAACTCGAAGACGAGTTCGAAATGAGCATCCCCGACGAGGAAGCCGAGAAGATCCAGACCGTCGGCCAAGCCATCGACTATATCAACGAACACCGCGGTAAGAAGTGAATCTGCCGGGCAGGCCTTCTCCGAGTGCAGCAAGCATGAGCAGACGCCGCGTGGTCATCACGGGTCTTGGGGTTGTCACGTCGCTGGGCGAGAGCGTGGGGGAGTTGTGGAATGCGCTCGTTGCCGGCCGCAGCGGCGTCGACACAGTCAAGCGGTTCGATGTGAGCCAATTTGATGTGCGCTTCGGTAGCGAGTGTGTCAACTTCGACCCGTCTCGCTACGTGGACCGCAAGGCGGCCAAGCGGCTGGACCGTTTTGCTCAGTTCGCTATCGCTGGGGCCCAACAGGCTGCGACGCAGGCAAGGTTCGAGTCGAACGGCTTGGACGCGGATCGTGTCGGCGTGATTGTCGGCTCGGGCATCGGCGGGTTGGCGGAACTCGAGCAGCAACACGTACGCCTGCTCGAGAAGGGCCCGGGTAAAGTCTCGGCGTTCACGATTCCCAAATTGATGCTCAACGCCGCCAGCGGCAACATCTCGATCCTGTACGGCGCGCGCGGGCCCAACATGTCGGTGGCGACGGCCTGCGCGTCGGCGACGAACGCCATGGGCGACGCCTTCGCGACCATTCAGCGCGGCGAGGCCGACATGATGTTTACCGGCGGATCGGAAGCCGCGCTGACGCCGCTGGGGCTGGCTGCCTTTGCAGCCATGAAGGCTCTGTCGACGCGGAATGATGATCCGCCTCGTGGCTCACGTCCCTTCGACCGGGACCGGGACGGGTTCGTGCTGGGCGAGGGTGCCGGCATTCTGATCTTCGAGGAGTTGGAGCACGCCCGCCGGCGCGGCGTACCGATTCTGGCGGAGGTGCTCGGTTTCGGCATGAGTGGGGACGCCAGCGACATCGTCCAGCCCCAACAGGAGGGCGCCGGCGCGGCGCTGGCCATGCAGCGTGCCTTGTGCGACAGCGGCTTGAGGCCCGAGCAGATCGATTACGTCAACGCCCATGGCACCAGCACGATTCTGGGCGACCAGGCGGAGACCCATGCGATTAAGGCCGTCTTCGGGGACCACGCTTACCGTCTGGCCATTAGCAGTACGAAGAGCAATGTCGGCCACCTGCTCGGTGCCAGCGGCGCGGTGGAGTTGGTGGCTACGGTGATGACTCTCCGCAACGGCCTGATTCCGCCCACGATCAACCTCGAACATCCGGACGATCTGTGCGATTTGGATTACGTTCCGGGCAAGGCCCGCTCCTGCGACGTGAAGGTCGCCATGTCCAATTCGTTCGGCTTCGGCGGGCACAACGCCTGCATCGTGATCAGCCGGTACGACGACGGCTCAAGCTAAACCCCATCAGGGCCGATATTAGTGACGTGGGCGCCAGGAGTGTGCGCCGACGCGGCGTCCCGATCGGATGACGATGCTTGATGCGCAGGCAGACATCGATGCGGTGCTGGCCGAGGCCGAGTCGTTGGCCCGCGAGGCAGCCGGCCAACTGGACACCGAAGGCGAGGTGGGCGAATCTCACGATGAGGATGCGGCAGCCGCGCAGTTGGATCGGGCCGTCGCCGCCGAGGCGCGAGGTGAGCCACTCAGAAGGATTCTGGCCATTCAGGTTCCAGTTATTGTGCGCCTGGCCAAGCGGAATATGGGCCTTTCCGAAGTTCTGCGCTTGTCGGTCGGATCCATTGTGGAGTTCGATAAGCCCTTCGATGCGGAACTCGACCTGATGGTTAATAACGAGATCATTGGCGCCGGGCAGGCCGTCAAGGCGGGCGAGAAGTTCGGATTAAGGATTTTTAATATCGGGACGATTCGAGAGAAGATCAACGCGCTGGCCGACCGCGATCGGTAGGCCGGCGCGTCGCACGTGCAGCAGAAACCGCCTGGCCTGGGCGGTTACCCCCAACACCGCGTCCACGACGAATCAATCACGCTCGGCGAGGCGCCTCAATAACGTCACGGCCTGACTTCGGGTGCGGACCTGTTCGTTCAACTGAGCGCGGTAGACGGCATGGAGCAGTCTGCTGAAGGCAGGCCCCGGCGTCATGCCCATCGCTACGAGGTCGTTCCCGTTCACGAATGGGACCGGCTCGACCGCCTCCGGTGGGATCGCGGCGGCACGGCGTCGAAGGCTGCGATAGCATGCGAGCGGCCGATCTTCGGCCAGCAGTCGAGCGCGGACAAGCGCGAGAAGCTCGTCGAAGTACGCATGCTGCATCATCTGCTTCAAGTCGGCAAGCTCCAGTTGTGCTTCGTTCTGCAACGTCGATTCGTTTTCAAGTAGCCACACCACGGCCTTCCGCGTGGGGTTGCTGCAAGTCAGGGCGCGACAGGTGCGGTCGGCTTGCCTGGGGTGCGTGGCGGTAAGCAAGGCGGCCAGCCCGAGTTCAAACGAGCAGCGACGCGGCAGACGTTCGAGCACCGCCCGCGACAGCTTGAGTCTCTCGGGCGGCCATGAGTCGCCGCTCCAGAGGTGTGGCAGCAGGCGGGTCCGGTCCAGCAGTCCCACTCCGTCTGCCCGACGCGGGGATGCGAGAATCAGCGACAGTTCGTCTCGAACTCGTTCCGCGCTGATCCGCCGCATGTGTTCGGCACCGTGGTGGATCGCCTCGGCTGTGGCGCGGTCGATGTGGAAGCCGAGCTGTGTGGCGAACCGCACCGCACGAACCATTCGCAGGTGATCTTCTCGAAAGCGATGTGCTGGATCGCCGATGGCGCGGATGACCTTGCGCCGCAGATCGGCTTGCCCGCCGACGTAGTCAATCACGCGCTTGGCGATGGGGTCGTAGAACATCCCGTTGACGGTGAAGTCCCGCCGGATCGCATCCTGGCGCGCGTCGGAGAAGACCACCTGTTGAGGGTGCCTTCCGTCGGCGTAGGCCAGATCGCTGCGGAACGTCGCCACCTCGATCCACTGATCGCCCAATCCAACGATGACGACGCCGAACTGGGCTCCAACCTCACGGCGCCGCCGGAACAGCGCCATGACGCGTTGGGGCGTGGCGTCGGTTGCCACGTCATGATCCTTCGGTCGCCGGCCCAGCAGCATGTCGCGCACACACCCGCCGGCCAGCAGGGCCTTGTGGCCCGCCTTGCGCAGCCGCTTCATGATCGCCACAGCAGCCGCTCGATTGGTCAGGCGCTGCTTGCTGCTCATGTGTGTGCCCCAGAGGCCATCGGGCGCACTTGGTCCGTCCGGCGTATCGGGCGGTAGCGGTTCGCCAGCAGGGCCTCGGCTGCCACCAGGACCAACACGACGGCCAGCAGATCGTCCCAGCCGGGATGGCCCCGGTAGAGAGCCGCCACGCCCTCCTGCAACGCATCGGCGTCGTCGGCTACCAGAACGTTTGACCGCAGCGCCGCCAGAGCGGTCGGTGAGAGCCGCGTCAGATCCGACTCGCTCGGGTGCGCATTCACTACGAATCGTCCCTCCAGATCGGCTGCTCCCACAACATGCCATCGGTACGCACCGGCCCGGTAGGTTTCCCTGAACACCACAGGCACATTCGGCTCGTCCGGCGGCGTCGGCCGCACGGTCGGGCCTGCGGGCTCCCGCCCCGTCGCAGGCATCTGCACCTCGACGGCGGCAACCGCAGAGCCCGACATCGACACCCACTCACCCTCCAGGAAGCTGGTTTCGCCGGCCGCAGTGAGCGTGGGACGCAGGACCGCTCGCACAAGGACTGGCAGAAAGATCGGCTGGGTGGGCAGGTTCGTCCATGAGTTATCGGCCGTCGTGGCAAAGGTCAGCGCCAAGCCCGCAGACGCTGAGGCTGGGTCATCTGGCCGTTGCACCACCAGTGGATCGCCGCCTGCCAGCCAAGCCAAAGACCGGCTCCCATCGACAGGGTCCAGCAACAGATGGCGGTACAGCAGAACCGATTCGTACTGCCCTGGTCGTTCCGCCAGGCCACTGAACAGCCAACTGGATTCGTCTACCCGCACAAGCGGTTCGGCGTCGGGGCGAACGACGCCGCGCCCTGTTGCCTCGCCCAGCCGTGCCGCCAGCCATCGGCCACGGGGCGACGGAGCGTCTACCCATTCACTGTAACGCTCTGGATCAACGTGCGGGCCTGGGAACGTCACTACTACCCCCCCACGGTCTACCAGGGCGTCCAAGGCGTCAGCGGTCGCCGGCTCGACCCATGGCACGTCACACAGTACTACGGCATCGCTCGACAGCACGTCTGACGGAGGCACGTTTGTCGCGGTGCGGACGCTGGCGTTCATCGCGACGTTGGCACTGCGCAGCGCCGCCTGAACGTAGGAGCCCGCGTGCTCGCTACCCGTAGAGCCGTCGCCGATCATGATCAGCACATTCGGCGGATCAGAGATGCGCAAGGCCATGTGGCGTTGATTGTCCTCGACCAAGTCATCCCGTGCGATTTGTGCATCCACGGTGGCGACGTGCCAGCCCGCACGGTCGAACGTATGGGGCAGTGTCACCATCTGGATGGCACCTTCGGATCCGGCGGCGGCGAGAAGCAGCCTTTCCGTCACGGCCTCGACCGTCTGGTTGTCCACCCGAAGTCGAACGGTCACATCCTGTGGCGCGGGCGACGTATTGACGACGGTCGCCACCAGCCGCAGCGGCAGGCCCGCGACGTGGCCGTCGCCTTCGACCCGCAAGTCCGTGAGCCCTACACTCACCGCCTCGCCCGCCGAGCAATCAAACAGCAGGACCGGCGGCAGGTTGCGGCCCTTGAGGGCCTCGCCCAGCCGCTGCGGATCGAGTGCAGTCTGCTGCATGTCGGTTAGCACGCAGATCATGCCACGGACGGTTTGGTGTCGATCGAAGGCCTTAAGAGCACGGCGAACCTGATCGGCGATGACCGCATGGCCAATGCCCGGCTCAGCAGTATCGAGCCGTTGTTCCAGCCGACCACGGTCGGACAGCAACTCGACGGGCTGGCGAGCGAGCGGCCCGTTTGTCACGACCACCCCGCACTGTCGTAGCGTATCCCACCGGCGCAGAAGTTTCTTGGCGGCGGCGCGCGCTCGGTCAAGGTGTGACCCCTCCAAGTCGCGGGTGGCCATCGAAAGCGAGTTGTCCAGAACGATCACGCACGACTCGGGGCCCGTGTCACCCCAGCCGCCGCCCCACATCGGCCTTGCCAGAGCAATGGCCAGCACGGCCAACAGCCCCGCGCGAACCAGCATCAACAGCCAGTGCTGGATTCGCCGCCGTCGCACCGTGCGTTCGGCCGACGCGCGAAGGAACCGCAGGCTGCTGAAGGGCAGTTCGGGTGCGCGGGCCGTTTGCAGCAGGTGCAGCACGATTGGTATGGTCGCGACGAGCCCACCGAGCGCCAGCAACCATCCCCACCCGGCCAGTGCAAAATGGATCTGGGCCGTCAATGCAGCACCTTGCGTCTACTGGCCAGATAGCCGCGCAGCGTCTGATGGTACGACGTGGTTGTGTTAGCCAGCAGATAGTCGATCGCACTGTCGTTGCACTCGCGGCGGATGAACGTAAGAAACTGTTCGACTTCGCGGCGATACCGATCACGAATCAACTTGGGGTCGATCTGAAGGCGTTCGCCCGTCTCCTTGTCGACGAAACTCGCCAGTCGTGAGAACGGCAGGTGCAACTCGGCATCGTCGAGAATGTGAAACACGACGACCTGGTGCTTGCGATGGCGAAAGTGCCGAAGACCGCGCATGACGGCTGCCGGGTCATCGTAAAGGTCACTGATGACGATGACGAGTCCTCGCTTTCCGATCCGTTCGGCCAGATCGTGAAACGCGGTGCTCACCGACGTGGTTCGACCCGGGCGAATCTGCTCGAGCAGGCCGAACAGCCGGTCCAGGTGCGACGCCGACCCGCCGGGCGCCAGATACGAACGTATCCGCCGATCGAAGCAGACCAGACCCACCAGGTCCTGCTGCCGCACCATCAAGTAGGCCATCATGGCGGCCAGGTAGCATCCATACTGCAACTTCGTCAGCGATCCGCTGCCGTAGTCCATCGACCCGGAGATATCCAGCAGCACGTGCGCCCGCAGGTTGGTATCCCGCTCGTAGCGCTTGACGAAGAATCGGTCGGTACGAGCCAGCGCCACCCAATCGAGGTGCCGCAGGTCGTCTCCGGGAGTGTAGGGGCGATGCTCGCTAAACTCTGCGGAGAACCCATGGTGTGGGCTGCGGTGCAGGCCGCTGATGAACCCCTCCACCAACGTTCGCGCGACCAACTGCAAACCGCCGAGCTTCGCAGCCTGGTCCGGCTCGAAATAATGGTACGGCAGCGACCCCATCATCTCACCGGTGAAAGAAAGGTCACAGCCATGGTGCCGTATTCACGACGCGCAAGGCTGCGCAGAAGGCCGTAACAGAGATCATCATATGCGGTGCGGGTTTCGTGCCGCAAGACGACCACCGCCTCGGGCGATACGGAGATCTCGCGTCCGACGCGGGCCAGCAGCCCACCCACCTTCGCATCGACCCGGGCGTCTCTGCTGGCGCGATACGGAGGGTCGAGGAACACCAGATCGTATCCGCCCTCCACGTGCGGAAGGCTCGTGGTCGAGATCGCCAGCGCGTCGACGGCCAGAATGGTGGCCGAGTCGGTCAGACCCAGTTCGCCGATGTGTCCTTCAAGCTGTCGTGTCGCACGCCGATCGCGCTCAACGAAGCAGCAATATCGCGCCCCGCGCGACAGCGCTTCCAGGCCCAGCATGCCGCTGCCGGCGAACAGATCCAACACCGCGATCGGCGGCAGCTCACCCGGCAGCGCCCAGCGAGCGCCGAGGATGTCGAAGACCGCCTGCCGGACACGATCGGGCATGGGTCGGGTTGTCTGCCCGACCGCCGACCGGATGCGTCGTCCGCGATAACGTCCAGCGATAATCCGCATCGAAGGCTCCCGCCCTGTGCCAGGAGGCGTTGCGTTGCCCAAATGCTGGACTGCACAGCATTTATCATACGGCCGCTCGTTGACGGGCTGCAAGGTGATCACTATACTCGCGCCGTGTTGTGACGGACGATCGTATGGGGTCCTGGAAAAGGATCAGAGCGAATGAGTTCGACGCTTTGCGACCATTGCACCGGACTGTGCTGCCGCTACTTTGCGCTGCCCATCGACCAACCTGAAACACCGGGAGACTTCGACGACGTACGGTGGTACCTCATGCATGAAGGCACCAGCGTGTTCGTCGAGGACGGGCAGTGGTTCCTCAACGTCGAGGCGAAGTGCAGAAACCTCATGCGCGACAATCGCTGCGCCGTGTATGAGAAGCGGCCACGGACCTGCCGCAACTACAAAACCGACAACTGCGACTATCACGACGGGCCCTATGAGTACGAGCATCATTTCACCGATGTAAAGTCACTGGAGGCCTATGCGCGCCGCTCTCTGCGGGCGAGGTACCGCAAGAATGGTCGAAAAACCGGCAAACGGAGCGAACGTGCCAAGGCTCGGTCGGCTGCTTGATGGGCGATGGCGTATCGCCGGGGCGGGGCGCTGGCTGATGGTCTCCGTGCTACTCGCCATGGCCCCGGGGTGCGTTTGGTACGACGCGGGGCTGGCGATCGAATCGCCGCCCGGGTCCGGTTCGTTTCGAGGGGGCAAGCAGGTGGAGTACGTCCATGTGGGTCAGCCCACTACGTTCAGCTTTGTCATTCGCGGGGTGGCTGACTATGCAGAGGTTTTCTTCGGGGGGGCCGCGCCGCCTGTCACCGTCAAGCCGGTGAATGAAGGGGCTTTCCGCTTCGAACAGAGCTTCGAGAGGCCTACCGATCCGAATGAACCGGTCACCGTGGCGGCGGCGGCGTATCTGATTCGAGGGGCTCAGGACCGCATGTACATCCGTGGCAACCCGATCACCCGCGAACGGGGCGACGACGTGCCGGATCGGCGCTGCGCCAAGGCGAGCATGACATTGTGTGTGTATCAGAGCCGCGTCGAGGTGCCCATCCCTGCCGACGAGGCGCCGGCTGTGTGGGGCGCGACGCGTTTGCTCTTGCAGCATCCCGATGGTCAGACCGTGACAGTCTATCCGGCGCAGGGTCAGAGCGAGGGGTTCGCCGTTAACGGTCCCGGTGACGACGACTGCTATCTGGTGACGTACCACCCGCGTTACGAGCAATTGAGCGCCGTAGGTGCCACCGAAGCGGTCGTGTCCGGTCGCGACCCGAACGGTCGCCTGCGAACGTGGCAAGGACAGGTGTCAGGGCCGCCAGGCCGTCAATAGGTGCGCTGGCCATGAAGATTGGTTCGTACAGAGGCACACGCGACTTCTACCCCGAGGAAATGGCCGTCCGCAACTGGCTCGTGGACGTGTGGCGGCGAGTGTCGTTGCGGCATGGGTTCGTCGAATATGATGGCCCGACCCTTGAAATGCTTGAACTCTACACGGCCAAGAGCGGGCAGGAAATCGTCGATCAGTTGTTCAACCTCACCGACCGCGGCGGCCGCGCCCTGGCGCTTCGGCCGGAGATCACACCCACGCTTGCCCGCATGATCAACGCCCGGGCCAGCTCGCTTCCCAGGCCCATCAAGTGGTTCAGCGTGCCTCGCTGCTATCGAGCCGAACGCCCCCAACGCGGGCGACTTCGCGAGTTCTTCCAGTGGAATCTCGACGTCGTCGGCACCGACGATCCGCTGGCCGACGTCGAGTGCATTCTGGCCAGCATCGACTGCCTTCGCGAACTGGGCCTGACGGCCGAGGACGTCGTGGTCAAGATCAGCGACCGTCGCCTGGTCGGGGCCATATTCGAACAGCTCGGCTTGTCCGCCGACAAGCACGAAGCCGCGTTTGCGGCGGTCGACAAGTCCACGCGGCTGCCGCCCGAGGCGCTGGCTGAACTCTGGGCCGGGTCGGTCGGTTCGGCTGTGCCCTTTGCCGACCTCGAGCCGCTGCTGGCGATCCAGTCGCGGGATGCCCTCCAGCAATCCGACTGGCCGCTTCTGTCGGCGCCCGCCGTGGTCGGCCACGTGGCGGCGGTCGACCGGCTGTTCGAGCTGCTCACTGCGTGCGGCGTGGGCGACTACTGCGACTTCGACGCCCGCATCGTTCGCGGCTTCGCTTACTACACCGGTCCGGTGTACGAGGCGTTCGATCGCCGTCAGAGCCTGCGGGCCGTCCTGGGCGGCGGGCGCTACGACGACCTGCTGTCGGTCCTGGGCGGGCCGAAAATGTCCGGCACGGGCATGGGTATGGGCGACGTGGTCATTCTCGAACTGCTTGGCGAACTGGGCCGCGTGCCCCGGCTCGACCGCAAGATCGACCTGTTCCTCGTCGACGCCGATCGGGAGCTTTTCGACCAGGTGTTGCAGGCGGCTTCGCAACTTCGCCGCCAGGGCTTCGCGTGCGAGTTCAGCTATAAGCGTCAGGGGGTGGGCAAGCAGCTTTCGGCCGCGGCGGCGATGGGGGCGAAGCGATGTGTCATCTTCGGCGACGAAACGCGCAGCGGCGGCGCCGTGACCGTCAAAGACATGGCTACCCAGAAACAGAAACAGATTGCTCTATCTGATGTGATGCGAGATCCGATGCAGCCGGTCGAGTAACGCCTGGCCCGTCCATGGTGCGACGCAACGTTCACTACGAAGCGGCATTTGAGAGCTACCTTCGCTCGGCCGGCGTGGCGCACCTGGCCATCGATGAAACCCATCGGGCCGCCTTCGGCGTGGCGCGGATCAAGTCGTTCGACCTGCTGATCTACCCGCCCGACGGCAACAACCTGATCGTCGATATCAAGGGCCGTCAGTTCCCCTATCGCCGAGGTCGCACACGCCGCTATTGGGAGAACTGGGTCACACGAGAGGACCTCGACGACCTGAGGCAGTGGCAGGAGGTCTTCGGGGACGGGTTTACATCCGCCTTCGTGTTCGCCTACTGGCTGACCGAGCCGCAACCCGACGGCCCGATCGAGCCCGATTGTGTCTACCACGACGAGGTTTACGCGTTCCGGGTCTGCCCGCTGGCCGAGTACGAGGCCCATGCCCGCCCGCGGTCGCCCAAGTGGGCCACGCTCGCGGTGTCGGCGTCGACGTTTCGCCGGATCGCCCGCCCGGTGGCCACCCTTTGGTAGGGGGGTGGCAGGCGGCGTGGCCTGCTTCTATAATCGCTGCCGATAGACGAGGTGACAGCCGTTTTCCGGCGATTGGCCGACAGGTGGATAGGTATGGGTCGCAAGCTGGTTAAGCTGTTGAAGTGGTTTTTGCCGGTACTGTTGCTGGTGGCGCTGGCTGCGGTGCCGGCTCGCGCCGCCGCCCGTGACGCCCGCGAGGGCGTCAAGAAACTCGCGGTGAAGCGCCCGATCCCGCAGTGGGCGATGGCTTCCCTGTTTGCCGTCGGCTGTCTGGCGATCGCCTTCAAGAACAGCAAACGCACACATCTGGATTAGCCGCCGGATGATCGACAGGGCGGCGATCTGCGGTGTGCCTGCTGAGGGAGTGGCTTCCATGCTGAGACGCACGTTATTTGTGTTGCTGCTGGGGGTAAACCTGGCTCTGGTGGCGGCCATGCTGCTTATCACGCCCGGGCCTCCGGCGGCGCATGCACAGGGCGTTGCCCAGGGCGGCAACTACATCATGGTCACGGGCAAGGTCATGGACGATTACGACGCGCTGTACCTGGTCGACCTGGGCACGCGGACCTTACACGTACTGATGATCGACCCCACTCAGCGGCGGCTTCAATACCGCGGGTACCGCAGCCTGGTAGCCGACTTCCGCCGAGCCACCCCGCCGACCGCCGGCTCCGGCACAACCGGCGCAAGGCCGTAGGAGGATAAGCATGGACAGTAGAAACCTTGCCCTGGCCGTCCTGACGGTGACCGCCGCCATCCTGTTCGTTGGTCTGGTGGTAGTCAGCACGTTGAGTCCGCAGCAGGCGATGGCCCTCGGGCAAATGGACCGAGCCGGCGACTACGTCGTCGCCACCGGCCAACTCCAGGATTCCACAGAGGTGGTCTATATCGCCGACGCGGCCGAGGGTCGGCTCAACGTCTACGTGTACGATATCAGTCGCCGACAACTGCAAGTGCTGGATGCCTTCGATTTGAAGTCGCAACTGCGGGGCCCCCGTCCGTAGGGGCCGCTCCTTGGTCGACGGACGGCGACTGCTCCAACCACTCTCTTGACCATGAACCCACAGATTGCCGAGATTGCGCAGACTCTGCTGGCCGGCGGTCGGATCGAGCGGCCGCAAGCGGAAGTCCTTACACGTGCGACCGGCACGGACGTCTACGATCTGCTCTATTGGGCCAACCGCATTCGTGTCGAGCGATGCGGCGAGGCGGTGAGCTTCTGCTCGATCGCGGCGCTGACGGTGGGGGGGTGCACCGAGGACTGTGCGTTCTGTGCCCAGTCGGCCCGGCACCGCGTCGATGCCCGCCGGCGGCAGGTTCTCGACGACGACGAGGTCCTTTCAGCCGCCGAGCAGGCTGTCAAAAACGGCGCCGAGTCGTTCGGGCTGGTGACGTCCGGGTGTCGGCCGACGCGATCGTTGATCGAGCGCGTGACCGCACTGGCCGACAAACTGCGGCGTCGCGTAGGCATTCACCTGTGCGCCGCGCTGGGGACCATCGATGGTGAGCAGGCCCGCACTCTTCGCCAGGCGGGCATCGAGCGCTACAATCACAATCTCGAGACCTCGGCCCGCTTCTTTCCCAGCATCGTCACGACACACACCTACGCCGACCGTCTACAGACGGTGGCGGCCGTCGCCGGGGCGGGTCTGTCGATCTGTAGCGGCGGCATCTTTGGAGTGGGCGAGAACTGGGCGGATCGGCTCGACATGGCCTTTGCCCTGCGCGACTGTCGCCCCGACGTCGTGCCGCTCAACTTCCTGCATCCGATCGCCGGAACGCCGCTGGCGCAGGCGGCGCCCCTGCCGCCCATGGAGATTCTTCAGATCATCGCCGTATTTCGTTTCATCTTCCCCTCCGCGAGGATCAAAGTGGCCGGTGGCCGCGAGGCCAACCTTCGCGACCTCCAGAGCTGGATGTTTTTCGCCGGGGCCAGTTCGGCGCTGATCGGCAACTATCTCACAACCGCGGGGCGACCGGCCGATGAGGATCAGCAGATGCTGCGCGACCTGGGCCTGATGGTGGAGCGGTCTCACACGCCTTAGGCGATCGACCCAGACGAGACCAACGTTCTCGTGACTGGTGAGAATCGCCAGCCACCTTCTCCTTGAGCCCGAGGCACCGCGTCTCTGTGGTGCAATAAACAATGGCGGCCAGGCTCATGGGCGAGCCCGACCGCCTCTGTGTTGCATTGCTGCAATGGTAAGTCGCTACGGCTACTCGTTCTCGACTGGTTCGGTCTCCACCTCGACCTCAGCCTCGGTCTCCGTCTGGGGCTGAGGAGCGGCCACGGGGCCGCGAGGCCCTCTCATTCCGCGTCCCCAGCCGCCCATGCCGCGACCCGCACCCATTTCCGTCAACTGCTTCTTCTGATTCTCGTCCAGCACGTTCATTACATCTTCGAGCAACTTCTCACCGCGCTGCCGACGGACCTGGCGATCACCTCGCTCGGTGTTCCGGTTGTCCTGGTCAGACCGCTCGAAGAGGGCGTCGATCTCAGTCTTCTGCTCCTGGCGAAGCTCCATGCGTTCGAGCATCCGCCGCAGGACCCGCGGATTTTGCAGCATCATCAATCGCCGGTCGTCCGGCCGCCACTGCTCGAGCTGCTCGCGCTGCTCGGGGGTGAGCTTGGCGACGACGTCTTCATAGAGTTTCTTGTTCAGTTCGGCGTGCTTGTCAGGTGCCGCACCGCTCAACTCGCCCAGTTTGCCGCGATGTTCCCTGAACAGCTCGCGAATCTGGTCGCGCTGCGCGTCCTCCAGTTTGAGAGAGCTTACCGCTTGGCGCAAGACCGCCGGGTTCGTCAAATCGGGTGCGACCGATCTACCCGGACCCAGCAGATCGTCCCTTATCTCGCGGAACTTGACTTTTTGCTCGCCATCCAACACGCCCTCGATCTGGTCGAGCATGGCCTGCCGTTCCTTCAGCATCGGGTCTTGCTTGGCAAGCTCGTCCATTTGCTTCTGGAGACCCTCAACTTTCTGGTTGTCGCCCTCTCGACGCGCGTCTTGCAGATCGCGGCGCAGGGTGCGCATCTTTTCGCGATGCTCGCGCAGCTTGGCTGCCTGCTCCCCGTCAGAAAACGCGGCCCGCATTTGTTGCTGATGACGGTCAACGATCTGCTGGACCTGATCGCGTTGGTCCGGCGTGAGAGTAAGCTCTCGCGTCAGGCGATCGACAAGCACATTGCGGCGCGGGCCCATCCGCCCACGGTCGGGCCGCCCGGCCTGATCTGGAACAACCTTCCGCTCACCCTCCTGCGCAAAACCGGCGAGCGCCAGCAGAAGCGTCGCCACCGTCGCAAGCCAGACATGTCTGTGAACCATCAGCTATTCTCCTTCTGTGTGCCGACCACCGGGTCGGTCGAAACATAGCCTAAAGGGCTCATTATACCTACCCATCCTAACGCCGTGCATCCACCGCTATTGCATACCCGCGAGGAGTTGCTCGGTTGTGGGTGCCTTGCCGCACCGATAGAATCCGGCACACGGTAGGTAGCCGCGCCTTCGCCGCGCGATGGTGTTCGATGCAACTGATTGTCATTGCTGCATTTGCCATTGTCCTGGCCATGCCTCCGGGGGGCTGGCCCGACGTGTGGGTCGAATCGCTGCCGCTTACACTGGTGCTGGTCGCGGCGCTCATGCTAGTGCCCGGCTTGCTGGCCGGGGCCGGGGCGGCGCTTGCCATCTCGCGTCTGAGGCGCGGCGGGTCAGACGGTCCGGCACACCGGCTGTACGGCGGCTTCTCGGCCGCAGCCCGGTTTGGGCTGCTGGCCGGGCTGGTCGTGACGCTGGTGGGCACCTCGTGGCACTACGTCGTCCGACACACCTTGGGCCTGGGCGCTGTGCCCCTGGTCGATGAGTTGGTTCTGTTGACCCCCTTCTTTGTGGGGGTCCTGCTTTGCTGGTTAGCAGCGTACCCGGCCGAGCGGGTCCTTCGGCTGCGCCCGGTGTCCGGCTCCCGAGGTGATGACGCCGGCAACGATGTGCCGCCGAGCCGCGACGCTTCGGGCGCGGCGGCGAGACCTTGGCCCCTCGCTGAGTACATGATGTTCAACATTCGCCACCATCTGCTGCTGATGGCGGTGCCGATGGCGATCATCCTCCTTGCCAAGGACGTGGCCGAAAGCTACCGACGTGAGCTGGCAGATTGGACCGGCGCGCCCTGGGCGGCAGAGGCGTGTCTGGCCGCCACGGCCGGTGTCATGTTTCTGGTGGCACCGGTGATTATGCGCCGTATGTGGACGACGGTTCGTCTGGCGGATGGGCCTCTACGGCAGACGCTGGAGGATTTTTGCGGGCGTATCGGGCTTCGGTATCGGGAGATTCTGCTGTGGCGCACGGGGCGGATGGTGGTCAATGCCGCCGTCATGGGCTTGGTCTGGCCGGTGCGCTATGTCATGCTGTCCGATGGGCTGCTCGACGCCCTGGCGCCGCGAGAGGTCGAGGCCGTATTCGGTCACGAGGCCGGCCACGTCAAGCACCATCATCTTTTTTACTACGTGTTGTTTGCGGCCGCGGCCGCGATGGTCGCGTTCGGAGGATTCGAACTGGCGAGACGGTTCTGGACGCTGCCCATCTCGCCGAGCGAGCAGACGCTCTGGGCGTTGACCGTGATGCTGCCGATCTGGTTGGGGGGGTTCGGGTGGGTCTCACGGCGGTTCGAGCGGCAGGCGGACTGGTTCGCGGTTGACTGCCTGGCAAGCGAACTGGCCGACGGCAGCTCGGACCTGCCTGCGCGGCAGACCATGGCGGCTGAGTTGTATGCAGCCACCTTGTACCGCATCGCCGCCCTTAACGGGATCGCGCCCGAGGCCCGGAGTTGGCGGCACTCGAGCATCGCCTCACGCATGGAGTTTGCTCGATGGTGTGCGCGCGACGCGGTAGGGCGCCGACGGTTTGCCCACAGCATCTGGTGGGTCAAGCTTGTGCTCTTTGTGATCACGTTGGTCGGCGGCGTCACGGGGATGATCATGTACTGGCCATCGGCGTGGCGCCTGTGAAGCGCATCAGCACAGCGCCAGCAGTTCGGCGGCGCCCTGGCAATGCAACTGGGTCACCACCTGCTCAACAAGGTATTCCACCTGGTCGATCGGCGCTCGGTGGCTCGCACGACAGCAGCGGGATCCGTCCGGACTAAACATCGCGGCGGTCAGCGTCACATCGGCCGCACCGGCTCGGGCCAGTGCTCCCAGGGGTGCCCGGCAGCCCACACCGAGTCGAACCACCAGCAACCGTTCGGCCGCCAGCTCCAAAGCCGATGGCTCGTGCTGGATCGGGCGTAGCAGTTCGAGCAGGTCGTCGCGGTCGCGCCGACATTCCACCGCCAAAGCCGCCTGTCCCGGGGCGGGCAGGATGAGGTCGATGGGGATGATCTGAGCGGCTTGCTCGGCAAGCCCCGCCCGTTGCAGGCCGGCGACGGCGAGCAGTGTGGCCTGACACTCGCCGGCTCGCACTTTCTTGATCCGCGTATCAATGTTCCCACGCAAGGGTACGATCCGCAGGTCGGGCCGAAGCGAAAGCAGTTGGGCCGAGCGGCGAAGGCTGCTGGTGCCCACCACCGCGTTGGTCGGCAGGGCCGGCAACTCGCCCGCAACGTCGCTGATCAGGGCGTCGTTCGGCGCCAGTCTCGGCGGCACGCATCCGATGCACAGTTCCGGCAGCTGGTCGACCGGAAGGTCCTTGGCCGAATGCACCGCCAGGTCGATCCGATCATCGACCAGCGCCTGGCTGAGTTCGGCTGTAAACGCCGACTTGCTGTCTGACGGCGCCGGCAGCGTCTCCTGCCGGCGGTCTCCCTCGGTGACGATCTCTCGGAGCTCGACCTGAACGTCGGGGCGAACTCTCCTCAGCAACTCTGCGACCGCCTGCGTCTGAGCCATGGCGAGTGGGCTCCGTCGAGTGCCAATGCGTACTGTCATGCCGTTCTCCCCTTGCAGGTGGGCCGCGCGTTATAGACGGCAACGTGCCCACCGCTAAGTCAAGCCGGCTCATACGCCCACGCCTGCTGCTTTCCCGCCATACCGGCGTCCCATACTATACCCGCCAGAGGGGACGTGCGCCGGCCGCAGCACAGACGAACGGGAGGATGAGTACCTTGCAGGCAGCATCGATTCTGTTGGTGGGCTGGCTGAGCTGTGTAATCGGGCAACAAGGCGACGTTGGGGCTCCATCCTCTCAAGACAGGCAGGCAGGGCCGGTACCGTCGCCGATGATCCCGCCGGCCGATCGCGGCGATTCGGCGGCCGCTACGCAACCGGCTGACGAAGGCGAGGATGTCGCCGACACCGAGCGGGCGGGTCTGGTCGTGCTCGATCCGTCTCAAGGCCACCCTCTCATCCTTGCACCGCGCGACACCTTCTACTTCCTGATGCGCGTGCCGGTCGGGCTGACCGGCGCGGTCTCGATTCGGATGGTTCACGCATGGGTGCCGACGGTCAACTACGAGGTCCCCCAGCACACCCAGCTTGCCCGCGCGGGAGGACGAGCGGCCAGCGGGGTGTTGCGTGTCCCGCCGGATGCGGTGCCCGGCCTGTATGACCTGAAGCTCGAGACGCGGCGGGGTGACTTCTGGTCTCGCAGATGCCTTCGCGTCGTGGAGACTTTTCGCCACCGGTTTCGCTTCATCCACCTGTCGGACATGAATGTAGGCGATTTGACGGCCCCTGATTTCGACCGGACGTTGCCCGACGAGATCAACCTGCTCAACCCCGAGTTCATCGTCGCCACCGGCGACTATACCCAATGGAGCCGCCAGCGAGACGACCCCGGCTGGTGGCCTCGCATCCTCGAGTATTTTGCCACGTTTCACGCGCCCGTCTTCATGGTGGTCGGCGAGCACGATCACGAGGCCAGTTTCACGCAGTACGTGGCCAGCAGTCTGGTGGGCACAATCGATTACGGCGATTACCACGGCGTGCTGCTTCGCGATCACTTTGCCAATCGGATCGATAAGGACTACGACCAACTGCGCTGGCTGACCGACGATCTGGCGGAGAATCACAATAAGGTGATGAACTTCATCGTCGCACACAACGACGAGCTGGATGTGCTCGATCACTGGCGGCGGACCAACGATCCGGGCGAGTTCGTCGAGCGAACGAAGGTCAAGATGATCATCTGCGGCGGGCACGTTGACTGGGATACCCGCGAATTCGCTGACAAACTGGCGGGATTCAAGGGGCTCACCTACATCCGGACTCATCAGTCCAGCACGTGCATGCGCGACAAGGCTACCGGGGTAAGCCACTACCGGGTGATCGAGGTGGATGGCGATCGGTTCCAACACGTCTACCCGGACGATCTGGCCATGTCGTCGGCCCGGCATTCGGTGCCGGCCGGCCGATTGCGGGTCTTCTACAACGTGGTGGATGAGACGGGTGCGCTTGTGGGCCGCGCGGCCAACGACGGCAGCGAGCACCGCATTCTGGCGACGGTCCAGAACGGCTTGAACCAGACCTTCGAGGACTGTCGAGTCTGGCTGCGGCTGCCCAAGCCCGTGCCACCCGGTGCCGCGTCCGCCGCTGCGGACGAACAGATCGCCGTCGGCGGCGCCAGGCTCGTCCGCGTCCTGGACGGCGGAAATCACCTGGTGGCCGAATTGGCTGTGGACCTGCCCGACAAGAGCGCGGTCCGCGTCATGGCGGCCACGAAAGGGACGATTCCCGAGCCCGTGCCGTTGTCGGTCTCGCTGCTGGGACCGCAAGGTTTGACACTTCACGAACGTCAGGCCCGGTTCGGCGTGGTGTATTACACGTCTGATGATTCGCTCTCGGTTGAGCTGACCAATTGGTCGTCTGAGCCCGTTACGGCGTGGCCTGTGGTCCGGCTCAACGGCAGCCAGATTGAGGTCGACTCACAGAAGGTTGGCGGGCGCTGGCCGGTCGTCGTTCCCACTCAACAGGCGATCGTGCTCCCCTTGAAGCTGACGCTCGGGCAGATATCGGAAGGGCCGCATCTGCTCCAGGTGTACTTTCTGGACGATCCCCTGGCCCGGTTGACGACGTTCCCGGTTACCCTGCGCCGCCCATGACGTTGCTTACGCCGTCCGTCCGAGCGAGCGCCGGCACCGACCATGGGGCTTTTCCCATGCCAGACCCCTGCGGGCCGGAGGTTGATCGCATGCCGGGTGCACGATACGGTCCCCGTGGGTATCGAACTGGTTGACTCCCAATGCCCATTCTTCCGCAAGTTGTTGCCTACCCGGAAAGCGCCCAGGTGCTGCGACGTCAGGTCGTGGCGTCGGTGTTTCTGACTACGCGATGGGCGGTCCTGGCTATCCTGCCATATCAACTGGTCAAGCACTTCGGGGCCCCGGATTTCTACTCCATCATCGCCACCATGGCCACGCCGGCCATGATGCTGCTGTCGGTGTTCTGGGGCGGACTCTACCGACGCACAGCCACCCGGCGGTACGTGTGGGTGTATTGGCTGGTCGGCGTGCTGCCGATCGCGGGGATTGCGCTTAGCTATTCGCCGGCCGCCGCACTCGGTTGGCTGCTGGTCGGATCGGTGGCGTCGGCCGGTATGGTTCCCATCAGCGGCGACATCATGCGGGCGTGCTACCCGCCGGGGGTGCGTGGCCGCGTCATGTCTGTCTTGATGTTCGCCTCGATCATC
This sequence comes from Phycisphaerae bacterium, assembly GCA_035530655.1. Classification (GTDB taxonomy): domain Bacteria; phylum Planctomycetota; class Phycisphaerae; order UBA1845; family DATKUK01; genus DATKUK01. The sequence continues at coordinate 72,754 of DATKUK010000102.1, forward strand.
GCCAACGGGCTGGCAGCCTATGGTGTGGGCAAGTGGCTCGACTTCGACAGTCAGGCGTTTCGGCTGTACCTGCCTTTGGCGGTGGTCATCCAGCTCGGGGGGGTGGCGTTGCTGGCCAGCATCGGACGGCTGCCGCTGTTTCTCGAGCGCGAGCAATCGCTTGTCGCCGACGATAGCAGAACGTCACTTCTGCGGCGCTTTGTGAAGATGTGGTCGGTGCTGGTCGAGGACCGCGATTTCCGCCGGTTCGAGGTGTTCTTCATGCTGTATGGTGCGGGCTGGATGGTCTGCTGGGCCCTCTTGCCGCTGCTGGTCTACCACAGGCTCAACCTGGCATACGGCGATTTCAATGAGAGCACCCAGGTTGCATTCCAGGCGACGATGCTGGTGGCCATACTCGTCGCCGGCCGACTGGTGGATCGCCTCGGCCCGGTGCGGTTGGCCGCGTTGGCCTTTGGGTGGCTGGCGTTGTACCCGATCGCGCTGATGCTGGCCCAGGGGGTCTGGTCGCTTACCATCGCGACCGTGATCTACGCCATGGGCATGGCCCCGGTAAACGTCGTGTGGACGCTCGGGCCCATAACGCTGGCGCGGCGAGCGGGCGACGCCTCGCGATACCTGTCTGTCCACGGCAGCATGGTTGGTGTGCGAGCGATCATTTTCCAGCCGCTGGGGTGGCTGCTTTATAACGTGACCGGCTCGTTCGTTGTGCCTCTGACGCTGGCGACTGTCCTGCTTGTCCTCGGCTGTGCCGGCATGTGGGGCCTCGACCGGAGCATCCGAGCCCGCCGATGAGCCTCGGGCCCTCCGGCTTGCATTGTCGGAGCGGCTCGTTACCTTTGGCGGCGTTGACGGAATCCTTAGCAGATAGAGACGAATCAGGAGGTTTCCAAGGTGGCTGATGCAGGTGATCGCGCACGTGTGGTGGTGCCGGAGGAGCTGCACAACAGGTTGGTGTCCGAGGTTTATCAGGCCCGAGGGTACGACAAGGAGGAGTCGGACGTTGCGGCTGAATACGCCGGCCTTGCGACGCGGTACGGCATCAAGACGCACGCGGCCCTCAAGGCGCTGCACCTGGAGCACCTGTTCGGCAGCGCGTGCAACCTTGCCAAGGGCGGCGCGAGCATGGAGGTGGTCGAGACCCGCTTCGACGCGGTCGTGAAGCTCAACGCCCACTACAAGCTCGGCCAGCCGGTGGCGCGTTTCGCCATGGAAAAGTGCATGGAGCTGGCGGACGCACATGGCGTGGGCGTGGTAGCCGTCGATCAGCCTTTTCACTACCTGTGGGGCGGCGGCTACGTGATGGAGGCGGCCTACAAAGGCTACATCGCCTACACCAACTGCACAGCCACGCTGGCCGAGGTGGTTCCGTTTAAAGGCAAATATCCCACCATCGGCACCAATCCGCACTCGTGGGCCTTTCCCACGCAGGAGGCGGTAGGGTTCCCCATTGTTGTCGACTGGGCGACGTCGGCCGTTGCGATGGGCCGTGTCCAGCAGCTTAAACGCGAGGGTCAGACGCTCCCGCCCGAGGTGGCCATCGACAAAGACGGACACTACACCCAGCAGCCGGACGAAGTGTTCGCCCTGATGCCGTTCGGCGGCAATATGGCCGGGCACAAAGGCTACGGACTGGGGTTGATCAACGAACTGTATGCCGCGCTTACCGGCGGCTTTCTGCCGACCCTTCGCGGTCGCAAGGACAGCGGGCAGAAGGGGTCGAGCTGTTACTACTTTCAAGCCGTTCACCCCGAGGCCCTGGCGGTCGGGTCATTCGGCAAGCCCGATGGCTGGAAGGACAACGTCAAAGCCGTTATCGGTGATATCCTCGGACACGGCAACGACAGCGCCATCCTGCCCGGGCAGATCGAGCACGAGGCGTCGCTCCTGTCGGCCAAGCACGGCGGGCTGTTGTTCACCGATAACGAGATTGCCGAGTTCGTCGAGGTCTTCGCCGAGGCGAAGGTCAAAGGGTTCGCCCCGTCGAGCTTTACGCGGGTGACCATCTGACCGCACCGGTCCGCGAGTTGTGACCGAGGGGAAGGCCTGCGAGGGGGCGATCTGGCGGATCCACTTGTTGCGCAGCACCGACGATACCATTGCCGCAATCAGTTCAGCCGCCGGAAGCGCGGCTCGCGGGATCATTCGTTTGTCGGGCCCGGCTGCGGTGCCGACGGTCGAGCAGATCTTCTCCTGCTCGGATGGTCGACGTCTCAGTCAACTGCCCGGTCATGCCCGCACCCCGGGACAGCTTTGCATCGAACAGGATGAAACGGTTCCCGCTGAGCTGTACCTGTTCCGCTCACCGGCAAGCTATACCGGACAGGACCTGGTCGAGCTGCACACGATCGGCTCGCCGCCCCTGTTGGCGATCGTGCTGGAATCGCTGCTGGCCGCCGGCGCCCGTCCCGCCGAGGCCGGCGAGTTCACCGCTCGCGGATTCCTCAGCGGCAAGCTCGATTTAGCCCAGGCCGAAGGGGTGGCCGCCACCGTGGCCAGCCAGGCCGATGCGATGCTTGTCGCTGCCGGCAGGCTACTGGACGGGACGCTTTCCAGCCGTGTCACCGCGATTCGCGACAAGCTGGCCGACCTCGTAGCCCTGGTGGAGGCCGACATCGATTTCTCGGATGAGGCCATCGAGTTCATCACGCCTGTCGATGTCGTGCGGCGCCTCGCGGCGATCCGGTCGCAAATCGTCACGCTGCTGGGTGAGTCGGTGGCTGCCGAGCGCCTCGATGTCCTGCCTCGGGTCATGTTGGTCGGGCCCGCAAACGTCGGCAAATCGAGCCTGATGAACCGGCTGACCGGGTTGGACCGCTCCATCTGCTCGCCGTTGCCTGGAACAACACGTGATGTCCTTACCGCGCCGCTCGATTTGGACGGGCTGCAGGTGCTGCTGGTCGACGCCGCGGGTCTGGTCGACGGGCCGGCGACCGAACTCGACGACCTCGCCGTTGCCGCCGCCCGGCGCGCGGCCGAGCAGGCGGCGCTGCTGGTTTTCGTAGTGGATCTGGCCGACGGAGGTTTCGTCCATCATCTGGATCTGATCGGTCACCTGCCTCACCGCCCGACCGTGGTAGCGGCCAACAAAACCGACCTGCTGGCCGACGGCGGGGTCGACGCTTGTCGCAGCCGGATCGCGGCTCGGGTCGATGCGTTGGTGGTTACCGTCTCGGCATTGACCGGCCGGGGGTGCGGCCGCCTTGTGGAGGCGATCCGACAGTCGCTAGCCGGCCGGAAAACCGATATGTCGGCCGAGACGATTGCTCTCAACGCAAGGCATCGTCGTGCTTTACAGGACAGCCTGGGCGCCGTGGACCGGGCCGCCGGGCTCGTGGTTGCCGAGCAGGTGGCCCTGGACCGGGCCGACCTGCTTGCGCTGGAATTGCGTGAAGCCATGCACCATCTGGGCACCATCGCCGGGCAGGTCGTCACGGAGGATCTGCTGGATCGTATTTTTTCCGGCTTCTGCATCGGCAAGTAGGAGGCGTCCCTGACGATGCCTGCACGCGCGGCGTCGGTCGGCTATAATCCACTTCCATGGACTACAAAGTTGATCTGGACATGTACAACGGTCCGCTGGATCTGCTTCTGTACCTTATCCGGCGGGACGAGATCGACGTTTACGATATCCCCATCGTTCGCATAACCGAGCAGTACCTCCAGTACGTCGAGTTGCTCAAGGTCATCGACCCGAACGTGGCGGGTGATTTCCTGGTCCTGGCGGCCACGTTGATGCTCATCAAATCGCAGATGCTTCTGCCGTCGGCTCCGCTCGACCAGGAGGACGACGAGGTCGTCGATCCTCGCGCCGAGCTGGTCCGCCAGCTTTTGGAGTACAAGCGATTCAAGGACGCGGCTCGCGACCTGGGCTTGGGCGCCGAGTTGCGGGCATTGCGTTTCGGGCGCCAACCGGGCGACGTCGACCCAAACCAGAGGGCCGAGACGGAGCTGGAGGATATGCAGGTCTGGGACTTGCTCGCCGCCTTCAACAAACTGATGATGCAGGTCGGGCACGGCCCCGTTTCGCATGACGTCGTGTACGATGACACGCCGATCGCCCTGCATGCCGCGGATATCCAGGACCGACTGAAACGCGAGGGCTCGCTGACTTTCGTGGACGTCTTCACCGGCCGCAACAGAGCGGAGATGATCGGGTTGTTCCTGGCGCTGTTGGAATTGATCCGCCAACGACGTATCCGCGTCGAGCAGCAGGGGTTGTTCGGCACGATCTACATTCACCTGATGGACGCCAAGCCGGTGACTGCGATGATCGAGGAAACGGGCCCGCAGATCATCGATGCAGGTGACGCCCCTTCGGGAGACCCCGATGAGCCAAGCGAGTGCTGAGCAACGGCTTCAACAGCTCGGCCTTGCGCTGCCTGCGGTGGCTAAGCCCGTGGGCGCGTACCGCCCAGCCGTCTTGACGGGGAATTGGGTGTTCGTTAGCGGGCAGTTACCGATTGCCCAGGGGCGGCTGCTCTGTGAGGGCAAAGTCGGCGCCGAGGTCGATCTGGCCGACGCCTCGCGGGCCGCGCGCCAGGCGGCGCTCAACGCGCTGGCGGCGGCGGCCGCCGAAGCGGGAGGCCTGGACCGAATCACGCAGATCGTCCACCTGCGGGTCTTCGTCAACAGCGCCGCCGGATTCGTGGATCAAGCCGGCGTAGCCAACGGCGCCAGCGAACTCCTGGCCCACGTGTTCGGCTCGGCCGGCCAACACGCCCGTGTCGCCGTCGGCGTGGCCGAACTGCCCTTGAACGCCCCTGTTGAACTGGAACTGGTCGTCGAGGTGCAGCGCGACCGTTGTGACCAAGTTCGTTGACCTCGCAGCGAAGCGGCTCTAGAATTCGCTCGTACGTGGTCGCTTGCCCATTCAGATAGAGGAGACAGCAGGCATGGCTGGTGCGAATACGCTGCAATTCACACAGGACAACTTCGATCAAGAGGTGCTCCAGGCCGACGTGCCGGTGCTGGTCGATTTCTGGGCAGAGTGGTGCAAGCCCTGCCTGGCGATGGCGCCGACGATCGACGAGCTGGCCGACGAGTATGCCGGCAAGGTCAAGGTGGGCAAGGTCGACACCGACTCCAACCGCCAGTTGGCCGCCAAATTCAGTATCAGCGCCATCCCAACCATCATCCTCTTCAATGGCGGCCAGCCGGCCAAGAAGTTTGTCGGGCTCACCGGCAAGAAAGACTTCAAACAGGCCCTGGATGAAGCGCTGCAATAGCCCCCAAAAACGAAGCTGAAAGCATGCGGCTCGCCGGCGCAGAGGCGTCGCGCCACGCTGCATGACGCACCGCGCACTGGGCTGAAAACCTTCTCACACGGTATCCGGGCAGAAGAGTTCGCGAATCTTGGCGGCCATGTCGCTCGCCCGCATCAGCGTCTCGCCCACCAGGACCGCCGAAACGCCCGCCCCAGCCAGGCGGAGCACATCCTGCCGGGTTTTGACCCCGCTTTCGCTGACCAGCGGGGTGCCCTCCTGAACCAGATCGATCAGCCGGAGTGTGTGCGACACATCCACCTGCTGCGTCCGCAGATTGCGGTTGTTGATCCCCAGCAACGAGTAACGCCTGTGCGGAAAGCCAATTACCGACCGCACCCGCATGAGCGTATCGGGCTCGTAGACCTCCACCAGGCTGGTCAGGTTCAGCTCGTTGGCCAGGATCAACAGGTCGATCAACTGCTGGGGCGTGAGGACGTCGGCGATGAGCAGGATGGCATCGGCCCCCGCGGCGCGCGACTCGTACACCTGGTATGGATCGATAATGAAGTCCTTACGAAGCACGGGAAGGGGCACACGCTGCTTGACCTGAGCGATGAAATCCAGACGTCCCTGGAAGTACGTTGCGTCGGTAAGCACGCTCAGGGCCGACGCTCCGCTTTCGTGGTAGATGCACGCGATCTCGCCTGGATCGAAATCCGGGCGGATCAGTCCTGCCGACGGCGACGCCCGCTTGATTTCGGCAATCAGGTGCAGGCCCCATGCGGGCTTGGCGGTGATCGCCGAGTAGAGATTCCGCGGTCGCGGGGCCGTCGCCGCTTCGCTTCTGAGGGCATCGAGCGGCCGGCGTCGACGGGCCTCGGCCACCTCGCCGCGCTTGGTTTCGACAATCTCGTCCAATATAGTAGCCATGACGTTTACTCGATCTTTGGCCGGCAGTGTAAAGCTCCGGCAAAGGCGATTCAACGCAATCATGACGCGCAGCCAGCAGCTCGAGCAGATCGATTGGCTCCTCATCGCACTCGGAGTTGCGCTGCTTTGCGGTTGGCTCATCTACTACGTCTACCGCCGCCGCGACCCTTTGCGGCCGGCGCCACTCCGCCCCAATCAACTCGACTGGGTGACCGTACTGCTGGCGGTCAGTGCGTGGCTACTGGTTGCGGCGGCCGCCGTGCCGTTGGTCCAGCGCGTATTCGGCCTGTCGGACGACAGGGAGGGCGAGCTCATCGCGGCGACGGCCTCGACCGGCGTGGCCCATCTAGCGACGATTCCGTTGTGTTTGCTGATCGCAGCGAAGCAGTTCCGCGGGGGGCTGCGAGGGCTCGGATTCGGTCGCAGGCCCGTGCGGCTAAGTCTGGCCTGGGCCGGCGGTGGGTTTCTGGCAAGCTGGCCGCTGTGTGCCGCGCTGTTGGCGGTCGCGTCGCGACTGATCGAGTGGCTTGCTCCGACCTATCCGCTTGAAACACACGGGGCGATCCAGGCGCTGCATCAACCCGATTTGTCGACCACTTGCGTGGTTTGGATCTACCTGGTCGCCGCCGCCCTCACGCCCCTGGCCGAGGAGATCTTCTTCCGCGGACTGTTGCAGACCGGTCTGGTGAGTCTGCTGAGGTGGCGGTGGGGGGGGGTGCTGTTGACGGGGCTGGTCTTTGGATGCGTGCACCACACTCAGTTGCAGGCCGTGCTGCCGCTGACGGCGTTCGGCATCTGCCTGGGCTACGTGTATGAAAAGAGCGGGTCCCTGACCGCAGTCGTCCTGATGCACGCGATGTTTAACGTCAAGACACTGCTTTGGGACGCCCTGTTGTCCGGCTGATCCCGACGCTGTATGCTTGATATGAGCCTTTACAGGGATGGGGATGGTGGGTTTGCAGACAACGCTCCAAATCCGGCGCCGAACAGCGCGAGGCGCCGTGCGGGCGCTGTTAATTGCCGCGGCCTTGGTTATGGGTACCGGACCCCACCGTGCCTCCGCCGCAACGCCGGACGAGGCCCCCAAGCTGAGGGCCTACCCCAGCAAGTACTACATCATCCACACCGACCTCGACCCGAACGACGTACGCGAGGTGGCGCTGCGGATGTCGGCGATGGCCGAGGAGTACCACTACCGCACGCAGGGCTTTGCCGGCAAAATCCGTCAGAAGCTGCCCTTTTACGTGTTCCGAAAGAAGGAAGACTATGTGGCGGCGGGGGGGCTACCGGGAAGCGGGGGGGTGTTTGCGGGCGACAAGCTGATGGCCATCGCCGGAGATCAAGTCAGTGGCCGGACATGGCGCGTCATCCAGCACGAGGGCTTCCATCAGTTCGTCCGACACGTGGTCGGGGGCGACATCCCCACATGGTTTAACGAAGGTTTGGCCGAGTATTTTGAGGAGGCCCGCTTCACGGGTGACGGATTCGTCGTCGGGCTCGTGCCCCCGCGCCGCCTGGGCAGGCTCAAGGAGGCCATGCAAGCCGGCCGACCTATGGCGCTTAGCGAGATGATGCAGATCAGCCAGCGCGAGTGGAACGAGCATCTGCCGAAGACAGCCAACTACGATCATGCGTGGTCGCTGGTTCACTTCCTCGTACATGCCGAGGACGGCAAGTACGTCAAAGCTCTCAATGGGTTCCTAAAGGACGTCGGCTGGTGCCGCCTTGCGTATGAACAAGCCTGGGAGAAGCACTTCGGCAGCAACGTGGATGCCTTCGAGGCGAAGTGGCGCGAGTATTGGCTTGCCCAGCCGCGGCACCCGACCGCTGCACTGTACGGCAAGGCTCTCGTCGCCACGCTGACCAGTTTCCTTGCCCGGGCCGTCAGCCAACGACAGAGCTTCTCGGATGCCCGGCACTTCATCGAGGCTGCCCGGGCCGGCCGTCTCAAAGCTCACAAAGCCGATTGGCTGCCGCCGTCGCTGCTGAGTGAGGCCGTCAAAGTCGCCGAGCGATGGGGAGAGTGGTCTATTCGCCAGAACCGCAAGAGCCTGCCGCAGCTAGTCTTGCGGATGCGCGACGGCACGGTTGTAACCGGGCGGTTCTGTCTTGGGCGGGGGCGCGTCAGCAGCGTGACCGTTGACGTCTCCGTCGCCGAGGCGGCCGCAAACCCGTCTTCCCGCTTGCCCTGAAGCGGGCAGGGCTGGTCATAACAGGGCAGTGCTGAAGTACCGCTCGGCCCGGTCGGGCAGGACCGTGGCAACGTTGCCGCGAATGCGTCGGGCCAGTTGGCGGGCGGCCCACACGTTGGCCCCTGAGGAGATGCCCACGAGCAGCCCATAGTCGCGCCCGAGCTGCTTGGTGGTCTCGATGGCGTCCTCGTCGCTGACCTCCACCACTTCGTCGACCAGAGATACGTCGAGCACCGCTGGAATGAACCCGTCGCCTATGCCCTGGATCTGGTGCAGGCCGGGCTCGTGCCCCAGCAGGGCCGACACGTTCTTCGGCTCGACCGCAACGATCCGCACGGCAGCATTCTGCTCCTTCAGAAACGTGCCCACGCCCTGCAAGGTGCCCCCACTGCCCACCCCGGCAACGAAGCAGGCGATCTTGCCGTCCATTTGGCGCCACAATTCGGGGGCGGTGTGCTCGTAGTGCACGCGAGGGTTGTCGGGATTCTCGAACTGCTGCGGAACGAAGATATCGGGGTCCTGCTCCGCCATTTGGCGAACGTGCGCGACCGCTCCGGCGATGCCTTCCTGGTCGCTGGTCAGCACCAGTTCGGCCCCCAGGGCGCGGATGAGCTTCTTCCGCTCCTCGCTCATACCCTCCGGCATCACGATCCGCACGCGATACCCCTTCAGCCGCCCCACCAAAGCCACGCCGATGCCGGTGTTGCCGGACGTCGGCTCGACGATGAGCGAGCCGGGCTTGAGCCGCCCGTCCCGCTCGGCCCCCTCGATCATGGCCAGCGCCACCCGGTCTTTGATGCTCCCGCCGGGGTTGAGGAACTCAGCCTTCGCAAAGATCCTTTCGCCGTTTACCTGCACGAGAGGCGTATTGCCAATCAGATCCAGGACGTTCGTCGTGAGCATGTTGAGACCTGCCCTGCCGCATCCGGTGCCCGTTTTCGTCAGCCACCCCCGGACCGCTATCGCGCCATCTTCCATGGGCACCAGTGTACCAGCAAAACCAAGTAAAAGACGAGCCCTCAGCGCTTGACTGAGGGCTCTGCTGCTTCCATCCCAGATTCGCTTCAACCCCTCGTCAACTCCCCTCGGCCGGCTCTACCTGGGCGGCCGCCGCCGTGCGGCCATGCCTGCAATCCCCAATCCCAGCAAAATAACCGTTGCCGGTTCCGGATGCACCGATACGTATAGCTTGCTACCACTGAGGTAGGAAGCGTCAATCGCATCGGGATAGTTGTCGACCCATTCGAACATCTCAACGAACATCCAGCCGTCGGGCAGTGGAATGTCCGGCATGCCGTTGTCCGTCAGGTCGTCTATCCCGCTGCTGTACCCCATGATTCCAGAGTAGTTGTCGCCCGTTCCGGGCGTGATGACCACGCCAAAACCATCGGGATTGACGGCGTCATCGAGGTAGATTGCCGCGTGGGACAGCCAACTGGGGGAGACGGTCTCAAGGGTCAGGTCATACCCGACTCCGTCCACCACTGCTGTAGCGCCCCAACCGGTGACCTCACCGATGTCCACCACGCCGATGTAGTTTTCAAAGTCGCCGTACTCGTCCCAGCTCTCGAGGCCGCCGATGGGGATCTCGACGATCAACGAGTTGCCGTCAGCGCTGACCACCTCCGTCGAGACGGTGGCGGCCTGGATCGGTGACGCCCTGTCACGAAGAGTCAAACTGCTCTTTATCTGGGCGCCGGCCACGGGCGCCAGGCCCAACACGAGCAGGGCTATTGTTTTGCGTATGAACCTCTCTCTCTCTCCCAAACCGGACTCCTCCTTTCCGCTACGCGCCTACGTGAAACACCGCATCTCGCGCCGCTGTGTGGCCGGACCGCCCGCCTGAGTACCGGTCGACACACCGGTTGGCAGCCCACGCACAACGTGGCGCGGCAGATCTGGTGCCTGCATCAGCGGTGCAGCATCGCAAGAGACAGTGTGGATTACTCGGTCGAGCGACCAGAGCAGTCGCCGCGACAGGCTTGACCCCCGCTCATATCACCGCCTGACTGCAACGCCGCGCACATACGGTGCGGCCGGATCGGCGCTGCGCGCGCAAACAAGCATGCACTGACAGACCGTGAATAGCTACTGGGGCACCCACTCTCTCCCTCGTGAGGCGCTTCGCTACTCTCTCCGGTTGGCCAGTTGGCGGCCAACCAATCTTCCTCCCCGCAAATGCTGTGCCGAAAAGCGTTGCCGTAGCGTGAGTTACGTATCCTTCGTATTCTCAGGCCCTTACCATCGACGCCGTCCCATAGCCAGACCCGACCGACGATCCGGATGGTGAACCAACGCGACATCCGCGTGAGACGATCTGCGATAACATGCTGATAACAAAGGAGTTACCTTGATGTTGCTCCAGCTCAACGCCCCTCGGGCAGACAACGAACGCCCCCGTCCTGGCGGAGGGCGAACACGACAGGCCTGCATGCAGCCAGCAAACCACGCGACCGCAAGGCCTCGCAACGGCGGGAATCGTCGGCGTGCAGGCAGAGAAAAACGCGCCGCATGGGCGGCGCGTTTGCGATTCTGAAGGGGCTATGGCTCTGCGATACCTTCGCCGGGTCAGTCTGCCGGGGGGGGAACGGCCTCCGCCGAGACCAAAAAAATCTCGACTCGGCGGTTCTTCTGGCGATTCTCTTCGGTGGTGTTGGAGGCTACCGGACGGTATTCCCCGTAGCCCATCACCCCGACCCGCTCGGGAGTGATGCCGAACTTGCGCAACTCGTTCATGACCGAGATCGCCCGGTGCACGGAAAGGTGCCAGTTGGTGGGATGTTTGGCCCGCGTCTCGGCCTTGACGATCGGGATATTGTCGGTGTGGCCGACGATGATCACGTCGAAGCCTGACGCGGCGGCAGACGTAACAATCTGAGCGAAGCCTTGCAGGGCGCCGACGGCAGATTCCTTGACGACGTCACTGCCCAACGCGAAGAGCAGATCGCTCTTCCATTTGACCACGCCCTTTTTGGGATCGTACTCGACCGCGTCGGAATGGGCAGCGGCGAAATCCTTCAAGGCTTTGTCCAACTCGGCCGGCAGCACTCGCTCGAGTACGATCGGCGTGGGCATGCCGAGTTTCTTGACCAATGCCGAGAATTCCGCCTGGATCTTGTCATACGCCTTGTTCAGGCGATCGTTCTCCGCCTGGAGGTTAGCCGCCATCGCCTTCTGAGATGCCAGCTCGTTCTCCCTGCTGAGCAGTTGCTCGTCGAAGCTGGCCGACTTGGCGCGACAGTCTTCCAGGTCACGCGCCAACTCCTCGCTCTTGGCCTGGCACTTGTTCAGGGCAAACTTCACCCGTTGGTGCTCTTCGAGGCCTACACAGCCGCCAGCCAGTACGGCTACGGACACCGCCACCATGGTCGCCGCAACGTACCTTACATTGCCCATGGAGATCTCCTTGTCGCTGTTGACCTTCCTGGCGCCAATACAATGGCTACATCGGCCGGCCCCGCGCCGGCGCTGGCCCCAGATCAAGACGGTCGGGTAACGGGCACCGCGCCATCATGCCCGCACAATCACCTCTGTCAAGCCGCAGACTCAGTCACCAAGCCGGTTCTAGTCCTGCTCGGCCTCGGGTTCCGGCGACCGCCTGACGGCCACCGGTCGCGACGCCTGCTTGCCGACCAGCCAGCCGATCAGCAGGCCCAGCGCCGCCAGAACTACCGCACCGATCAGGAAGAACAGGGTATTCTGGTAGAGCAGATCGAGAAAAGACGGCCAGACGCCCTGAATCACAGCCGCCGAGGTCACGCCAACCAGCCCCAAGAGGACCACCGACACCACCGCCAACCCCGTGAACGCGGGGCTGAGCGGATCCATCGCCGCCGAGGCCAGCGGGACCACCGCCGGCGCCACGGGGTGCGGAAGGAACGTGCCGCCCGCGGAACCTTCGGGCGTTTGGGCCGCCACCGGCTCCTCGCTGATGGTCTCTTCCTCTTCGGGATAGATCTCGTCGAGCAGTTCGGCGCCAAGGGACGTGTCGTCGCTCTCGCGGGTCAGATCGAGCAGGCCCGAGCCGCTGCTGCCGACGCTGTCCAGAGGGATTTCGGGCTCCGCCGACTGCTTCGAGATCTGTGTCTTGGCCATGGGATCGGCCGCTGCCGCCGAAGCCAACTCCTCGTCATCAAAGACGCTAATTCCCACCGACGTGATGACCGTATCGTCCTTGGCTCCGGCCCGCGTGCCGCCTTTGCTCTCCAGATCGTCGACCTCCTCGAGACTGATCACGTCCGAGCCGGTCAAGCCTGCGGCCGAGCGGCCCGCATCTTCCTCTTCCACCGGTTCGAGACTGATCTCGCCTGAGCCCTGCTTGCTTGCCAGGTTGTCGACCTCTTCGGCCTGGTAGACCACTTTGCCGGCGTCGCGGAACTCGCGCAGCTGCCCGGTCTGGACCAGTTGCTTGACCCGCTCCTCGTTGAGTCCGAGCCTGTCCTGGACTTGTTCAAGCGTGTAGTACTTTGGCATGAACTCCAACCTCCGCGTTCGCCCGCCAAGTGGGTCTACGGCGATTCGCCTGTACCTTCGCCGGCGGCGTCCGTCCCAAGCTCCTCCAGTCGCGAGCGCTGCGAACGCTGCTGCTGTACCAACTTCGCCACGTCAGCCGGTCGCAGCCCCGCTACATTATACTCTTCCAGATACCGATCGAAGATCCAGGATCGGGCCGCCACCAGGCGCAGTTGGTTCGGCGTATACTCATAGCACCATAAGGTCCCGGCGTCGACATCGATCATGTACAGCCCGAAGGTGGTGGGCCCCAACTGCGCGGGACACATGTAAATTCCCCTGGCTCCCAGCGGACCCGGCGCGGCCATTTGTGCATGAGCCGCCTGAGGAGTCAGGGCAGGCCGCCGGTCGATCACCAGAAGGGCGGCAGCGGCCGACAAGGCTGCGACGCCCATCCACGCAACGACATGCCCGCCGTTCCGCCCGCTCATTTGGAACACCTCGTCAGGCCGCCAACCGACCCTCAGCCCCCATTATGCACGCAGCAGCGGAATCCTCAAGCGTCGTACCGGGCACCGTCCAACTAATGATCCGCAGCACGCACGATTCCGCACGCCTTTCGAACGTCTTCCATGACCCGCCGCGCCACCGACCGGGCTTTTTTGCCGCCCTCGCGCAGTACGTCTTCCACCGCGTCAGGGCCGGCCGCCAGCTTCGCCCTCAGCTCGCGCGCCGGGCCGAAACGCTGCTCGTGAAGCTCGGCCAGGCGCTTCTTGGCCTCGCCGTAGCCCGTGCCGCCCTGGCGATAGCGCCGCTCCCAGTCAGCCACCTCCTCGGGCTCGGCCATCAGGCGAAGCAGGGCGAATACGTTGCACCGCTCGGGGTCCTTGGGCGCCTCAACGGGCGTGCTGTCGGTCTTGATGCCCATGATGCGCCTGGCGGTCGCTTTGGGGTCGCCGAACAGCTCAATGGCATTGTCGTAGCTCTTCGACATCTTTTGCCCGTCGATGCCGGGTACCCAGGCGGCTTCGTTAAGGCGCGGCTCGGGGCGGACCAGCACATCACATTTGTAGGCGTTGTTGAAATACGCAGCCATGTCCTGCGTCATCTCGATGTGCTGCACCTGATCCTGCCCGACGGGCACCCAGTTGCTGCGATAGATCAAAATGTCCGCCGCCATCAGGAGGGGGTAGTTAAACAGACCCATCGACGGCATGATGTTCTTGGCGATCTTGTCCTTGTAGGAGTGGGCTCGTTCCAGCAGGCCCTTGCCCGTTACCGTTGCGAGAATCCACGTCAGTTCGGTCACCTCGGGCACATCCGACTGGCGGAAGAAGATCGCCTTGTCTGGGTCCAGTCCCAGGGACAGATAGTCCAACGCCACGTCCAGCGTCAGTTGCCGCATCAGGTCGGCGTCCTGCACCGTGGTCATCGCATGGTAGTTGGCGATGAAGTAGAAGCACTCATGCTCGTGCTGCAAGGCCAAGTGCTGCACCATGGCTCCGAAGTAGTTGCCCATATGCAGCTTTCCGGACGGCTGAATACCCGACAACACCCGCACGACTGCAATCTCTCCGAACAGGGGCTACCTAGAGGTCGACTCCGACCACATAGTGTAACAGGAAGTTGAACACCGGCGAAATGATCATCCACAGAGGGTCGATTCGCCCATCGGTCGCCATCGGCAACATCACCAGTCCGAGGATGCCGAGCATGCCGAAGCGCCGCGTTCGCTCAAGGCTGGGTTGCGCGTGAAATGGCAGCAGATGCATCGCGACGTGGAACCCGTCCAGCGGAAAGATCGGCAGCATATTGAACACGGCCAAGGCCATGTTTATGAGCATGCCTAGACTGAGCAACGTGGTCAAGGGGACGAACGCCTGGCCGAACGTCTCGGGACTCGCCAGCAGCAGGCGCAGCAGCAGCGCGAATACCACGGCCTGGGCGAGGTTGCTGGCGACACCGGCGGCCGACACGATCAAGTCGTCGCGCCGGGGGCTGCCGAAGTTGGCCGGGTTGATCGGTACGGGCTTGGCCCATCCGATCAGCCCGAACATCAGACAGAGCGTGCCCAGTGGGTCCAGGTGGACCAGTGGGTTCAACGAGCAGCGTCCCTGGCGATAAGCTGTCGGATCGCCGAGTCGATAGGCCGCGTATGCGTGGGCGAATTCGTGAATCGTCAGCGCCAGCAGAACGACCGGCACGCGGGTGATCAGATCGACCGGATCGAAGAAGTTGAGCAAGGCTGGATTCCTGCGAAGCAGACGTCAACCGACTCTCGTTCAGGCCAGCGTAGCCTAGGTGCGGGCTACCCGATGTCAAGGTGTATTGCCTTGCGGGCATGTTGGGCGGGGTGGCGGTCTACGTGCGTTCCGTCAGGCGGGCCAGGATGTCTCGCACTGGTACAGATAGTGAACATCTCACGCATCGGCTGGGGCAAAGAGGATGAGTCTCGGCATCCCGTTCGCGCCCGCTCGGCGTGAGCACCGCCATCCAGGCACTTTTGCCGGATGGGCCACCTCGACTTCTCGGCGAAGCACTGCAACGTCATCAGCCGCAGTCACGAAAGTCCCCCAGGCTGGTGCCGCGGACCACCGATAGCTCCCTACACCTCGGACCACACGGGCTACTGCACATCTATCTGGCCGAGGTCGGGACTCAACAGGATGGGTGATCGAGGTGAGACGGCTTCGGGGGGGGAGGCCGGCCTATGCGAATATCGCTGTAAGGTCCTGTAACGTAAGTGCTTACCGCGATGGGCTCGGCCAAGCAGCGGAAACGCCCGAAAAATCTGGAGTCTGGGCTTGCCAGCGCGGTTCCGTGTGGTATATTAGATGCAGTTGAGGGAGTCTCCTCCTTCAAAACCCAGGGAGAGAGAGCGTGGCGGACGCGACGGCACGCTCTCCTTTTTTTGCGCCCATCGAATCTAAGACATGGTTTAGCGGTAATTCGCTGCCATGGTGGTTGGCTGCCGCCATGTTCGGACGTACCGTATCGGCCCGCTGGTCTCGAAGCGCCCTGCTCGCCTATAGTTAGGTGAGGAGGGGTAAGGACTATGGCTGGGTGGCTTTCATCTGGCGGGCCCGGACGCATGCGCGTGGCCGGACCGCGGTTCAGTGACGATCAGAAGAAGGCAATTTTTCGGCAGATGGTGGCAGCCGAGTTGCGTGACGGGCGTTTGCCCGGCAGGCGGCGTCGCGAACTGGTCCAATTCGCCCAGCATCTGGGCATCCGCCGACCTGAGGCCGAGTGGCTCATTGCCGAAGTGCAGTATGGTGCCGACGTCGCCGATCCCCCGGACCTAGGCCCCGATGCAAGCGGACTGGCGGCATTCCTGGCTCAGCCGAGCCGGAAGTGGTTCAGAATCACAGTAACGGCGATGGCTTTGGCTGCGGCTGTGCTGATTGCCGTCCAGTGGTTCGGCCGCTAGCGGTATCGCTACAGAAGCCCGTATTTCTCCATGCGATAGCGAAGCTGGTCGCGCGACAGTTGCAGCAGCTTGCTGGCGCGAGTCTGATTGTTGTTCGTCATCGCCAGCGCCTGCACGACCAATTCGCGTTCGACCTGATCGAGGTCCACGCCACCGGGCGGCAGCTTGACCAGGTGATGCGGATCGGCCGTTCCAGCAGTACCGGTGAGCAGGGCAAAGTCCTGCGGCCCCAACACGGGCTCCTTGGCCAGCAGGACGGCTCGTTCGATCACATTGCGCAGCTCGCGAACATTGCCCGGCCAGGGGTGCGCCAGCAGCGCCTCCATACCTGCCGGGCTTACGCTGGAGACCTCCCGTCTGAACTC
Organism: Phycisphaerae bacterium; assembly: GCA_035530655.1. Taxonomy (GTDB): domain Bacteria; phylum Planctomycetota; class Phycisphaerae; order UBA1845; family DATKUK01; genus DATKUK01. The sequence goes on from DATKUK010000102.1 coordinate 89,330, forward strand.
CGCGGCGAATTGCCGCAAGTAGTGCTCGGTGAGCAGCTCGACATCGCCTTGGCGCTCTCGTAACGGGGGTAGGAACACGGTGATAATGTTGAGGCGGAAAAACAGATCCTCGCGGAACTGATGGTCTCGGACGGCCTGCTCGATGTTGCGGTTCGTCGCCGCGACGACCCGCAAATCGACCGTAATGTCTCGCGTGCCACCGACCCGGCGAAACGTTTTTTCCTCCAGGAATCGCAGCAGTTTCGCCTGGAGCCCACGCGGCATGTCGCCGACCTCATCGAGAAACAGCGTGCCGCCGTCGGCTACTTCCAGCAGACCTTTCTTCGTGCCCGAAGCACCGGTAAAGGCGCCCCTTTCGTGACCGAACAGCTCGCTCTCCAACAGCGTTTCGGTCAGTGCGGTGCAGGTGATGTTGAGGAACGGGTACTCGGCGCGGGCTGAGTGGTAGTGAATCGTGCGGGCGACAAGATCCTTCCCCGTGCCGCTTTCGCCGCGAAGGAAAACCGTGCTGGACGGGCTGGAAGCCACGTCGCGCAGGGTCTCAGCGAGGGCGCGCATGACGCGGCTCTGTCCGATGATCTGATCGAAGCCGTACCGGCCGGCTACCTCGCTGCGGAGGGTGTGGACCTCGCGTCTGAGTCGGCTGGTTTCGAGGGCACGCTGGACCACCAACGCCATCTCATCCATGTCAAACGGCTTGAGCAGGTAATCGAAGGCGCCGAGTTTCATGGCCTCGACGGCTGTCTCGATGGTACCGTAAGCGGTCATCATGATCACGCCGAGGTCGCGATGGCCTCGACGGAGGGTTCGCAGCACGGTGAGTCCGGTCTTGTCGGGCAGTTTGTAGTCCAACAGCACCAGGTCGAACGTGCCCTCCTTGAGACGCGACAGGCCCTGGGCGGCGGTGGCGGCCTCCACAATCTCGTGCCCCTCGCCCGTCAGGCGCTCGCGAAGCGACCAGCGGATCAGCTTCTCGTCCTCGACGATCAGAATGCGTGCTCCAGCCATGCCGCCCAGTATAGCTCGCCGTGTAGCGCGTTCCAGCGCTTGGGATATCGGCGGGTGGCACGGTCCGGCCCGGCCCGGCCGGGCCGTGGTTCGGGTGGCCCGCTCTCTCTGAGGGCGGGGGACTCGACGATCTTAACTGGGTTGGGTGCCCCAGCCCGTTCGCGGGCTGGGGGACGGAAAGCATGCAGGGAGTGCGATCGCGGCGCGCCGAGACACGCGACCTGTTCTGCCGCTTGGGTGACCTGGGTCCTTCGTTGGACCCGAGGGACACGATGAGGGCTCGGGTGCCGTGTGCCACTGTCTGCGAAGCTGACAGTGGTCGTGTGGCACTGCTACTCGAGCAGTGTCTTCTTCAGCGCGACCGGGGAACACTTCGGCGCGCCGGGACAGGGCGGGTTCTACCCGCCTTTTTGCACCCGGTAGAATCTGGCTTCCTTGGCGCAACTCCCATCCTTCGCGCCAGCACTCGTTACGGTAAACCCAGCCTTGACCTGCTCTGGAGACCAGCAGTACTATTACGATGTCCTGGGCCGCTGACGTTGGGTGACGGCGGCCTCGAGACCACGGTCTTCTCGGGTGGCAGGGCCTCGCGGGCTCGATGGTGAGCTCTGCCGAACCAAAGCGTGGCCATGTTCTGCGGGTGATGCGATGGACGATTCTGACGGACGTCCTACGGCAGCGGGTCCCGTGCCCGGGGCTGCTGATGATGTCAAACAAATCATCCTGACACCTTTTCTGACCCCGCGCCGAAAAAAAGGTCCACCCCTTCCCAACAAGCTAAGCCGATGCTATAAGGCGACTGCTTCGCTGAGGCGGGATGTCTGTCTCTCGGCCTCCCCAAGGCGATGCATTCTGTCGGGATCGTTGTGATTTTGGAGGTATACTCCACGTGTACTGGACGTGCAATTTCCCAGCTTGAAGGAGACATAAATGTTGAAACCAATAGCCCGTAGCTTCTTTTCTCTACCAAACCTCGGCAACATTGCGCTCGTATTAGCTGGCTCCACCGCGGTAATTCTGCTAGTAGCAAAACGTAAACCAAGCCAGGATTTTTTCAATGGCATTACTGTCGCGCTGCTGTGCGTGCTTGCGCTATCCGAGCTAGTCCAGAGAACAACCACATTGACAGCGATCGAAAGCGCAATTGCAGGCATTGCGACACGACAACACGACTGTGTTTTCGAGCGAAACCCGGCCTACACGTGGAGTCAGGCTATCAAGATGGTCGACGAACTAAACTCGGGCGGGTTCCTCTATGACACTGTCTCAATCACGAGCAATAACCGTTACGAGAAGGCTGTTCAGGACGCCATAGACCGTGGTGTCAAAGCAACGAGACTGATCTGTCGCGACGATCCGAACATACGCGTAAGTGAACTGGTTCGAACTAGTACTCCGGAGAACCATGCTAATAACGCATACCTTGAATATGTTCTTGAACATTCTTTGTCTGCCGATATGCTGATAACTCAATATGAGGGTTACATTCAGGCAATTATCGCTTTTCGAACAGCGAAAATACCCAAGGACTATTCATCTGCGGTACGGATAGACAACACAGAGTTCGCGTACGAACTACTAGCCATGTTCAACAACGTCTTGCTGTCGGATGGCAAGTTATTTACGGTCAAAGAAAAGGTGTGAGGATGATTTCGTTATGCCCTTGTTTGTGCTAGTTACTCGCAAAGGGGCGATATCCGAGACAGTCATCCTGACACCTTTCCTGATTCCCGCCTGGCCGGGCGCGTTTACCGCATTCACATACCTAGGTACACTCGCCGCCGCGTTTTCGGTGCCGAGAGGAGTCGGCGATGAAGCTATCCTGCCAGCGCCTCGAGATGCCCCTGGAGCACGCGTTCACCATCGCGCGGGGCAGCGAATCGGTGGCCAGGACGCTGCTGGTGCGGCTCGAGCACGACGGGCTTACCGGCCTGGGCGAGGCGGCGCCGAACCCTTACTACCACCAGGATATTGCATCGGCTGAGAATGCCCTCGCAGATATGGAACCCGTTCTGGGAGACGATCCGTTTGATCTGCAAGGCATCATGGAGCGGCTGCTCGATGGGTTCGACGATCAACGAGCGGCCGTTGCGGCCGTCGATGCGGCGCTGCACGACTGGATCGGGAAGCGCCTGAACGCGCCGGTGTGGCGTTTGCTGGGGCTGGATGCCGGGCGGACACCGCTCACGTCGTTTACCATCGGCATTGACGAACCGGCGATGATCGGGCGGAAGGTCGACGAGGCCGCCGAGTACCCCATTCTGAAGGTCAAGGTGGGCACGGCCAACGATCAGGAGATTCTCGAAACGGTGCGCCGGCACGCTCCCGGCAAGACGGTCCGTGTGGACGCCAACTGCGGATGGACGGCCGCCAATGCCCTGGAAAACCTCCGCCGGGTCGCCGGCTTCGATATCGAGTTTGTCGAGCAGCCCATACCGCCGGGGGACAATGGGGCCCTCGCTGAGCTGACTCGGGCGGGCGTCTTGCCGATCGTTGCGGACGAAAGTGCCGTTCGACCTTCGGACGTTCCCCCGTTGGCCGGCTGCGTCGATGGCATCAACATCAAGCTGTGCAAGTGCGGCGGCATACGCCAGGCGCTTGAGATGATTCACCTGGCCCGCGGGGTGGGCTTGAAGGTGATGTTGGGGTGCATGGTCGAGTCGAGCCTGGGCATCGCCGCAGCCGCCCAACTGGCGCCGCTGGTCGACTGGGTGGACTTGGACGGACACCTGCTACTGGCTGAGGACCCGTTTGCGGGGATCGGCGGGCAGGGCGGAAGACTCACGCTGTCGGATCGACCCGGTCTGGGGGTTACACCGCGGGGTGCGACAGCGATTGGGGAGTAAGGACGGAAACGATGGAAGGTTGCGTGAAAGTTGGTGTCGCAGTCGTGTTGCTGCTGGGCGGGCCGTCGATTGTTGTAGCGGCGGTGGGTGATCCGCAGATCATGACCGATCACCCGTATTTCGCCGGAGAGCTGTCGTGCTCGACGGTCGAGCGAACGATGGCGACGGCTTTTGAGCAGTATCGCCGGCGGACCGGGATGCAGGTCGAGTCGGACCAGGATAAGGCCCTGGCGATCTGGTTCTGGCGGTGTACGCATTTCTGGCACACAGAGGACGCCCATTTGGATTACTGGGGCAGCGGGCTCGGTGAGGAGGGGCCCGGCGGCGGCGACATGTTCCCCCGGGAGTACTGGCTGAACGAGTTTTCGATGGGCTCGAGTCTGTGCGGGGCGGCCCACTGTCAGCTCTCGGCTCTGCTGCAATCGTATCTGGGGCCGGGGCGGGCGCGAGTGTGCGGGGTCACCGGTCACAACAGTCACGAGGTGTGGCTGACGGGTGGGGCGTACGGCCAGGGGCGGTGGGCGCTGCTCGACGCCGACATGTCCATCGTCGTGTTCGACGAGGACGGCAAGCGGATGTGCTCGCTGACCGACGTCATGGGCAAGCCGCAGCTACTCAAACACGAGTTTAAGCCGCAACGGCAGCAGGGCTGGCCGTTGTCGGGTGTCAGTCGCAACGGAGCGTCCGGCACGCTGAGAAGTTTTCGTGCGGCTGAGTACAACGCGGGTTACCTCGGGGCTCCACCTGTGCTGTATTTGCCGGAGGGGATGAGCTTCCGGCGCTACCCCGAGCCGGGGCTGGGTAAGGAGGGGGTCTACTGCTTCTGGGCGGCGAACTACAACCAGGGCGGGATTCCGGGTCCGGCGAGGGATCGGACGTGGGCTCGCGACCCGGCGGCGATGTATCGTGGGCCGGACCTGGCCGCTGATGTGGATGGACCGACGGCGCGGTATGGCAATGGCGTGTTTACCTACCGCCCCGATTTCGGCGGTGGCGGTTACCGCCAGGCGCTGTTCGACGAGTCGGCGACCCATGTGACGTTCGACTTCGGCTCGCCGTACATCATCGCGTGCACACCCGCCGATACGACCAAGTGGGGGGTGTACAAGCCCGGCGCCCGCAACGGTCTGGTGCTGACCGGACGGGCCAACTGCCCGGTTGCGCTCAGTGTCGACTGGGGGGCGAGCTGGCGCGACTGTGGGGCCTTCCGCAACGGGGCAGACCTGACGGACCTGGTGAAGGGACGAAGGCAGTACCTGCTGCGGCTGGGGGCGGGGGCAGACAAGCTGGCCGACGCTGGGCTGGAGGTGCGGACGATCGTCCAAATCAACCCGGCGGTGTTTCCTCACCTCAAAGCCGGCGGCAGTCAAATCACGTACCTTGCCAGCGGAGAGGGTTTGAAGGCCGTCGGGCCGTTCATCGATCAGGCCAAGGCGCACGTAGTGGAGGGCGGCTTCGATCAGGGCAGCCGGGTGGTGATGAAGGTGGCCTCGCCTCGCGGGGAGCCGATCCGGAGCGTCTTCGCCGCAGCGCACGTCCGCTCAGAGGTGCCGCCGGACCCGAACGTGCGTTACCAGATCGAGGCGTCTTTTGACGGAGGCAAGACGTGGCGGGCTGTGGTGCGGGACTGGCGGGTGGTTCGAAGGGCCCCCGAGCCGGACGACTTCTGGTCGCAGGGCTTTTTGTGGGGCCAATTGAGTGCGTCGGGCGTCGAGGGCAGCGAGGTGTTGGTGCGCTTCAGCAACGACGGAGAGATTCGCTACGGGCGCTGCGAGGTGCACTTGGCGTACGCCGTCAGCGTCGCTCAGCCGCTGACGGTGCGGTACGGCTGGCAGGATGAGGCGGGAGAGCACGTGGGCGAGCACACCTACGCCGGAGTCGGGCGGTCCGATGCAGGCTGGCGCCTTCCGACGGGGAAAGACACCGTAACCCATTGGGTGGAGTTCGTACCGGGAGCGGCGACGTCGCAGCGGGGGCTGGTCGGGGCTGAAGTGGGGGTGGGTGCGCCCAGGCGTAGCGAACCCGTCCCAGCACCTGCGGTTCCGAGACGTTGACCGGACGGTGATGGCGGGCTACTTTGAGTGGCAGTGGCTGCCGAGGCCGACCGTAGGTTGCGTCGGCAGGGCCAGGCGCGGGCGTAGCTCAATGGTAGAGCAGTGGCCTTCCAAGCCACTCATGTGGGTTCGATCCCCATCGCCCGCTTTGGAGCGGGGCGGTAAGTCTTTTTTCTGCATGTGGTTAGAGGTGGTGAGGATTTGGTAGGCCGTTCGCCGTCGGCTATTTTCCGGGATGTGTTTTTTGCATTGACTCAGGCTGGCAAGGTCTTATACTTGATGATCTTAGGGTAAGGGCTGCCCCAGCGGGTGAGGTCTATCCCTGGTTGCAAGAAACGCGCGAGCCCCGGAGGCGAGTGGCTGAGCAGTGTGTGCTGCTGTAGCTCAGAGGTAGAGCGCGTCCTTGGTAAGGACGAGGTCATGGGTTCGACCCCCATCAGCAGCTTTGTGCGGTGATGGCAGGTAAGAGCAGCAGGGGTCGACAGAAGCTGACGGGCAAGACGCAGAAATAGGAAGCGCGAAGTGGCGCAGAGTGGAGGATCTTTAGGCGATGGCTAAGGATGTCTTCGAGCGAACGAAACCGCATGTGAACGTCGGCACGATCGGCCACGTGGACCACGGCAAGACCACGCTGACGGCTGCGATGACCGCGGTGCAGGGGAAGAAGGGTCTGGCGAAGTTTCGCAGCTACGACGATGTGGCAAAGGCGTCGGAAAAGGACGGTCGGCGTGACGCGACCAAAATTCTGACGATCGCGACGTCACACGTGGAATACGAAACCGACAAACGACACTACGCGCACGTGGACTGCCCCGGGCACGCCGATTACGTGAAGAACATGATCACGGGAGCGGCCCAGATGGACGGCGCCATATTGGTGGTGTCGGCGGCCGACGGCCCGATGCCGCAGACGCGCGAGCACGTTCTGTTGGCCCGGCAGGTGAACGTGCCGGCGTTGGTGGTATTCCTCAACAAGGTCGATTTGGTCGACGATCCGGAGTTGCTGGAGCTGGTGGAGCTGGAGATCCGCGAGCTTCTCAGCAAGTACGACTTCGACGGGGACGACGTGCCTGTAGTCAAGGGCTCGGCCTCTGAGGCCCTGGCGAAGCCGGATGACCCGGAAGCGACCAAGTGTATTCAGGAGCTATTGGACGCGATCGACACGGCGATTCCGGAGCCGGAGCGTGATGTGGACAAGCCGTTCCTGATGCCGGTGGAGGACGTGTTCAGCATCAAGGGTCGCGGCACGGTGGGCACGGGTCGTGTGGACCGCGGTCGGGTGAAGACGGGCGAGGAGATTGAGATCGTCGGGCTTTCACCGCAGCCGCGCAAGACGATCGTGACGGGCGTGGAGATGTTCAACAAGACGCTGAACGAGGGTCAGGCGGGCGACAACATCGGGTGCCTGCTGCGTGGCGTGGAGAAGGATGAACTGGAGCGCGGTCAGGTATTGGCGGCGCCCGGCAGCATCACGCCGCATACGAAGTTCCAGGGGCAGGTATACGTGTTGACGAAGGAGGAAGGCGGACGTCACACGCCGTTCTTCAGCGGGTATCGCCCGCAGTTTTACTTCCGTACCACGGACGTGACCGGCGGGCTGAAGCTGCTGGGTGGGGCGGAGATGTGCATGCCCGGCGACAACGTGGAGCTGGAGGTGGAGCTCCAGGCACCGATCGCCATGGAGGAGCAGCTGCGTTTCGCGGTGCGAGAGGGCGGTCGGACGGTCGGATCGGGTGTGGTGACGAAGGTCGTTGAGTAGCGATCGCAACGGCCGGGGCAGGAGCGTTGCATGGCCAAGAGTGCGAAAAGAGAGTGGGTGTTCCTGCAGTGCACCGAGACGGGTGATCTGAACTACCGCACGCAGATTAACGTGAGCGGCGGAATCCCCGAGGGTCTGCGCAACGGGCTCAAGAAGTATTCTAAGCGGCTTCGTCGGCGGACGGTTCACAAGATCAAACGCCGGTAGGGTCGTGAGCGGTTGGCGGGAGGAGCGTAGCTCAATTTGGCAGAGCACCGGTTTCCAAAACCGGCGGTTGGGGGTTCAAGTCCCTCCGCTCCTGGTTAGGGCAGGGCGGCAAAGAGAATGGGAAGAAACGTGGGCAGGACGAAGGTGAATCAATCGGCGACGTCAGCGGTCAGCGTCCAATCGGTCGGCCGACCGTCGGCGGGCCACCCCGGGCTTGCTGTGTATAAGCCAGGGCAGGGGCGCTATACGCGGCTGGGCACGGTGGCCGCGGTTGCGGTGCTGGCGTTGTTTGGGTCGGACTTCATCTACAAGAGGCTCAGCGTCATTCGCGATCCTAACCAGAGTTGGACGCTCTGGGTGCAGGCGGGTGTGCCCGTGCTGGTCATGGCGGTGACGGCGTTGCTGACCTATCTTCTGGTGGCCAGGAGTCGGCGGGTGAACGACTTTCTGATCGCCACCGAGGGGGAGATGAAGAAGGTGAACTGGACCACGCGACGGGAAGTGATCGGCGCGACGAAGGTGGTCATCGTGGTGGCCCTGATGCTGGCCCTTATGCTTTTCGTCGTGGATGCGGTGTTCGCGCTGTTCTTCAGTTCGATCGGCGTGCTCAAAATTTTTGCGATTCGAGACCTGTTGGGACTGAGTTAGCCGGATGGCAAAGCAACCCGAAAAGCAACCGCAGCAGCAGGCCGGCAAGAACGAGCCGGACGCGCCCGTCGTCTCGCAGGACGGGGAGGCGCAGGGCGAGTCTGCACCTCAGGAGCCGAAGTCGGATGCTGCGGCGGGCGGGGCGCCGGTGGCTGAGAAGACGGCGTCGGGTCTGCGCGACGACATGCAGTGGTATGTGCTGCGAGTCGCGTCGAACAAGGAGGAGCAGGTTCGCCAGACGTTGGAGCGGAAGGTCAAGATCGAGGGCCTGGAGGACCGGATCGGGCGTATCCTGGTGCCGACGCTGAAGGAGCGGCGTATGCGTGGCGGCCAGGTTCGCGTGTACCAGCGGAAGTTGTATCCGGGCTACGTTTTCGTGGAGATGAAGACGGATGAGGATGGGTCCATCCCCGAGCACATATGGTTTCTGGTCAAGGAGACGACGGGGGTGGGCGACTTCATCGGCTCGGACGGCAAGCCGGTGGCGATGGGGCAGGCGGACGCGGAGAAGATGCTGGCCGCCGCCCAGGAGCCAGAGGCCCAGGCGGGACTGGCCGGTCTGGCCTACAAGAAGGGCGACCCGGTAAAGGTCCGCGAGGGCCCGTTCGAGAACTTCGAGGGCGTGGTGGATGAGATCAACCAACAGAAAGGCGTTGCGCGGGTCATCGTGACGATCTTCGGGCGTCCAACTCCTATTGAGTTGGAATACCTCCAAATTGAGCCGGCTTGACGGGTGAGCGGGAAAGACACGATGCGACGGCAGCGGCTAGGCGAGCCTGGGCAGATCAACTGGGTGCAGTGGGTGGTGATGGCTTGGCTTGGCGTGTTGTTGCTGTTGGCGGCGGGTGCGGTGTTGTGGTTTGTATTTCATCTGGCGGTCTTGGCGCTGTTGGTTGCGGTGCCGTTGGTGGCGGCGGGTTTCGTCGTGACGGCGTCGCGCCGTTGGCTGCGTCGTCGTCGGGCCCAGCTTCAGGGCCGCGAGTTTGTCGAGGTACGGCGGGTTCAGCATTGTATGGACTGAGCCTGTGCCGGTTTGGTCATTTAGTGACGTGAGGTTGCAGCAGGGATGGCTAAAGAGGTTGTAGCAAAGATCAAGTTGCAGGCGCCCGGCGGGCAGGCGACGCCAGCGCCGCCTGTAGGCCCGGCGCTGGGTCAGCACGGTCTGAACATCGGTCAGTTCGTCTCGCAGTTCAACGAGGCGACCAAGCAGCTCAACGGGATGCCGGTGCCGGTGGTGATCGAGGTTTATGGCGACCGGACTTTTACATTCATCGTGAAGTCGCCGCCGGCGGCCGTGCTCCTGAAGGACGCTGCCCAGTTGGCCAAGGGTTCGGGTGAGCCGAACAAGACCAAGGTGGGGAACGTCTCACGGGAGCAGGTCCGACAGATTGCCGAGCGGAAGATGGCGGATCTGAACGCGTTCGACGTGGACGCCGCCGAGCGGATCGTGGCGGGCACGGCGCGGTCGATGGGCATCGAGATCGAGGGCTGAACGAGCAGGTGGCCTGGTTGCGGGCCTGATTGGCGTGGGAGCGTCGGGATACGATGCGAAAGAACGGCAAGCGATATCGAGAGGAACTGAAGCAGGTTGAGGCGCGGGTGGCCGAGCGTGAGGCCCTTGGGCTCGACGAGGCACTGGCGGCGATCAAGGACATGAACCGCACGAAGTTCGACCAGAGTGTGGAGATCGTATTGCAGTTGGGGATCGATCCCAAGCAGGCCGACCAGATGATCCGGGGGTCGGTATCGTTGCCCAAGGGTGTCGGCAAGACCAAGCGTGTGGTGGCCTTTTGTGACGAGGCGTCGGTGGAGACGGCTCGTCAGGCCGGGGCGATCGAGGCGGGCGGCGACGAACTGGTCAAGAAGATCCAGGACGGCTGGACGGACTTCGACGTGGCGGTCGCGCAGCCTCAGATGATGAGCAAGGTCGGGCGGCTGGGCCGTATTCTGGGTCCCCAGGGCAAGATGCCGTCGCCGAAATCCGGGACGGTGACGCCGGACATTGAGACGGCCGTCAAGGAGTACGCTGCCGGTAAGCTGGCGTATCGCAACGATGACGGCGGGAACATACATGCCATCGTCGGCAAGGCGAGCTTCACCGCCGAAGACCTGAAGGAAAACATTGAGGCGTTCGTTAACCACATCAAGCGTTCGCGTCCGGCGGCGGCGAAGGGCACATTCATCCGGAAGGTGTATCTGTCGGCTTCGATGAGCCCGTCGGTGCGTCTGGCAGTGGCCTGAGCGACGTGTGAGGGATCGTGATGAGTAGGCGAGTCAAGGATCTAACCACCGAGGAACTTCGAAGCCGCTACGAGGGCGTGGACTCGGTGCTGCTGGTCGATCCTACGGGGATCGACGCGAATATGAACAATGCATTGCGGGGCGATCTTCGCAGCAAGTCGGTGCGTCTTCAGGTGGTTAAGAACTCGCTGGCGCGTCGGGCCTTTGCGGGCGGGCCGTTGGAGCCGATGGGGCCACTGCTGGAAGGGCCTAACGCATTGGTGACCGGCGGGGATTCGATTGTCGATGCAGCCAAGGTGGTGGCCGACTGGGGGAAAAAGAAGGTCGGGCTGCTGAAGATCCGCGGCGCGATGGTGGAAGGCGAGGTGCTTGGCGCGGCGGAGGCGTCCGAGTTGGCGAAGATGCCGGGTCGCCGCGAGCTTCATCAGCAGGTTGTAGGGCTGTCGCTGAGTCCGGGGGCCCGCTTGGTGGGGGCTCTGATGGGACCGGCGGGCGTCATCGCGGGCTGTTTGCGGGCTATAATCGAGAAGGCGGAAGCAGCATAGGCCCGGCTGGTGAGTCGAGTTCGGCGGACGTGCGGTTGGGTGTAAAAAAAGACACTGTCGGTTGCGGATTGTCCCCTCGGGGTTAAACGCTGCCAATGGGGCGGCGGCTATCAGACCGGCGGCGAGGTTTGGATAGCAAGCGGAGCGTAGCAAGCGATGGCAGAGGCACCTGCGAAGCAGTGGAAGGCTGAGATCAAGGAGTTGGGCGACAAGATCGTGTCGCTTTCGTTGCTTGAGGCCAAGGAGTTGGCTGACTATTTGAAGGACGAGCACGGAATCGAGCCGGCGGCCGCCGGCGTGGTGATGGCCGGCGCACTGGGGGCGGGCGCGGAAGCGGCGGCAGAGGAGGAGAAGACGCAGTTCAACGTCGTGCTCAAGGAAATCGGCGACAAGAAGATTCAGGTGATCAAGGCCGTCCGAGCCCACACGCCGTTGGGCTTGAAGGAGGCCAAGGAATTGGTCGACTCGGCGCCGAAGGTGGTCAAGGAGGGCGTTTCAAAGGAAGAGGCCGAGACGGTCAAGAAGGATTTGGAGGAGGCCGGCGCAACGGTAGCGCTGGAGTAGCAGGCGGATCCGCCGCAGCCGTTGGCGGATGGCTGGAGAAGACGTTTTCCCTACTGCCGCGAGCGCGGGACCGATCGGGTCATGAGGGGACTGCTCGATCGAAACAGATGGCGCTTGCGGGCGACGTCCCTGTAAGAGAGTTCGGGTCCCGAGTGGGCGGCCGAGCGGCCGGTGCACGGTTGTGGACATTTTCGGACCGCTGGAAGGTCTGACGGAAGGGTTGCGCGCATGGTTCAGAGGAAAGCAATCAGGAACTTCAGCAGATTGGTGGACACGGAAGAGCTGCCGGACCTGGTGGAGATCCAGACGGAGTCGTATCGGCGGTTTCTCCAGGCGGACGTGGAGCCTACGCAACGTAAGAACATAGGTCTGGAAGCGCTGCTGCGCGAGGTGTTTCCGATTGAAAGTTACGACGGGAACATGCTGCTGGAGTACCTGCACTACGAGCTGGGCAAACCTCGCTACACGACTGACGAGTGCAGGCAATTGCGGCTGACGTACGGCGTGCCGTTTCGGATTTGTGTCCGCCTTTCCGGCAAGAGCGTGAAGGAGCCGAAGGAGGACACGATCTATCTGGGCGAGCTGCCGTTGATGATCGGCGGAGGCGAATTCGTCATCAACGGCGCCGAGCGCGTCATCGTCTCGCAGTTGCACCGGTCGCCGGGAGTCGACTTCGTGGTCGAGACGCAGGAAGGCGACCGTCCTTTGCACGCGTGCCGCATTATCCCGGAGCGGGGCAGCTGGATCGAGATCAACGTTACCCGCAAAGACGTGCTGGTGGTGCGGATCGACCAGTCGGGCAAGATCCCCGCGACGACCTTCCTGCGGGCCACCGACCCGAAGTATGGCACGGACGAGGCGATCGTCCGGGAGTTTCACAAGCCTCGGACGGTGCGCGTGAGTTCTCTGAAACCGGACTACTACGCGGCGGCGGACATCATCGATCCGGCGGACGAGGAAAACGTAATCGTGAAAGCCGGTGCGCAGATCTCTGACAAGGTGGCGGAGATTCAGGCGTGCGGCATCAAGCAGGTGGAGATCATCGACAAGGTTGCCGATCCGCTGGTCCTCAACACGGTGGCCGAAGATGCGGCCAAGGATCACGAGGAGGCCCTGCTTCGGATCTATGCTCGGCTGCGCCCGGGCAACCCGCCACAGAAGGACAAGGCCAAGAAGCTGTTCGCCGAGAAGTTCTATGACGAGAATCGCTATCGGCTCGGTCGCGTGGGACGTTTTCGCCTCAACCGCAAGTTCGGTCAGGACGTGCCGGAGACGGAGATGGTGCTGCGGCCGGAGGATTTTCTCAACAGTTTGAGATACGTGGTGATGCTTCGCAGCGGCGACGCGAAGTACCAGGTGGATGACATCGACCATCTGGGCAATCGGCGGCTTCGCACGATCGACGAGCTTGCCGCGGACGAGATGCGCAAGGGGTTCCTCAAGCTGCGGCGGACCGTGCAGGAGCGCATGAGCTTGAAGGATCCGGACGAGTTGGAGCGTGTGGCCGAACTGGTCAACTCCAAGAGCATCAGTTCGAGCATCGAGTTCTTCTTCGGGCGTGGGGAGTTGTCGCAGGTGGTGGATCAGACCAATCCACTGGCGCAGTTGACTCACGAACGGCGGTTGTCGGCCCTGGGACCGGGGGGGCTGAATCGCAAGCGTGCCGGCTTCGAGGTGCGTGATGTGCACATTTCGCACTATGGTCGGATCTGCCCTGTGGAAACGCCCGAGGGGACGAACATCGGGCTGATCGCGTCGCTGAGTATCTATGCCTCGGTCGACGAGTACGGTTTTCTGATCACTCCGTACCGCGGGGTGGCGCGGGGTAAGGTGAACGGCAAGACGGTTCAGTTGCGGGCCGACGAGGAGATGCTCAGTGTGCTGGCGCCGCCGGAGTCGGTGGACCGGGAGAGCCGGCGCCTGGCGTCGGACATGGTGCTGGCGCGTGTGCACGGGGAAATGCTTCAGGTGCCGGCCAAGGAGGTGAAGTACGTCGACATCTCGCCGAAGCAGACGGTGGGGGTGACGGCCTCGTTGATCCCGTTCCTGGAGCACGACGATGCAAACCGGGCGTTGATGGGGTCGAATATGCAGCGGCAGGCGGTTCCGCTGTTACAGTGCGAGCCCCCGCTGGTGGGCACCGGCTCGGAGGGTGCGGTGGCGAGGAACAGCGGCATGGTCGTGCGGGCCGATAAGGCGGGCACCGTCACGTACGTGGACGCCCAGCGGATCATCCTGGATGGTACGGAGGAATACGAGTTGCGCAAGTTCCAGGGGCTGAACGAGCGCACCTGCCTAAACCAGAAGCCGCTGGTGCGGATGGGCGAGCGTGTCAGCAAGGACCAGATCATCGCGGACGGGCCGGCGTGTGCGGACGGCGAGCTTTCACTCGGTCGCAACGTGCTGGTCGGGTTCATGACCTTCGACGGATACAACTTTGAAGACGCGATTCTTATCAGCGAGCGACTGGTGAAGAAGGACGTGTTCACCAGCATCCACATCGATGAGTTCGAGGTGGAGATTCGCGAGACCAAGCTTGGCCGGGAGGAATTCACTCGGGACATTCCGAATGTTTCGGAGCGTATGCTGCGGAACCTGGACGAATACGGCGTGGTGGGGACGGGTACGCGTGTGGGCCCGGGAGACATTCTTGTGGGCAAGGTCAGCCCGAAGAGCAAGGTGGAGCTGACACCGGAGGAGAAGCTGCTGCACGCGATCTTCGGGCGTGCGGGCGAAGATGTGAAGAACGATTCGCTGGAGATGCCCGCCGGGAGCGAGGGCATCGTGATCGATGCCAAGCGATTCAGCCGACGCATGCACATGACCGACGAGCAGAAGCGCGAACTGGCGCGGAAGATCAGCGAATACGAGGCCGGCTGCAATGCGAAGGTAGTCGCCGTTTTCAGACAGATGTGTGAGGAGATCGAGGCGATTACCGAACAGATCATGGTCGATCCGTCGACGCGTCAGAAGGTGGGTCGAAGCGACAACCTGCACGTGATCATGGAGCAGGTGGAGGGGTTCGGCGAGCAGGTGGAGACGGGTCGACTGACGTGGGTCAGGCCGGCTGCCAATCGCGACGAGGCCCAGAAGGTTGTGGATCGCTACTGGCCGAGAGTCAGCGAGATTATAGAGGAGCGGGAGCGCAAGAGCGCGCACATGAAGCGAGGCGACGAGCTGCCTTCGGGCGTTCTGGAGATGGTAAAAGTTTACGTGGCCACCAAGCGACAACTGGCCGAGGGCGACAAAATGGCGGGTCGGCACGGCAACAAGGGCGTGATTGCCCGAATTTTGCCGGAGGAGGACATGCCGTTCCTGGAGGACGGTACGCCTTTGGACATCCTGGTCAATCCGCTGGGCGTGCCGAGTCGTATGAACGTCGGGCAGCTCCTCGAGACCCACCTGGGGTGGGCGGCTGCGGTGCTGGGCTTCCGGGCCGTCAGCCCCGTGTTCGACGGTGCGAAGGAGGCGACGATCTTTGAGGTCATCGAGGAGGCAAACGCAGAGATACGCAAGCGACGCGAGGATCCGCAGGTGATCCAGCGTGCCGGGCAGGCCGAGGAGCTGCTGGTGGAGATGCCACGGAGCGGGAAGGTCACCGTGTTCGACGGTCGGACGGGCGAGCCGTTCGATCAGGCGGTCACGGTGGGCTACTTCTACATGATGAAGCTGCACCACCTGGTGGACGACAAGATCCATGCACGTGCGACCGGGCCCTACTCGTTGATCACGCAGCAGCCTTTGGGCGGCAAGGCCCGCACCGGCGGGCAGCGGTTCGGCGAGATGGAGGTATGGGGCCTGGAGGCGTACGGGGCGGCGCACGTGCTTCAGGAACTGCTGACGGTCAAGAGTGATGACGTGGAGGGCCGCACCAAGATCTACGAATCGATGGTGAAGGGCACGAACACGCTGGAGGCGGGTACGCCGGTCAGTTTTGACGTGTTGTGCAACGAGATACGCGGTCTGGGCCTGAACATCCAGTTGGAGAAGAAGCGTATCGGGTCGGCCCCGTTGTAGCGTGGAGGCCTGCGGCGGCAAGCCGTTCAGGAGCGGATAGACAATCCACGATGTGGTGAGAAAGGATAGAGTCTCATGGCCGAAAGCGTGTACGACCGAATCAACGATTACGGGTCGGTAAGGATCTCGCTCGCCTCACCGAACGACATTCGCAGTTGGTCCTTCGGCGAGGTCAAGAAGCCCGAGACCATCAACTACCGCACGTACCGACCGGAGAAAGACGGTCTGTTTTGCGAACGGATCTTCGGCCCGGAGCGGGACTGGGAGTGCGCCTGCGGCAAATACAAAGGCACGAAGCATAAAGGGATGATCTGCGACCGCTGCGGCGTGAAGGTGACGCACTCGCGCGTTCGGCGCAAGCGCATGGGGCACATCAATCTGGCCGCCCCGGTGGTTCACATCTGGTTCTTCAAGGCCATGCCGAGCCGGCTCGGCACGCTGCTGGATATCAAGACGTCAGATCTGGAGAAGGTCGTCTATTTTCAGGACTACGTGGTGATCGACCCCGGTGACACGCCGCTGAAGTACAAGCAACTCCTGACCGAGGAGGAGTTCCGATCGGCGCAGAGCAAGTACGGCAGCAGCTTCCGGGCTTTAATGGGGGCCGAGGCCGCCAAGGAGCTGCTCAATCAACTCGATCTGCGCCAGGAGGGCGAGCAGTTACGGGATGCGCTGAGCAAGACCAACAGCAAGCAGAAGATCAAAGATCTGACCAAGCGTCTGAAGCTTGTCAATGCCGTGGCCAAGAGCGATAACCGCCCGGAATGGATGGTGCTGGAGGTTATACCGGTGATTCCGCCGGACCTGCGGCCGCTCGTGCTCCTGGAGAGCGGCAACTTCGCCACGAGCGACCTGAACGACCTGTATCGGCGGATCATCAACCGCAACAACCGCCTCAAGAAGCTGGTGGACCTCAACGCGCCGGAGGTCATCATTCGCAACGAGAAGCGGATGCTTCAGCAGGCGGTCGACGCGCTGTTCGACAACGGCCGTTGTCGGCGGCCCGTGCTGGGCTCGAGCAATCGCCCGCTCAAGAGCCTAACGGACATGATCAAGGGCAAACAGGGGCGCTTCCGCGAGAACCTGTTGGGAAAGCGTGTGGACTACTCGGCGCGATCGGTGATCGTGGTCGGTCCGGAATTGAAGCTGCACCAATGCGGCCTGCCGAAGAAGATCGCGCTGGAGCTATATCAGCCGTTCATTATCCGCAAGTTGAAGGACCGGGGTCTGGCGGACACCATCAAGAGCGCCAAGAAGATGCTGGAGCGCCAGGACCAGCAGATTTGGGACATCCTGGAAGAGGTGATCTACCAGCATCCTGTGTTGCTGAACCGGGCTCCGACACTGCACCGGATGGGCATTCAGGCCTTTGAGCCAGTGTTGGTGGAAGGCAACGCGATCAAGATCCACCCGTTGGTATGTAAGGGCTTCAATGCGGACTTCGACGGCGATCAGATGGCCGTACATCTTCCGCTTTCGGTCGAGGCCCAGGCTGAGGCCCACGTGCTGATGATGTCGACGAACAACATCTTTAGTCCCGCTGACGGGCGTCCCATCATGTCGCCGAGCCAGGACATTGTGCTGGGCATCTACTACCTTACGTGCAATCACGCGGGCGAGGCCGGGCATCGCGAGCCGGGCCGGGAGATGTGCTTCACCAGCCTGGCGGAGGCGCTGCTGGCCTACGATCGTGGGTGCATCGGCATGCATACGCCGGTGCGCGTGCGCATCGACCGCGATGCCGTGGTGAACGACCATAGAGAGCCGCCTGTCTCGCACACACCGGGCAAGCGGATCGTCACGACGGTCGGTCGCTGCCTGTTCAATGACATTCTTCCGGAAGGGATGCCGTTCTATAACTGCCCGCTCAGCCAGGGCGGTGCCTCGCGGGTGATTGATACATGCCACGCACGCCTGGGCCGCGAACGTACGATCGAGCTTCTCGACGAGATCAAGACGACGGGCTTCCGTCAGAGCACGCTGGCGGGGCTGAGCTTCGGGCTGACCGACATGCGGATTCCGGCCGCCAAGAGCAAGATCATCGACGCGGCGCAGCGGGTCGTCGACCGCATCGAGCGGAACTATCAGATTGGAGCCATCACGCAGTTGGAGCGTCACAATCAGCTCATCGACGTGTGGGTGCATGCCCGCGAGCGTGTAACGGCGGAACTGATGCGTGAGTTGGCTGAGGATCGGCGCGACGCAGAAGGGGGGTACCTGCCTTCGGACAGCCAGCGGGGGCGTCCCTACCTCAACCCGATCTTCCTGATGACCGACTCCGGTGCGCGAGGCTCGGTGGACCAGATCCGCCAGCTCGCCGGCATGCGTGCGCTGATGGCCAAGCCCTCGGGCGAGATCATTGAGACGCCCATCAAAAGCAACTTCCGCGAAGGACTGTCGGTGCTGGAGTACTTCAGCTCGACACACGGTGCGCGGAAGGGGCTGGCCGACACGGCGCTGAAGACGGCCGACAGCGGCTATTTGACGCGGAAGCTGGCTGATGTGGCCCAGAATGTCATCGTCAATTCGCTCAACTGCGGCACGATCGAGGGCATCAAGAAGGGCGTGGTCTACAAAGGCGAAGAGGTCGCCGTGTCGTTGGCCGAGTCGATCGTCGGGCGCGTGGCGCGGGACACGATCCGCCACCCGGTGACCGACGAAGTGATCGTCCGTGAGAACGAAGTGATCACCCCGCAGATCGCCGATCGCATCGAGAAGGAGTTGAAGCTGGAGGAGCTGAGTGTGCGTAGTCCGCTGACGTGCGAAAGCCCGCTGGGGGTCTGCGCCAAGTGCTACGGTTGGGACATGTCTACCGGGCGGCAGGTCGAGGAAGGCATGGCGGTGGGCATCATCGCGGCGCAGTCCATCGGTGAGCCGGGCACGCAGTTGACAATGCGGACATTCCACACCGGCGGGGTGGCTTCACACACCGTCGTGCAGAGTGAGATCCATAACACCCAGGCGGGCCGGGTGACGTTCCACAACGTGAACCCGGTGGAGGTGCCGGATCCGCAGTCGGACAAGGTGAATGTCGTCGCGCTGAAGCGGAATGGTGAAATCGTGATCGCCGACGCCAAGAACCGCGAGCTGGAACGGTATAAGGTGCCGTACGGTGCGCAGCTTCTTGTCAAGAGCGGGCAGGAAGTGGCGGCGCGGACGCAGTTGTGCCAGTGGGATGCGCACCTTTCGCCGATTCTGTCGGAGGTGGCTGGGTTCGTGCGATTCCAGGACATCATCGACGGCGAGACCGTCCGGCCCGAGCAGGATCGTGCGGGGGCGAAGTTTGTGGTGATCGAGCACAAGGGCGAGAAGCATCCGCAGATCATCATCGAGGACAACGAGGGGAAGATCCTCGATTTCCACTACCTGCCGGCCAAGGCCCGCATCGAGGTGCAGGAGGGCGGCCAGGTGGTGCCCGGTACCCTGCTCGCCCGTCAGCCGCGGGAAATCGCCGGTACGCACGACATCACCGCAGGTCTGCCGCGCGTGACGGAACTCTTCGAGGCGAGGCGGCCGAAGGAGCCCGCCGTCATGGCCGAAATCTCGGGGAAAGTGGAGCTGCGAGCGGATCGTCGTCGCGGGAAGATGACGATCCTCGTTCGTTCCGAGAGCGGGATGGAGCGCGAGCACCACGTCCCGCAGGACAAGCAGTTGCTTGTTCACGCGGGCGACTACGTTGAGGCCGGCGATCCGTTGATCGAGGGTCCGCTGGTCCCGCACGACATCCTGCGGATTCGTGGGGACGAGGCGTTGCAGACGTACATGCTCAACGAGACCCAGGCGGTCTACCGTTCCCACAACGTGACGATCAACGATAAGCACATCGAGGTGATCATCGGGCAGATGCTTCGCAAGGTGAAGGTGGACAACCCGGGCGACTCGGTGTTCCTGCCGGGAGAAGTAATCGATAAATTCCGATTTCGCCACGAGAACGAGCGCCTCGCGCAGAGCGTTAAGATCGTCGAGCCCGGCGACGCGGAGTTGGAGAAAGGCCAGATCGTCAGCAAGGACGAGTTGAACGAGCTGAACGAAACGGTCGAGGAAGAGGGCGGGGTGCCGGCCAAGGGTCGGCGACCGAAGCCGGCCATCGCGACGACACTGCTTCTGGGGATCACCAAGGCCAGCCTCCAAAGTGAATCGTTCATCTCAGCCGCAAGCTTCCAGGAGACCACAAAGGTCTTGACAGAGGCCTCGCTGGCCAGCGCGGTCGACACTTTGATAGGATTGAAGGAGAATGTGATTCTCGGGCACCTGATCCCTGCGGGTACCGCGTTCAAGCCGCACTTGCAGCTGCAGCTTGCGCACCGTGCCGAACCGATCCCGGTGCTCGAAACCGTACCAACCGAGCAGTTGGAGGCTGCGCCGGCGGAGGAAGAGGAAGAAGCCGCCAGCGAAGCGGAGACCGAGGAGGCCTCGGTGGAGCCGTTGCCGCCGTTGTCGACGGCTTCTTCCGGGCCCGAGCCCGAGGAGGTGACCTCGACGTGACGGCTGGACGGTTCGCGTGCGGGGTGTTACTATGAGCGGGTTTCGATTGGCGAATTAGCTGCGGAGTCAGGTATGCCGACGATCAATCAGCTTGTCAGGCGCGGTCGCAGGAAGGTGTTGGCCAAGAGCAAGGTGCGCGATCTGGGTCGAGCTCCTCAGAAGCGTGGGGTCTGCCTGCTGGTCAAGACGCAGACACCCAAGAAGCCCAACTCGGCTCTGCGGAAGGTCGCTCGAGTCCGTTTGACCAATGGGCGCGAGGTGAGCGCTTACATCCCGGGGGTCGATCACAACCTGCAGGAGCACTCCATCGTTCTGATTCGGGGTGGACGCGTGCGTGATCTTCCGGGCGTGCGGTATCACATCATCCGCGGCACCCTCGACTGTGCGGGCGTGGAAGGCGACAAAGAGGGAAGACCACGGCGTAGCAGTCGCAGCAAATATGGCGTCAAGCGAGGCAAGAAGTAGGCTCGAAACCACGGGATCGGAAGCGGCGGACCTGAACCATGGCCTATAAGAAGTGGACCAAATCGGAAGAGCAACTGCTACCGGACGCGCGATACAGCAGCAAGCTGGTGTCGAAGTTTATCAACTGCCTGATGGCCAAAGGCAAGAAGAGCGTGGCGACACGTGTCTTTTACGGTGCCATGGACATGGTCGAATCACGGGTGAAAGACGCGTCGCCGCTGGAAGTGTTCGAGGCGGCCGTCGACAACGTCAAGCCGCGCATCGAGGTCCGCTCCAAGCGCGTGGGCGGTTCGAACTATCAGGTGCCGACGCCCGTCAACAGGAAGCGTCAGACGGCGTTGGCGATTCGTTGGATTCTTCAGGCCGCTCGCTCCAAGAAGGGCCGGCCTATGGCGCAGCGATTGGCCCAGGAATTCATGGACGCCCATCGACAGGAAGGTGCGGCGATGTCCACGCGGGACAACGTCCATCGCATGGCCGACGCCAACAAGGCGTTTGCCCACTTCGCCTGGCGGTAACCGGATAGTCTGCGCGATTCCATAGCACATGTGTGATAGGGGCGGGAGCACCGCTGAGGGGGTACCGTCGTTGGCCTGATTTTGTGGGGAGGGCGAACTATCCATGGCGGAGTCCGATTCGGCTGAAGTGGACGTACAACTGACACCCGAGCTTCGCTATACCGAGAACGTGAGGGAACCTGCTCGCGGGCTGCCGGCGCGGCTTGTCCGGCTGTGGCGAAATGGCGCGGCCGAGGATGTCAGTCAGGCGACCCTTTTGTCTTTTGACATACGTTTTGGCCAGACGGCGATCGCGACGGAGGGATACCAGGGCGTCCAGACCCCACCGGAGCACAGGCAGCAGGGCTATGTCCGACACGTCATGGAGGAGTCGCTGTCGCGGGCGGGACAGCGGGTCGACGTGGCGTTTCTTTTCGGCATTGAACGGCTGTACGGGAAATTTGGGTTTGTCACGTGCCTGCCCGCCGCACATCTGGTGGTGCCGATCCGCCGCGTCGAGCAGGCCGAACCCCTGCGCAGCGAGAACGTACGACCAATGCGAGAGGGTGACCTGCCGGAGATGTTGAAGCTGTACAACCGTCAGCACGCCGGGCGTCCCTGGACGGTTCGACGGGGCGCAAATCACTGGGATCGCCTGCCGAAGCCTCAGATATGGCAAGCCGGCGGGGACGTGCGAGTGCTCGAAAAGGACGGTCGGCTGTGCGGATACATGGTCCTGCAAGCCGATTCCTACGGCTGGGACCGAGGGGCCGCGGTGTTGGAGATGACGGCCAAGGACGTGGGTTCAGCTCGTGGCTTGCTTGCGGCGGCTGGGGCTCGCTACTGGGAGCAGAGACGGGCCGAGTTCGAGGTGTACGAGCCTGCCGACAGTATCGTGGGGCGCGTGGCCCGACAGATGGGCTGCGACGTCAGAGCGACGTATCGACCCGACGGCGGCGGCATGGCTGCGATCCTCAACCGCGAGTCGCTGGTCGGGAAGTTGGAGCCCGAACTGGCGCGACGTGCCCAGGTGGGCCGGGTCAAGCCAACGGTGTCGGCCGTGCACGCACTGGCCGCCGGTAAGCTGTGTCCTGACGACGGGGTCCTACTCCGCCTGCTGCTGGGGTACTGGTCGTGGGTGGATGCGGCGGCGGCAGGCTTGGCGGCTCCCGCCAAGTGGCGAGACGCGTTCGCGGCATGGTTTCCGGGGGCGTGTGCAGCCTTGCCTTCGCCATACGCCCATCGCCTGGATCACTACTAAGCGAAGGGGGCAGACGCCCGCTCGCTCGGTGCGGGCGACGCGTGCCGTCGCAGGGCGCAACAGTACACTCAGTCGCCGGTTGGCGCGAAGCCGTACTTCTCTTGCAGTTGCATCCCGCCGCGGGATGACTTGGCGGCCGGAGGTGTATCGCTCTGATCTCCACCGACGGCAGAGCCGCTCGTCTCGCCACTGCCGCTGAAGCTGTAGACCAGTGCAGCGATGGCGACGAGGGCGGCGCACAAGATGATGACTTTCAGATTCTTGCTCATGTGAAATGGCTCCCGCATTGCGTGCGGTCCTGATACGGCGACGTCACGAATGGTACGTCAGAAAGGCGCCATGCGGAAGGCCAGTCGAGCAAGGTTATGCGAGGTAGGTCAGGAGAGGCTCGGCCGACCATGTCTTCCATGCGAGCAACTCGCCGTCGCTGCCCAGTCGGACCTCCAGGATGGGCTCGAATCCATCGGTCGGCTCGACGCGGATGACGAAACGGTCGTTGCGAATGGTCAGGTCGATGGTCACTCGCTCTGGCTGGCGCAGGGCCGGCCAGATGCGTCCGTGAGCGGCCAACAGGTTGCCGAGCAACTCGGCCACCGTTCCTTCGGCGACGGGGGCGCGGCCAGGCGCTGCAGGAGGAGTCAGGGCTCGGGTAAGATCGATCAACAGCGATCGGGTCTGTGCCCTGTCTTGGCGCGTAGCCGGGCCCCCGTGCGTCCGAAGGTGGGTGGTGTGGTCAACCATTGGTGCCATACTACTCAGCCTGGGTAAGGAGGAAGTTAGCTTCATCGTTCTCTGCCCTGTTATACGCAACGGCGGGCCGGTGGGTTCAACGGGGGCAAAGAATGATGTAAAGCTCTTTGTGAAAAAGGCTTAGGATGCGCAGGGGATCGCGGTTTCGGCGAGCCATCAAGGTCGAGTGGCCACCTTGGCGTCGGCAATAGCCGATTGGAGCCTATCGAGGGCCGGGAGGACCTGCTCGGGTCGAAGAGCTGCCGGAAGCTCACCCAGCATCGTCATCGCGAAGGTCGTCGAGCTGGCCCGGTTGAGCGAACCGTGCGTGCTGGCCGCACCGCCGATGAAGAAATCGAACGTCTTGGAGCCATGGGCATACCCGTCCCGAAGGCATACGAGCACATCGGGCGTCTGTCGGA
Organism: Phycisphaerae bacterium; assembly: GCA_035530655.1. GTDB lineage: Bacteria > Planctomycetota > Phycisphaerae > UBA1845 > DATKUK01 > DATKUK01. Next base: position 113,078 of record DATKUK010000102.1, read on the forward strand.
CCAAGCCATTGAACGCAAGCCAGAGACGATGCAGCGGGTCCGGGTACATATGCGTGACGGTGGCGTCGAACAGGACACGATCATCGACCCACCCGTCAGGGGACACACATGCCTGTGCCGCGAGGTTTTCGAGAACAGGCGCAAGTTGCAGCGGATCGCCACTTTCGATCTGATAGCGGTAGCGGCCATCGCGTTCAGCCACGCGTGCCAGGCCCTCGCCGTCACGCACGACGATTTGCCCGCCCTGCGAATAGGCTACCAGTTCCACGCCGGGGTGCGTGAGGACGGCTTCGGCGACGGCTGGCGGATCGTTCGTTGACAGCGCGGCGTACGTGACCAGGCCGTATTCGACGACCACCACGTCCTTGGGGTCATCCAGTCGTTTTGTTGGATTGAAGCCGGCCTCGCGCAGGTGCCGCTTGAGCGAAATGCGCTCGCTACGGGCAAGATTATGCCCGTGATCGGCTAACAGGGTCAGTCTGACCTGACCTTTGCGGCGGTGCACGATCTGTTCGCACAAGCGATCCACCGTCTCGAGATACTTGATTATGGCGTCGCGTCCGCCGCGGGTACCCAGGCCGGCGGTGCCCACGGTGTAGCCGAACGCCTGCCCGTGTTCGATACGGCGAAACGCCCGGCTTAGTCCACGCAACTCGTGCTCAAAGACGGCCTGCGGGTTGAGGTAGGCGTTGGCGTCCCACCAGAAGCTGCACCGGTAGGCCAGGTTCGACGCCCACTTGGCGTTGGTGCCGCTTAGATAGACCGCATTGCCATCGCTGAGTTTGTTACTTGCACGATCGAAATACAGGGCCTCGCAGCCGAGGCAGCGCTCGCTGTCGAACACAAGCGAGAACGCCAGGTCGGTCATGCTGGGGAAACAACTGATCAGTTGCGCCGGAGGGTAGAACAGCCGAAAGCGTCCCCGTTGGTACGATTCACGAACCAGATCGAAGGGCACGCCGTCCAGCGCGATGACAAGGTGCGGGACGTCGCTGCCGGCGGCGTCGAGGCGAACGGTTTTGTCTGGCGCGACGTCGCCATTTTCGTCGAACCGTAGTTCGACGATGCGCCCGGCTGCGTCCGCGCCCTGCCAGTAGTCCGGGTGCCCATCACCATTGACATCATAAACGAACAGGTCTTGCCCGGCGGCTTTGCAGGCCTTGCGGGATTGCAGTGGGAAGTCGACAACAGACTCACACCCACAAACCAGCAGTGCCACCAACGCAAGGGCAATGGGGGAGGGTGCCAGGTAGGTGTGGCTTCTGCAGCATGTCATGGCGTTTCTCCCGGGATGACCAACGAGCAAAGCGACGGCGAATCTACGTCGGTGGCGTGTCGGCTGCAAGCGGGGCCGGTAGTTGTGAAGCATGCACCTCACAGAAGCCTGCCTGCACGATCCGGTAACGTGCTCCGGGCGAGTTATCCTTGTCGGTCCTTTCCGGGTGGAAGCGTATTGAGGTATTCATGTATGGCCTTGGCGGCGATCTTGGCCTGCCCCATGGCCAGGATGACGGTGGCGGCGCCGCTGACGATGTCGCCTCCGGCGAACACGCCCGGTTTGCTGGTCTGCATGGTCTGGTCGTCGGCGACGATCGTGCCCCATCTGGAGACCTCCAGGCCCGAAGTCGTCTGAGGGACGAGCGGGTTGGGCCTGTTGCCGATGGCCATTACGACGGTGTCGACGTCGATGAAGAATTCCGATCCGTCAACGGGCAGGGGGCGGCGACGGCCCGACTCGTCCGGCTCGCCCAGTTTCATGCGCAGGCACTCGATGCCCACCACCCGCTTCTGATCGTCGCCCAGGATGCGCGTGGGGTTGGTCAGCAGCTCGAATCGAATGCCCTCCTGCTCGGCATGTTCGACTTCCTCGATGCGGGCGGGCATCTCAGCACGGCTGCGGCGGTACACGATCGTCACCCGGGCACCCAGACGGCGAGCGGTGCGAGCGGCGTCCATCGCAACGTTGCCGCCGCCCACCACGACAACCGTCTTGCGTCGGATCGTAGGCGTGTCGTACTCGGGGAACAAATAGGCCTTCATCAAATTCGAGCGGGTCAGGTATTCATTCGCCGAATAGACACCGACCAGGTTTTCGCCGGGGATGTCCATGAACATCGGCAGCCCGGCGCCGGTTCCGATGAACACCGCGTCGAAGCCTTGGGCAAGCAGCTCGTCGACCGAGTCGAGCTTGCCGACGACGAAATCGGTTACCAGCTCGACGCCAAGCTGCGTGAGGTAGCTGACCTCGGCCTCGACGATCTCCTTGGGCAGGCGGAATTGGGGAATGCCGTACATCAAGACGCCACCGGGTTTGTGCAGGGCTTCAAAGATCGTGACCTTGTGGCCCAGCAGCACGAGATCGCCCGCGACGGTAAGGCCGGCGGGCCCGGCGCCAATGACGGCCACTTTGCGCCCCGTGGGCGGTGCGCACTTGGGCAGCCGAACGTCGCCGTGTGCCCGCTCGTAGTCGGCTACGAACCGCTCCAAGCGTCCGATGGCCACGGGCTCTCCCTTGACGCCCAGCACACAGACCTTTTCGCACTGATCCTCCTGGGGGCAGACGCGCCCGCAGATAGCGGGCAGGGCGTTCTCCTCCTTGATCTTGCGCGCCGCCTCCTTGAATTTCCCCTCCTGAATCAGCTTGATAAACCCGGCAATATCAATGTTGACCGGGCAACCGGCCACGCACCGCGGCTTCTTGCATAGTAAGCAGCGGAGGGCTTCGGTTACGGCCAGTTGGGGTGTGTAGCCGTAGGGGACCTCGTCGAAGTTATCGATGCGCACCTCGGCTGGCTGCTTGGGCATGGGCTGCCGAGCGACCTTGGGGCGAGGCGGTTTCTTCGATGTCGAATCAGGCATGAGGGTCGCACGCTCCGGCTTTAACTCCCCGGTCAATGGTGATGATGCGGATGCAGCGGTGCATCGGTCTGCCCGACGGCCTGGACCTCGTCACCGAGGTAGGCGGCCTGACGGTGAAAAAGTTCGTCCCAGCCCACTTGGTGCGCGTCGAAGAACGGCCCGTCGACACAAGCAAAACGCGTTTGCCCCGCCACGGTCACGCGGCAAGCACCGCACATGCCCGTACCGTCGACGATGATCGGGTTGAGGCACGCCCACGTCGGCACGGCCGCGCTCTTTGTGGCTTCGGCGCAAAGCATCATCATGAACGGGCAGCCTATCGCCACGACGAAATCGATAGGTCGCTTCTCGGCGAGCATGTCGCTCAGCACGTCACAGGCGTGGCCTTTGCGGTCTTGCGATCCGTCGATCGTCGCACAGAGCAGCTCGTCGGCGACTTCCGCAAGACGATCCTGCTGGTAGAACAGATAGTGGCTGCGGGCCTCCAAGACGCAGACGACGCGATTGCCGGCCTGCTTCATGGCGCGGGCGATGGGGTAGATCGCCGCCAGCCCGTAGCAGCCGCCTGCACACACCACCGTGCCGTGCTTGCCGATCGGGAAAGGGCACCCCAGCGGACCGATCAGGTGGGCCAAATGGTCGCCGGCCTGGAGCATGGCAATCTTGCGGCTGGATCGGCCGACCTCGAAAACCGGCACCGTGAGCGAGCCGGCCTGTGCATCCCAGTCAGCCAGGCTGAGCGGCACGCGCTCGGAGCGGTCGTCGACCATAACGATGACGAACTGGCCGGGCTGGCACTTGGCCGCGACTTTAGGTGCCTCGATCGTGACCAGGTGTGTGTTCGGCACGGGCTCAGTTTTTTCGACTATCCGAAACACAGTGGTCAGTCTCCTGAGACGTCAGCGGATCCCGACTGCCTGGTGATCAACTCTTCAAGTTGGGCCAGCCCCTTAACGTATCGACCAATGCGGTGCCCGCGGAAGTATTTGGGCAGCGCAGACAGATCGTGGGCCGGATCGGTTTGCTCCGCGGGTTCGTCGACCGATCGGATTGAGACAGTCGTTTCGACGGCGGCGCTCACCTGCTCCAGCGATTCGTAGGCTAGGTTGTCCTCGCCCAGCGCTCGGGCGAGGTCGGCGGCGATCTTCCACTCCGGTCTTGCCTCACCGGGTGGGGGGGCTACGGCTTGCCGCTTTTTTACCACCCCGTCACGGTCGACGAACGTGCCGCCGGCTTCGATGAATACCGTCGTGGGCAGGAGAATGTCAGCCGCTTCACTGACGGGCGACGGGTAGCAGTCCTGAACGATCAGCAGATCGAGGTTGTCGAGCACGGTCGGTTCGACCGCGGCTGTCGCTGTATAGGCCGCCTTGATCCGGCCGTTGCGTATCTGCTCGGCGAGGGCGGGCAGCGCCGTTTCCGGTCGGGCGTTGTGAGGCGCAACGAAGAATCGAGCGCCGTCGAGCCCATGCTCGGCAAGAGCGCATAGCAGGTACTGCGCTTCGAGGCTGCTCGAAGCGTCGACTACGACAGCCGTCTGTGATCCTTTGTACTGGGATAATCGTGCGGCGGCGGCACGAACAGCGTCGTCCCAGCTCGCGCGGCGCCACAAGCCATCCCGCTTCATCCGGGGATGGGCAAGCCGGCTCGTTCCGGCGGCGAACTCGGCCACGGCGAATCGGCCCAGCGCACACAACGGCCGCGATGTCGGGTCTTCGCCCGGGACCGACCCGGTGCCTATCGCGCGATCGCCGCGCAGACGTACGGCGATGGGACAGCCGATCGGGCAAAAGGCGCAGTAGGTCTGCTCGGTGCGTTCCGGCGCGCCTCGCCACTTGGCATAACGGTCGCTCAGTGCGCCGGTAGAGCATGTGTCGATGCACGCGCCGCAGAAACGACATTGCAGATCGGCGTGGGGCAGGTCGGATGGACCGGCGATTCGCGTGCGCCCGCCGCGGTCGACAAATTCAACGGCAGCCGTGCCATGCACGTCGCGGCACGTTCGCACGCAGCGCCCACACAGCACGCACAGGTTGTAGTCGCGATCGATGAACGGCTCGGACCGTTCGAGCGGTCGGCCCTGGTAGCTCGGCGGGAAGGTCAGCTCGGTGAGACCGAGTCGCTCGGCCAGCTTGCGGATATCACATATGTCCTTGTTGGTGCAGAAGTTACAGCCGGTAGTGCGACCCGCCTTGGTCGGACTGTAGCGGTATTTCAGACACAGCTCCTGCTTGTCACACACCAGGCACGCCGTCGGGTGGTTCAGCAGCAGCAACTCGAGCAGGGCCCGGCGAAGCTTGTTGATTTGCTCGGTCTCGGTTCGGACCACCATGCCGTCGGCAACGGGCGTGGTGCAGGAAGTCGGCAGACCGTTTACTCCCTCAATCTCCACAATGCAGAGTCTGCAGGAGCCGATCGGCCCGATCTCGGCGTGGTAGCAGACGTGTGGAATATCGACCCCGTTAGCCAAAGCGGCTTCGAGCACGGTCTGGCCGGCGCGCGCGCGGACCTGTCGACCATCCATTGTGATGGTCACGGCCTGCGCCGTTTGCGGGCTGGCTTGACTGCTCGTGTCGGTCATGATGCTGCGGCCTCGGCAACCGATTCGGCCGGTGCGGCAAGGGGACAGACCCCGGCCGGGCAGCTCCCGTGCAAGTGGGCCTCAAACTCGCTGCGGAAATAGCGAATGCCCGTCAGTATGGGGTTCGGTGCGGTCTGCCCGAGGCCGCACAGCGAGGTCAGCCGAATAACGTTGCCCAACTCGAGCAAGCGATCAAGGTCACCGGGCCGGCCTTGGCCTTGTGTCAGGCGATTCAGAATATCGAGCATCACCCGGTTGCCGTTGCGACATGGGACGCATTGTCCGCACGCCTCGTCCTGGGCGAACTCCATAAAATGACGAGTCAAGTCGACTATGCAGCAGCGATCGTCAATCGCGATGATCCCGCCCGAGCCCATGAGCGAACCCGTCTCGCCCATGGAATCGAAATCGAGTGGTACCTCGATGTCGGCCGGCAGCAGTCCGCCCGGCGGCCCACCGGTGTGAACAGCCTTCAGCGGGTGTTCGTCCCTTGCGCCGCCGCCCACGTCGTTGACGACATGACTCAGCCCCATGCCCAGGGGCAACTCGAACACGCCCCGGCGCGCAAGCCTGCCCGAAAGCGAGAAGGCCTTGGTTCCGGGGCTGGCGGAGGTGCCGACCGCTCGAAACCACTCACCCCCGTGAGCGACGATGAGTGGAACGTTCGCCAGTGTTTCGACGTTCTGGACGAGTGTGGGCGCGCCCGCTATGCCCGACTGGCCCGGGTAGGGGGGGCGAGGTGCCGGGGCGCCGCGGCGGCCTTCGAGGGAGGCAATCTGCGCGGTCTCTTCGCCGCTGACGAACACCCCCGCACCGCTGCGCAGCGTGATGTCGAATGAAAACCCCGACCCGAGGATATCGTCGCCGAGCAGCCCCGCCCAACGGAGCTGGTCGATCGCCATGCCGACGCGATGGTGCGCCAGCGGATATTCCGAAGCCATGTAGATGTAGCCCTGCGTCGCTCCCACGGTGAAGGCGGCGATCAGCATGCCCTCGAGGAACCCGTGCGGATCGCTCTCGGTCAGCAACCGATTGGAGAACGCACCCGGATCGCCCTCATGCGCGTTGCACAACACGTATCGCTGCGAGCCCTTGGCGTTGCGGGTGAACTCCCACTTCCGCCACACGGGGAACCCGCCGCCGCTACGGCCTCGCAGGCCCGATTCCTTCAGCCGCTCGATGATTTCGTCGGCGGGCATTGCCAGAGCTTGCCGAAACGCCTCGTACCCGCCGTTGGCCAGATAGTGACTTAGATCCTCCGGATCGATCAGCCCGCAGTGCTGCATCACGCGGCGAACCTGAAGGCGCATGGCCGGATGGTCGGACAGATCGGGCACATCCTCGGGCGGGTCGGCGTCGAGCCTGCCGACGGCCAGATCGGGGCAGGACCCCTCGCCCAGCAGACACTCGGCGACCAACCGCCGGGCTGAGTTCTCATCGAGGGGTCCGTAGACGACCCGTGCGCAGCCGGGCTTGCGAACGATTGCGGTAGGTTCGAGGTAGCACAGCCCCATACAGCCCGTCCGCACGAAGCGGGCCTGGCAGCCGCGAGCGGCCAATTCGTCGCGCATGGCTAGGGCGACCGCGTCGGCACCCGCCGCTTGGCTGCACGAGCCCAGTGCGACCCAGACCACCGGGTCGTGGCTTTGAGCGAGGGCAAGCCACTGGGCCCGCGCCTGGCTGGATAGCTGGTCAAGCCGCTTCATCGGTCTGCACATCCGGGGTAAATCCGTACTCGGCCAGTATGGCCGCCAGCCTGGCCGGGCTGACGCTGGGGTACGCGCGTCCGTCGACCATCATGGCCGGGGCCATCGCACAACAACCCAGACACCCAACCCGCGAAAGCGAAAAGAGCCCGTCGGTCGTCCGCTGGCCGGGTTCGATGCCCAGCAGCCGGCGGAGCTCGCGCAGCAGCAGCGGCGTGCCCTCGACGTGGCAGGCCGTGCCCGCGCATACCGTGACGTGGTGCCGGCCGGGAGGCGAGAGGCGAAAATGCGAATAGAAACTCACCACGCCGTGCACCTCGGCCTGGCTGAGCGACAGCCTGTGGGCGATCGGGGCGATGGCCGCGGGCGGCACGTGCCCGAAAAGGTCCTGCACCTCGTGAAGGATTGGAATCAAGCTGCTGCGGGAGCGCTCGTGGCGCGACAGGACGGACTGCAACGAAGCTCGAATCTGGTCGTAATCAGTCGTAGTCACCACTTGTTGGCCGACCTGGCCCTGTGTCGGGACTCAATTATATAAGAACAAACGACCCTCAATCAGTCAGGAGATTATAGAGCCGAGTGGCAAATGGTGTCAAAGGCGGCGCCCGACAGCAGGCAAGCTGTCCAACGGGCTCGCCGGCGCTGGGTGACGCGGGGCGTGCCGGCGAGCGCCTCTTTCCGTGGCAGTCGGCACGTGTTGCGATTGGGCGCCGTACGGCATCACCCTGATACGGCAGGCCCGTGTTGCCAATGGCGACAGACTGCGAGCCAAAGTGGCTGCGCGGTGAGGGCGCGCGTTGATTGTGCGGATCGAAGGTGCTATTTGTAGCGGCGGCGTTGGCTTCGCGAGAGTGGCGGAATTGGCAGACGCGCAGGATTTAGGATCCTGTGGGGAGACCCATCCGGGTTCGAATCCCGGCTCTCGCATTGAGCAGGGCAGCAGGGGCGCTCTGGACCTGAGACGGCTATAGCTGAGTGGGTTTCGGCCCTGCGAAGAGCCTTCTGGACCTCCTGGCCCCGTTTCGCCGCTGCATGCACTGCCAAGCAGTCGGCGAGCGGTTTCGCCCATCTCTGCTGCCACGGCAGCCAGAGCGCCATCAGCACATTTGCTGACATCATTTGGCGCCCTCAGCATAGCGAAGAGTCCCCAATCGCCGCGACTGGCGCTTATCACCAGGCGCCGGGCTTCTGAATGACACCACCAGCACCATCCGGAACCGCTTTGGGAAACTGGGCGTGCTTCAGGAGCGCCAGAGGCAGGGTCTTATTTCGGTCTGCGGCTGCTCGTAACTGAACCGCGGCGCCGCGTATCTGACTGCGGGCCGGTACGTACACAACGACGAACATCTTAGGGAACTGGGCCTTGACCATGTTGACGGCTGGAACCAAGTCAGAGTCGCCGCTGACCAGGACCATCGCATCGCAGCGATTCTGGTAGGCATCGTCAACCATCTGCACGCCGATGTTGACGTCCGACCGTTTTTCTTCGGGCGTGTCGAACCAGCGCGATCCGCCAAACGTACACCCCGGCACACTACAGAGGACACGCTTCGTCTTGAACTGGCCCAGCACGATGTTTACCAGCGGGAGCGTCGCAAGAGCCTTGAGATAGGTCTTCTGGTTTTCCTGCCTCGCGCCGGTAAGAAAGGCGGTGAAATAGTGGATTTGGACGATCCGATCATGTGGGCGCAATAACGTGAAGTAGCGCTGCAGGTCCAGCCACTTGTGCGGACCACCACGGACCGCTCCGTAGTAGAGATTAAAGCCGTCAACATAGACGATTGTGCGGCGTGCCATGTCCCCAAGGATAGCGATCCCGGCGCAAGAAAACAGGCAGCCTTATAGGCTGCCCAACCCGCTCATCGCGGGGGAGTCGTCGATAATGGATGGCTTCACTTACTAACGGCCCACAGCTGTCAACAAAAGAGTACCACAAAACCGCAGCAAGTCAAGCTATTTACATGCGACGTGCCTTGTATCGGCAAATCGATCGCAGCCAATTTGCTGGTTAGCGAGGTGGCGTAAGTCACTTGTTTTCAGCACCTTATACCCCGCCGCCGCCGGCCGTGAACCCAGAGTTCTCAGACACAACCCGCCGCGCCGCGAAGGTCTGGATCATTAGAAAGCTGCTTGGATGGGTCCGCGCTTTGGGCCATCAGCCGTCGCCGTTCGCTCCTGACTCTCCGTCTTCTCCCATCGCCCTCCGGAGCTGTTCGCGGGCCTGGTGGAGGAACCGTTCCGGCCCACCCTCGGGGCGGGCGGCACTCTGCCAAAGCGCTTCGGCCAATTGCTTCGCCTTCTCCTCAAAGATCCGGGCCTCTCGATCGCTCTCCTTCTCCAGCTCCCCCAGGTCTGCGTATTCAGCGGCTGGCCTGACGGCGGTGGGGGTGATGCCGTGGCACTTACAGTAATGCTCAGTAAATGAGGCGATCTGCATGCCAGCGTAGCAGATGTGCCGGGCGCAGTCCGACAGCGCCTGCAGGAATAGCCAGAGGAGGACCGGCTCCTTCCCGTTTACCTGAGCCAAACAGTCCGCGTAATCTCGTTCACTCTGCTTGTTCCCCTGGTGAGCATACAGGGTGTAGATAAAGGCGTCGATGAGACACTTCCGTGTGAACGTCACGCGACCACCCTGCGCGAACGGCGCGAGATGGGGAATGCCATTAACGGCCTGCTGGTATTTGGCCTCCACGTCCTGGACCCACTTTGCCAAAGGATGCGAACCGAGTGCCCGGGCGAACGCACCAGCCGCCTTCGCGAAGTTGCCCGGTTCCCCGCACATGTACAGCCGGCGGAAGATCGTCACAAAAGACCGTATCTCGTCGTCGGATACAGCCGTCGCTACCTCTGGCTCTGCGCCTTGGGCCGCCAATAGCCTCTCTGAACGTTCAGCCAGGAAGCTGGAAGCGTTCAGTTCGCGGTAGTCACGGGAGAAATGAGCGAGCGCGTTGAGGTCCGCGTCCGACACCTGGACTTGGGTGAGGTCCACGGCTGGTTTCGGCGCAAACATGAGGTCGACGTCGTGCTGCTTTGCTCCCCTCGGGAGTAGCACTGTGTTTGGATCGCCAGTCAACACCGGCCCCATCCGCTCGTAAGTCACTTCCTCGCCATGCTCATCTTCGAAGTAGTCAACCAGAAACACGGTGCGCATACCCCGAGCACGCGCGACGAGATCATTCATTTCCTCGTTCGAGAGGCTCTTCTCCTGGAACAGTTGACGAAATCGAAGTATGTCTCGACCACCGCCCGGCTCACGCAGTTCAACGCACAATTCCACCGCCGCCTTGGTGGTCGCGTCCAGCTCGTTCGTCTCAAGCCAGAGGTCCCGATCCTTGAATTGTCCGTCGCGTGTGTCCAGGTACCGTACCCGCCAGAACACAAGCATGCTCACACCGCCCTTTGCATGTCGATCTTGCCCGTCACCGCCGCGGATAGTGGCACCCATAGGGCGGTTACCACTGGTACCTGGCCGCACGCAAGCGCCAAAGGCCTGCGCAACTCCGCGTTCACTACCTTGGTGGCTTCCACGGATGCTCGAAGACGTTCGTCCACTCGTACTGCCAAGTCTCGGTCAAACTCCCGTTCTTTACCCCTGCCTGCCGCAGCAGCGCTATACAGCGGCACGTCTTCTTATCGATGGTGTCGATCGCACGGTCTAAATCTCCCCACGTCGGCAATGGGAGTGTCTCGGTCGGGATGGCATCATGGTGTGCGATGCGCTTGTCAACGTATCGATGTATGGCCTTGCACGCATCTTCTAGCTGCCTGCGATGCCCCATGACAATACGGAAATCAGCATGGCCTTTGCCCTTGCCGCTCCACCTGTCAAAAGCGCCGTGTGCCATGCCAATTGCGGTGCTATCACGAGGCTCGTCACCTGTTAGATGGTCCTGTGTGAATTGTTGGACGAACCACTTTCTGGTGATGGCGTCGGCATGATCCTCTATGTCTTTCAGTAGGCGCCGAAGCGAAACGGTGCGATCGTCTCTGTCTACTAGGCGACGAACTCGAATCGATGCCGCTTCGACGTACTGTTGGACGAACCACATCACGAAGTCGTTGGGGTCGTGGGTCTTGGGATTCGCCTCGACGATCTTGATAACCTCCCGGAAAATGTAGCGGTCACTCAACATCGAGCGCACGTGCCCTTCGATCGTTTCCAGCCATTTCAGCCACTTTGGCAAGAGCTGATCCAGCGTCACGGCACCCCACCTTCCACGGCCCGTGAATGAGGGACAGCACGGCCGCAGTACCCATTATGCCGATCTGCACCCTCACTGCGAGGGGCGGTAACGACTTCAAAGCCCCTCTGGGGTCGGCACCCCCGCACGCCGGCTGGCCGGGAAGCCCGCGGTGACGGCTGTCACTCACCAGAGAGGTTTGATGTGGTGGGTTGGCTTGTGGGCGCGGGGGGTTCGCGGGGGATCGGGCCGGGCAGCAGGGCGTCGAGGCGAGGTAACGATCGGACGGTGCCGGGTTCAAATACCTCGTTGCGCAAGCCGCAGCCCTGCACGAGGATCTCAGCGGCCTCGGCATGATAGCCGGCCTCGATGAGCCGATCGGCCAACTGATCCATCACCGCCAGGCGCACGAGTGTGGTGGCCGGGGCGACCAGGTCAACCACCTGCTCGTCGAACCAGTCGGCCAGTCGATTCTGCATGCGAATCAGCAGCGCCGAGGCGGCCGTCAACTTGCCCGTCTGCCCAAGGACCCGACAGCGAAGCAGCCTTGGCAGAATCTCGTAGGCGTCGCCCTGCGGCGGGGCGAGCGCCATGTCCAGCAACTCCAGAGCCCGGTCCGGCTGACCGGCGCGAAGCCACAACATGGCCGCCCAAAACCGCGCCGGCTCCTGGATCGGCGGGTGCAGGCATTGGGCCAATTCGGCAAGCCGCTCGGCTGCGGCTGTGCACTGCTCGGGCGTTCCGGTGGCGGCGGCTCGCAGCGCCTGAGGCCAGGGCTGCATGACCGGCAATTCGTCGTGCCAGCGCTGCACGTCGGCAGGCTGAGTCGTTGCAACGGCATCCAGTCCGTCCAACAGCACCTCGATGGCGGCCAACTGCCCGGCAGCAAGAGCGGTGAGTTCGTCGATGCGCTTACGGTCGCTCTCGCCGTCGATGCCGTAGAACACGCTGCTGAGGGCAGGGTCAATCTGCCGGCTCAGGTGCCACCAGAACAGACGCACGCGGGCCTCAAGCTCGGCATGACGGGTCTGAGCAGCCTCGATCGCCCGGGCGAGCTTGTCGGCCTGGCTGTCGAGATACTGCCGATACTCCTGCGTCGCGGCGGCGCCGGTGGGTCGAACGCCTGAGTCCAACGTTACGGCCTCGCGGACCCACGGGCCAAGGATAGGCCCGGTCGACGGGCGCGAAGTGGGCAAGGTTGCGCTGGTCTCCGAGGTTGCGGCTGCCCGCGTAGTGGCAGGCAAGGACGCGGGGGTGACATCGGCAGCGGCCGTCAGCACAGTCAGGATCGCAGGGATCGCCAGGTGAGTCACCGCGACTCCTTGGGCAGTGCGCACACTGGCAGACAAGCCGCCAGTGGCACCGAAGTAGGCCGCACCAACATCGTCAGACAGAGCCTAGTCTTCTGCCAGGGGCCTGCTAGGTTCGGCAGGCTACCACCTTAGTCGGATCAGGACAACGGCGTCGTCGCCACATGCGACGCGGCGAGCCGATTATAGATCAGGCCGATGCAGCGTCAACGACGGCGTACCAGGGCGATGCCGGCACATTGACCGGCTTGCACGAGACAACTAGACTTCGATAGTGCCCTGAAAACGTAGCAGGCGCCAGCGTGTGAGTCGCGTCCAGACCAGGCGGACGCGCAGCAACCATGCCCCAATCACCCAACCCCATTGCAGCATCTGATGCGATCGCGCAACCCGAGCGTGAGGCGCTCGCCGCGCGGGTTAGCCGGTCGGCAGGCAGCACCGAGATGCTCGCGTGGGGCATTTCGCTGGTGGCCCACGTGGGGGTGTTTGCCCTGCTGGCGTCGCTGACCTGGAGCCTCCAGGCTAACGAGGGCGACAAGCTGGTGATTCCCGAGGCCCGCCTGGCGCGCGAGCCGGGCGAGCCGATCCGAGTGCCCGAACCGGCCGACAAGGCGGTCAGCACTCCGCTGGAGCAGACCGAGCTGCCCGCATACAAACCCAGCCAGCAACAGGCCGATTTCGCCTGGCGCCGCCCGGCGCGCAGCGAGAGCGATCTGAAGATCATCGGTATCGGCACGGGGGGCGGTCTTCCCCTGGCCGGCGGGCTGAGCGGGCCGGGCTCGGAGTCGGGACCGAGGGCGGAGTTCTTCGGCGCGGGCGGCAATGCGTATCGCATCTGCTACGTGATCGACCGTTCGGGCTCGATGTTGGACAGCTTTGAGTACGTCAGGCGCGAGTTGAAGCGATCCATCAACGATCTGGTACCTCAGCAGCAGTTCCACGTCATCTTCTTTAACGCCGGCGAGCCGGTGGAGAACCCGCCGCGAGCGATGATCCATGCGACCTCCACCGCCAGACAGAAGACCTTTGACTTTCTCGATCAGATCGTGCCGGGGGGCCAGACCGATCCAAGCCGCGCCCTCGAGCGGGCGTTTTCGCTTGTCCCGCCGCCGGAGCTGATCTATTTCATGACGGACGGCGAGTTCGACCCATCGGTCGTCGAGAAGCTTCGCCACTGGAATCAGCGCAAGCGGGTCAAGATCAACACGATTGCGTTTCTATACGAGTTGGGCGACGTTGGCGGCGTGCCGCTGCTTAGGCGAATTGCACGAGAGCATGGCGGGGTATACAGATTCGTCGGCGCGGAGGATTTGGGCCCATGAGCCTTTGGCCGGCCCGCAACACCACCTGCTGGCGGCTGTTGAGCCTGACCGCCTGGGCGGGCATGGTCGTGTCGGCTCGGGCCGATGAGGTGCACAGAGTCGACGGTCACCCACCGTACATCGGGGTGGAGATCGTCGGCTTTGAGAACGGTGAGTTAGCGTTTCGGGTGAACACGCACGGCAACGTGATCAAGAAGCCTCTTGCCGAGATCGCCGCGATCAGCGTGGACAACCAGGCCGCCTTCAACCAGGGCGAACGTCTCTTCGGCAAGCGCGAGTACGCCAAGTGCGTTCAGCCGTTCGAACGGGCGCGCCGCCAGGCCAGACGGCAGTGGCTTGTAAATCTGATCGACATGAGACTGCTGACGGCCTACGACGAGACGGGCAGGTTCGATCGGGCGGTGCGGACGTTTCTGGAACTGCTGCCGCGTGCGCCGGCCGAGGCCCTGGCCCGCCGGCCGATCAACATCCCCAAGGCCGGATCGGAGTACAATCGCATCGCGTTCGGACTGATCAGCCAGGCGGAGAAGCGAATCCAGGACGCGATGCTGCTCCGCCACGTGCAACTGTTGAAGCTGGACGTGCTTTGGGCCGAGCAAAGCCCAGCCGCTCGTGCGCTCGCGGCGGAACTGGACGGCCTGGCGCCGACCTCCCAGCCTTCGCGACTACTGGCATCCCAAATCGAGCGTCTGTCACGGCTGGTGGAACTCGGACGATATGAGCGGGCCCTGCCGCTGATCGAGGCGGCCATGGCGCAGGCGCCCGCGGATGGGCTCGATAAGCTGCTGCTGCTTCAGGCGAAGTGTGAGTTGGCGACTGCGCAGAGCGACGACCAGCTCAAGCAGGCGGCCCTGACGGCCATGCGCGTGGTGATTCACTACGATCGCAGCCGATGGCTGGCTGAAGCTCTATTTGTGGCGGCCGAAGCGCACGAGCGGCTGGGGCTTGTGCGGCAGGCGATCGCGCTGTATCGAGATTGCAGCGATCGCGCAGACGCGGCTGGCGGCCTGAAGGCCAAAGCAGGCGAAGCGATCAATCGACTTCGTGTGAGCGCGACGTTGGATCAGGAACAGGAGACACCATGACCAGGTTCTTCGGGACGGGGGCTGTGGCGGCGATGTGGTTTCTTGCGCAGGCAGCGACGCTTGTTGCCGCAGATGGATCGGCCGGCGCCGGCAGCGTGCAGGTAAGCTACTTCACGCGCTTCATTGTGGGCGGCGGGTGGATCACGTGGTTCATCCTGCTGCCGCTTTCCGTGGCGACGATGGCACTGCTGATTGTCTACGCCCTGACCGTTCGACGGGCAGCGATGTTGCCCGACTCGGTACGGCAGCACATGTCCGAGCTTACCCGCGGAAGACAGTACCGCGCGCTGGCCGAGTTCGCGGCCGCCCAGCCCAGCATGATCGCCCAGGTCGTGCGTGCGGGCCTGGCCGAGGCCGCCCAAGGGCAGCCCAACGTGCAGCGAGCCCTGGACGAGGCCACGGAATTACAGTCAAGCCGATATCTCCGCCGTATCGAATGGCTGAACCTGATCGGCAACATCTCGCCGATGATCGGCCTGTTCGGCACGGTCACCGGGATGATTCAGGCCTTCTACGAGCTGGTCGAGATCAGCGCCGCCGGGGGCGTGACCAACGCGGCCCAACTGGCCGATGCGATCTCGCTGGCGTTGGTTACGACGTTTTGGGGTCTGGCCATTGCCATTCCGGCGCTGGCGGCGTTTGCGATTTTGCGGAACCGCGTGGATGCCTTGGCCGCCGACTGCTGGCTGGTGGCCGACCAACTGCTGGAGGGCGTGGGCAAGTCGGGCCAGACCGCATCGGGTTCGTCGGCGGGGGGGGGAGCCGCGGCCGTCGAGCCGAGGTGAGTGGCTCGGCGAATGGAAGCGCTGCGATGATGCCTAGACGCGAGCGAACCGGTCGACAGGTGGGCTTCAACATGACGCCCATGATCGACGTGGTGTTTCTGCTTATCATCTTTTTCATGGTCGTCTCGCAGGTGGTCAGCTCGGAAGCCGAGCTGGTGCAGTTGCCCCGTCCGACCAAGAGCAAGGCAGGCGAGTTTCGCGGACCGCGGAAGCTGACGATCAGCCTGGTGGGCGACGGGCAGGGCGGAATCACCCGCCGGAAGGTCGGCCCGAGCGTCGCGCGCGACGAAGCGGAGTTGGCCTCGATGCTCGTGGAGACGCGTCGTGCGGCCCAGGCGCGGGGCGAAAGGCTGCACGTGGTGCTGCGGGCGGATCGGAACATCGAATTCCGCCATGTTCGCGAGGTGATAGGCGTGATCAGTGACGTGGGCCTCGAGTTTGTGGACATCGCTGCCGAAGCCGAGTCGACGCACGATTGATCGCGACGCGGTACGTTGACGGTTGCGGCGGACGGAAAGACGAAGATGGCAGGTGAGCAAACGCATGAGGCCGCCGGCAAGGCACGCGACGAATCGACGGTCGCGACGGTTCGCAAGCGACGTCGACCCGCCGCCGGCGCCCGGCTGACCTTGAACCTCGTGCCGATGATCGACATCGTTTTCCTGCTGTTGATCTTCTTTCTGGTGGGGACGCGCTTCATCACAGCCGAGGGCGTGCTGCCAGGGCGGCTGCCGCGCCAAAACGCCGAGCAGACGCTGCCCGTGCCCGTACCGCCGATCCAGATCAACCTTGCATCGACCCACGGCGATGCGCCTGAGATTACGATCGCCGGGCGGACGGCCAGACCCGCGAACTTCGAGCAGCTTGCCACCATGCTCGCTCAGATTCAGGGCGAGCCCGGATACGACGACCAGACGCCGGTTGTGTTGCAGGCCGACGAAAAGTTGGCTTGGGATCACGTGGTCAACGCCTACAACGCAGCCGTGCGCGCCAAGTACAAAAACATTATTTTCGGAGCCGAGTAGGGCTCCAGACACGGCGCAACCTTTGGGCCCACAACGAATTCACGCATGCGTGCTTGTGCTGATGGCAAGCCTTGCAGTCGGTTCGGCGCCGCCACTGCAACAGGAGAACCGCCTCGACAACGTCCGGTTTGCCGAGGGCCTGCTGGACCGCGGCCTGTTCGAACTGCTCGACCACTTCCTCAAACAGCACCAACCGGCCGACCCTATCGAGGCGCAGCTTCTTGCTCGGATCGCCAAGCTTCGCCTCAACCAGGACGAAGACGTTCCGTTGGGTGATCGGGCGGCCGCCCTGCGCGAAGCGACGGCCTCCCTTAGAGACCTGATTGCTTCGCACGCCGGCGATGCCCGCGTCGATCAGTGGCGACTGCAACTGGGTTACGATCTGCTCTATCGCCTGGCCGAGCCTCACTGCAACAACGTGCTCTACGGTCTCGACGATGCGCATGATCGCCGCGAGCTGGCCATGTTGGCGACCGAGGCCGACGAGTTGTTTACACAGGCCGCGAAAGAGTCGCCGTCGCAGCAGGCGTCCTCACAGCCTGTCCGAAGACGGACCGATGCACTGTTGTCGGGCTCGGTCGAAGTCAGGCAAATCCGTTTGCGGGCTGGGTATTTCCATGCGTGGGCCCGTCTCTATCGGGTGCTCGCTTCGGTTCAGAGGGCCGCCGCCGACAACGCTGTCTTGTCTGAGATTGTTGAGTATGCAAACGCCAGCGGGTATCTCGATGCTCCGCACGAGCAGACGGGCGTGCAGGCGCAGACGCTGCTGCTGGCGGGCATAGCCCATCGGTTGCTTGGCCAGCACGCCGAGGCTGGGCGGCTGCTCGATCAGGCGATCGGCTTCGTGCAGGAGGCAGCCGGATCGCCCGGTCAGCAGCCGCTGTTGTGGGTAGCCAACGTGGCAAGGCTGGAGCAGATCCGCACCCTGCGAGACGCCGGGCGGTTCGACGAAGCTGCTCGCGCCTGCGCCGAACTCGGCAACTGGGTACGCATCAGCGGGCAGCGGGATGGTATCGGCATGTCTCTCGCTGTGGCGCTGGCTGAGTCGGACGTCTATACGCGACAGGCAGAGGCAATCTCGGATTGGGCCAGCGCCGAGAAGCTGCGGCGTCGAGCACGATCGGTGCTGATCGAGCTGACCCGCAGCGATCCGCGCGCCGCCGACACCCTCTACGGCCTGCTCTACCGCAGGATGGTCGATAAACCGCCCGAGGGCATGGACGCGTTCGACAAGGTCGTGATGATCGCCGGACTGATGGCCGACAAGCAGTTCGACCGGGCGCGGCCGATGGCCGAGGATCTACTGCGCGAGGACAGTTGGCTCAGTCGCGAGTTCCTGCCCGAGATACGCTTCAACCTGGCTGTCTGTCGATTCGAGGGAGGCGATCGGCTGGGCGCGGTGGATTCATTCGCCGAGGTAGCCCAACAGCACCCCGACTTCGCCCGGGCGCAGACCGCTGCCGAGTACGCCGTGCGAATCGCTGCCGACCTTTTCGCCGATCCGGCTTTGCGCGGCCGCCGGGACGTGCGCGAAAGCTTCCTGCAAGCCCTGGAACTACTCACGTCGCGTTTCCCCGACAGTCCGGAGGTGGCCAAGCGATACTATGATCTCGGCTACGTGCTTCAGTTGATGGGTCGATTCGACGAGGCCGCCGAAGCCTTTGAGCGTGTCGGGGTCGAGGACGACCGACTGCTCGACGCGAAGTACTGGGCCGTGGTCTGCCGCTTCGAAGCGGCGAGGCTCGAGCAGGAGGGGGGCTCGCCGGCCGGTAAGCCCTATCGTGACGCGATTGAGGCAGCCGAGCGGTTTGTCCGTCGGGTGCAGGCCGATGCGGCGAATCAGACCGATCCAAAACAGAGCGCTCGCGCTCGCCCATTGGTAAGCGACGTTTTGCTTCGCGCAGCATCGACGCTTGCCCAACCACCGCTGAACGACCCGCAGGCGGCACTGCGCATGTTGGACAGGATCGAGCAGGACGCAGGCACCGAAGCGGCGTGGCTGGGTCGGGCTTTGCAGATTCGGATCGTCGCTCTTCAATCGCTCGGCCGGTTGCAGGACGCTCAGAAAGTGGTGGACGAGCTGCTGGCGACGGACGAACTTCGCGCCGGCATGGTGTTGGCGGGTCTGCTGGAGGCGATGCTCGAACAGCACGAATCGTCCGAGTCGGATCGGTCGGCCGAGGCGCGACGGCAGGAAATGCTTACGCTGGCCGACAAACTTGCCAAGTGGGCTCAGCGCCGCCGGGAGCAACTCACCGTCGAGCAGCGACTGCGGATTCAGGTGCCAGTCGCCCGGGCGTATCAGCAGGGCGGCCGTGTGACCGAGGCCCTGACGGCATTCAACGACGCAGCCGAGCTCGACCGGCAAGTTACCGCTCGGATCGAGTCCGATGGCAACCTGGCCAACAGCGACGTACTGGCCGGGCAGGCAGAATGCCTCTATCAGTTGGGGCGCTATCGCCAAGCCCTTCAGATCTACCAGGGGCAGATTCACCGCCGAGCCATGCCCAACACGCCTCTGTGGTGGAAGGCGTATCTGCGCAGCCTTCAGTGTCACGCCAAACTAAGCGCGGCGCGCGCGGCTGCCTCAGCCGACGAAGACACCCGACAATCGCTTCAGCAAATACTCAATTCAATTGCCGTGCAGCGTCGCATCGATCCCAAGCTGGGGGGGCCGGACCTGCGGTCTGAGTTCAACCAACTGGAGACAGAGGTGAAGGAAGTGCTGGCCCGGCGGTAGTCGCCCGATCGCCTCGGCGGCGTGAGATGGACTCAGGCTGCGTTGAAGGGCGATCTACGCCGACGTAGCCGTCCCTTTCAGAAGTTCCAGCACCACTGCCGTCTTCCGCTTGGCCGTCCAGCGTTTGAACGCCTCGCCTTCTTGGCCGGACCCCTGCCCGTCCTGTCTGTCTGCCATGCGTACCTCTCCTTGTATTTGCCCGTCTGCCCATCGGCCCCTCAGTTCCAGCGTGAAGGGGCCGATGGCCCGACGAAACCCTCAGTTCAACACCTGTCCAAACCCAGAGGGGCACGCAATAAGGAAGACACGCTCGTGGAGGTTGGCTACGGCCCGCTTCAAGGCATTACCGGCATCCTCGTCCAGGAACCCAGAAAACATCGCCTCGTCGTCTCGATCTCCCTCTTCGCCCGGTCCGTCTCGGCCGAGGTTGATGCTGCCGATGTACGATGTCGGCAAACTCCGACGGCGTAACATCGAAACGTCTCACCTCACTCCGAACCGACAAGTACTCCCCTTACTGGCTGGCTTGTGGTGACCCTTGTCGAGTAATTCGACCATAACGAATTACATCAATGCAATAACCAATACCAGCCACGATCACTGGCCCCAAAGCTATTATACCCCACACGAATAAGGGTACAGCATCGCGCGGCTGCTCACCATAAGCGAGATAACCGATAATCGCTATAGCGGCAACGATTCCTCCGACAATACCCCACAACAATCGGAATAACGCACGAAGTCCAGGCCGGCCATTCTTCAGTGGATCGCATTTCCATAGCCAACTCATAAATATTCCTTTCCGTAATAGCTTGGCAAGCAGCCGCCCCGTTGGCGACAACACGCCTGATGGATATTCTCATCTCCGTGAAAATAGTGTCAAGCTCATTTCGTCGTAATTATTGGTAGCGCCGGCGGACGGGGCAAGACCAGTTAGGAACCCGCCCGTGGTCCCAAACCTGCGAGCACAGCTTCTAGCAGCGGCTATGGCAGCGTCAAGCGGTTCGTGGGGAAGTTGGGCGTAAGCGTGCCACCTCCCTTTCGGCGGATAAAATGCCTGCCGCGGACGGAGTGCTAGGTGGACTTCGGCAATCCACCTTAACCACTTCCTGCATCACGCCGAGATCGTCACCATCACTGCAGCTACAAGTTCAAAGACCGGTGGCTGTTCAGCAGGTCAGGGGCAGCGTCGGCCTAAGCGAGGCCGCAGAGGCGACGGGCGTGAATCGCCATTCGCAAGCATCTTTGCCAAATTTAGTTGCCTATTACATACACGCAAGGAATCCGAACGGGTAGCTTCTTACCGTTCACTGCGCATTGCAGAGTCAAAACAATGCTTCCGCTCTTAACATTGGTATTGGTTGGTCGGAACTTCAGAGATGCTAGTACGCCATCATCGACAGGCGTTTGTGCTTCTATTGCAACGTTCAACCACGATGGCCCCTCGACCGATTCCATAACTACTTTGCCCTGGATAGAATGCAAGCGTAGGGTTTTTGATACAGATTGGGAACTACGAAGATAGCCTAGGAATAATTGTTCCGGGTCTATCGAGATTGCACTGGCCACATCCAGCGTGACGGGGACTTCAAAAGACACATTTCTCCCTTTAAACTCCTTTGCGATAATCTGAACTGCACCACGCATTGGCCCTTGAGCCTCTGGAACTACGCCTGTCACCATAATGTCGTAAATGCTTCCGCGCGCGGAATTGGGCATGGGATGGACATTCATGAGTTTTGCTGACAATGCTTCGATAGTAGATACCACAGCCACCTCGCGAGGTTGCGTGTCCGACAGGATCGATACCGATATGGTCCTGCTAACGCTTTGGCCACATTGCACTTTCCCAAACGCAAGAGCAACTGGGTCAACAATAACATCCCGTTTGAACCAGTATTTCCAGTCGCCACCAACCGGTAACACACCACCATCCTCTGTTCGGACAAGAAGCCTCATCGCTCTCAAACCTTCCTTGGTCTCTCCTTGCGTTCGCAACATCATCTGTACATCTGTTGTTTGTCCAGGCTCAAGTTCATGCACGCTAGACGTGCCTGCTCCACACCCACAGTCTGCATTTACTACAGCTCGGATACGAACTTTATCTGCCCCGTAATTCTTTACAGGTACGTTCACCTTGAATAATTCTTCTGAATGAATATCCAAGATGTCTTCTTGTCTTCCGACGATGCGCATGGAATGTTGCTCATCAGCCGTTTGTCTTTGCGACTGCGACGAGAGTTGATTATCACTTGATCGCGAGTGCACAGTCGTAACAAAAGCTACAAGACTGATTACACAACCTATAATCGCATATGATACGCCATAATTCATCATACGGCTCCTATAATCATTGTTTGCTGGTCACGCAGCTCTGATATACCGACAACGGCTATAAAGGCATCATCTGTTAAGCATCTTGCGCCTTTGCATGTACCATGATCTCAGAAGAACGATAATGGCACCACTTGCTCCGATAATGGCAATTGCGACGAGATACCATGGTACATGGTGCGTTGTTGTCACTGCGCCAGCAGGCATAGTTCCTGAAGACACAACGCTACTGTTCCCCGGTAGGGTCTTCTCACTAGCACTGTGTGTCGCCGCAGAAGGCAATGAAATGTGGCTCTCTCTATATGGACCAATAGTGTCAATAGTCTTTATTGCCGCTTCTGGATTTGGTCGATCTTGAGGGTTGATGGCAAAAGGCACGGAGCCACGACGGTCAACAATGCCAAATCCATCCGGCGGCATGAAGCGAAATATATCCTGGGAGATGCTGGAATTAATAACTATCGAATCTATGGCTAGTTCCTGCCGCTCTTTGATCTGGCCGTCCGGTAGATACTCCGTCATTACTATCTTGCGTGGAATGCCATCAGATCCATATTCTCCATACTCATTCAGCATGATACGAGCCCCGGTCTTTGGATCGAACCCTTCTGCCACAGATATACGAGAATAATCAGCCGCATCGCACACAAGCACGAGTGAAGGTGATGAGTACCCTTTTCCGGTTAATACAATTCGTACTCGCTTAGAGTCACCCTGCTCTGGGGCTATATCCATCTCAAACACTTTGTGTGTACCTGCGACGATGTGCGCCATTTTCTCTTGAGAAGGGACAAACTGCTTCTTGCCGTTTACATCCTGAATATCACCCATGGTAAGAGTAAGCTGGAACTTTGCACGTCCGGGATATCCACCTAACTCCATCATGGGTTGCTGCCGCCAACGTGAGCGATCATTGTACACGGTTGCAATTTGAGTGTTGTAATCGTATTCAAAATGAAGATAGTCTTTTTGGCTAGGATTGCCGCCGTTAACTAGGGTAAGCGATGGCGTGTCTCCAAATCCCTCTTTGGTATCACTTGGGAAGAATCGATCCAGTCTGTAGAGTGAATCACCAACTTGTCGAATCCGTTGTTTGACAGTCACGGCCTTGCCTTGTTGGCTGAGGATACGTTGTACTTCTGCCTCAAGTTCATCTTTGCGAGCCGGCATGTCTGACACGACTCCATTGTCGTTCATCTTATAGGCGTATTCAACAGATCGTCTAATGGCTTCTGGCGACAGAGGTGCGTGTTGTCTTGTTAAATAGTAGGTAATATCCAGCGATGTTGGAACCTCTCGCCATGTAGCGGCAGCCAATCGTGCCACCTGATCCTGTGTCGGACGTGCCGCCCATGCAAAGGATACAGATAGTTGTAAGAAAGCAATGATAGTGATACAAGTTCGGACCATGTGCATGATGTTCTCCATAATACGCCAACAGGAAATGCTTGCAGGGAGGCCATTGCTCTAAAGCTAGTGGCCTCCCTGCATCCCTGCAAGAAGAAACTTACCCTGTGCATTCACATCCTGCGAGGGATGTGAACACCGACTTATAAATATCTTGCTGCCAATCATCTTTGTCGCATTCACAGAAATCGGCAGATGCACATCCGACGCCTGCGCCTACACCGGCCGCTATACATGCGGCACATGTCAATTTCGTTGGGTCAACAATGCATGCAGCACATGCAATGCCAGCCGCACCAATTTCTATGGCACATACCACAACGTTTGTCCAATTTACGCTATCACTGCAGTTCCAATACTTTGCAATCTGTTGAGCCTGCCTATTGCATGTGGTTTTGCCATCTTCCCCAGTCCCTGCTAGGGCACATTTATAATATTGAGGGACTATCCACATTCCACTTACACAATTCCAATCCGAGTCGCAATCACCACAGGTCTCGTTTTTGGCAGGCACTAATTCTCTAATCCAGCAATCTGTCGCTAAAGCGGGAGTATGCTGGATTAAGAGACATACGATAAGCAGTGGTACAACAAAAATATTCCGCATCGTAATCTCCTTGTTCTTGTTATTGTCCGCACTAATTCATTCACATCACCATACGCGAGTTGTATAGTCTTAGCAAATCACATGTCGTCCTCCTTCCGGTGTGTGCGATATAACTTATGTTCATAGAGTGAATACTACCAACACACCCAGCCCTGCAAACAGTCCCGCCATGCCGAATTTCGCAAGCGCCAGTCGCTTGCGCAGCATGTTGCCCAGCGTTTCTGATCGCACGCCGAAGTACGTCATCGCCAGAATGGCCAGCAACGGTACGACGAACATCACGTTGTACAGCAACAGGTAGCCGATGGCGGCGGCCTGCATACCTGGGGCGCGGGTCATGAAGACAATCGTCGGCAGGTACACCTGGCCGGTGCAGAGCGACTCCAGGATCGACACGAGGAAGCCAACAGTGATCGAGCCAACGATCAGGCCCCGCGTCGTCAGGCCGGCCCGAACTACCTTGTGAATCCGAGTCTTGATCGAGTTCGGCAGGCCGAGGGTCACTTTCTTGACGTCGCCAGTTCGCTTGTACTGGACGAAGTCCCAGAAGCTCCATCCGGCCAGGAGGAAGGCAAAGACGCCCACGCCGCAAGCCAGGCCGGACGATATCCCGTGGCTGACGGAAGAACTCTTGATTGCGCCAAGCAACCCCAGACCCATCAGGAAGTACGTTGCGAACATGGTTGCGGTAAAGGCTATTCCTACCACGATGAATTCGCGCTTACTCTTGCCCAGATACGCCAGCATCGAGAGGAAGAAAACAATCGTCGTGAAGGCGCATGGATTAACGCCGTCCACAAGCCCGGCCACCGCCACCGCGCCTGGCCCGAGAGACTCAGAACGATGGAGAATTTCACTCGGCACAGCCTCTTGCTGGGCCAGGGCCAGTCGGTCGGGCAAGGCAGGTTCCGGGCTGAAGGTGGCTATACTATTAGCAAGTGAATCTGCAATGGCCACGTCCAATTGCTTGATGATGACCTCATCACCCACCAGGGCCTTGTCGCCGACAAAGATCGCTGGAGGGGCGTTGATTTTCGCACCGTAATGCTTCTCGTACTCGAAGAGCTCATTGAAGACGTTGATGTCCTCGACGCTGCGCAGTTCAACAACAATACGGTCGCCCCAGCGGCTTGTGACCTGTGGCAGCAAGCTCTTGACCCGCTGACACTCGTGGCATGATGGGGAGTGAAAGTAGACCAACCGTAATGGCGGATTGCCTGCCGTTGGGGACTGCCGCACACTATTGGCGGGAGCATCGCCAAGAACAATCGTTGCTGGTATAGGCGGTGCCAGAGAGGCAAAGAGAATCGCTGCCGCTCGCAACCGCATCGTGGCACGGCGTTGAAGCGCCGGTGCTGGAGACTGTGCGGGCGATCTGATCATTACTCTCTGCCCTCACGCTGCTCCGACGATAGCACCAACTCGGCCACAAGTGCCGCCAGTCTGCGCTGCTGCTCTGTTGCCTGATAAGCACAGCCGGTTCCGGGCGGGACAAGCAACCATTCCATCGCGGATGGCACGCAGCTTCGGGCGGCCTCTCCCTGCTCTCGCAGCTGCTTAAGCCATTTCTTCACATCGGGCGTCCCGTTGCTTGCCATCGCTGGTGGCGTCGGAAGCAGGGCGAGATACTCTCTGTTAGCCAGGAGTTGGCGGGTCTTGTCTGGATGGCTTTTGGCCCAGAGGTATGCCGCCGTTCGGGTTTCGGCCAAGTAGTGGCTGGCGTACAGGCTGAACAATTTGAGATCGTTTTTGGTTTCGCGCTTGTCCGGCGTGGCTGCCATCACGGCGTCATGCCATCGGCGCAGTGCTTGAGAATATCGTTGGCCGGGCGTTCCATCCTGGACGGACGAGGTGGCGGTGAGCGCCGACTCAGGCAGGGCAAAGCTTTGCAGCATCTCTCGCTCATCCAGGCCGAAATGCAGTGCCAGACGCGCGATCGCCAGCGGTTCGATCTTCGTCAAAGGCTGGCCGGCCGGCAGCTTGGGGTCGTAGTGGAACTGCCAGATGTCGCCGGTGACCATCAGCAACTCGATCCAGTCGGCTTTGATGGCCTGATTCTTTTGTGCGGCGAGCGCCGTCGAGGCAAACCGGAACTGCCCGTGCGTATCCCGCCACTTCTCGTAATCCAGTTTGTCCACATCGGAAGGTGCCTGCTGCCGCAAGAAATTCTGGCTCATCATGGACAGATTCGACAGATCAGCATCCTTCTGCTCATCGACCAGTGCAATAGCGTTGTTCAAGGCCGTGTCTCTGGCCCAGGCTGTCGTCGCCACCGCATCGGCTGGTGTCGGAGCGGAGGGCGCGCGTCGGCCGGTGATCGTGGAGGCGTGACCTGCCGTCACGATTACCGCCTGCTGCGGATGATCCAAGGCGCTGAATCGCACGCTGCCCTTGAGCAGAGTCAACTCTGTCTTGTCGCCATCAGCCCGGACGTCGAACTTCGTGCCCGTGATGTCCAGGCGGGCATTGGCCGTCTTGACGATGAAGGGGTGCCCAGGAACGACTTCAACGTAGAGTTCGCCTTGGGCCAGTTGGATTTCGTAAGGGACCTCGCCGTCCTGATGAGCATCGTCTTGCGACAAGGCCGGGGCGGCCATGAAGGTGGCCTTGGTGTTGCGGCTCATCACCACGCGGTGCATGCCGCCAAGAAGGATTTCCTGGGTCTGGTTGTCCGTGGCCACGGGATGATTGAGGGTCAGCGACCTGCGGCCTTGATCTGTTACCAGCTCGGCAAAGGGAACCGATGGCCCACCTGTATTAACGGCGATCCCCGAGGGGGCCTGTCTGGCATCGCCGTTCCGCAACACCAGCCAGCCGAAGCCGGTGGCGATCAGGATACACGCCGCGGCGGCCATACTGCCGATACGCCACGCGAACACGCGCTGCTTCCGCTTGCGTTCATCGCGACGGCAGACCGCGGCCAGGCTTGGGCAGCGACGCTTCAGTTCGTCCCAGCCTTGGCCGACCGTCGTCGGCCGGTAAGGCTTGCCGCAGGTGCAGAGGTCGTCGCTTCGGTGTTCGCCCGAATACCCAGCGCCCCGAAGCAACTCCCCGGTGCCCTCGCTGATCGTGCCGTGCTGCCTGAGCAGGTTAAACAACAACTCATTCTCTTCATGCTCGTCGGCGCATGCGGAGCAGATCAGCAGATGGATCTCGAAGTCCTCTCGCCGCTCGGGCGTGAGGCTTGGGTCGTCATTGAGATACAAGAACGACACCGTCTGTGCCTCTTGGCAGCTCATCATGTTGTCGCGTTCGTAAGGCATATACCGAAGTCACCTTGAGGGGTCATCGGTTATGCTGGGGCAGACCCGCGCTCTCGCTCACTTGGTTCCGAAAATGGCCGTTTCATCACGCAGAAAATGGAAACAATCTTCGGGCGTTCTGATGACAAGATACAAAGGCATGTGGCGTCAGTGGTTAGGAGAAAGGCAAAAGTGAGAATGGACAGGTGGAGAATCACAGCCGATGGGTGCATAGCCCTAGCGCCGAGGGGATTCTACAGCCAAACGCACCGCAGATCGCTCAGCAACCGTCTGAGTGTTATCGCCGCCCTGCGTAGCCGGTTGGCAAACTGGTTCGGGCTGCACTCAGCCAGTTTCAGAGCTTCCGACCTCGGTAGGCCGCGAACTATGGCAAGCTGTACCGCCTGCTGCTGGGCCTCGGTCAACTGAGCCATCGCCTTTTCGATAACCGGGGCAATCTCGTCGGAATCCAGCTCACTCTGGCCTGATGTTTCGCGGGTCGGAACGTAGCTCAGGTCGCCGGCGTAGGCTACCGGGAGCCTGTGCCGCTTGGACATGTCCTTCAATGCGACGTTCTTTGCGATGGCCAGCACGAACGTCGTGGCGGACGCTTCCCCGCGATACGTGGCCAGCCTCTCCCACACCACCAGGAACGCTTCATGGACAAGGTCTTCGCATTCGTGCGGGCACAACTGACCAACAAGAAAGAAGATGAAGCCCCGGACGACCGGGCTGAGCGCAGCATAAAGTTCAGCGAACGCCTGAGGGTCGCCTCCTTGCGCCCGCAGCAGCAACTGCGTGCGTTTGTCGACATGATCTCGTCGCATACGGCCCCGGCTTCGGCCCCAGCAGTTTCCAGCTCGCGCACAACCTCGCCCCCGTAACCGGGAGCGATTTTACGCTGAAAGCTCGTCACTGATCATCACTGCCGTCGTTGGACTTGACTATCAGTTCGGCTTCTGCCGGCGCGACGGTTACGAAAGAGGCCCCACCCGCCGCCCAATATAGGCTTGATTCTAACAGTTGCCCGACCCTGCGGTCAAGCATTGATTCCCCACCCGCAGCACTGACGGAGTGGCGTCAGCGGGTGAACTTGCGAACAGTGTTGGAGCCTTCGCGCAGGGCTTTTCAGTCCGACAGCGTGCCGTCGGCCTGGTATGCCTTGCGGGCTTCGCGGATGGCGGCGTACGACGGGCCGCAGGATGCGTTGAAGGGCGATCTGCGCCGACGTAGAATCACGCACGATGAGCGAGAAGACTGCGTACGTCGAAACGTTCGGCTGCCAGATGAACGTGCTGGACAGCGAGCTGGTCATCGGCCGGCTCCGCCAGATGGGCTACGCGCTTACCGAGGACATGAATCAGGCCGACCTGGCGCTGCTCAATACGTGCAGTGTGCGACAGCACGCCGAGGAGAAGGTCTACTCGCGGCTGGGTCAACTCGGACGGGCCAAGCGCGATCGACCCGGCATGGTCATCGGGGTGATCGGGTGCATGGCCCAGCGCGATCCCGATGCCATCATCTCCGCCATGCCGCACGTGGACCTCGTGTGCGGGCCCGGTCGCCTTGCCGAATTGCCCGAGTTGATCCGACAAATCGAGCGCGATGGCCGACGTGCCACGGTGGTCAGCGACCTGACGGCGCTTCGCCGGCGGGGGCGAGAGGCTGCAACCGACGATCCGCTAGAGCAACTGGATATGTACCGCGATGCGGACGCGGGTGGACCGGCCGCCTTCGTCCGCATCCAGCGCGGGTGCGACAAATTCTGCAGCTTCTGCGTCGTGCCCTACGTCCGCGGGCCCGAGCAGTCGCGCCCGCCGGGCAACATCGTCCAGGAGACCAGGCTGCTGGCCGACGCCAGCGTCCGACAGGTGACCTTGCTTGGCCAGAGCGTCAACAGCTACCACTACCGCAACGGCGGTCGAAGCGTTCGGCTGCCCGAATTGCTCGCGAGCGTGCACGAGGTGGCGGGCATCGAACGCATTCGCTTCGTCACCAGCTACCCGGGCGATTTCGAGGTGGACATCCTGCGCGCCATGCGCGACCTGCCCAAGGTGTGCGAATACCTGCACATCCCCGCGCAGAGCGGCTCGGACCGCGTCCTCAACGCCATGCGACGGCACTACACGGTCAGCCAGTACGACGAGTTGATCGAGCGCGCACGCCAGATCGTGCCCGATATAAGCCTGGCCGGCGACTTCATCGTGGGTTTCCCTGGTGAGACAGACTCCGATTTCCAGGCCACCTGCGCGCTGGTCCAGCGGACTCGGTACAAGAATATCTTCGTTTTCCGCTATTCGCCCCGTCCCGGCACGACCGCCGACCGCAAGCTGGCTGACGAGGTGCCGTTGGAGGTCAAGCGCCGTCGCAATGCCGAACTGCTTGCAATCCAGCAGCAAATCTCGCTCGAACAGAATCGCGCACTGATCGGCCGGCGGGTCGAAGTGCTGGTCGAGGGCTACAGCCCGGCTGCTCGAAAGGCCCGGCGACAGCGACAGGCCGGTCGTGAAGCAGCGGCGTGGCGCGACCCGACGCAGTTGACCGGGCGGACGCGGGGCGACCAGATTGTGGTCTTCGATGGCCTGGAGCGGCTTGTCGGTGAGCTTGCCGAAGTCTCCGTCACCGACGCGACGGCGTTGACCCTGCACGGACGCCTGGCCGACCCATCGGGGTGAGCGCCGTGCAGAGACGGCAAGCGCCATTGCTGCTACCCCGGATTTCCCCAATGACACTTTCGGTGACGTATAACCAGCCGACGTTTGCCTGGGTGAATACAGTCGCAAGGGGACCTCAAGCCGCTGCAAGCCGGCGAATCCAATGGGTGAAGTACGTAAGGCGGCGTTGCGGGTGGATTTCGACAGCCGGATCGAGCTGAAGTTCCACAGCGCAGCCGTCACCAGTTATGCGGGACTTGTCGCGTATCGCGAACACCCCTCCCTGGACAAGCTGATCCTCAACCTGGACAGTTCGCCCAGCGAGACCTACGGACGACAGGAAGGCTCGGCGTAAGGATCAGCGTGAGCCGCTTCGGGTCCGTCGCAGAGCGAAGCGGCGCGGCCAACCCGAAGGCGCGCTCCACGCTCTTGTTCGGCTTTCGGTTGTGTCGAGTGGCCTCAGCTTAGTACTTGATGATGAAGGTCACGGAGATGTTGTTCGACCTTGTCTCCTTGCCATGTCGACCGGTGGTCGGAAAGGCGTCGTCCTCGATGGCACGGCCTATCGCCTTGGGTCCGGGCTTGACGTGTCTTACGAGGTTATCTCTGGATGTGCCTGGCTGGTTGCCGGCGGGGATATCGACGTCATGACCGTGACGAGTGAGGTGGTATTGGAACTGATCATCCTGGTAAGAGCCGAGCACGCGAGGCGGCGCGCCTTCCGGCAGGTGATCCTCCGAATCACGCTTGACAGCAAGGGGCGTCTCGCCTTGCTCCTGGCAGGTCAATCGGGCGGTGGATACGCTGGTACAACACCGAGCGTCCGCACCAGGCTTTGGACTATCGCAGTCCGGACGAGCCTCACGCTGCGTTGCGACGCAACGCAGCGTGACAGAACAGAGTGTTGTCCAGCAACCAGGGGTACACTACACAAGCTTGCGACAACCCCAATGGCCTCTCAGCTCTGTCTGACAAACAGGTTCTCCCCACGGTACGCCGTCCCGGGCACTGGCGGACAAACCGCCAGCGGCACCCGAGAAGACCAGACCGGAACTGCTAGGCACAGCCGAGGATTCCCATCTTCTTCCTCTCCATCGAACGACAAAGCTCACCTGTCGCTATGAAACGCTCGCGGAATGCCGCTCAGCAGCAGTGATTTCTTAGCGGGGAGGCACATAAGGAAATATTTCCGTCCCGTTAATCACACCATAAACGTATCGCTGGTGCTCATTAAATGGAAATTCTTTTACATCATATCCATCAAATAGGCTAATTGAAGACATCCCGTTGACGAATATCACGAATACACAAACCAGGTAGATATTACCCGATGTTGCTATGGGCTCAGTGGTGCACCTGCGTCTATATGCAATATGCAGCATAAGAAAGCTAGTTGTCACTGCCAATGTGTTCCATCTATGCATATCCCAACCCACATTGTGCAACAGCAGTGGGGATAAAGAGGCAAGGATAGATAGTAATACAAAATACGCTTTAGTCTTTGATTTCCTTAAAATAGAAGTTGAAAAATAAATAAAGACCAGAAAGGCAGGGCCCGTAACGACGCATGAACGTAACAAGTCTATATATCTCCTCTTGTGCGACCACATTTCTTTCATGATGTCAAGAGTATCTTTTGAAGTTCTATGTAATACATCGAAAGCCGTTTGTCTTAAAGGATGTTCTATGCTCGCCTGTAGGCTATTGTACATTTTATGTGCTTCTGAAGTCTCCAAGGTAGAGGCGGATACAAATAATCCAAGAGCAAGCAACGCGGCCGAGAATAAGCCCAATAGTAGAAGTTTCCTTATGCGCTCCTCGGACTCGATGCTAAATAGAAGTGACATGAAAACAATAGGGAAGAATACAACGATAATGGCTTCATGAACCAGCAGAGCCACGGCCATTGATGGCAATGAAAAGAGTAGTTTTTTATAGAAACCAGTTATGTTTAATGTTACTAACGCAAACAGCAAGCCTACATGGTCGCAATATCCAATAGAATGAGATAGAAAAACAACAGCAAGGCTAGATGCATAAATCAACGAACAGCCAAGAAGCGCTGGCTCGGCGCTGCGAATGAAATCTCGTATTAAAATGCTCAAAAGGATAATGTTTATAGAACAAATCACTATGCTGACAATAAGGAAACATTCGTATGATATCGGATAATGATTATTAAGGTGGCTGAAAAGTGCACCAATGAACCCTCTTTTTGTAAAGCCGAAGTCATAGTTAAATAGGAAATGACTGTAAGACCATATGTTTGGAAAACGGATTCCCCTGAGAATAGATAAGAATAATAGTACAGATGCGAGCAAACGCCAGAGTGTGATGTCACAACCTGAATTCATTATTGGCTTGGTATTGCGCATGAACTGTTTCCTGATGCGGCTAACGTGATGCGGTCAAGTCATAACTGTCCTGTCACATCGTTTTGACGTTGGCTCCTTGGCGGTGGGCTACGCTGCCCGTTTCGGTTCGGGACTGGCCGAAGACCTCTTGCCATAGGGCGTCGGTGCGTCGTTCGGTGAGTGGGGCCATCGGCACACGGTGCCAGCGTCGCGACGCCGCGGGGGCGACCAAGAGAGATCGTCCAACCCAGATCCCCAAGTTGCTTCGGCACCCAGACGCGTGAGTCGCGCTTGGTGAAGTACACCGACAACCACTTGCGACGCGTCCAGTTGTCGGATTGGCCCACTCGGCCTCATTGATTCTCTGCTGATCCATCGGCATCTCCCGAGCGTCCTGTCCCCTTAACGTGATGCGTCAACCCAGTTTGCCCGCGTCGGCGGGACGCAGAGGTTGGCGTGTCCGCTTCCTTGTGCAACCAATCCAAGAGGGTGCGCGCCGCCTCGAACTGGCGGAGGACTTTGCCTGGGTCGGGTGTGGCGCCGGTCCAAGCAGGCCTGGGCCCGTCACTGGAGTCTGTGATGACGGTCGTCCACAGCGACAGATTGAGCACGTCTCGCGTCACGGAAAGCTCATCCAACTCCTCTCCCGCGCCTCGTCGTATCGTCCACATCAGGTCACGCATCTGCCTGCCGCGCAGAGGCACCGCGGCGAAGCGTTCCCAGACGGTCTGCTCCGCCAGGCGCGACGCCGCAAGATAGAGCGCCGCAACAGTGCTGTCACCTGCTTCTCCGGCGACCCGGAGAAATCGCGTAACGCTCCGCGCGCTGCTCTGGGGAATCTTCCGCCAGATGGCGTACGCGCCCGCAGGCAGTCGCTGGTACGTCGTCCTGAGGATGTCGAGAGATCCCTGCATGTGCCGGCCGTCTCGAATATGCCGTTCAGCAATGCCAAGCTGCTCTGTGCAGTAGGTGATGACCTTGTGCAGCCAGAGCTGGGCGAATCGGTCGGTGTAGAACGTCTCGTTGCACCGATCCAGGAACGCGTGAACGCAACCACCGAAGTCGTGGGTGGCACGGGCGCCCGCCGATTTGATGACGATGCCCAGCCAGTGCGGATGCTCCAGCCTGGCAAAGAAGGCATCGTCGGACTCCGTCACCGCCTCAGACAGATCCCTCGCCAGAACGACCCATCCAGACGCTTCTATGTCGTTTGGGATCCCCTGCTGATACAGGCGGTCGTTGCGTTTGTGTTCCTCCGCCCGGACCAGGTCCTCCGGATCTCGACCACGCCAGGCGTCCGCCGCGATCAGCATGTCGATATCCGAACAGGGCCAATGGCTGCCGCGGCCCACCCCGCCAATGACTGCTACACCCCTCACGTACGGCAGGAGAGCGAAGTGGTGGGATTCCTCAGACGCAACTCGCGCAATTCGCTCACGCCACCCGTCAAGCACGGCGTCTGCGGACAGCTCTGCCCACGGATAGTCGGGCCATTCCATCGCCATGGGTTCTCGTTCCCTGCCCTGTCGTCGTCAGGCCAACGGCGGCCATCTCCCGCGGGAAAGCGGCGCAGCGGATTTCCCGGCCTTCTGGATCGCGCAGTTAGTGACCCATCTGCCCGGATATAGTCTCCATGATCCTCGCGTTCGCAATGGGTTCGATGGCGAAGCGATTCCGCAGGTAATCCAGCATCAGCTTCCCTTCCTCCTGGCTGGTGCCCAAAATCGCGTCTCCCGCAAGGATGATCTTGAAATCCCGCTCATACGCCTCGACCGTCGTAAGCCCGACACACGCATTTGTGGAAAAGCCCGCGACGACCACCGTATCCACGGCGCGGGCGAGAAGGACTGCCTCAAGCTCGGTTCGGATAAACGCGCTGTGGCGGGTCTTGCGCATGACAACATCTGTGTTGCGTCGGTGGACCTCGGGATGCTCCTCGGCCTCGGGTGTCCCTTCGATCAGGCGCGGCGTGTCGTGCTCTTTCATCCACTGATTCCAGGTGCTTCCATCGGCCTTGTGGACGGTCAGTATACGGACGACCGGCAGGTCTCTATCCTGAAAGAAATCGATCAAAGCGTTCGCGTTGGCGATCAATCTTCCAACGCGCGCAAGCTTCTCGGCAGGCCCCACTTCCAAAAACCAGTGTTGCAGGTCGATTACAAGCAGTGCCGGTCTCATCATCTCTAGCACTCACGTGTGCAGGATGTGCCTCCAGGGCCGCGGGCCTTGGAAGTCAAGCGCATGCAATTGTTGGAGACATTCGGTAGCCCACATTCAAAGCGCCGGTATCCGAACGTCTCGAAGTCCTCGCGATCGTACTGCCACACCAGCTTCTCGTCCTCCATCGTGAAGAAGTCGAAGAAATTGCCCTCGGCGGGGCGGAACCCGCCCGCATTGTTGTGCGGGAAGGGCGGAATGTTGTCCTTGTCAACGAAGGGCAGCTCCCCGAGACACTGCGGCAGCCTTTCGAAGTACAGAACCAAATCCACACCGCCCTTTTCCACAAAGCTCTTCTGGCTCATGTGGTGCCCGGTCGGCTCTGTTCGACGCTGGGCAATGGCCCGATGCATCTTTTCCGCCAGGCTCTTCGGCCTGGGTGGTTCTTTACCCGTCTTGATGACGGGCTCGAAGAACCAGCCACTTACCGTCCTCTCGTATGGGTTCCGCACGATCGTGACGACCAGGTAGTCCTCGAACTCCGCTGGGACCTGCCAGTCATGGTGCCCGCCTACGTTTTCGCTCCCGTAGTTGTCCTTCAGCCACTGGAACATGGATTTGGAACCCGTCCGCGGCATCCCGATGTAGACGACCTTGTGTGCTCTCGAAACGTGCATGCCAAGTCTCCAACGTTGCGGCTGGTGCGTGCTATCAGCCGTCGCTGCCAGCCGGCGGTTGGGGCCTTCCTTTCGGTTTCCAGCCCGAAAGCTTGCCGGTTTCGTGTGATTCCAGCCAGGTGCGTAGTTCCTCCAATGTGCGCACGTTGTCGTCGAGAACGGCCCGATAGAGATCGACCGACGGACACCGCAAACTCGGGGCCTGAACCCTCAATTCCTTCAGCTCAAGTATGATCGTTCGGGTCTCGTCTGTAAGGGCTGCTCGCATGGGTTCAACGAGGTGCTCGCCTCGCGGCAGGCCGTAATCGGTTGGGGCAGACCACATATCGACCTTCCATTCCATGCCGTCGTCCTGCCTGTAGCGAAGCTGCCAGTACAAAGCCTTGTCTCGTCCCGCCAGTTCGTTCGAGAACCGCGCCTTGGTTACCCTCTGATTGAGGGCGCACTCGCCGAGCACCTCGAATCCGTGTTCGACCTTCAGATCCGAGCAGTATATCTCCATATCGATATCAGGATCAACCAAGAGGTCGCAGGCAAAAGCGCCAACAAAAACCGGCCGGCCGAACCTCTGCCATCTGCCGACGAGATCGAGATCCGCAACGATGCTCTCCGCAACTCGCTTCCTGTCTGCTGCTCGTCCAATCACATCTGTCATTTCTCG
Source organism: Phycisphaerae bacterium (assembly GCA_035530655.1). Taxonomy (GTDB): domain Bacteria; phylum Planctomycetota; class Phycisphaerae; order UBA1845; family DATKUK01; genus DATKUK01. Next base: position 148,765 of record DATKUK010000102.1, read on the forward strand.
TGGACCCAATCCTGAGCGTCAGCGGCACCTGTTAGGGCGTCGGCTGCAAGCCCACTCCAATGCTTCCTGAGCGATAATCTCGTATGCAGCACTCTTGTTCATGATGTATTCCTCCCGTGCTGCGGCTGCACTGGCCGCCTCCCTCTTTCGTTGTGCTAACCACTGGGCGCGTTCGCCGTTGCCTTTGAGATACTCGCGGAAGGCCAAGTGCTTGCGCAGCTCAGGCGAATCCGATTCACAGGCGTACAGATGATGGCCGGGCAGCTCGGCGGCCGCTGAGTGTGGCAAGGGCGCGAACGCTTCGCGGGTCGAAATACCCCCGTCGCCTTCATGCATATAGCCGGTAGCAGCTAACGCCTTTATCACGTCGGACATGGACCCACCGGGGCATTCGACATCGATGTCGATGATATCCTTGGACGGCATGCCCGCAACAGACGTGGACCCGACGTGATGGAACCGGCATCCAGCGGGGAGATGCGGACGAAGCATCGTGACTATAGAGTCGAATCGCTCCGACCAGTCAGGGTTGTACTCTGTGATGTATCGCATGGCATTCGTGGGCTGACACTGCGGATCAGACGCGGCTGTAGCCCATCGCCCGCATCTGCCTCTTCTGGGAATACTGACCTATACGAGTCTACTCTTCGGCCTCTCGATCAATTCTCTTCCGGCTTCCTGCACTGAACCGTTATTGCGCCAGCCTCCTTGCTCGGAGGATCGTCGGTCAGCCAGTGTGTCGCTCTTATGTCTCTGAATCCTGCCGATGTGGCATACCGTACGGCCTCATCAACAGTGAAGAAACAACCCCATCTCTCATTTGCTTCCGTTTCGACCAGGCGCCCGCGAACAAACTTCTCCACCACAAACAACCTTTCCCACACATGGGTGGTGGCATCGTACTTATTCCTGTTTCGCCATGCGATGACCACATCATCAGGCCCCGTCACCCAGTCACCGGCCCATCTGCCATCATTCTGATTCGTATTGTCTTCGGCGGGCACAGGCGCGAATTCATAGACAAATAAACCGCCCGGCTTCAAATGCGCCATCACTCGTTCAAATGTTGAATGTATATCCTGATCGCGGGTGAAAAGGCCGAGTCCGCCTGAATCCAGAAAGATCAGGCCAAAGTCCCGAGGAAGATCGAATTCCAGCATCGATTGCTGGTGCAGTTCCGCCTTCAGGCCATTTGCCTCGCATGCGGCGAGACATTTTGCCATCATGTCCTCAGATGTATCGATTCCGACGATGTGAAAGCCTCGCTCAAGAAGGGGAACAAGAACCCTGCCCGTGCCGCTCCCAAGCTCCAGTATGGGCTCGCTTGATGCTTCTATGCATTTCACCCAGAACTCGATCTCTTCGCTGTGATCCTTGCTGCCGGAGACCAGTTCATACCATTCGGCATGCAACTTCCGATACTCTTTATGGTCCATGATCAACTCCCATAACGTCCTGCGTGAGCGGCGCGGTTAGCGACCTTGCATGCATGCCGTGATTAGCATTCGTGGGCCCGGCCGCACTTCTCACCTTCGCGGTTCGGCTCCACCCTTTACGTTGCCCATCGTGAGAAGTCCACGTCGACAAACGGGACATCGTTCTCGAAACTGCTCTTCATCCAGGCGAATGTCCTGTCATGGCGGCCGACGCTTCCGAAGTCCTCCGTCGCACAAGGGGAAGTGGCGAGCATGGAGAGCTCTCTCGCTTTCAGGAAGAGAGGCAAGGACGCTGCCCATCTTCGGTCCAACACGTGTTCCTGCCGGTAGCCTTCCATGAACGCATCGAGGAACTCTGCGGCACGCAGGGCCGAGTCGCGCGGCTGGCTGTCCGGGGTCTTCCATACCCAGAAGAAAAGCGCCGAGCCGATCTCTGACGCCAGCCCTGAGTAGTGGGCACATTCAAAGTCGATAACCACGGGACCGTCCGCCGACACGAGAACGTTGCCGCCGTGCAGGTCGTTATGTACGGGACCGTGGTCGACGGCAGGTAATTCCTCCAACGCCGCGCGCAGCTCGATGCACCTGGCGATCACGCGAGGCATCGACGGGTGTATGACGTCCGCCGGCGACTTGAACCAGGGCATGTCCGACCACATGCTCAGTTTGGCGCCGGCCGCGGCAGGCGAGTAGCCGAGGGAAACGCGATGCATCTTGCCGGCCAGCCGCCCGACAGGGCCAATGACCTCGCGGCTGTTGGGACACTCCTGCCACAGCCGACCCTCGATCCTTTCAAGGCAATAGGCGCTGACGTGCCATCCGTCCACGACCTGCGACTCGATCAGATTACCGTCGAGCGATCGGCATGGTTGCGGAACCGCGACGCCGCCGGCGTGGAGATGCGCCATCCAGTCAATCTCGCCGAGCAACAGCGGGTGGCGACTCTCGGCGGACGGAAGCACCTTGAATATGACCTCACCCGTCGGCGCCGGAGACCTGTAGACAAAGTTCCGGTGATCTTGTATCAGCGTAAGCGAGTTCATGGCCAAACCGAAACGTTCAGCCAGTTCTGGCAACGCACCGGTCAGAAGAATCTGTCTCGATCTATCGTCCATGGGGCGCAGCAATCTGGTGCTTTCCCATGCTTCTGTCAAGAACCGCGAACATCGGCCAGTGGAAGCTCAGGAAACCGCTCCACTGGGTTGCCGATGCTGTCTCTCCTGGCCCGCGATCGAAGACCCCCTTGAGAAACGACGCGAGCCTCGCGCCTGTTGCGCAAACGAGTTAATCCTGCAATTGTGCGGGGCCAACCTCGCCGCAGAGGTCGGACGCTTCGGCAAATGCTTCCAGGTTGACGGCGGACAGCAACAGGATGCCGACAATTGACTTCCGGGTCAGAAACCAATGGACCACCTCGTGGACCGGGGTGAAGGCCAGAACCTACGGATCCGGACCGCCAAGCACGCGGACAAACGCTTGCCGAACCGCTAGCCTGCCGGACAATAGAACGATGATAGCTCGCGACGGTCGCGGGTAGGAGTTGTCTGGGAAACCCCGGCTAAAGGATAAGCAGGACTATGACGGATAGCACACCAATGGTTCTGGCTGCGACGCCGGGCGAGGCGACGCAGTTCTGTCACCGTGATGGCAAGTTCTGGATCGCGCGCCTGTGCGGAATGATTACAGGGAAACAGGGCGAAGATGCCGGCCCGGCGCGCACGCAGGGCGTGGCTCTGGTCAATGCCGATGGCCGGCGTTGCGAGGGCAGCGATCTGGTGCTGGAAGGCGTGGAGGAATCGGACGGCACTGTGGTGTGCCGCTGGCGAGTCGGGGATACGCCTCTACGCCTTGCTGTGCGTTGGCAAGAGTGCCCAGACACCGGGGTCGTCAGCCGACGCGACACGCTGACGAATACGGGCGCCGCAGAGGTGGCTGTGACACGCTGCTTGGCGCGGGTGAGCTTTCCTCCCGGCCGCTACGAGTGCTACACCCAGGCGAGTCGCTGGGCCAAAGAGAACCAGGGCGCCTGGCAGCCGCTGCACGCCGGCATTGCCCTGCGACATGCATGGGGTCGTACGACCGAGGAGAGCACGCCTTACCTGGCCATGCGCGCCATCGGCGCGCACCAGGGCGTGGTGTTCCATGTTCTGCCTTGCGGCAACTGGACGATCCGGGTGAGCCCAGTCACGGCGGGGGGTGAACTGCCGTATGCCGTGGTGGAACTGGGTCTGGCCGACGAGAACCTGCATCGGGTGCTGCAACCCGGAGAGGCGCTCGATCTGCCGGAGACCCTTTTCCAGCCCCTGCCGCAGGGCGAGCCGCATCTCGCCGCGCCGGCACTGCATCGCTATCTTCTCGCGCACCATCTCAACGGCGCCAAGGCCCAGGCGCCGGTGGTGTACAACACCTGGTTCGACCAGTTCGACACCCTGGACGTGCTCCGTTTACGTACGCAACTCGCAGTGGCGAAAGCGCTCGGGTGTGAGGTGTTTGTGATTGATGCCGGTTGGTACGGCGCGGGCGGCCCGAACTGGTCGGCGCAGGTTGGCGACTGGCGGGAGAAGACCGAGGCCGCCTTCCGCGGGAAGATGCATGGCTTTGCCGAGGAGGTCCGCGCGGCCGGATTGGGCTTTGGCCTGTGGATGGAGCCGGAGCGATTCGGCCCTGACGCCCCGATCCGCAACGAGCATCCCGAGTGGTTCGTTCCGGTGGGCGACATGGCGCGGATAGACCTTACCCAGCCGAAGGCCTACGCCTATCTGCGTAGCGAGATCGGGCGGCTGGTGGAAAACTATGGGCTTGCGTGGATGAAGATTGACTTCAACTTCAGTCTCGACGCCGACGCCTCGGGCACCGAACTTGCAGACTACACGGCAACGTGGTACCGCCTGCTCGACGAGATACGCGAGGCCTACCCCCAGACGTTCTTCGAAGGCTGCTCGAGCGGCGCCATGCGCGGTGACCTGGCCATGCTCTGCCATGTGGACGGCCACTTCCTCAGCGATACGGTCAACCCAACAGACATGCTGCGGATTTCACAGGGCGCCTGGCTGCGCCTGCCGCCCGGCAGGCTCGCGCGCTGGACCGTGTTACGTTCGGCGGGCAAGGACCTGCTGCCACAACGGAAGGGGGTTGCCGCGCCGGAGGCGATCTTGAGCCCCGGCTGGACAGGCTGGGAGTTGGCGGAAGTGGTTGACCTGGATTTTGCCCTGTTGGCCGCCATGCCCGGCATGATGGGCTTAAGCGGCGATCTGGCTGGTCTCGGGGAGGCGTCGCGAACGCGGATCGCCGAAGGCATCGCCTTCTTCAAACATTGGCGGCGCTTCATCGCGGGTGCTGTTGCCCACTTGCTGACCCCGCCGGAACCGCTCACATCTCGCGAAGGGTGGATCGGCGTGCAACTGCAAACTCCCGGCGACGACACCAGCTTGGTGTTTCTCTATCGCCTGGGCAGCGCCGGCGCACCGCCGCAGCTGCGGCTGTATGCACTTCAGCCGGAGGCCACATATGCCGTCACGCGCGGTTTTGACGCCCGAGCGACAGGCGCGCCGTTGCGGGGGCAGGCGTTGATGACTGAGGGCCTTCCTGTCGCTGGCTTGATCGGCGGCCTTGGGTGTCCAGCAGAGATCTTCGTGGTGCGCAGGACTGTTTGAAGAGACGGAGATGGCCATCTTCGGCCCGGCAATACGGACTGACGCTGGCCGTTCGTCCGCCAGTGCTGCAACGGCGCGCGCAATCACCGAGCAATGGGTCAGCGAAACCCACCTAATTCCGTGATGTGTCCACCGATCGCCCGTAGAGCCAGAACGCCGCGGCGACCATCGCGGCCGACAACACCAGCAGGACCGCCCGTGTGTTTGGCTCGGCGAAGACTCGCTTCCACGCTACCTGAGGAAGCCAATCCAGCGCCGCACGCCACCATGGTGTGATGGATGTACCGGACTTCGACAGGGCAGCCCCCGTCAAGCCCCCCGTGCCGACCGAGGTCTCGGGAACGACTGTCACGCGACGCTCACCGGGCCGGCGATAGTTGAGCACCGTTTTTGCCAGCTGCTCGTTTACCGCTGGATCGCTGCGAATGGCCGCGATCGCCTGCTGTGTCTGAGCAAGCTCCCCGTCGAGCCTCGCGTACTCCGCTCGCATCAGCTCTTCCTGCTCGAGCAGGCGCTCGTGCTGCTGCGCGATGGGCACAAGAATGCACGCGGCAAACGTCGCCCCAGCCATCAGCAGCAACACCCAGAACATCAGCACGTCGCCCACCGGCTGCGGCCTTGCGCGCTCCGCCGGCGCGCGCGATGGGATCGCACGACGAAGTCCCGCGGTCACACTGCCCATGTGCCGTTTGCCGGTCACTACTTGTTCCAGTACCGCCCGCCGTAGACGGCGTCCTCGCCAAGCTCTTCCTCAATCCGCAGCAGGCGGTTGTACTTGGCGATGCGGTCGGTGCGGCAGGCGCTGCCGGTCTTGATCTGGCCCGCATTGGCCGCCACGGCGACGTCGGCAATCGTGGTATCCTCGGTCTCGCCGCTGCGATGCGAGATGACAGCCGTCCACCCGTTGCGCATCGCCAGGTCGACGGCGGCGAACGTCTCGGTCAATGTACCGATCTGGTTGAGCTTGATCAGAATGCTGTTGGCCGCCCGCAGCTTGAGCCCACGAGCCAGCCGCTCGGTATTGGTCACAAACAGATCGTCGCCCACCAACTGCACCTGCTGGCCCAGCTTGGCGGTCAGCTTGACCCACCCGTCCCAGTCGTCCTCCGCCAATCCGTCCTCAATCGAACGGATCGGATACTTGTCGCACCAGCCCGCCCAGTGGGCCACCATGTCGTCACTACTGACCAGTTTGTCCGGATCGCTCTTGAAGAAGCGGTACTTGCCCGCTTTGCCGTCGAACATCTCGCTGGTAGCCGGGTCGAGGGCCACGAAGATCTGCTCGCCGAGCTTGTAGTCGGCCTTGGTCACCGCCTGCTCGATAACCTCCAGGGCCTCCTGATTGCTCGACAGGTTCGGCGCGAAGCCTCCCTCGTCGCCCACGTTGGTGTTGTAGCCCTTGTCGGAGAGCACCTTCTTGAGCGAATGGAAACACTCCGTCGCCCAGCGCAGCGCCTCACGGAACGAGCTTGCTCCCCACGGCTGGATCATGAACTCCTGGAAGTCGACGTTGTTGTCCGCGTGCTTCCCGCCGTTGAGAATGTTCAGCATGGGCACCGGCAGCACGTGGGCCTTGGCCCCGCCCAGGTAGCGGTAAAGCGGGAGCCCGCACGAATTGGCCGCCGCCTTCGCCGCTGCCAGCGAAACCGACAGTATGGCATTGGCGCCCAACTTACCCTTGTTGGCCGTCCCATCCGCCTCGATCATCGTGCGGTCGATCATCTCCTGGTCGGCTGCATCGAGTCCTAGGACGGTTTCGGCGATCACAGTGTTGACGTTCTTAACAGCATTGAGCACGCCCTTGCCGCCATAGCGGGCCTTGTCGCCGTCTCTCAGCTCGACGGCCTCGTGTTCGCCGGTGGATGCCCCGCTGGGGACGATGGCCTCGCCCATGGCGCCGTCTTCCAGCAGGACCGTTGCCTCGACGGTAGGATTGCCCCGCGAGTCAAGAACCTCGCGTCCGTAGACCTCTATGATTGTACTGCTCATCGTGTCACCTCACCGCCGATGGGCCCTGTGGCAGTTATCGGCCCATCGACTCAAATGCCTCAAATGTCTGACAGCCAAGGGTTTGTCACGCAATACGCAAGATTCGCCACTATAAGGCGGGGGTTGGCGGCGTCAAGAAGACGCGCTGCCGCCGGGCCAGGTGCCACGTGCTGAGGCGGCGCGGCGGTGTCTGATAATGTCGGCCAGCGGAGGTCGTAGCGCCCAACCCCTCGGCTACGAAGGGACTTAGGCGCTTTCGGCTCTTGGTCGCCAGTGGAGCGGCGGCTACAATTCGAGTAAAGAGGGGTACCGTTGCGGCAGCGACGGGATGTGCCCGGGGTGGTGTTGCGCGTGCATTGGCTGGCTGGTGGTCTGACGCCAGCCCGAGCATGTGCGTCGCCGGGAGGCCCTGGAGGGGCAACGTGGTAATGTCCGACAAGTCCAATACCTTTAGGGAATTGGCGGAGCAAGGGCATAAACATGATTCGTAGTTTCATCGCAGGTGGCATGAGGTGGCGACTCGTTTTAACCGGCTTACTGGCATTGCCCGCCCTGACATGCGTGCAGCCACCCGAGCGCCTCACACCGGAAACAGAGCCCTTCGATCTGAGGATTTCGGTGTCGCGGCCGGCCGAGGACGTTGTTTTCAGCGATGCCGAACCGGTCGAGATTCGCTGGTCGGACCTGGGCCCCTACGATCTGGACGGCGATGGCCGCCTGAACGACCCGCCCGATGGCTCGACAGTGATGATCCAGCTCGATCCAGACCCCAACGATCCTGACAGTGGCAATGAAATCGACGTGCTCGGCCCGTTCGATGCCGTGCCCGACGACGACCTGTACGAATTCGACGGGCTGGATGCCGACGGCGAGATCGTAGAGGCCGGCGTCTACTACGTGTTGGCGACCATGGATACGGGCGACGAGACCTTAACAGACGCGTCGCTGGGCACGATCCGGGTGCCTCTGGCGTTCAGTGAGCCGGAGACCGACGTCGAGCTGAATATAGTGGACGACTCGACCACCATCGCCTGGACGGCCGACGACGGAGGCATTGCCGGCGGCACGGTCGACTTCGGGCTCGATCCGGACCCGGTCGATCACACCGACGAAGGCGAGGGCGAGGATGAAGATGAGAAGTACTTCCTCAAGGGCCAGCCGCTGACCGACGGCGATTTTACACTCAGCGGTGCGGTGATCGGCAGCGCGGGCATTGCAGATGGCACGTACTACCTGTTCGCCCGGATCGAACAGCCCGGATTCGACACGATGTACATCACCTCGCCGGTCCAGATCACGATCGGGGCGTTTGGCCCGCCCACGCTGGAATTCGTGGACCTGGACAATGATGTCGAGAAGATTGTGGGCGATATCGTCATTATTAAGTGGGAAGACGACGACGCTGACGACAACGCCAAGATCGATCTGTTCGTCGTTGATGACGTGACCGGGGACGAAGTGCAACTGCTTAACGATCGGCTTGAGGACGCCGACGGCTCTCAAGACAGGTACAACTGGAACACCACCGGGATGCGGCCGGCAGCGTATCGTGTGAAGGCGACCATCTCGGATGACACCTCCACGGTCGAGGTCGTGGCGGACGGGAAGATCATCCTGCGGTCGTGCACGGACTGCCCGCTCATCACCATCACGTCGCCGGCGGCGGACGTGGATGGCATGGTGATGAACAGAATTCGGATCCGTTGGCAGGACGACACCCCCGTGGCCGGTGCGAAGGTTGCGCTGTACTACGATGATGATCCGAACCCCATGGAAGCGGCTGAAACGGGCGATCCCGAGGTGCGCATCACCCCGGTAGACGGGCTGCCGGGCAATCTGGACGGAACCGATGCCGACAGCTTCGAATGGGTGCTGCGGCCGGACGATCTGGCCCAACCGGCCGTGCCGGGGGGGACCTATTGGATTTTCGGGTATATCGGTAAGGCGCAGGTACCTGTACCTCCAAGCATCAGCACTCACGGCTACTCCGTGGCGGCGGGTAAGGTGACGGTAGATGATTCCCCGCCGGAGTTGGAGTTCATTGGGCTGGCCGGCGACGTCGACGCGATTGTCGGTGACACGATCATCATCGAATGGGAGGACCGGGATCCCGACGACAACGCCAAGATCGATCTGTTCGTCGTTGATGGCGTGACCGGGGTCGAAGAGCAACTGCTCAACGACCGGCTAGAGGACGCCGACGGGCTACAGGACGAGTTCGATTGGGATACCACGGGCATGCGGCCTGCCGTGTACCGTGTGAAGGCGATCATCTCGGATGACACCTCTACGGTTGAGGTCGTGGCCAACGGGAAGATCATCCTGCGGTCGTGTGCGGACTGCCCGCTCATCACCATCACGTCTCCATCTGGGGATATAGACGCGACCGCGGTAGATAAGATCGAGATTACCTGGCAGGACGACACCCCCGCAGCTGGTGCGAAGGTCGCACTGTACTACGATGATGATCCGAACCCCATGGAAGCGGCCGATCCCAACGAGACGCGTATTACTTTGGCGAGCGGGCTGCCGGGCAACCCGGACGGAACCGATTACGATGACTTCGAGTGGGACTTGCGGCCGGAGGACCTGACCGAACCGGCGGTGCCGGCGGGTGAGTATTGGATCTTCGGCTACATCGGCAAGAGCGATGTGCCCGAGCCGCCGAGCACCGATATCGATGGTTACTCCGTCGCGGCGGGCAAGGTGACAGTGGGCAACACGCCGCCACAACTGGAGTTCACCACGCCAGGAGACACGGACGAAACGCTCATCATCGATGATCCCAACGACCCAAACAGCACGGATCTGACGATCAAGTGGAACTCGCGCGATGCCGACGACCCGATTACGATCGAGTTGTTCATCGACCTCGACGGCAACCACGACAACGGCAACGAGCGGCCAATCAACACAGCCACGATCAATGCTGACGTCGGTCCGGAAAGCGACGAGGAAGAGTGGAACAATCCCTCGGATGGTGTTGTGGATGCTTCGGGCGCAGCCGTGCCGCCAGGTGAATACACGCTCTTCGCGCTGGTCGACGATGGCATCAATGACCCAGTCGTTGTCGAAGCGGAAGGGAAGATTATCATCCAATCGGGTCCCGGCAGCCAGCCGCAGATTACCATGGTCGAGCCGTTGGTGGACGTATCGCCCACGGTCGGCAGCCCGATCCTCCTTTCGTGGCAGGATGACAACACCGTAGCCGGCACGAAGATCCAGCTACGCTACGATGACGATCCGATCCCCGATCAGGGCACGGAGACGGGGGACAACGAGGTCAACATCGACGCGCTTCGCGACGCCAATCCGGACGGCTCGGCGGATCAGTTCTCGTGGTCGTGGCATCCGGACCCGAGCGTTAATCCAGCCAACATCCTCCTGCCAGCCGTGCCGGAGGGCGAGTATTACGTCTTTGGGTACATCGGCGGCGCCGACCCGGTGAACAGTCCGTCGTCGATCGACGTGGCAGCCGGCCGCATCCTCGTGCCCAACACCTCGCCGGAGCTGGTCTTCACCACGCCGCCCTCCGGTCAGAATCTCAACGTGCCGCTCGGGGCGGGCGCGGTCTTCGGGTTCAACTTCCGTGACGCTGAGGACGACGTTCGTGTCAAATTGTTCCTCGACCCCGATACCAACCACAGCAACGGCAACGAGGTCCGCATCGACAAGGGCAACACCACGCTGGACTTCGACCCCAATGATCCGCGAGGACATGCCTACACGCAGAATTGGGACGGGACCAACTTCAGCGGACAGACCGTCGAAACCGGCACGTACTTCCTGTACGCAAAGCTGAACGACGATACGAACCCGGAGGTGACCGTCGAGGCTGGGGCGAGCCGGAAAGTAAACGTGATCGGCGTGACGGCACTAGCCAGCGGAACCGGTGCTGACGTGGCCAACACCGGAGGTTCCGGTCCGTTTACCTTGATCGACGGTGGCGCTGACTTCGTGGGCGCTGGGGTCACCGAAGGAGACCGCGTCAAGATTACGGGCGGGACGGGTGCGAACGTAGGCGTCTATAGCGTGACGGCGATTGCGGCGAACATGCTGACGCTGGACGAGGATGCAGGCGACTCCGGCGGCGCGGGTAACGTCGTTTACCAGGTATTCGAGAAGGACCCGCCCACGGCAGCTGTCATCGTGATGGCCACGCCGGCCAGCAATCAGCAGGTCAGCGAGGGTGACGACGTGTCGATTACCTGGGCCGACCTGACGGCGACGGGGAGTGAGACCATTACGCTGGTCTACTCGACCAGCAGCACGGCCGACGCCGGCGCCGAGGTCGGCGCCGCCGAAACGCTGATCCGCTCGGGCATCCAGGCGGCGTTGGACGGCGTGAATGACCAAGCCACCTGGGACACCAGCGGCATGGCGGCCGGCACTTACTACATCCACGGCAAGATTCTCGCGGGCGCGACCGTCAAGGATACGTCCACGGCCAAGGGCAGCGTTGAGATTACCGGTGCGGCTATCACCCCGTCACTGGCGTTCAGCGAACCGGCCATTGAGAAGGATGTTGTCGTGGGCGGTCCAGGTGTCGGCGACAACGATCCGCCGTTGGGTATCATTTGGCAGTACGAGAGCGGTGCCACCGGCAACATAAGCCTGTTCATCGACCGGGACACCATCAACACCAACGGCACCGAACGCCTGATTCTAAGCAATCGTAAGCAACCAGCAGCCCCAGCGGGCGCTACCGATAGCTTTCCGCCGGCAGGAGTGTGGAAACTCACCGACCTAGACGGAGTCGACGTGCCGACGGGCAAATACTTCATGCGCGGCGTGCTGAATGTCAGCGGCTCGAGCCCTGTATACGCGACGGCGCCGGGACGGGTCAATATCCGCAAGACGGTCGACTCGCCATTGATACTGCTGACTGCACCCGCTGCGGATATCAGTATAACGACCGCCCAGTCGCGCCAGGTCGCGATCAACTGGAATGCGGACGACCCGGGAGGCAACGCCGAAGTACATCTCTGGTACAGCACGACCGCCAATGCAGACAACGATACGCCTCGGATCCTAGAAACTGCAACAGGTGGACCTATCACCCGCCTGGGTGATGTCAAGAATGCTTCGGGTTTTGAGTTGGTTGATCGACGAGCTACGTTTGAAGGTATTGTGGATCCCAACGATCAGGTCAGAGTGGTCAGCGGCACGGGAGCAGTGGTCGGGACGTATACGGTTACGGAAGTCGAACGCACGGTGCTCACTCTGGATGCAGATCCCGGTGACTCGGGCGACAGCGGCGACGTAGCCTACGTAGTTGCGGATGAAGTTCTCGCGACCGGTTCAAGTGCGGACGTAAGCAACGCAGCGGGCCTCGGACCGTTCACGTTAACAGATCCTGCTGCTGCCTTTGCCGGTGTTGTGGATCCCAACGATCAGGTCAGAGTCGTCGGCGGCACAGGAACGGTGGTCGGCACGTACACCGTTACTCTTGTGGCAGATCAAGAACTAACCTTGAGTGCCAATGCGGGTGATTCTGGTCTTGCAGGCGATGTGGTCTACGTCGTCGGGCATGAAGTGCTTGCCAGTAGCGGGCGCGTTGCAGCGTCGGAAGGGACGTTCACATGGTTTATCAATCCCGGCGATCTGGCTGTGGGCACCTACTACATCCACGCGGTGATCGGCAGCGGTGCTCGATACATCAACGATGAGGACCGTGATACGACCCTTGGACAGCTCACGGTGAGAGCCCCATAGACGTCCGGTGTGACTATCCGTGCGCGGTATGCACGACTATCCAGGGCGGGCCCCCCGGCTCGCCCTGTTGTTTGCGCGGCAGCCGGACGGGTTGACGAGCATCCCCATGACGCGATAATGGGGCGTCGGGTTCGAGCCGGCCAATGGGGTCGAGCAGTCGGCCCGTTTTTGCCTGCGATCGCCATGCCTAACTTCCTTCACCGTCGTACCCAACGCAAACAAGTACCGGTTACCGAGAAGGTAATCGGCGCGATGCTCCTGATCTTGCTGGGGGCGATTCTCGCAGCCATCTTCGTCACCGTTGCCCGCGACAGAAGCGAGCTTTTCGCCGCGCCGATCGAGCAGGCGGGGCGGCCAGATGAGTCTGAGACCCAACTGCTCGCGGGTCGACTGCTGCCCGCCTCTGCCGCCGACGAGCAATGGAAGCTCGACCCGAATTCGGTCACATCGCAGGAAGGCTCCGAAGCGGCACTGGTGTTGGGTGCTGTCTACCACACGCTCGCACCCACCCAAAGCTCGGCAAACGTCCGGATTCATCGCTTCGCGGATGCGGCTGCGGCGCGGCAGACGTTCCTGAACTATAAGCCCTTCGACGTGGAGACGGCCGAGTCGATCCTGCTTGGCCTGACCGGTCAGACTACACTCGGGATGGAGGATTATCTTCTCGACGACAAGGTGCGGTTCTGGAGCGGCCGTCACTACACCGAGATTCAGTACGAGGGCGCGTCGGCAGACGATCGAGCCAAAGCCGTCGCGCTGGCCGCCGCGCTGGCCGAGCGGCAATTGGCCTACGGACCGCCGGCGCCCAGTCGCAAGGCCGACCAACCCTCAGCCGAGCAGGGCCAGCAAGAAGCAGCGCTTGGAGCGGGCGTTCTCCCACCGCCGGAAGACGCCGACTGGAAAGGGCCTGAAGCCGTGCGCGTATTCGGGCCCGCCAATCTCTACGAGAAGATCAACGGCAGGGCGGGGCTCTACTTTTCATTCGGGTTCGTCAAGCTGACTTTCGGCACGTACCGCCACGCGAAGCAGGGCGAGCAATACGTCGACTGTTACGTCTATGACATGGGCGAGTTGGAGAATGCCTTCGGCATGTTCAAGGTCGAGCAGGGGGGCGACACCGAGCCAGTCCAGATCGGCCGCGAGGGCTATGTGGCCGAAGACAGCATCTTTTTCTGGAAGGGTCCCTGCTACGTACAACTGCTCGTGCCGCAGTCGGGCCAGGCCTACAGCCGGTTCGTGCCGGCGCTGGCCGAGGCGGCGGCTGAGTTGATCGAAGACGACGGGCGCAAGCTGTGGGCCGACGCGGTGCTGCCCCAGCAGGACCGCATTGATCGCTCGTTCGCCTATGTGCGGGCCGATGCGTTCAGCCTGGACTTCCTCAAGAACGTGTACACCGCCGAGTACCAGGCGGGCGAAACGACCTGGACGCTCTTCGTTCACCGTGCGCCCGACGACCGGCAGCCTCGCGACCTGCTGAGCAAGTACGGCGAGTACCTGGCCAAGTACGGAAAGGTCGAGTCCCGATCCGAAGACTATCTGGTGGGGCATGTGAGCGGATACTACGACGCCGTCTTTGCCGACGGGCGATACTTCGCCGGGCTGAACGGCTGTGCCGATCGCGGCGTCGCCGAATCGCGTGCCCGTGCCCTGCGCGAGGCGCTCCAGGAATAGCCGTATGACCGAAGATCACGACGACCGCAATGATCATCCCACCCGGCGGGAGTTCCTCCGGCGGGGGGGCAGCGCGGTAGCGGTGGCTGCCGGAGCGACGGCGGCCGGCCTGCTGCTGTATGACCCGACGGGCAAGCGCGGGCTGGGGCGGCCCGCGCCACTGAAGCTGAAGAACTACTTCGCGTCGATCGACTACGGCGCGTCCGAGCCGCACCTCTCGGTGGCCCGCGGGCGCGATGTGGCGCGCATGGTGTCGGCCGCGCTCGAACCGATGGGCGGCATGAAACGCTTCGTCAAAGTCGGTGACGTGGTGCTGCTCAAGCCGAACGTCGCGTTTGACCGCGCCCCGACGATGGGCGCCACGACCAGCCCGGCATTGGTGGCCGAGGTGGCCCGTCTTTGTCGCCAGGCCGGGGCCAAGAAGGTGATCGTCGCCGACAACCCGATCGAGTCGCCGGAGGGCTGCTTCGCCAAGACGGGGATCGGCCAGGCCGCTCGCGAGGCGGGAGCGGTGGTCATGCTGCCATCGGCGAGCCATTTCCGCGAGGTGGCGGTCCGCGACACACCGCCCGACGCAGGCCGCGGCGAGATCCTGGGCTCGTGGTCGATTCTCTGGCCGCCGCTGGCCGAGGCCGACAAGGTGATCGGCCTGCCCACCGTCAAGGACCACAACCTTTGCTACGCGTCGCTGGGCATGAAAGGGTGGTACGGATTGCTGGGCGGGCGGCGCAATCAGTTTCACCAGGCCATCCACGAAATCATCAGCGACCTGGGCTACATGATCAGCCCGACGCTTATGATTGCCGACGGCACGCGTGTGCTTATGCGCAACGGGCCGACCGGCGGGCGCCTGCAAGACGTGAAGGCGGGCAACACAATCGTCGCCGCCGTGGATCAGGTGGCTTGCGACGCCTGGTGCTACGAGAATCTGCTCGGGCGCGATCCGGCCAAACTTGCGTATCTGGAGATGGCGTGGGAGAAGTTCGGGCGCGGTCAGCTTCCGCATCGGCTGGGGCAGCGCGACTGGCAGGACTACAAGCGACGCGGTCTCGTCGCCGAGGTAAACGTATAAGTTGCTTCATGCAGACGCCCGACGACAGGGCAGGCGGCTTCCGAATCGGCAAGAGGTAGGCAGTGAGGATCACCACCGTAAGGATTATCTGCCAGAGCGTGTTGTTCTGTGTGTTTCTTGCGCTCTCGCTGCTGACCACGTTCGCCTATCTCGACAGCCTGCCGGGCCTGAAGCTGTGGCTGAGCAAGTTCCTCGAGATCGATCCGCTCATCGCCATTTCGACCGCCATCACCACCCACACGGTCTACAAGGGTCTGTTGTGGTCGCTGGTGCTGCTGGTCCCGACGCTGTTCCTCGGGCGGTTCTTCTGCGACTGGATGTGCCCATACGGATCGCTGCATCACTTCGTGGGTTGGGCGTTCAACCGGCGCAACACCAAACATCGCATAGAGTCGAACCGACATCGCCCGCTGTACCGCTTTAAGTACTACTTGCTGGTGGCTTTGCTGGCGGCAGCCGTGCTGGGCAGCCTGCAAATCGGCCTGCTCGACCCGCTCTGCCTGCTGCATCGTTCGGTGGCGGTGTCGGTCGCGCCGACGTGGGATATGGCCGTCACCGCCATCGAACGAGGGCTCGACGTCAACCTGTCGACTTGGCGGTTCCGCCTCGATCCCGGCGTGTACCAGCTCGGGTGGGTCATCGGCGCGATCCTGTTCGTGCTGGTAGCTCTGAACGTGGTCATCCCGCGTTTCTTCTGCCGCTCGTTGTGTCCGCTCGGGGCCACGCTCGGGTTTTTCAGCCGGTTCTCGCTGTGGCGCATCGACCGCGACCCGGACCGTTGCACTCATTGCGATCTCTGCCTGCGAAGCTGCGAGGCGGCCTGCGACCCCCAGGCCGATCTGCGCAAAGCGGAATGCTTTGTTTGCTTCAACTGCGTCGAGGAATGCCCGCACGATGCGCTGCGCTTTGCGTTTGTCCCTGCGGGCCGACGAGAGATAAGCGGTACCGATGTGGCCGGTCGGCGGGCGGTCTTCGCGGCGGTTGCGGGCTTCCTCTTCTATCCGTTCGCCCGCGCCAGTGCCCGCACGAAGCGCGACTTCTCGAGCAAGGCTATCCGGCCGCCCGGTGCGGTCGAGGAGCAGGAGTTTCTCGAACGCTGCGTGAAGTGCGGCCAGTGCATGCGCGTCTGCCCGACCAATGTGCTGCAACCGGCGGTGTTCGAAGCCGGTGTGGAAGGGCTGTGGACCCCCGTGATGAACTACCGCATCGGCTTCTGTCAGACCTCCTGCACGGCGTGTGGGCACGTGTGCCCGACCGGTGCCATTCAGCACCTATCGGTAGCCCAGAAGCTGGGCGCGGGACCTCACGAGCAGGCCGGGCCGGTCCGTCTGGGTACGGCGCATTTCGATCGCGGCCGCTGCCTGCCATGGAGCAAGAACATTCCCTGCGTGGTGTGCGAGGAAGTTTGCCCGACCAGCCCGAAGGCCATTTATTCCGAGCGGATGCAACTGGCTATTCGTGACGGGGCCAAGCAGGTCGTCGCAGCCGGCGACCGGGCGGTTACTCTGGCTGAACAGCCGCGGCCTGGTGAGTTTGTCGCCGAGTCGGCACGGTTCGAGTTCAACCAGTTCGCCGGCGACCAGACGACGCGCTACTTCGTTGAGATTCTCCACGCCGACGGCGTCCGCGAGGTCCACCCGATTGCGTCGAACGACATCGACACGCTGCTGATCGCCGATCGGTGGCATCAGACACCTGCGGCGGGCGAGACGGCGGTCATCATGATCGAATTCCGCGTACCCAAGGTGGACGTGTCTCGCTGCACCGGCTGCGGGCTGTGCGAACACGAGTGTCCGGTTGTCTCAGACCGCCGCGCTGTGTACGTGACGGCCGAGGGTGAAACGCGCTCGCAGCACTACCAGGAAGCCGGGCGCAATCGCTCGGTCCGCCTGCTCCAGTCAAGCGGGGCGTCGTGACGGAATATCGGCCGATTACAACGGTCGAACTTATACAGGTTGTAGCCGTCCATGCACGACGCGACGCCGCACTAACATTAGCACGAGTATGACTATCGTAAATACTCGGTTGACTGACTCAACATGGGGTAGGGCAGGGGGGTGACGCCGTCTGCGCCACGTAGATCCAACGCTCGGTGGCCGGGCCGAAGTTCTTCCCGTCGCACCTGGCACGAGCCTGCACCACGTATGGCCCGGGCAGCACGTCGGTGAACAGCGCCTTTCCGTCAGCCGTCCGTCGGACAGCGATGCACCGGCTGCGGTCGCGCGTCAACAGACGGCACTCGAACGCCACCTTGTCGGCCTGCCCTTGCCCGACAAGCGTACACTGCACCTCGACACGATCGCCCCCAGCCGGGATGCGTGTCGGGTGGGTGGGCGAGAACACCGCGGTAATGCACTGATCCGGGTTGTGGCGTAACTGGAGCGTCGTCGCGTGGGCGGAGCCGCGATGGAGCACCACGTCCGGCACGGTAATCTCTCCAGGGCGCTGCACCGTCAACACTCTGGGTGAGTCCCCGCCGATCGTGTACACCAACGTCGAGCCGGAAGGCAGAGGAAACTGATGCGGCTGGCGAATGGTCACGTGGTAGCGTGTCTGCTCGACGGGCGCCCGCCACGCAGCCGTCGGACCGTCGAGCAGGAACGGGCTCACCTCCAGCCGGTCGGGCTCGTCGATCAGCCCATCCCAACGGACGAAGGCGTTAAGCATCCCGCGCGGGCAGCTTCGCGGATCGCAGTCGGCTTGCCACAACCCGCCGGCGTCGATCCCGAACTGTCCCTGGCCGACGTGCTGAAAGATGATGGCTGGTCGGTCGAGCCTCACCTGACCGGTGGCGACCGGCACGAAAGGAGGATACCAACGCCCCAATGGATCGTCCTTGTGGTGGGTGCGCTGATCCCAGACAAACGTGCCCGCGGCCCGGCCGGCCAACAGCAGGTCGTACAGCCCCGGCTTGCCAGACTCGACGGAAAGGTACTGGGTAAACGGCACCGTGCGGTCCTTAAGGCCGTGCTCGATCTGGAGCCAACCCGGGTAGGGCGGCTCGGCCTGGAGCCATCGTGCCGCGTTCAGGTAGTCCCAGACGCCGATGTCGGTGCCTGCTACGCGGAGGTTCCACTGCCTCGGGCCGAACAGTCGCTCAGCCTCATCGATCATCTGGGGTGCGCCGGCAGGCGTGATCAGCGGCTCGATGGCGAGGCACCCGACTAAATGCTCCGAATGGGTCAGCGCCAGCAGCAGCGCGCCCGTGCCGCCCATCGAGGCCCCATGCACCCATACGCGCCGGGGGTCGGCTCGGAAGCGTTCCAGGACGAACCGCAACGTATAAAGCAGCCGTCGCTGCGTGTAGGGCACCACCTGCGTATCACGCTGAGGCTGGGCGGGAAAACGCTCGTGGTAGCCGAACCACGCCGTGTGCCCGGGTTGTCGCTCCCCAAGCCAATGGGTCTGCGCCAGTGCGTCGGTGTTGTCGTCGGGGATCACGACGATGTGATCGGGCCATCGGCGCTCCCGCCGATTGAAATCGCCCTGGCGCGCGTGCAGAACCGTGACCACCGGCGCCGGCTCTGTCATGCTTTCCGCCGTTGGCCGCAATAGCGGCAGGCGTACCAGGAAGTCGTAGCAGACCGCCCCAACGCCGGGCGCGCTCATGGATGAGTCCGTTTCGTGTCGGAAGTGGTAATACCAGTAACCCCAGTGGCTGAAGTGTTTCACCAACGTCGGCTCACGGGGTTCGGCCGCCTGGAGCGGAACCCAGGCTGCCGCGGTTAGAAACAGGCAACAGACGGTTCGCCACGTGCCGGCCGATACGATCCTTCCCAGCCGCTCCATCGGATCCGCGGTGGGCGCAGCCCTGCTTGCCTGCCCGGACACGGTCGCTATGCTAAAGGTGAGCGAACGGTCCGACGACATGCCGAAAGAGCCCTCCACTACGCAGGATACGTCCGTCGCGAGAGCTGAAGCCGCCTTTCGCGCCCATCTGCGGCGCCGAGGCCTGAAGTATACTCGCGAGCGACGGGCGATTCTCCAGGCCGTGATGCGAAACGAGCAACATTTTGAGGCCGAGGGGCTGCTACTAGCGATGCGCCAGCAGGCCGTCCGGGTGGGGAAGGCTACGATCTACCGCACGTTGCCGTTGCTGGTTGAGGCGGGGATTGTCCGAGAGGTGATCTACGGAGAGAAGCACGCCCACTACGAACACACGTTCGGGCACACGCCGCACGACCATATGGTCTGTCGTGACTGCGGTCAGGTGATCGAGTTCGATAGCAAAGAGGTGCTCGAGCTGATAGGGCAACTTTGCGGGCGACAGGGCTTCGAGCCGCTCTATCACCGCTTCCAGGTATCCGGCCGATGCGATAGATGCCAGCGCGTGGCCGCGCAGCGTCGCCGAGGCGCTAGCAGAGCGCGGCGTACGTCATCAGGGCCAGCACAGCGATCCTGATCTTTCGCCGGAAAAACCAGACCAGTACGTCCCAATGCATCTTTCCGCCTCCTGCGGGCAGTGATTCCTCCGATAAGCGAGGCCACAAACGCAGTGCCCATCGCGGGGAGGCGATGGCTCGACTTATAGGACTTTGTAAGTCCTTGACATGGCGTGAGTTGCCTGCATCCGCGTCGGGGAGAGGAGATTTGCCGGATGGGCCGGTTGTGCCGCCCGATGACCCAAAGTGGCGGCGGACAGCACACTCCCGTGCTGCCTTGCCTGCTAACTCCTTGAAACAAAGGAGGCTACAGGCTATCTTCGCCGGTGCCCACGGCCGCCGCCTGGCGCGAGTGTTTGCCCGGCTGCAACGGCGGTGGGGGCCCTAGGTGCTGGTACCACACGGGAGTGCAAACGACGATCATGGCTGAGCAATCGTACATGGAGAAGCTGACCGCGCTGTGCAAGCGGCGCGGGTTTATCTTTCAGTCGAGCGAGATCTATGGGGGCATCGGCGGCTTCTGGGACTACGGACCGCTCGGTGTGGAACTCAAACGCAACATCAAGAATGCCTGGTGGCACGACATGGTCACCACGCGCGACGACATCGTCGGGATCGACTGTGCGATCATCATGAACCCGAGTGTATGGGAGGCCAGCGGGCATGTCACCGGCTTCACCGACCCGCTGGTGGACTGCAAGAGCTGCAAGGCCCGCTTTCGGGCGGATCAGCTTAGTATGTACTATGTGTATGCCGTGGAGCACATCCCCGAGGTGTTCTCCGCAGTCGAGCGGAAGCAGGTCGAGCAGGACTCTCCTGTGCAGACCGAATTGGTGACGGAAGAGGGGTCGTCGGACGATGTGGTGCAGACGATCGCCCGGCGCATGCTGAACTCCAAGCGGGCCAAGGTCGTCGTCGTGCCCGGTCGGGAGAACGGTCCGGCGTGGCGGTTCGTCCAGGACGGGCCGAAAAACTACCTCCTCGCGCCTTACAACGCGGCGATCGGTGCCGACAACCCATACCATCGCTGCCCGAACTGCGGGGGCGGCCTGACCGATCCACGCAAGTTCAACCTCATGTTCGAGACCTACGTGGGGGCCATGCGCGATTCCTCGTCGCGGGCGTACTTGCGGCCCGAGACGGCGCAGGGGATCTTCGCGAACTTCAAGAACGTGCTCGATACCACGCGCATCAAGCTGCCCTTCGGCATCGCCCAGATCGGCAAGAGCTTCCGCAACGAGATCAACCCGCGCAACTACACGTTCCGCTCGCGGGAGTTCGAGCAGGCCGAGATGGAGTTCTTCTGCCATCCCTCCGAGGCGGAAAAGTGGTATGAGTACTGGCGCGACGCGCGGTACCGCTGGTACGTCGACCTGGGGCTTAAGAGCGACCGGCTCAGCTTGCGCGACCACACGCCCGAAGAGCTGGCCCATTACGCACGTGGCTGTGCCGACGTGGAGTATGCGTTTCCCTTCGGCGTATCAGAACTCGAGGGCATCGCCAACCGCACCGACTACGACCTTACCCAGCACCAGAACGCCAGCGGGAAGGATCTGACCTACTTCGACGACCAGACACGCGAGCGCTTCATTCCCTATGTCGTCGAGCCGGCAGGGGGCATCGACCGGACGGCCTTGGCGCTTCTGTGTGAAGCCTACACCGAAGATGAGGCTCCCGACGAGAAGGGCGTGCCGCAGCCGAGGACGCTGATGAAGTTTCACCCGCGCGTGGCACCGATCAAGGCGGCGGTGTTCCCGCTCGTCAAGCGCGACGGTATGCCCGAGATCGCGCGGGCGATCTACGAGCAACTGCGCCAGTGCGTGCCTGCATTCCATGACGACAAGGGTGCCATCGGCCGACGCTACCGCCGCCAGGACGAGGCCGGCACCCCGTTCTGCTTTACCGTCGACGGGCAGACCCTCGAAAACGGTACCGTAACGGTCCGCGACCGGGACTCGCTGCGGCAGGAGCGGATCGATAAGTCACGGGTACAGCAATACCTGGCCGACGCCTTGGGTCGCGCGGTCGTTGAAGGCGGCTGACGTCTCGCTACGTCCACGGGCACTGCCGCATCGTCCGGTTTCTGCAAAAAGGCGCTTGACCGCACGCGTTACTACAGTGTACTGTTATAATATATAACTATACTATGTAATAACTTTAACGATCCTGTTAACCTTTGTTGGGAGCAGCCATGTCGTCCAGCCCGAAACCTTCCGCCGTTCGAACTCAGGCCGCCTCGACGGACCGCCCGTCACGCCCGCGCCAACAGCCAAAGGGAAGCAAAAAGAGTTCTCAAAAGAAAAGGCCGCACGGTGACGATACCAGACGGCGCTCGCGCCAAACCCGTGACGGACGCGGCAGGGGGTTGGCTACGCTCTTCCCCAAGGTGGTCAAGAACCGGCGTCTGTTTGGGCTGGCAGGGGTCTGCGGGTTGGCCGAGTGCGACGGTACCAAGCCCATTATCACGGTCGAGCGACGAGAGGAGCTGTTCACCAAGCCCGCCAGGCGGCCCCGCGAGCGATTCCTGTCGGCCGCCTCCGACGAGCGAATCGCCAAACTCTGCAACGCCATGGCCAATCCGCGTCGCGTGGCCATGCTCAAGGCGATCTTCACCGGAGCGGGCAGATATGCCCAGCTCGCAGAAACGCTGGGGCTCAAGGCCGGGCCGCTGTATCACCATGTACGCGAACTTCGCCTGGCTGGACTGCTTGAACTCGCACAGCGCGACACCTACCGTCTGACCGAGTACGGCAAATACGCCTTGCTGTTAGCCTGCCTGAGTGAATCGCTGCTGAGCAAACTCCATTCGACCGACCGCGAATAGCCCTCGCGATGGGCGACGGGAAGCGTTCTTCGGCACGCTCTAAAGCCGCCATCGCCAACGATCCGAAGGGTCTCAGTTGGCTGGTCGACCACGCCGACAGACCTATGGCTGACCCCCAGCGGGCCCAATTCGGCACAACCCGCACGTAACTCGTTGTTATTAAAGTACTTAAGCATAAGGTCCGATAAGATATCTTATGTTGCGCTCGCCGCTATCGTCGTGCAGGCTCAGCCCGGCCGACAACCAGTGCACCGATAGCACCCCCGAACCCCGTCGACAGCTTCAGCGCGTACTCGATGTTCTGATGACGTGCGTATCCGGGCACATAATCAAGGTCACAGGCTGGGTCAGGATCCATCAGGTTAGCCGTCGGCGGTGCGACCTGCCGCGCCACCGCCAGTACGGTAATGGCCGCCTCAACGGCCCCAGCCGCGCCCATCATATGCCCCAGGCCGCCTTTGACTGAGCTTACGGGCACGCGGTGTGCAGTGGGGCCCAGCACAGCTTTCAGGGCGCGGGTCTCGATGGGGTCGTTGGCCCGGGTAGCCGTGCCGTGCGCGTTAACGTATCCGATCCGGTCGGGTTCGATCCCGGCCGCATCGATGGTGCGACGCAGGACAGTCGCCAGGGCCTCGCCGTCGTTTCCGAGCTCGGCTAACCCAGCCGGGTCGGCGCCCATACCCCAGCCAACCAACCGGCCAAGCATGCGCCCGCCACGAGCCAACACACCTTCGGGCGACTCGAGCACGAGCACAGCCGCTCCTTCCCCGAGGGCAAATCCGCGCCGTTGACGATCGAACGGACGGCATGCGGTGCTCGCATCCCCGTCGGCCTCAGCGAGAACCCCCATACGCCGGAACGAGCTGACGAACAGAGGGTGGATCGATGCGTCGGTAGCACCGGCCAGCACAACGTCAGCCTGGCCGTCGGCAATCAGCTGGGCACCGCGAATCACAGCGTGCAACCCGGTGGCACAAGCGGTCGCCATACCTATACAGGGCCCCGTCACTGCGAACTGGCGGGCCACCGCCCTCGCCGGCTCGGCCGGGTCTGTTCTGCCCAACGCTGCCGCCGCTGTGCGGTCGCCGGCAAGAAAGGCCTTGTGAGCTGTCAGCAGGCTCAGCACGCAGCCCTTGCTGCACCCGATGACCACCCCCCCCGCCCTCATCCCGGCCGGCGCCCTGCCTGCCAGCCCTGCCTGCTCTACTGCCTCTCGTGCTGCGTCGACCACGAAGCTGACGGCCCGGTCCGTCCCGTTCAGGGCATCTGCCTGTACAACCCTGGCCACCGCGGCGTGGGTATCCCCGACAGACTGTCGCCCTACCGCGGTGTGCCCCGCCAGCAGCCGCACCCACGTGGGCTCGACCCCCCTGCCCAGTGGGGTGACCATGCCGATACCCGTTACGCATACCGAGTTCACCGTCGCGTTCCGTCCACACCGACGTCGCAGGACTGCCCGACCGTCGCCGCGTCCATTCGACATCTATACTGTAGGCAGCCAGACTGTCCTGTGTTTCGCCCCGGCCGCAGACGACTGACGGGCTTCCTATAAAACGTTAACAGGGTCGCCAAAGCTCTTATGTTATAATGTTATAACATAACAACCGTACAGAAGACCCGCCCGTACACATCTCCTACGGGCGGGCTCGCTCGACAACCCGTTTTTGACCGGCGCGATTCACGCCTGCCCGGCCAAAGCATTCTGGAACGCCGCCACGCCCGCTCCGACCTTGACCGGCTGGCCCATCTGCTTGAGCACCGCCTCGATCGCCGCCACGACGCCCAGCGTGTCGACCACGTCGACATAGCCCATGTGCGAGATGCGAATGATCTTGCCTTTGAGCTGGGCCTGCCCGCCGGCCACCTGGCAGCCGAAGTCCTTCAGCAGCGTCTTGCGCAGCGCCGCCTCATCGACGCCGTCCGGCACGAGCAGAGCCGTCACCGAGTCGACCGGATCGGCGGCGAAGACCTTCATGCCAACAGCCTGGGCCGCCGCGCGGGTGGCGCGGGCGAGCAGGGCCGTCCGCTTCCAGACGTTCTCGATCCCCTCGGCACAGATCATCTCCAGTGATTTCCGCGCGGCGCGGACGAGAGAAACAGCCGGCGTATAAGGCGAATCGTTGTCGGCCATCGCCTTGCGGTATGCGGGAAAGTTCACATAGTAGGTCGGGCTCTGGAAGGAATCGATGCGCTGCCATGCTCGCTCGCTGACGGCTGCAAAGCCCAGCCCCGGCGGCAGCATCATGGCCTTCTGCGAGCCGGTCACCACAACGTCTACGCCCCACTCGTCCATCTTAAGCGGGATGGCCCCAACGGCCGTGATCCCGTCCACCAGCAGAAGCACGTCGCGCCGGCGCGTGATGGCCGCAATGGCCTGCAACTCGCTGACCGCGGCCGTCGATGTCTCACTATGCGTAATGATCACG
Source organism: Phycisphaerae bacterium (assembly GCA_035530655.1). GTDB lineage: Bacteria > Planctomycetota > Phycisphaerae > UBA1845 > DATKUK01 > DATKUK01. The sequence goes on from DATKUK010000102.1 coordinate 173,933, forward strand.
TAGCCGATCTGCGGGTCCTTATCGAGGTAACTCTTGATCGCGTCCGCCTTGGCTCCGTGGCCCCACTCGACATCGTGGCAAATACAGGGGATGTTGAAAGCTTCGCACACCTCAGCCCACCGCTCACCGAACTTGCCGCCCCGCGCAACAAGCGCCTTCCTGTCGGGTTTGCAGGTACTGACGATCGCTCCTTCCATCGTGCCCGTCCCACTGCTGGCCAGGATCAGTGGAAGCTGCTTCGTCTGGAAGACGTGTTTGAGCCCTTCCAGCACCTCTCCGGTCAGAGCACGAAACTGGCTCGTGCGATGGTGCTCGATGGGCCGGGCCATCTCCAGCAGAACTTCTTCCGGCACCATGGTCGGGCCGGGCGTGAACAAACGTAGCTTGGCCATCATCATCCCTTTCCTGATTCGCCAGTGACTCCTGACCGGGCCGACAAACTGCGGGTGGGATTATAGACAGGGCTCGCCGAGGCTACAATCGCCCTGTTGCCGCTAACGGTCAGCCGGACGTCCGTGGACGGTCCTTCCGGTCCGCAGGCAGTTGGCCCCGCTTGGCCGCCTCTCGCTGGGGTGCGAATACGGTGGCCATGGGCAGCTTGTCCCTAAGGTAGAGAAAGATGTACGTGCTGACCACCAGACCGATGTGGTACACCACGCACATGCCCACAAACCCCCAGGGCAGCGCCCATCCGCGATGGTAGTACATCCACGGCAGGACAAACGAATTGGCCAGCACGATGAAGGTCTGGATGGGGCGCACGCGCCACGGTCCCTGCATCGCGGTGCGGGCGATCCACGTCAACATGAAGACCAGCACATAATTCCATGTAAGCGCGGCATACATCACCGCGTAGGGCCAGCCAGCAAATGACCATGCCACCACGCCCCATATTACGGTGATTGGGGCTAGGATCCGCAGCGACGCCCGGATCGCCAACAGCATCGTCAGTTTCGGGCTGGGCATCCGTGCGGTCTGCTTGTCGGAGGGGCTGGCCGAGGCAGACGGGGGTGGTTGCTGATCAGACATGAAGCGATCTGCCCCGTTGGAAGCCTTTCCAGCAACGAATCATCTCAGGCCTGAAACAAGCAGGCTGTGAGGCATCTTCAGTCGCCTGCTTCCCCAGGGGCAGGGCCATCCTCGGCGGCGGTTCGGTCCGGCGGCTGACCCTCTGGTTCGGGGCTCTTGGCAAACAGGTAGTAAAGCCTGCCCTCGGCCATGCTTCGGCCGGCCAGTCGCCCCGCCTGCGCACCGATACCCATAAACACGTCGCATCGTCCGGCTGCACGAATGGCGTTGCCCCGATCCTGATCGAGGACGAAGCCGTAGAACAGCTGCGTCGCAACTCGCCCGCCTGCCTCCCGCGCAAGCTCGGTCACCGCGTAGGCCAGACACGCCCGAGGGTAGATCTCCTTGTCGGTGGCAATGGACCGAAACGGCAGCACCGGAACGTTGAGACAGCCATATGGTCCACCGGTGACCGGCTTGAAGAACACATAACGGGGGTTGAGCGGCAGGTAGACATCAAGTTGCTCAGGATGCTGCTTGAAGAAGTTGATCATGGCGTCGAGCGACAGTTCGTTCCGGTCTAGCTTGCCGTGACTGATCATGGCTTCGCCCACGGAGACGTAGTCGTACCCGTTATCGCCGGCGAACCCGATCTCCATGAGACGCCCATCGGGCAGACGAAGACGCGCCGAGCCCTGGACCGACACCACGTAGGCCTCAAACGCGTCGCCCAGCCACACAAGTTCGCTGCCCGGCAGACCCAGCTTGGTGATTTGATCCCGGGTGTAATAGGCTACGACGTTCCCGTCTGCGCTCCGCCGGCCCAGCGTCACGCCCGTTTGCGGGTCTCGAACCAGATCCGGCGGGGGCTTGTGGAGCGGGTAGTGAAACCGCTCGTCCGGCTGGAGGCGGGCGTCGAAGATCGGGCAGTAGTACCCGGTGAACAGCACGGTTCCCTCGTCGTCATAACCTACCGACGTATAGACGTCGAACCGCCTGCGCAGCGCGTCGTTAAACTGCTCCGGCGTCTGCGCTTCATCCAGCAGTAGGAGGAACTGCCGTAGACTCGTGACGGCACGATCGTGTGAGATCTGGCCGTACGGGAAGAACCGTCGGCTGGAAGGCTTGGCCAGATAGGCCAGACTGTTGTTGGCCGCCTGACGAAGCCCGTGCTGATCGGCAAAGCCGGCTGCGAAGTCGGGGATCTGCGCCGGATCAGTCACCTTCCGCAGGGCCAACTGACCGGCAGGCAGCGGGCGACTGTAGTCGGGCTGTTCGGGCGGGCCGATAGGTGAGGTCACCTGTCCCCGCTTCAAGCCGCACCCCCCTACCGCGATGGCCACCAACACCCCGAGCCCGACAGCCAAGCGAGTCCTCAAAGCGCCGTCCTCCCGTGTTCGCCGATTACGTCCGCCACGCTACGAGTGTAGTCGTCCCTCGATCGATTGCAACCGCCCCGACAGGCGGGCAGCCCCGCCTTCGGGCCTGTCAGTTGAAGGCTCGGCGCCCCAACACTACAGTACGTGCGGTCTCGCGAGCAGCAGGAGTCACAAGGATGCTTGTCAGTGTGGTCATGCCGGTCTACAACGAACGGGCGACGATCGAGCAGATCGTCCGGCGCGTATTCGAAGCTCCCATTCCGCATCAGGTCCAGTTGATCGTGGTGGACGACGGGTCCACGGACGGCACGCGCGAGTTGTACCCCAAGCTGCGCCAACAGTACGCCGACAAGCCATTGGTCATCATTGAGCAGCCCACCAACCGCGGCAAGGGCGCCGCGCTGCGCGCCGGCTTCGCAGGGGCAAGTGGAGAGGTGGTGCTCATCCAGGATGCGGATCTAGAGTATAATCCTCAGGATTATCCAAAGCTGCTTCGCCCGATCGAGCTCGGCAAGGCCGACGTCGTGTATGGTTCGCGATTTATCGGACAGGAACATCGTGTCCTGCTCTTCTGGCACTATGTGGGCAACAAGCTGCTTACGGTTCTGTCGAACGCATTCACGAACCTGAACCTGACGGATATGGAAAGCTGCTACAAGGTATTTCGCCGGGAGGTGATCTCGGGGCTGCGCCTTCGGCAGAACGGTTTCGGCTTTGAGCCGGAGGTCACTGCCAAGGTGGCACGCGGCAACTGGCGGATATACGAAGTGGCGATTACCTACGACGGGCGGGATTACAGTCAGGGCAAGAAGATCACCTGGACCGACGGCGTCAAGGCCTTTTACTGCATCATTCGGTATCATCTGATGGACTGAGGCGGAACCCACCCTGGCCCGGGCAGAGGCGAGCCATCCGGCGGCGTCCCGCCCGAGACCACACCGGGGTGTCGTCTTGAGCAGACGTCTTATCGGTCGGTGTGCGCTGGGCGACTCCCGATGTTGTGCCGGCTAACGGGACGCAGTTTTGCTGCCGATAATTCCCGTTGGAGTCAGCGACGGTATGCGCCCAGCGATCTATTCCTATCTGCTGCAAACGGAGAATCCCTCAGCCGACCGCGCGTTGGCAGCCGCGCTGGCGGAGGTGGAGGCTGCGTTCGCTGAGCCGGTGGTGCAGACGATCCTCGCACGCGGCGCCGCCGGCGCGGACGGCTTGATTCGCTTCTTCCATCGTCTGCCGTCCGCCGTAAAGAACTTGGTGGTTCACGAGGTGGCGAGGCTGCGCGAGCCCCTTCACCGTGTTGGGCGCGCCTCAGACACATTGGGGCGAAGCAACGTGTATCGGATCGTGGCTCATGCCAAGTCCATCGAGTTGGCTGGGCTGCTTACAGTGGGTCTTCGCGACTCCGCACCGGAGGTGCGTTGTGCTGCAGCGGAGGCGCTGCGCGAACTTGCCGACCAGTACCTGACGACCGGCGAGCAGTCGGCTGACGAAACGGTACACGACCCAGTCGGTCTGCTCGCCGGGCAGCTTGGCAGCGCTTCGGCCGAACGCGGCAAGGAGCGTAAGATTCTCCTTGCTGTCCTTCAGGAGGGATTGAACAGCCTCGGCGTCCACCGACGCCCGGAGGTGATCGAGACGGCCATGTGGTTCGCCATGCAGTTGGAGCGGATGCTCCAGGCGCACGTGGCAGCGGCCGGCGATCAACATATCGAGGTCATCGGCGAACTGCTTCGGCGAGAGCCCACACCTCGCATGGCAGCTTTCGTCTGTCTGGCTCTGGGTTGGTCGCGGGTACGGCAAGTCGCTGCCGACGTCATCGCACAGGCGAAGGACGGACTGTTTCTGAGGAGCCTGTTGTCGCATAAGGACCGTTTCTGCAAGCCCGTCGCCCAATATGGTCTAGCCGAGGTGCGTCGGCTGGTCTGGCTGGAGCGAGACCCCGGCCTGATACGGCGGCTGTCATCCGACCAGCAGGTTGCGGCCATGGCGATCATCTCGGCCTCAGCGATCGACGAGCGGCTAAAGCTGCTGGTCGCTCAGGATGTGCTGTTATCGGGGACGCGCGAAGCCCAACGCATCGCGCTGGAATGCCTTCTGGCGAACGGCCGAGACGAAACCACCGATACGCTTCGGCAAGTGCTGGCGTGGGATGATGAGGAGTTTACCGAGGCGGCGCTGGTCGAACTGCTGCGTCGCTCTCCCCCCGACTTGCCCGCGCTGGTTATTCAGCAGCTTACGAGTCGATCTCCGCGTGTGCGACAACTCGCGGCCCAACATGCCGCGTCCTACAGCTTTGAAAGGTACTGGCAGGCATTTGACGACCTGCCTCCCGACGCGAGAGTCTCTGCCGGTCGCGCGGTGCTCAAGCTGGTCCCTGACTTCGTCGATCGTCTCGTCCGAAAACTGGAGGAGGGCCGGTCGGATGAAATCCTACGAGCCTTGCAGGCTGCCGACGATCTGAACCTGCTCAAGTCGTTATCATCGACGCTGGCACGTCTCGAACGCCACCACAGCCAGAGTGTTCGCGCGGCAGCCGCTCGAGCCTTGGGCAAACTCGACAAGCAGCAACAAACCCGAGCCCAACAGGCGGTGGATGAAGCCTCAGCGGCTCAGCCGCAGGCGTCGTCGGAACAGCAGGCAAGTCCCCACGCGGCCGTCTCGCCGGAGCGCGTGGCGGACAACAAGTTGGGCGAACTGGAGCGAATGCTCAGCGCGCCGGAGACCGAAGCCCGAGCGGATGCCGTTCGCCAGTTGCTCCACACACAGATCGTCCCGGCTACAGCCATCCTGATCGATCTGCTGACCGATGAGAACGTTTCCCGACGCCAGTGCGGGCTGGAGTTGATCGAAGAAACGCGTCTGGCGGCGATGATGGCTCACGTGCTGGGCATGGCTCGCCACGAACCTGATCCGTCGCTGCGTCAGCGAGCACAGAACGTGGCCGACACGGTTCGCCAGGAGCTCCAGGCCGCCATCCGTGGGCACGCCCAGTTTGAGGAGCAGCAAGTATGACCCGCCTCATTCTTGCTCAGCATAGCAACATCGACCGGTACCGCGCGATGCGCAGCGGCATTGAGCAGACGGGTGGCTCGAGCGACTGGCTGGCGCTGCTGCTGATCCTGGTTGGTCTTGCCGGGCTGGTTGGGCTGGCGGTGCTGACGTCATACCTGGTTCGTCGTCGCCGGTCGCTGGCCAACAGTCCGGATCGACTGTTCCGTCAGGCGTTGGCCGCGCTCGACCTGCCCGCGGTCGACGTGTACTACCTGCGGCAGATCAAGCGCAAGATCCGTTACGCTCACCCCGCTGTCATCCTCATGAGCCCCCGCCTGCTTGGTCTGGCAGCCAGCCGCGCGGCGGCACCGGAGCCTTTGATCGGAAACCTGCGCCAGCGGTGCGATGAGGTGTCGCGCCGCCTGTTCGGCGAGCCGGTGCCGGAACTGGTCGAGGACCCGCCGGCCGAAGCCTTCGACGACGTCTGACCTCGCCTCCCCCACCGCGACCACGATGCGTTTGGCTACCCGCCGGATCCATCCGACGTGCTCGGTGGGTGATGTCGGCTCGTCATCCTTCCAGGCACGTAGGAGCAATACGGCTCCTCAGCCAGATAGTCGCCGTGCTGGTAGAACGCTCTGGCCCGACATCCCCCGCAGATGTGACGGAACTCACACACGCTGCAGCGTCCCTGTAATAGATCGGTGTTCCGCAGGCGCGCGAAGACCGCCGAGTTACGCCAGATGTCAGCGAAGCGCTGGCGCGTCACGTCGCCGGCAGAGACAGGCAGATACCCACACGGATAGACCTGCCCCGTGTGCGAAACGAAGCAGACGGCCCTGCCGGCCAGGCACCCGCGCGTCATCGAGTGCAGCGGCTGCTGGTTCGTGCTTGCCGGGCGACTACCGTTGGCCTGATGTGCCCCCCTGCCGCCTTGGGCACGCCCACCGAGTTGCCGCACGATTCGGTAATAGTGCGGCGCGCAGGTGGCCTTGATTGGCACCGAACTCTTGCTCTCCAGCTTGGCCAACTGCACGAGTAGCGCTTCCACCTGATCGGCCGGCAACATCTGCTCTTCCGCGATCTGCTCGCCACAACCCACCGGCACGAGAAGGAAGTAATGGACCGCGTCGACCCCTAGCGACTCCGCAAGCCTCAGCAGTGCGTCGATCTGCCCGGCATTGTGCCGCGCGATGGTGCAGTTGATCTGAGCGCTAACGCCGGCTTGCTGGACGTGCTTCAAGCCAGCCAATGCCCGATCAAACGACCCGGCCAATTGCCGGAAGCGATCGTGCGTGGCTGCGTCGACGCCATCCAGCGAGATGCTGACTCGAGCAAAGCCCGCCTCACGGACCCGGCGCGCCGCTTCGGCATCGATGAGCGTACCGTTGCTGGCCAGAGCGGTCCGCAAACCATGTGTGCGTGCCCAATCGGCCAGATCGTAAAGGTCGGGGCGCATCAAGGGCTCGCCACCGGAGAACACCAGAATGGGTCGCGCGAAGTCGGCCAGGTCGGCGATCATCCGGCGGGCCTGGTCGGTGGTCAGATCGGTTTCGGTGGGCTCGCACGATACGTCCAGGCGGCGACAATGGATGCAGGCAAGGTTGCATCCGGCCGTCGTCTCCCAGAACACCAGGCGCAAGGCCGGCGCCTCCCCCATTGCTGACCCCTCCGTTTCGAGCTTCTGCCGCCCTACCATCGTCGACTGCCTCGGTTACCGGTCCGACCGCGTGCACGCCTCGCGGTTTCGCGTGGTGGGCCGTCTATCGGACCGTCCCATCATCATAGGGCTCGATCGCGCCACCCTCAAATATGGGTGCAACTCGCCCGCACCAGGAGTCGATATGAACGGCAAATGGGGTAACCACAAGGCGTGTACGCCCGGGTAGGTGGCGATAAGGAGTTGATCGCATGTCAACAGAGCTGAGCGGAAGAGTCGTGTTTTCCAGTGGCAAGCAAGGCGACTACGACGTGTGGATGCTTGACCTCGATGCCAGTCGGCTCGTTCAACTCACCCACGGAGACTTCTGGAACGACAAGCCACGATGGTCACCCGACGGGCGCTGGGTGGTGTTCGTCAGCAGCGTGCAGGGAACGCCGAACATCTACAAGGTGCCGGCCGGCGGCGGCGAGGTTGTCCCCCTCGTGGAGGACGACCGCTGGAACGACTTCCCTGCGTTCAGCCCCGACGGTAGACAACTCGGCTACGTCTCGAACCACGCGGGCAGCAATGACTTGTGGATCGCCGATGCTGACGGGAACCACGCGCGTCAAGTCACAACCTATGAAGGCGACGACAACTCCTTTTCCTGGATGCCGGACGGCAAATCCGTCCTGTTCAGCAGTGACCGGAGCGGTAACTGTGACATCTGGCGGCTTGACCTGGCCAGCGGCGAGAAACAGCAACTTACGGTCGATGCGGGTATGGACGTCCATCCGGCCGCCAGCCCCGACGGCCGGCTCATCGCTTTCGTCTCCAACCGACAGTTCGATCCCGGCGCCCAACGCGACGAATGGGCCGACCGTGATCAGGACATCTGGTTGATGACGGCGTCGGGCAAATACCCCGTGCGGGTCACCAGCAATCAGAACTCCGATCGGTGTGTAGCCTGGTCGCCCTGCGGTCGCTTCCTCATCTACGCATCGATCAACTCCGGCTCGGCTGAGCGGCTGCGGATCGTCGACGTCTCCGACCTGATTGCCGCCTACAAGACGGGCGACCACGACTGCATTCAGCGGGCTGCCGGTCGCTTGCGGTCCTTCAGCCTGGAGCTCGAACGTGCGGCGCTGGAGGCCGAGATCGATGCCGGCCGCCACCCATTCTTCCTGACGTCCCTGTTGCCGGACTTTCTGGTCAGGCCGTTTTACGGCGAGGAGTACTTCGGCTCCGAGCGGTATCCCGACTGGATCGGCACCGACGGTCTGAGGAGCAAGACCCTCCAGGCGGCAGCCAGTAAAGCAACGTGAGGTTCGCCTGCGGCCACGGCGCGCGCTAAGTGCTGGCCCGACAGAGGCTTGCATAGGCCTGCGCCCGTCGTATGCGCCGAGCGGGTAGGCTTCTTCAGCGCCGGCGGCGTTGGCAATCGTCGTCACTTCGGGTAGACTACATCGCTGTCTGGGGGCGCATGTAACGGCGGCGCCTACTGGGTTGGGTCAAGGAGGATAGGCGATGGTCGCCCTTGTTATCGCATGCCTCAGCGATGTGGCAATTCTTGCTGCGCTGCCGTCATTGGCTGGGATCTACGTAGTGTGTCTGGTGGTCGGTGGCGGGCTGCTGCTGGTCTCGACCGCGCTGGGAGGGCACGGGCACGCCGACTTCGATGCGGACGGGGTGGCCGGAGTTGATCTGGACGTGGATGCCGACGCAGTCGACGCCCACGCAGATGACCTCTCGGCGGGTCACGCCGACACCGATTCAGTCGTGTCGCTGGCGACGTGGTTCTCCTTGCGGTTCGTGATCTACTTCATCGCCGTTTTCGGGCTGATCGGCACGGTTCTCACCTATATGGCCGCGATGCAGAACGCGGCCGTTCTGGCATGGGCCGCGGTTGCGGGCCTCGTGGTCGGGCAGACCGTCCACCAGACGCTGCGCTATCTCAGTCGTACCAGCGGAGACAGCGCCGTTCAAACCTCGGACTACCTCCAGAAGCCCGCGCGGGTAACGATCGCCATCGTGCCACCCAGTCGGGGCGAGGTGGCGGTACGCGTCCAAGACCGCGAACGCTTCGTACCTGCCGTCGCCAAACACGAAAATGAGCGGTTTGACATCGGACAGACCGTCGTCATCGCATCGTTTATCGCCGGAACAGCCGATGTCATTTCGCAGAAGGAACACGAGTTCATGGCCGAGTTAAAAGCGGGAGATAACGATGGATAACATGGTACTTGCTCAGGGCAGCGATCCGGCCTCGGCGGTGATCATCGGCTTGGGGATCCTGCTGGTCATCATTGCCTTCGTCATACTCCTTTCGAAACTCATGGTGGTGGGCAACCCCAGCGAGTTGCTGGTCATCAGCGGCCGGCGGACCCACGAGGGACAGGGGTATCGCACGCTGATCGGCGGACGCACGCTGGTGATCCCCATCCTCGAGAAGGCCGCCACCGTCAGCCTGCGCAACATGCAGGTCGGTCTTGAAGTCAAGGCGCAGTCGGGCGGCGGCAAGATGGTACCCATCACCGTAACCGGCGTGGCCAACGTCAAGGTTTCCTCAGAGCCCGAGGTCCGCGGCAACGCCATCGAGCGTTTTCTCGGACAGCCTCAAGCTGAGCTTCAGCGCGTGGCGCGCGAGACGCTCGAGGGCGGTCTGCGTGCCGTCATCGGCAAGATGGTGCCCGAGGAGATCGTCGAGGATCGCGACAAGTTCGTGGCCACCGTGATGAAAGAGGTGACCGACGACTTCTGCAAACTGGGCATGGTGATCGACAGTGTCAACATCCAGAACGTCCACGACGAAGAGGAGTACCTCGTATCGATCGCGCGCAAGGCGGCGGCGCTGGTCCGTGCCGACGCCCGCCAGTACGAGGCCCAGAGAAAGGCCGAGGCCGACGTCAAGGAGGCCGAAGCCGACGCCCAGGCCCGACGTGCCCGCGCCGAGCGCGATGCCGAGGCCAGATCGGCCGAAGCCGCCGGCCATCAGAAGGCCGAGCAGGCACGCCTGACGGCCGAAAAAGCAATTGCTGAAGCCGACAATGACCTGCGCATCCGCAAAGCCGAGCTGGCGCAGCAGGCCGAACTGAAAGAGGCTGAAACTCAGGTCGCAGCCGCCAAGGCCGAGGAGGCACGTCTGCTGGCCACGCAGGTCAAGGCCGCTAACGCCGCACGCGACGTAGCCAAAGCCAAGGCCGAAGGTGATGCAGCCACCATCCTCGAAGAGGGCAAAGCCCGCGCCACCGCCATTGAGCAGATCGGCACGGCCATCGAAGACCACCCGGACGCACTGAAAGTCATACTTATCGAAATGATGCCCGATATCGTGCGCGAAATCACCAAGACCGTCGCCAACGTCGAGCTCGGCAGCATCACGGTGATCGACGGTGGAAAGGGCGAGGCTATGTCCGGCGCTGCGTTGGGACGGGCACGCATGCTCACCGACTCGCTCGCGACGCTCAACAGTGTGCTTGGGGTCGATCTCCGCTCGCTTGCCCAGTCGATCGCCGCCAACATCACGGGCGACGGCCGAGTGGCCGGGGCGCCCGCGGCCAGTCCGGGCAAACCGACTGAAGCCTGATGTTTGCCCTCTTGCTACGCCGTCCGCAGCATATTCTGCTGCCCGCCAGGAGATTTTGTCCGTGGCGTTAAGCGACCGACAGCGACTACAGCACCTTGTCCGAGCCAATCACCCATGCATCGCGATCACCACGCACGAGGAGGACTATGCGCTTCCCCTGGTGGTAGAGGTGGCTGCGGAACTGGGCGAGCCGTTGCAGGTCTGGAGCGTGGTGGGCGGTCTTCACGACGGAATGGTGGCTGACAGTCCCGCCCTGCCGGAAACGGAGCATCCGGCTGCGGCTCTCTACAAACTGGCGCGGGAGCCGGCGGCCCGGCTCTGTGCCATGCTCGATCTGGCCGGGCACCTGAACGACCAGCGGACCCTCCGCCTGCTGCGCGATGCGATACACCACTTCCGCCGTGTAGGCGCCACGGTCGTGCTGATCGATCATCTCGAGCGATTGCCGCCCGTGATCGCCGCCGAAGCGACCCGCTTCGAGATCTCGCTGCCCGACGAGAAGGAGCTGGAATCGATCACCCGCGCGGCCCTCAGCCAAGTGCATCGGCGTTACCCGATCAGGATCGACCTGACCCGCAGCGAGCTGCGCACCATCATCCGGAATCTTCAGGGCCTCACACGCCGGCAGGCCAAACAGATCATCATCGACGCGGTTATGGAGGATCGACGTTTTGCCGCCAAGGATATCAACGCCGTGCTGGCCCTGAAGCGCCAGACGGTCCACACAGGCGGTCTGCTCGAGTATGTCGAAACACCGGTCGACCTGACTGAGATCGGCGGGTTGCGCAATCTCAAGGCGTGGCTGAAAAAGCGCGAGCGTGCGTTAACCGAAAAAGGCGAAGCCTTTGGGCTGCGCGCCCCGCGAGGCGTGCTCATGGTCGGCGTGCAGGGCGCGGGCAAGAGCCTGTGCGCCAAAGCCATTGCCGCCGCCTGGCAGCGCCCCCTGCTGCGAATGGATCCGGGCGCCTTGTATGACCGGTACGTGGGTGAATCGGAACGGCGCTTGCGCGAGGCGCTTCGCCAGGCGGAGATGATGGCTCCGATCGTCCTGTGGATTGACGAGATCGAAAAGGCCTTCGCCTCCGCCGCGAGCCGAAGCACCGACGGGGGCCTTTCGCAGCGCATGTTCGGCACGCTGCTCACCTGGATGCAGGAGCATCAGTCGGGCGTGTTCCTGGTGGCGACGGCCAACGAGATCGACGCCCTCCCGCCTGAGTTGCTCCGCAAAGGCCGCTTCGACGAAATCTTCTTCGTCGATCTGCCCGACAAGCAAACGCGGAAGGAAATATTCGCCATTCACCTGGCCAAGCGGAAACGCGACCCGGGCAGCTTCGATCTCGACGCCCTGGCTGACGTCGCCGAAGGGTACAGCGGCGCGGAAATCGAGCAGGCCGTCCTCTCGGCGTTGCATGACGCTTTCGACGAGGGCGCGGAACTCGACACGCAGCGAGTCGCTGCCGCCGTGAAGGGCTCGCCCCCTCTGTTGGTGACGATGGCCGAGCGAATCGATGCGCTGCACCGGTGGGCCGACGGGCGCTGCGTATCGGCCGGATAGCTGCGATGCCTGCGGCCCCGGTGGGCCGACGGCCCGGCCGCCGGTCTTGACCTTCCCTCACTCAGGTCGTATATAACGCGGTTCGTGCAATCATGTTCTGCCGGAATCGGTGCCCCCCAGGAAAGGGCCATCTGAATGGACCTCGACGAACTCCGCCGCCAGATTGACCAGCTCGACACCCAGCTTGTCAAGCTGCTGAACCGCCGCGCCGAGGTGGTGGTCCAGGTCGGCCAGCTCAAGGCGGCCAACGGCACGCCTATCTATGCGCCCGACCGTGAAAAGCAGGTGGTTGACCGTATCGTCGAGCTCAATCAGGGTCCGCTTTTGGGCAAGACGCTGGTAGCGATCTGGCGCGAGATGATGAGCGGCTCGTTCGCTCTGGAAAAGCCGCTGCGTATCGCCTACCTGGGCCCTGAAGGCACCAACTCGCACCTGGTCGCCACGGAGAAGTTCGGGGCCAGTGTCGAGTACGAGCCGGTCAGCATGATCGCCGGCGTATTCGACGAGGTCGCCCGCGAGCACGCCGACTTCGGCATGGTGCCCATCGAGAACAGCACCGGCGGCGGCGTGATCGATACCCTCGACGCGTTTGTCGAAACCGACGTCAAAATCTACGCGGAGATCAACCGCGTGATCCATCACCATCTGCTGGCCAACTGCCCACTCGAACGGGTCGAGCGAGTCTACTCCAAGCCGGAGGTGTTCGCTCAGTGCCAGCGATGGCTGGTCAGCGTGGGCCTGGCCGACAAGACCATTCCCGTCGCCAGCACCGCCAAGGCCGCCGAACTCGCCCGCACCGAGAGCTGGACGGCGGCGATCGGCAGCACGCTCGCCGCGGAACTGAACAACCTCAAAGTCATATGCAGCAACGTCGAGGACAATCCCAACAACATCACACGCTTCTTTGTCGTCGCGAGGCAATGGGCCAAACGAGTCGGAGACGACAAAACGGCGCTGATGTTCACCACCGCTCACCGGGCCGGCGCGCTCGCCCACGTGCTCGATGTGTTCAAAACCGAGGGGATCAACCTTACGTTCATTACCTCGCGCCCGAGCAAGAAGCGCAATTGGGAGTATTACTTCTTCGTCGATGCCGAGGGCCACATCGACGACGAGAATCTCACCCGCGCAGTCGAGCGCTGCAAGGAGCACTGCCTGGAACTGCACGTGTTGGGTTCGTTCCCTCGTGCCCCCGAGTCCACGTAGCCACGCGACAGAGCGTTCCGCACAGGTATCACCATGATCGTTATCCTGAAATCCGGCGCCAGCGAAGAGGTCGTTCAACATGTCGCTGAGCGCATCACCCAGCTTGGTCTGACCCCTCACATCTCTCGCGGTGAGTTCCGCACCATCATCGGCGCCATCGGCGAGGAAGGCGTTGCCCTGCCCGAGCAGCTCGAGCAGATCGCCGGCGTCGAGAAGGTCATGCCGATCATGCGGCCTTACAAGCTGGCCAGCCGCGAGTTCCATCCCGACGACACCGCGCTGGAGATTCGCGGCGTGAAGATCGGCGGCGACTACTGCGCCGTAATCGCCGGCCCGTGCTCGGTCGAGAACCGCGAGCTGCTGCTCAACGTCGCGCGACAGGTCAAGGCCGCCGGCGCCTCGATCCTTCGCGGCGGGGCCTTCAAGCCGCGGACCAGCCCCTACAGCTTTCAGGGGTTGGGCAAAGAGGGGCTGGAGTACCTGGCGCAGGCCCGTGCAGAACTCGACATGCCCGTCATCACTGAGGTTATGGACCCGCGCGACGTCGAGCTCATGACCGACTACACCGACATCTACCAGATCGGTGCCCGCAACATGCAGAACTACAACCTTCTGCTCGAGGTCGGCCAGACCAACAAGCCGGTCTTCCTCAAGCGAGGCATGGCCGCCCCGATCAACGAGTTGCTCATGTCGGCTGAGTACGTCATGAGCCGCGGCAACCATCAGGTCATCCTCTGTGAGCGAGGCATCCGCACCTTCGAGACGCAGACGCGATTTACGCTGGATATCTCCGCCGTTCCCGTGATTCGAGCAAACAGCCACCTGCCGATCTTCGTCGATCCGTCGCACGCGGCCGGCAAGCGCGAACTCGTGGCCGACTTGGCCCTGGCGGGTATGGCCGCTGGGGCCCATGGCGTCATGGTCGAGGTGCACACCGATCCGGAGCAGGCCCTGTCGGACGGCCCCCAATCCATGTTGCCCAGCGGTTTTCGGCGGCTGATGGAGCGGCTTCGCCAGGTCGCCGAAGTCTTGGGTCGCCGCCTCAACTAGCTCCTGTGGCGATTTCGGCATTGACTGCCCCCGCGGGCTGGACTACACTAAGGGTTTCATGAGAGCGAGCGAATGCGAGGATAAGTGCTGATGCGACGACCGTTTGTGGCCGGCAACTGGAAGATGAACCTTACCCTTGCCTCCTCCGCCAAGCTGGTGGATGAGCTGATCGGGCATCCCGAAGCGTGTTGCCCGGGCGGCTCGGGCAACACCGAGCTTGCGGTCCAGGTGGCGGTGTGCCCCCCCTACCCCTACCTGCTGGCGCTGAAAGACAGGCTGAACGGATCGTTCGTCGGGCTCGGGGCCCAGAACATGTACTGTGAGCCGTCCGGCGCGTTCACCGGCGAGGTATCGGCCGAGATGCTCAAGGATGTGGGGTGCCGGTACGTCATCATCGGCCACAGCGAGCGCCGGCACAGCATCGGGCGCGGCGAGCCGGATTCGCTGCTCAACGCCAAGCTCAAGGCGGCCCTGGCGGCGGGCCTCGAACCCATTTTCTGCATCGGCGAGAAGATCGAACAGCGAGATGGCGGCCAGACCGAGAATGTGCTCGAGCAGCAAATCCGTGCCGGCCTGGAGGGCATCGACGGCGACGGCGCGGCCAGGCTCGTCATCGCCTACGAGCCCGTCTGGGCCATCGGCACCGGAAGAAACGCCACGGCCGATCAGGCCCAGGAGGCGCACAAGTTTACGCGTGCCCTGCTCGGTGAGTTGTATGGCGAGCAGGTCGCTTCTGTCATTCCGATCCAATACGGTGGCAGCGTCAAACCTGAAAACGTCGGGGAGTTGATGGTCCAGCCCGACGTGGATGGGGCCCTGGTCGGCGGCGCGAGCCTGAAGGCCGACTCGTTCGCCGCGATCGTGGCAGCCACCGCGCGAGCCAAGAAGCTCGCCTGACAGGCCGCCTAGCAGCCCGAGGGTCATCCGATGAATGCATTCGTTCTGGCGTCTTTCTGGCAGGGGTTGGCGGGTGTGTCGTTCATCATCATCTGCCTGCTGCTGCTGTTTGTGGTGCTCATTCAGAAAGGTCGCGGCGGCGGCTTAAGCGGCGCCTTCGGCGGAGCCGGGGGACACAGCGCGTTCGGGGCCAAGACCGGTGACGTCTTCACGTGGATCACTGTCGTGCTGGCGGGGCTGTTCATCCTGGTCTCGACGGGCCTGAATTTTGTATTCCTCCCGCAACGGTCGGAGCTGCCGACCACGCCTCCGGGCGTCGAGTCGGCCGAGCCCAACCAGGTCCAAGCCCCGTCTGCACCGGTATCGGCCGGCCAAAACGCGCCGACCGAACTGCCCGCGCCGTCACCCGTCACCGAGTAGCTCGGAAGACGAATGCGCAGCCTGGAGGTCCAGCCCCGTGATACAATCCATGACCGGTTTCGGCGAAGCCCAGCACCACGAGCCGGGGCTGACCTACACGCTGGAGATTCGCAGCCTCAATAACCGATACTTCAAGCCGGCTATCAAACTGCCTGAACCCCTGCAATTCCTCGAAGCCAATGTTGAAAAACTGCTCCGCAGCCGGCTTGGACGCGGCAGCGTGACCTACACCCTTCGCCTTCGTAGCGAGACGGTGGAGGCCGCACACGACATCAACACGGCCGCCCTCCAGTGGTACCTCGACCGTCTCCGTCAGGTCCAGCCGGCTGCAAGTCCGGTTTCGATCGACATGGCCACCATCCTCATGCTCCCCGGCGTCTGCCAGCCCAGGCAGATCGACGACGAGGCTCGCGATGCCCAGTGGCAGGTCGTTCAGCAGCTCACCGAGCAAGCGCTCGACCGCCTGCTGGCCATGCGGCGCGAGGAAGGACAGGCCCTCCGTCTCGACCTTCTGACTCAGTGTCAGGCCATCCGCGATCACCTCGATGTCGTCGCTCGCCGGGCTCCCAGCGTGATTCAGGAATACCATCAGCGCCTCGTCCGGCGCGTTCAGGAGCTTACCGCCGGGGCCACGCTGGAGCTGAGCAAAGACGATCTGGCCCGCGAGGTGGCTGTCTTCGCCGAGCGATCCGACGTCAATGAGGAGTTGGCTCGGCTGGCGAGCCATCTGGACCAGTTCGTGCAGCTCTGCGACAGTAAGGAGCACGCCGGCAGGAAATTCGATTTCATTGCTCAGGAAATGTTGCGCGAGGCCAATACCATCGGCAGCAAGGGCAACGACGGAGAGATCGCCCGCGAGATCGTCGAAGTAAAAAGTCGTATTGATCGGCTCAAGGAACAGGTTCAGAACGTTGAGTAAACCCGAAGCCGAAACGCCAGTCGATTCCGCCGGGCGAGGCACCCTGGTGGTCGTCTCCGGCCCCAGTGGGGTGGGCAAGAGCACCATCGTCCAGCGCCTGAAGGAGCGACTCAACGCTCAACTCAGCGTCTCGGCTACCACGCGCCCACCCGGCCCCACGGAGAGCGACGGTCGCGACTACTATTTCCTCGACCGCCGCCAGTTCGAGCAGAAACGGCAAGCCGGCGAGTTGCTCGAACACGCCGAGTATCTTGGGCACCTCTATGGCACGCCGGCCGAACCTGTCCGAGCCGCCCTGGGCGACGGCAAAATCGTCTTGCTGGAGATCGAAGTCCAAGGCGGGTTGCAGGTGGCCGCCATGATGCCCGACGCCGTGATGATCTATATCCTGCCGCCGCCGCGCTCGAAGGCGCTTGGCGAACGGCTCCAGGGCCGCGGTCGCGATCGGGAGGAGACGATCCGCCAAAGACTGGCCCATGCCGACGAGGAAATACGTTTGGCCCGACAGAGCGGTAAATACCGCTACTTCGTGGTCAACGACGTTTTGGACGATGCCGTCCAGCAGATTGTGCAAATCATCCAGGACCATCGCCGCGAGACCGCACGTTGCGGCCCGCTTGCGACAGGGTAGTGCAGGAGGCAGTCATTCATGATTGAGGCACTCAAGAGCGACGAGGTGGTCAACAAGGTGGGCGGACGTTTCAAGCTGACCGCCATGATCCAGAAGCGCTGGCTTGAACTGATGCAGGGCGCACGCCCCACCGTTGATCCTGAAGGCAGGACCACCATGGAGGTCATTGTCGAAGAGATCCTGCAGGGCAACATCGTTATTGACTACGAGAACAGCGATATTGCCCCGCCAGATGAAGTCAACTGAGTCGACGGCCGCCGGCGAGCTGGAAGGCTACGAGTTGATCCTCGCAGTGTGCGGCGGCATTGCGGCCTACAAGCTCTGCCAGGTCACATCCACACTGGTGCAGCGGGGTTGCGGCGTCACGGTGGCCATGACTGAAGCCGCCACCCGCTTCCTGGGACCAGCCACCTTCCAGTCGCTGACGGGCAGGCAGGTTTTCACCACGCTTTGGGACGCGCAGAACTACTACGACCCCCAGCACCTCAAGCTCAGCAGCCGCGCCGACCTGCTGCTTGTCGCGCCGGCCACAGCCAACATCATCGGCAAAGCGGCTTGCGGCATCGCCGACGAGTTGGTCAGCACAATGATCATGGCCGCCGACTGCCCGGTGGTCTTTGCCCCCGCGATGAACCAGCGGATGTGGCGTAACCCCGTCGTCGAACGTAACGTCCGTATGCTCAAGGACTTGGGCTATTCTTTTATCGAACCCACGTCGGGATGGCTGGCCTGCGGCGAGGTGGGACCGGGGCGTCTGGCCGACGTGGATACGATCGTCGCCTTCGTCGCCGACAGACTTAGGGCGGGGCAGCGCCCAAGTCCGCCGGATGACGCACCCGCCGCCAAGGAAGACGGTCCGTGAGGACTCTCGTAACCGCCGGCCCCACCCGCGAGCACTTCGACAGCGTCCGCTTTATATCCAATCCGTCCAGCGGCAAGATGGGCTTCGCTGTGGCCGCCGCCGCCGCGGATCGAGGTCACACCGTGACCCTGGTCGCCGGTCCGGTTGAGTTGCCCGACCCCAGCGGCGTCCGAACCATTCACGTGGTGTCCAGCGCTGAGATGGCCCGCGCGTGCAAGGCCTGCTTCAAATCGTGCGACGTTGTGATCATGACCGCTGCCGTGTGTGACTACCGCCCCGCCAAGCCGGCCCGCCACAAGCTGGCCAAGAGTCACGAAGCGCGAGCGATCACGCTTGTACCCACCGAGGATATCCTCGCCTCGTTGGGCCGCATGAAAACCCGCAGCGAGATCCTGATAGGATTCGCCATGGAGGATCGTCAGCCCCGACGAAAGGCGCGTGCCAAGCTCGAGCGCAAGAACCTCGACGCGATCTTCCTGAACGGACCCGCGAACATCGGCTCGGATCAGGCCGAAGTGCAACTGCTCGTGCGAGGCGGACGATGGCAGCCCTGGCCTCGCGCCAGCAAGAGGCGGGTGGCCGACAGAATCGTGCGACTCGCCGAGCGACTTCACGCCCGCGCCGTTGACAAGTAAGCTTCTCAGTCATACCGTAGTCACCCAGTAGATGGCGCGATCGCGACAGCCTCGTTTGTCGCTGCCTTTCCTTGCATAAAGTACCGTTATGTCGCCGGCACCGACCGACTTGGCCCGCCCCAAGAGCGTCCTCGGCCCCATCCTGGCTCCGCTGCTCATCCTCGGCCTGCTCTACGCCTTTATCTGCGCCATCAACGTGATGGGCGGCGGGCTGAAGATCCTCGCACAGGCGCCCGCCACCGAGGCCGCCATTCAAAGCCTCTTCGCCCGTGCCGCCAATCCGCTGGCCGGCTTGTTCGTCGGCATCCTGATCACGTCGTTCGTCCAGAGCTCGTCCTTCACTACCTCCCTGACGGTCGGGTTGGTCGCGACCGGCCAGATCTCGGTCGTCGGCGCCGTGCCGATCATCATGGGAGCCAATATCGGTACCAGTGTGACCAACATGTTGGTATCCCTGGGACACGTGTCGGCCAGACTGGAGTTTCGCCGAGCGTTTGGGGCCGCCATCGTTCACGACATATTCAACGTCCTCACGGTGGCCTTGATCCTGCCCATCGAACTGACCACCCATGCACTTAGCCGTGCCGCCATCGCCTTGGCTTCGGTTTTCATCAGCCCCACCGAGACCGTCCCCACCAATCCACTGAAGGCCGCCACCCAGCCCGTGGTCGACGGCGTTCGCGCCGGGCTGGAGCATCTGCTTGCCGCCAGAGAGGAGTGGCTCGGCGCCGTCATGGGCCTGATCGGCCTGGCAGCTCTGTTGCTGTCGCTGGTCCTGCTGGTGCGGGTGCTGAAGCGATTGGTCCTTTCTCGGCTCGAAGCCTTCTTCGCGCGTTATTTCTTCCGAAACTGGGCGTTGGCCCTGACCCTCGGGCTCTGCGTAACCGTCCTGGTGCAATCCAGCAGTGTCACCACCAGCCTGGTCGTGCCGCTGGCGGGCGCCGGCGTCTTGCGGCTACCGCAGGTGTTTCCATATACCCTGGGAGCCAACATCGGCACCACGGTCACCAGCCTGCTCGCGGCAGCGGCGACCGGAACCCCTGCCGGCCTGGCGGTCGCGTTTGCTCACCTGCTTTTCAACGCGGCCGGGACCGCGATTTTCCTGCCGTTGCGCGCTATCCCGATTCGGTTGGCCCACTGGTATGCCACGCTGGCAGCCACGCGCAGGGGCCTTGCGCTGCTGTATCTGGTCGTGGTGTTCTTTGTGCTGCCGTTTCTGTGTATCATGCTTAGCTGGTAGACGACCATGGAAGGCTTGAGTCATGTTTAGCCAAATCCTCAAGGCGCTGCGCGCCAGGCGCATTGCCGAAGAGCTGCTGACCGAGTTGGACCAGATGCTCTCCCACACGGCCTGGATGTTCGATCGGGCCTCATCCGTGCTCCAGCGGACCGTCACGGCCGAGGAGGTTCGCGAAAGCCTGTATCGCCGCGACCGGGAAGTCAACGAACTCGAACGCAGCATGCGCCGAAAAATCATTCGCCATCTGACAATCAACCCCGGTAGCGAGGTCGCCGGCTGTCTAATGTTCATGTCGCTGGCCAAGGACGCCGAACGTATTGGCGACTATTGCAAGAACGTCTTTGAGGTGGGCGTGTTCTTCAGGCGTCAACTGCGTGCCCAGCACTACGCTGGACGGCTCAATGAGGTTCGCCAACAAGTGCAAGCGATGTTCGAGCAGGCCCGACACGCTATCGGCCAGGCCGACCCGGATACGGCCAGGAACGTGATCGACAGCGCCGGACAAATCAGCAGAAAGTGCGAAGACGTGGTTCACCAGTTGCTTCAGGAGCATCACGAACTGGACACCGACGAGGCGGTCGCCTATTCGCTTCTCGCGCGCCACTACAAGCGCGTAAGCGCTCATCTAAGTAACATCTGCACGGCTGTGGTCAGCCCGATTGACATGCTCGATTTCCACGACGAGCCCACGCCGCCCGACGGTCCGCCTCCTCCAACCCAACCATGAGCCGCCGCAGCCAGGCTTTACGGTGCCTGCCCGATGTGTACCCCGTTCTGTTGCCCTTGCGGAGGTCGTTGTGAAGGCTTTGCGACGCGATCTTGAGCAAACGCTCATCACCGCAACAGAGGACCTGCTTTTCACGCGCCGTGCCGTCCAGCCGAAGATGCTGGCCCATTTCGCCCCAGCCGCCGCCCTTCTCTGGACAGGCCGATGTTGTGCCAGTCCGTTTGTGGGCAACCGCAGGCTCTTGCAGTTTGCCGGCCAAATGGGCGACGCCCTGGCGGCCGCCACGCGGAAAGAGCTCACGCCCCAGAGCAACCCCCCTCACCTCATACCTCATGCCCTCGCTGACGTGCTGACCCTGCTCGAACCCCAACTGCCTGCCGCTAGGCGCAAAAGGTGGCGCGAAACCCTCCGGGTGGCGGGTGGCGCACTGTCACAGTACCTCCGGGCCAAGCGCAGGCAACTTGGCAGACCCGGCCCGTACACCGGCACAGGTCCGAACCATCTGTTCCGTCACGCCGCCACGCTCTATCAAATTGGCCGTGTTCTGGGCAGCGCGCAATGGTCCCGCCAAGCGTCGGCGGCCCTGCGCCGCATGGTGGCGCTTCAGGACCCTCAGACCGGATGTTTCCCCGAGCAGGACGGGCCGGTGGTCGCCTATCACTGGGTCACCCTTGACGGGCTGGCACGTTACCTGACCAGTGGCGGCGGCAGGTTTGCTCTCGAACCGCTCCAGCGAGGCATCGAGTACGCCGTCCGCCACCTCTATCCCGACCTCGTTCGCCTCGAGCTGTTCGACGAGCGAAACCGCCTGCGCCGAGACGAAGGCGCGATGTTTCATCCCGAAACCTGCGTGTACCATCCTCAGGGCCGGCGCCTGCTCGCCTTGGTTTTGCAGAGGTGCCCGACGTTGGCCAGTCGACTGGCCCAGATCAAGACGGGCCCAAGCGCCGGATACTCGCTTAGTGAGATCGCCCGTGCTTTGACTGTTGACTTCGATGCCTCGCAACGGGCGATTCCCGTCGAGTCTGCCAGCATGACGCTGCGAATGGATCATGCGGGCCTGTTGCGTCGACGCCACGGGTGGTTCTACGGGCTCAGTGCCTTGTCGGCGGCGGCCCAGCCCCATCACCCCTTCCACATGGACCGGACAGCCAACCTCGTCCTGTATCACGACCGCGTCGGGCGCATCGTGGCCGGCGGCTATGACAAGCACACCCTTGAGTCCGCCACATTCCGGATCGTCGAGTCGGGTGAATGCGGCTATTTTCCGGCCGTCGCGGGCCACCTTCGAAACGCTCGCGGATGCGATCGACTGGAACTTGACTACGGTGCGGCACAAGCCCATCTGGAGGTCCGCGCCCACAGTGCGGAACGGTGCCGATTGACCGCGATTGGCTCTACCAACATGCATTGGCGACAGGTGGATCTGAACCTTCAACTTTGGCTGCCGCACGGTCAGACGATCCATCTGGGCGCCCGCCGGACTCGACGGGTCCTGCGTCCCCGACAGGGAACAAAGTCGTGGCCCACAGATGGAGTCATTGAACTGCCCGGGCGATACCGAATTCAGACCGTTCGCGACGCCGAGTTGATCTGGCCCTACTGCGCGTACAACGTCTACGGCGGACCGCCCCACCTGATGCCCCCCGATGAGGCCGTCGCCATTCTTCGCGTCCCTCTCGAGCCGGTCCGCAACCGTGCCGACGTGACGTTCCATTTGGACTAGCCGGCCGGTCTGTAGCGCATGGCTGGCCATGGCCGATAAACCATTAAGTGCTAACACTGCGGAGTGAGTGCGCGCGGAAGGTCAGTCTCAGGGACGCGCCAATGTCAGACGCCTCACAATCCATACGCAGAATCCCCACCGTCCATGCGGTGCTCGTCCTGCTCGTGCTGACTTTTCTCCTGGCGGCAACGTGCACGTTTAGTCCGAGCGATTGGCCCAGCACGAAAACGTGGCCCCATCCACAGTCGGTGCACAACGCCTGCGGCAGAATCGGCGCGTGGGTGGCATACCAACTGTTCCACTGGATTGGACATGGTGTTTACCCCCTGCTTCTGCTGTCGGCGCTGGTGGCCCTCCGGGCGCTTTGGGGTCGGTCTGTCAATGACTTACCGCTTCGCGTCGTCGGGATCGCTGTGACCTCCGTCGTCGTGGCGACCTCCGCCCGGATGATCTGGCCTGGTTCCGATAGCTCCTTACCCGAGGGTTATGGGGGCATCATCGGTATCGCCCTGGCGAGCGCTATGCGATCGCAGTTCGGCGCCCTTGGGTCATGCGTGGTTCTGCTGTGCGGCCTGTGCACCGGCCTGCTGCTGGCGGCCGACGATGCACTTCGCGCGGCCCCGCCGATCCTGCTATGGGCGATCAAGCAAAGCATCGGTCTGCGCGCGGCCCTACCGGTCGTCCCGGGCAAAAAGCCGCGCCGTGCCGACGCCCCACACCAGCCGATGGTCGACGCCCCGCCGGTCGACAGCACCGCTGCCACAGAGGAGGACAGGGACCAGCCGCCAGCCGAACCTGTCATCAACACCGGCAGAAGCCGCCTGTTGGCCGTACAGCACGAGAATCTCGCCGCGCTCGATGCATCCGCCGATGTGGCCCGCGTCGCGCGTGAACCGGACCAGACGTTGCTTGACGAACCCCCCACCGATACGGGCGAGGATGACCTACCGACCCAGGCAGACCAGGATGCACCCCAAGAAAGCGACGCTGTAGAGGCCGGCGATCCATCCGTTGACGAGGCAGCACCTGAATTCGTTGCCGACGAGGAGGATGTCTTGGCGTCTGAGGATCTCGCGCCGCCCCGGAACGTGGCTGTCGAGCACGTCGAAGACTGGGCGGGCGCGTCGCCGCAGCAACTGGGCGAGTATGAGCTGCCCCCACTGACGCTGCTCGACGAGCCGCAGTACGAGCCACCCCTTGACCATGAGAGCGTCGTCAAGGGCAAGGCCCGCCTCCTGGAGAGAACGCTGGCCGACTTCCGCGTTCAGGCCCGCGTCGTCCAGGTCGACACCGGTCCGGTGGTGGCCATGTACGAACTCGAGCTGGCCCCGGGGGTGAAGGTCAGTCAAATCCATGCCCTGGCCCACGACATGGCCCGGGTGCTCAAGGCCCCCGCCGTCCGCGTGGTCGCCCCCATCCCCGGTAAGAACACCATTGGTGTGGAAGTACCGAACATCGACAAGGAAAAGGTTCGCCTGCGAGAGCTACTGGCCCTGGCCGGCAACTCGGTCGGTCGCACGACGTTGCCCCTGTGCCTGGGCAAGGACGCCAGCGGCAATCCCCTCGTCGTCGATCTGGCCACCATGCCTCACCTGCTCATTGCCGGCACGACCGGCTCGGGTAAGAGTGTCTGCATCAGCGCCCTGGTCATGAGCATCCTGATGACGCAGCGGCCCGATCGCGTGAAGCTCATTCTGGTGGACCCGAAGATGGTCGAACTCAGCGTCTTCCGAGACGTGCCGCACCTGATGTGCCCGATCGTCACCGACATGCAGCAGGCGGAGATGATCCTCGATTGGGCCGCTACCAAGATGGACGAGCGCTATGAACTGCTGGCCGAAGCCGGGGTACGCAATATCCAGGCATACAACCAGCTTGGCCCGGATCAGATCGTGGAACGCTTCAACCCCACCACAGAAGACGAAGCAAGCCGCATCCCTCAGTACTTGCCCCACATCATCATTGTCATCGACGAGTTGGCCGACCTGATGATGATCGCCGCCAAGAACGTCGAGCACCATCTGTCGCGTTTGGCACAAAAGAGCCGGGCTGTCGGCATCCACATCATCGTGGCCACCCAGCGCCCGCAGGCCAACATCGTGACCGGTCTGATCAAGTCCAACATTCCATGCCGCATCGCGTTCCGCGTCGCCAGCCGCATGGATTCACGTATCGTACTCGACCAGAACGGCGCCGAGGTCCTCATGGGGGCGGGCGACATGCTCTTCCTGCCGCCCGGATCGGCCAAGCTGCGGCGGGCGCAGGGCACGTTCGTCGAGGATCTGGAACTGCGGCGCGTTTTGGACCACCTCAAGGGCTCGGTGGGCCAGCAGTTCCACACGGAGCTGGTCAACCTCCGCAACGGCGGCGTAGACGATGGACCACGTGACGAGTTGTTCGACCAGGCCGCTCAGATCGTGATCGAGACACGACGCGGCAGCGTCAGCCTGCTCCAGCGCCGCTTGACCATCGGCTACGCCCGGGCCTCGCGCCTCATCGATCAGCTCGCAGCCGCCGGCGTGGTCGGCCCATATAAGGGCTCGCAGGCCCGCGAGGTCATCATGACCGTCGAGCAGTGGGAGGCGGTCCAGCAGCAGGAACAGTTCGAGCTGCAAGAGGTGGACGAGTAACCTGGGCCGGTCCGCCCTGCCAGTAGCGAAGGCCACTACCTGTCAGCCGGTTCGCGAGGCGGCGCGAAGCACCTTTCCAACGTACGCGTCGGCGTCGGCCTCCTCAACGCCCTGGACCTGGAAGATGATGCCCCGCCCACCCTTCGTATACTCGATCGCTTCGAAGATTTCGTGCGGTTCCATCGCCCACGTCTGAACCCGCTTACCCGCCGCGAGAATCCGCTTGAACACGTCGGGCCACTTGCACGGGTTGGCCTTACCCGCCCCGGGCACCCACTGAATGCCTCGCAGTTCGTCGATGCCCAGAAACAGATCCAGGTGCGGCAACTGCCCCACCCCATCGAGGTGATAGAAGCCGTGGTCCACTCGTCGGCAGCACTCGGTGAGTTCGGGTATCACCAGACGCCCGCACATCGCGGGACCGATCATGTAGGCGAAATCACTCTGAAACATATAGGTTCGCTTCGGCGACCACACCGGAGCCCAGGCCATGCATCCCGGCGAGTGGCCCTTAAGAATGGCGTAGAAATGCTCGTAGTACACCCACCACGCGTCGAATACCTCCCATACCAGGCGCTCAACCTCATCCGGCGCGTCCATCACGTCAGTCAGCAGTGTCTCGGTCGTTCGGATACTCGCCAGGATATCCAGCATGCCCCCCAGATCGGGCAGCGTGATCTGCGTCTTGCCGCCGATCCGCTCCACGATCGCCCGCATATAGCGGTCGTTGTGAATGAACCATTCCGTGTCAGTCCGCGGCTCGACCCGCAGACCGGCCAACTCGGTATCGACGGCCGGATAAAACCATACCCCGCCATCCCCAGAGTACTGGGCACGGGCCAATCCCGTGTACGCCGCCGCCGAGCCTGCACCGTAGTTCGTGAACAGATATGGATAGCCGTCCCCGGCGTACCAGGTTGCCCGTACATTCGCTTCGGCGATGTCTACGATCTGCTCGACAGGCATGTCGCCGTAGGCCGGGATATACCCCTGCCACGGCTGGGTGGCCGGTGCGTCCTTCCGGTGTCCCGACAAAAGAACCAAAGGCCGATCGAGTTCACCGGCCCAGAACGCCTCGTGCGACTGTCGAACCGGGCCGAAATCGAAGTCCTGATAGCACGTCGGCATACCGCCGCTCCCTTCTTGTAGAACGCTGTCCCAACACGACACCCAAACTTCAGGAGCGCCCGCGCCGTGGGCGTCACCAATGCGGCTCGTGCCCGGATTCCTCCTCCGGGTCGAAGCCGAACCGTCGCAGCCAGTCGTCTACTTCGTCCGGTGGCGTGCCCTTGCGCTTCTCAGGGGGCTCAGACGGCACACGCGGCGGCCTCGAAAGCACCCGCACCATCAACTCCAGGAACTCGGCCGACGTGGCATGTCGACATCGGCGACGTCGAGCAGCCTGCCGGATAGCTCGATCGGTGCTGACCACTATCAACCGTCGCGGCGATGAACTGGCGCGAATCTGCTCGCCGATCACCTCGTCCGCCGATCGCCCCGCCCCGCTGTAGAGCACGTCTACGCCTTCGGCGTGCAACTGACCAGCCAGCGCGTCCGACGGCGCCACGCCGTCGAACACCAGCAAAACCGGCTCACCCACCCTTTGCGACCAAGAGGCCACCATCTCGCAGAGTTGCCTGCGCCCAAGCTGCGAGCAGCCCTCCACGCCGCGTGCCGCATGCAGCAGGTTGTAGCCATCGATCACAACGGGCATGGTCTTGACGGGGCAACTGGCGTTCGGTTGGACAGCAATCCCCACCCATCAAGCGACGCTACAGTTTCACACCGTCCGGGTCCCGGTGCTTGATCCGGCCGCCGACGATCGTCATCACGGCCTTCGCCGGCACTTCCGTCCCGTTGAACGGGCAGTTGCGGCTCTTGGAGGCAAACCTGGTCACGTCGATCCGCCACGACCGGTTGGGGGCGATCAGGGTCACGTCCGCATCACTTCCAGGATGCAGAGACCCTTTCTTCAGCCTAAGAACCTGCGCCGGTTTGATGGTCATGGCGGCAATCAGCGTAGGCCAGTCAATCAATCCCGGCTCGATCAGCGCTCGGGCAAACAGTCCTAAGGAGCTCTCCAGGCCGATCATGCCGAACGGGGCCGCCAGGAACTCCAGCTCCTTCGCTTCCGCACCATGGGGAGCATGGTCGCTCACCAGGCAATCGATCGTCCCGTCCACCACGCCCTGCAGGCACGCTTCCACGTCAGCCTTCGTCCGAAGCGGCGGATTCACCTTGAAGTTCGCGTCGTACGCCGCACAGGCCTCTTCGGTCAACAACAGGTGGTGCGGACACACCTCCGAGGTCACCATTGGCCCCTCAGCCTTGGCTCGCCGCAGCAGCGCCACGGCACGTGCAGTCGACACGTGCGCCACGTGGTACCGGCACTCAGCCGTCCGCGCCAGGACGATGTCGCGCTGGACGATCAACTCTTCGCCGATGGGCGATATACCCGGCAGGCCCAGGCGGATCGCCGTTGCGCCCCCGTTCATCACGCCCTCGCCCGCCAGCTCCGGATCCTCGCAATGCTGGATGATGCACCGATCGAACATGGTGACATACTGCATGGCCTTGAGCATTACGCCGCTCTTGGCGATGCACGCGCCGTCGTCGCTGAACGCCACCGCGCCGGCCCGCACCATCTGACCCATCTCGGCCAACTCCGCACCGGCGCGTCCCTTCGTGGCCGCCCCTATCGGATAAACGTTGCACTGATCTGCCCGCAACGCCTGACGGTAAACGAAATCAATGTCGGCCTCCGTGTCGAGCGGTGGGCTCGTGTTGGGCATGCACGCCACGCTCGTGAACCCCCCTGCCACGGCAGCGGCCGATCCCGACGCGATGGTCTCAGCCTCCTCGCCGCCCGGTTCGCGGAAGTGCACGTGCATGTCGATTAGCCCGGGGCAGACGATGAGGCCTCTGGCGTCAATCGTCTCATCGGCCTGGCCCACCCGACCGATTTGCTCCACCTTGCCCTCGGCCAGCAGCAAATCCGCTTGTGTATCCAGATTTTGTGAGGGATCGATGATCCGCCCGTTCGTGATCTTTATGCTCGGTATAGCCATTTCAGCGTAATACGCGGCGACTTGGTCACGCCGCCTTTGAGCTCGCCTGGTTCAACAGGAACAACACAGCCATGCGCACGGCCAGGCCGTTACTTACCTGGCGCAGGATCGCACTCTGCGCGCCGTCCGCTACGTCGCTGGCGATCTCGACCCCCCGATTGATCGGCCCGGGGTGCATCACCAGCAGATCGGGCTTGGCCCGGGCCAACCGCTCACGTGTCAGCCCGAACAGACGCGAATACTCCTGCACGCTCGGGAAGACGCTGCTGGTGATCCGCTCGTTCTGCACCCGCAACATGTTGACCACGTCGACGCGCCCGATCACGTCGTCCAGGTCGCAGCTCAGCGAGGCCCCCATTTCCCTGAACGCCTTGGGCAGCAGCGTCGCCGGCCCGATGAGCGTGACCTCGGCTCCGAGCTTGCGCAGCCCGAACAGATCGGACCGCGCAACCCGCGAGTGCGCGATGTCGCCCACGATCGCCACCTTTAGACCCTCAATACGACCTTTCATTTCGCGGATCGTAAACAAATCCAGCAGCCCCTGTGTCGGGTGCTCGTGCTGTCCGTCGCCGGCGTTCACCACGCTGGGCTCGATGCACCGGGTCAGGTAATGCGGTGCCCCCGCCGCCGGATGGCGAACCACTACCAGATCCACGCCCATGGCTTCAATGTTGCGTGCCGTGTCGCGAAGCGTCTCACCCTTACTCACCGACGATGTCCTGGCTGAAAACTCCAGGACGTCTGCGCTCAACCGGCTGGCTGCCAACGCGAAGCTCGTTCGCGTCCGGGTGGAGTCCTCGAAGAACAGGTTCACCACCACCTTGCCGCGAAGGGCCGGCACCTTCTTGATGCTCCGGGTGGATACCTCTTTGAACCCGGTAGCCGTATCCAGAATGTGCTCCAACTCTGCCCTGGAAAGGTCCTCCAGGCCCAACAGATGCCGTCGCCGCCAGACGAACGCTTTCTCCTTGCTCATCGACCCTCCACCCCATCGCAACCGTCCACCTCTTGGAGATTGACCTTTACATGCTGACTGCCTTGTTCAAGCGACAGCCCCACAAACTCGGCCTGGATGGGAAGTTCGCGACCTCGTCGCTCAACCAGAACCGCCAGCCGAATGGCTTGTGGGCGGCCCAGGTCCGCCAGCGCGTCCAACGCCGCCCGCACCGTACGCCCGGTGTACAGCACATCGTCGACCAGCACCAGGTACCTATCCGTGATATCGAAGTCGATTAGCGTCGCCCGCACCTCCGCCGTCCCGCCCTTCTGGGCCAGGTCATCGCGATACAAAGTAATATCCAGTGCCCCGTGTGCTGAAGGAGAGATGCCCATCGACGAAAGCAGCCGGCTTAGCCGCCTTGCCAGCACGTCGCCCCGCCTGCGAATGCCAATGACCGCCAACTCCGCACCAGGTGGGATCGACCGCGCGATGTCTGTGGCCATCCGTTCCAGGGCCCGCGCAATACCCCGACCATCCAGCAGAGCCGTTTTACCCATCGCGTCGATAGATTAGCTCACCGCGCCCCAGCCCACAAGCGCAAGGCCATTGGCCACACTGCTTACGCGGGCGACAAAGAAAAAGCCGGGCCCGCCGCCGGACCCGGCCCCTATCGCACGATCGTCTACGCGCTTACTTGCTCGCCAGCAGTTGTTTGGCCTGCCCGACCAGATAGAACGAACCCGCAATGCAGATCAGATCCTCTCGCGTAACCGCCCGCTTGGCAATCGCGAGCGCCTCGTCCAGCGTCGGTGCCGTCTGAGCCATCTTGCCGGTCAGCTCGACAAACCGGCTGAGCAACTCTGCCGGCTCAACCGCCTTGGGCGACCCGTTGCGCGTGAAGATGACCTTATCCGCCCCGTAACGGAGTCGGTCCAGCATGCCAGCCACATCCTTGTCGGCGCTACAGCCAAAGATCAGGACCATCGAGTCATAGGGGATATTCTGGCCGATCGCCCGCATCAACGCATTCACGCTGGCGGCATTGTGGGCTCCATCAACCAGAATCCGCGGCTCCTGAGAGAGCATCTCCATCCGCCCCGCCAGCTTGACCGCCGCCAGCCCGTCAATCGCCGCCTGATCCTCAATGTGATGGCCCTGCTGCTTCAGCGCATCCAGCAATCCCAGTGCCACGCCGCAGTTAATGGCCTGATGCTCGCCCATCAGGGGTACCTGCAGGTGCTCGAAGCGACTCGCCTGAGTGGTCAGACATACCCGCGTATGGGGCCCGACCAGGCGAGACGACTCGAACCGGTAGCTGAAATCGATGTCCTCACCCGTGATGCGCAGGTCGGTGTTGACCTTCTGTGCCGCCCTCCTGAGCACTCGCATAACCTCCGGCTCCTGCGGGGCGCTCACGATGGGCACGCCGTTCTTGAAGATCCCTGCCTTCTCCTCGGCGATGGCGGCCAGCGAGCTACCTAGCTGCTGCTGATGATCCAAACTGATCGTGGTGATCCCGCAGACGTCGGGCTTCAAGACGTTGGTCGAATCCAACCGGCCCCCGAGCCCCGTCTCGACCACCGCAATGTCCACATCCTTCTCAGCGAAGTGAAGAAACGCTGCCGCCGTCATGATCTCGAAGAACGTCGGATCGTCGCTGCGGAGCTGTTTCACCACCGGTGCGATCTTAGCCATCGCCCGGGTCAATTCCGCCTCGCTAATCAGCTTACCATCGACACTGATTCGCTCGCGCAGATCCACCAAGTGGGGAGAGGTGTAAAGCCCCGTCCGTCGCCCGCATGCTTCCAACATCCGCGCCAACATCGTCGCAGTCGAGCCCTTGCCCTTCGTACCAGCGATATGCACACTGCGGAAGCTGCGATGCGGGTTGCCCAACCCTTTCAGAAGGCGATTCATCCTCGAAAGGTTGAAGGTCGTGTGGTTGTACCCCACACGCGTCAGCTTCTCGTAATCGGTTACAGACCCGAGGAACCTCAGCGCCGCGCGATATGTCCGGATGACCCCGTTGCTGTTCCGCCTCCGGCCAGCCGCTGTCGTAGCAGATAACTGTGCCATATTGCGGGCCCATTCTACCGGCCGTCGGCCCGGCGGTCAAGCCCCTATCGCAGAAGCGATCCTGACCCGGTCGGCACCGAGCTGATCTTGTAAGATGCTGTACAAAAAGAAGTTAACTCCTGTCCCCCTATTCGCCGATGAACGTTCATATTCAGCTACTTGGCGATCTCGACAGACCTAAAGTGGCCGTAAGGTTCGATAAAAGCGAACTTTACATACGCGAGCGACGATGCGCCGCCACCGCCTGGGGCCTTTGTGGCGGATAATCATCCACAGCCCGCGCCCAGACCATCTGCATGGCCTTGCCGGTCGGGAAAGCACCTGCGCATTCTCGTTCGCCGCTGGCCAGCCTTCCGGGCAGTTCCACGCGTTCTATCCGCTCGGCAGGCATCGCCTATGTGGCTTCAGTGGGGCAACCTGTCACGGACGCCAAGCGATCGCAGTCCACGGCTGGCCCCGGCGCGAGCGGGTCGTTATCGTAGTGACGCGGTGTCCCGGCACGATGAGGGTGTCCAGCGGACGCCGTCGGACCAACTGATCGGGACTTCAGGCAGCCCCGCAGCCAGCGGGCAAATGTGGTAACGTTCATTGTGGCAGACTGTTATGCTGTAAACTTTAGCCATTTTCGACCGGGTAATGCCGTTGAGGACCCCCGCTGGAGCCCGCTAGCCAATTCCGAGCAACTCGGGCCTTGCACAGGAACTTGCCATTAATTTGTAACTCATTGCAGTAGAAGGGATTAACATCCCGCAAAACGGCTAAACTCCACATGCTCACACTCGACGTTAATCTGGGCGATCGCGGGTACCCGGTTCTCATTGGCTCGGGGCTCTTGAATCGTTTTGGTGACCTTTTGGGGCCGCGCCTCGTACCGACAAGTGCCGTAGTGGTTTCCGACCACACGGTTGCGGGGCTATATGCTGAGCGCCTCCTGACTTCTTTGGGGGAGGCTGGCTGCAGGACGGCGCTACTTGAGGTCGCGCCGGGCGAGTCGTCGAAGTCGCTTGCGGTGGCCAGCCAGCTATATGACCAACTCAGCGCCCTGGGCGTAGACCGTCAGTCGGCCATCATTGCTCTCGGCGGCGGCGTGGTGGGCGACTTGAGCGGTTTTGTGGCCGCCACCTGGCTGCGGGGGCTGCCCTTTGTTCAGGTCCCGACTACGCTGGAGGCCGACATCGACGCCAGCGTCGGGGGCAAGACGGCCGTCAATCACCCCAGTGGGAAGAACCTCATTGGCGCCTTTCACCAGCCACGACTTGTGATCATCGACGTCGAATGCCTCCGCACGCTCGATAAGCGTGACCTGCGTGCCGGCTTGGCCGAAAGCATCAAACACGCCGCCATCCGCGACGCAGATTTCTTCGTGTGGCAGCGTGAGCGTGCCAACCTGATCCTCGGCGGCGACGAGGCTGTGTTGGCCGAACTCATCCAGCGTAACTGTCGGATTAAGGCGGAGGTCGTCGCGGAGGACGAGCGCGAGGCCGGACTGAGGGCGATCCTGAATTTCGGGCATACCATCGGGCACGCCATTGAGGCGGAATGTCAGTTCGGACTTAGGCACGGCGAGTGTGTGGCGTTGGGAATGATAGCCGCCAATCACATTGCCACGCACCGCGGCCTGCTCGACCCGGATCAGGCCAGGCAGATCCGCGATCTCACTGAGCGGTTGCAGCTTCCTTGCAGGCTGCCCCAGCGGCTGGATGCAGACGCTCTCGGACGCCGTATGCGTCACGACAAAAAATTCCTAGCGGGTCACATGCGGTTTGTTCTGGTCGACCGAATCGGCCAAGCCCGGATCGTGGACGACGTCGGCAATGCTGAGGTCGTTGGCGCGTTGGTCGCGATTCAGCCCTGACTTGTCTCGGGCAGGACCACCGGTCAGGGCGGGCTCGCACGGACCGCCATATCCGGCCTCTGCGCCTAGCACACCGGTTCTGGCGATCGGGTAGCCGGGTCGGTTGCCCTGACCCGGCTCCCACACCACCGTACGTACGGTTCCGTATACGGCGGTTCACGAGGAACACGCAAGACGTCGATGCTCTTCCATCAGGCTGATGAGGCCCAGTCCGCGCAACTCA